>CAZEFL010000001.1:0-88089 GCA_964511485.1 uncultured Nitrosopumilaceae archaeon
TTCTAATGAATTTACTGTCATGTGTCCTTTGTCATATAGAAATTGAATTTTTTCAGGCACATCATTACCATATACCTGATGTAATTGGTTTTGAATTTGTTTGTCTGCCTGTGTAGCAATACGGAGTAAAATACTAAGATCATTTTGTGCGTATGCATCATTAACAAAAGATGTTGTTCCAAAAATTAATACAAATATTGTAAATAATGCTATAATTTTCATTCCTCTTCCTCCGTATTTTTTCTAAGTTTTACTAGATTTTGCAAATCTTTCTTCTCAATTTCAATAATTCCATTACGTTCTAATCTTTTTACTGCACGCCACATTGTAGTTCTTGGTTGTAAAAATTTTTTCCGTAATTCACTTTCAAGCGCTTTTCCTCCATTATTTGAAATAAATTTCACTATCTCTTTATCATCCTCACGGATATCTGGTTTTAGTTTAAAAATTTCTTCAGTATCAATTTGTTCAATCGAAGTAGTTTGTTGGTTTTGTGTTAATTTTGTAGTTCTTTGTTTAACGCGAATAATTGTTGCTATAATAGCAGATGCTACAATTCCACCAACTATAACATATATCAGATAATTCGATTCGGATGAAGAATCAACTGGAACAGTGATTATTGGAGTGCTGAAAAGATAATTAATTTCAGTTTCACCACTTGATAGGGTTAATTGGTTTTGATCATTGATTAATTGCATATCAATAGGGAGATTTGTCATGCCAATTATTGCCGAATTTTTTGGGAATAGTAATGTAAAATCAGAAGGGGCATCTAAGTTAAATGTCCAAACTCTACTTTGTTTAGATACTAAATCATGAATATCATATTCTACAGTAATAACAGATGAAGCAAATGTTTCAATAAAAACAGAATTTCCTCTAATTTCATGGTTGAGTAAAAATCCATTTTCATTTATGGCAACAAAATTATCAACAGTACTCCCAAACAGATTAAGTTCATAATCAATAGATAATGGATCTACATCAATTTCAGTAGAAACATGAGTAGTTCCATCTGGATAAATAATTAGATCAAGGTTTCTGGGAGAACTGAATGAAGGCTGAATTGGTATTATTGCTACCACAATTATCAAACTAGCTACCAAAAGAGGTATCCTAATCATTGTATCAATTATACCATCAGTCCTTACAAAAAGCATTCCATCTTCTCCAGGAAACTCTTTCCGATGAATTTGTTTGGTTTCTGGGTTCATATGATTAATACCTCAGATTCATGTTTTCTACTAATCCCTGAAATCTCTTAAATTCCTGAAAAAATTCTAGTCCTTTTTCAGTTATTTGGAAGACTCTATTTCGATCATTTTTGATTGATTCTACCAAGCCTGCTTCAACCAATTTCTCACATTTGTCTAGTACTGCATAGTGAGAAAGGTTAGCCTTTCGAGAGATTGCAGATACAATGATTCCGTCACGACCGCCATCAGCGGTTACGTCTAAGATATCACCCATTATGCCCATTTCGGACCTGTATTGTTGTTTTGACATGCTATTGTATAGAATCAATTAGTTAATGAGGAACATTCTGAAACTCTATAGCGGAACACATAGCGGAACAGCATTTGATCTCAAAAAAATACCTCAAATTCTAGATTATTGGTTATTTTGACTAAAAAAAGGAATATTAGAGATTTTTGTAATGTGAGAGATTTCTCTCCTAATTGATTAAAATCATTCACTAAAGCAGTTTTGAGATTCATAGAAACCTTTTATTCTTATTTTGGAAGAGAAATCATAAAATGTTTGATAAGTTTAGAAACGATGAAGGAGAGGAAATGGTAGAGGAAATGGTAGAGGAAAGAAATGAAGAAAATTCCAATGTTGAGGAACAAGTAGAAACTGAGTCTAGTAGTCAAATTGGTATTGGAGAATTAATGGGAAAACGTGCAAAATTAGAAGAGGCAATAGATTATGTTGG
This sequence comes from uncultured Nitrosopumilaceae archaeon, assembly GCA_964511485.1. Taxonomy (GTDB): domain Archaea; phylum Thermoproteota; class Nitrososphaeria; order Nitrososphaerales; family Nitrosopumilaceae; genus Nitrosopumilus. The sequence continues at coordinate 1,940 of CAZEFL010000001.1, forward strand.
TTTAATGATAAAGAATCTCAAAGATAAGAGAACTTTGCTAGAGAAGGACATTGAAGAAGAATCTGTTGATATTAAAAATCTCAAAGAAAAACTTCAAAAAGTGAATGAATACATTGATGAAGAAAATAGAGGAATACAAGAACTTGCTAATAAGAGAAAACAGGTAGAAACTGAAGCTGATGAGGTTGGTGTAATTATCAATAATTTAAACGAGAAGCTTTCAGGAGTAGATAAAATTATTGATGAAGAAGGTAATAGAGTAAAGAGAATAAAAGAATCAAGAGATTCTATAGAAAGTTAAGTTTCAAATTTAAAGGAATTTTGTTGTAACTTCTTGATTGGCATTTGGAACAGATGGGAACATTTGACCAGTAGAACTTTCAGCAACTGCAGCAGCTTCTTTTAGAATACTTTCAGATTCAGCATTTGTAGTTTCATTAATTCCAAATGCAGCATCACCTGAAAAACTCTCAGTCATAAATCCACCAAGCATTTCAGCCATCTGACCAATCTCTTGTTCTGCTCCAGGCATTACTTTTCCTAGAGATGATTTAAGATTTTTCATCAAATCCATAGTTGGCATGATAGCTACTACAGAATCTCCAAGATCACTAAATGTCGTTAATCTCAATTCAATTCGTTCTAATGCAATTCTAGCAGTACTCATAATTTTTGTGACTTTTCGAACTTCTGCTAATTCATTTCCTAAAACTTTGCTTGTATGAGTATCATGGTTTTGAGTTGCAATAACAATTCTTTGGAATAAAATTGCATCACGTTCTTTTAGAGTAGCTAATAATGTATCTAATTTGTTAATTTGTAATTGTAATTTTTTAATTCCAGTTTGAACCCTTGGCTTGAGCGCACCTTTAGGTCTGATAGTATCACTAATTTTATCAGTAAATCTTGGTTTTTCTTGTTTTGTCCATTTTTTATTTAGACTAGGCATAAGTTCATTTTAAGAAAATATACTTAATTTTGGGTGTAAAAAATGCTTTACAGGAAGTGAAATTTCACTAACAAGAAAAAGCAATCAAAAAATCTATTTAGTATTTTTTAGGCTTTAATTTATGAATGAAATTTTTGGTTTTGAGTTACCTGACAAATCAAAAGCACTTTCAGATAAAGAATATGTAAATTTAGTAAATAGGATTAGGGGAAATTTTTTGAGTTATACAGCAGTATTGGATTCAACACTTACTGTAATTATTTCAGAATTATTTTTGAGAGATAAAAACGATTTTCCATTATGGGCAAAAACAGTATTTGATGAAGATAGAACTGCTTCATTTGGAACAAAAATTGTTTGGTTATCAAGAATAATGAAATATCATATTGGTTTCAAAAAGGAGATTGATGAAAAAACGAGAAGAAAAATTCAACAAAAACTTAATGAAATAAGAGAAATTAGAAATGATTTTGCACATAATTTTGCACATAATAAAAAGATTGAATCAGATAATATCAAAAACAGACTCATAAAACTTTATGATTTTGAGGAAGGTATAACTACACCAAAAATATTTGAAATGGAAGAAATTATGAATCTAATTAATGATGTATGGATTTTAGAACATTTAAAGAAAATTGAAAATGTGACTAGAAAAATTCGAGAAAAATAAAAATTAGAATGTAATTTTTGGGTGATTGAAAATTTGTTTTTATAATGGAATTAATGATTTGGTTTAATGAATAAAAAAATTATCATAATTCCAATAGCTCTCATAATAATAATTTCCATTGTAAATTTTTCATTAGATTCTCCTGAGGAGGAAATCGATGAAATATTTCACATTACTCTTGCAAGTTCTGATTTGTATACTAACGGTGTGTATTCTAATACATTTGATATTAACAAAGGAGAATATTATTTTCGATTTGTTCCAAATGGCAGTAGTCCAAAAATTTTATCTGTAGTTCTAAATGGAGAAAACTTTGATTTTACTGAAAATTTTAAGCTACATAATACTGTACATCAAACTGGGATCTCAGAATATTTTACTTGGGATTATCAAGGGGAAGAAAAATTTTCAGTTTCAGAAAATCAAAAGATTACAATTACAATTAATCCAAACGGGAATACAATAGGTTCGGTATCTGTAGATATTCTAGAAAATTAAAGGCGTAAACCCCCGAAACTGCAGAACTATGAGAGATTCCCTCTCGTGGTCAGTGCCTAAGCACATGATTGCCTTTTTCGTTCTGCGGGGTTACGCAAATTTAGTCGATAGGAATTATATCTTTCGACATTAAATAATATCATGATTTTATCTATTTAACATTTTGTGCTAAATTTTACAAAATTCTTTAGATATTTTTGAAATATTTAATTTATTCTTCTTTATGATTGATCTATAAATTACGAATTTTTGTCTAAAAACCAATGAGATTATCTGGAAAAGTTGCATTGGTGACTGGTGGAAGTAGGGGGATTGGGTTTGCTACTGCAAAAATTTTATCAAAAAATGGAGCTAAAATTGTAATTACTGGAAAAGATAAAAGCAGATTAGAAAAATCAGCGTCAAAAATTTCTGGCTCAATTGGGATAATTGCAGATATTAAAAATTCTAAAGATGTAAAAAATGTGGTAAGCAAAACTATTGAAAAATTTGGTAAATTAGATATTTTAGTAAATAATGCAGGAATATTTCCAAAAATAAAACTATTACACGAAATTGATGAAGATGAATGGAATGAAGTTCTAGATGTAAATCTTACAGGACAATTTAGATTTACAAAAGAAGCAATCCCCCATTTACAAAAAACTGGTGGTTCAATAATTAATATTTCATCAGATGCAGGATTAAAAGCGTATCAAGGATTTAATGCAGATGCATATTCTGCATCAAAAGCTGCTTTAATCATTTTAACAAAATGTTGGGCATTAGAATATGCTAAAGACAAAGTCAGAGTAAATTGCATTTGCCCTGGTGTAGTTGATACAGATATGACAAAACCATTTCTGAAAACACAAAAAGATAAAGAATTCATGAATAATGAACATCCAATTGGTAGGATTGGACAACCAGAAGAAGTGGCTAAAGCTATAATGTATTTTGCATCAGATGATGCTTCTTGGATCACAGGTGCGGTGTTGGCAGTAGATGGGGGGGAATCAATCAAATGAATTCAGATGAATTTAATACAACCAAAAAGGAGAAAAAAATGATGAAGAGTAAAAAGGCTAAAGCCAAATTAATCATTCTTTTAGGAATCATTTGGATAATTATTTCTCTGCCTTTACCATGGATAGTTAACAATCCACAAGTTTCCGAACCGCAATTTAACATAATTATGTCAATTATAGGAGTAATGTCTATTCCATTTATTGTTCTTGGAGTAGCATGGACACTAAAGCCAGAACTTACAACTTAGAGAATTCCAATTGAAAGATATTCCCATTTCTGATAAAATTCCTGAATTAGATATTGCAATTAAGGCTGTGAAAGAAGCAGGTAATGCAGTTTTAGAGATTTACAAAAGAGAATTTGAGACGCATACAAAAAACGATGATTCACCAATTACTGAAGGAGATCTTAAGAGTAATGAAATTATCAAAAAAAATCTCTCACAAACAGAACATGTTATTTTATCTGAAGAAGAAGAGGATGATCAAAAACGATTATCAAAAGAAATGGTTTGGATTGTAGATCCGCTTGATGGAACTTCAGATTTTATTGATAAAACAGGTGAATTTACAATAATGATTGCATTAGTGAAGAACAAAAAACCAATAATTGGAGTAATTGGATGGCCTACAGAAAAAACATTATTTGTTGCACAAAAGGGGAGTGGTGCTTTTAGATATTCAAATAATGAATGGAGTAAAATGACAGTAACTTCGATTTCAGAATTATCAAGATGTAGAGCAGTTGGTTCAAGACATCATTTATCTGATAGAGAAAAAGATTTTATCAAAAAATTAGGAATTAAGGATTTTACCAGTGTTGGCAGTTCATTAAAAGTTGGTAAAATCAGTTCAGGTGATGCTGAAGCATACATCACAACCACTAACAAAATGAAAGAGTGGGATTCAGCTGCATCTTATTGTATAATTTTTGAATCTGGTGGAAAGATGACAGATATGTTAGGAAATGATATTGTATATAACAATAAAGATGTTTTTCATCAAAATGGAATTTTAGTTACAAATGGATTAATTCATGATAAAATTATTGATGAGTTTAAAAAATTAGAGTAGGTTTCTTTCTTTAAGAAAGTCCTTTACTTTATTTGCACTATCTGAAAGTGAATCGTGTTCGGTATCAACTACTAAATCTGCTTTTTCTGGTGCCTCATAAGGATCATCAATTCCGGTAAATCCTTTGATTTCCCCCTTTCTAGCCTTAGCATACATTCCTTTGACGTCTCTTTCTTCACATTTTTCAAGTGAACATTTTACATAACATTCTGCAAATTGATCTCCAGCATTAATTATTTCTCTTGCATTTTCTCTATTTTCAAGATATGGAGAAACTAATGAAACTGCACTTGGAACACCATGTTTTAACAAAAGCTTGGCTAAATGAGCAACTTTTTTGTTGTGTTCATCACGTCCTGCTTTTGAAAAGTCTTTTGGAGAGAACCATTCTCTTAGTTCATCACCATCAAGCATTGCCAAATTTGGAATATCTTTTTGCAAATCTTTTACGATGGTAGTCTTACCTGAACAAGGAAGACCAGTCATCCAAAGAATGAAAGGTTTCATAAACAAAAAGGTCCAAACATCACATAAAGAGCTTACGTTAATTTTGGAACCATGGTTGATTTTCTAAATATTGTATTTCTTGAATCAAATCTTCCATTTTTTTAGAAGTTACCATAGATGATGTAAATTGTTCATACATTTCAGATTCTTCTTCTTTAGAAAGAATTTCAGATTCTGCTTCATCAAAAAATTTTTCTTCTTTTGTCATATGATCCATTAAATAAATAGAATAAGCTTTTAGAAATCTGGCAACTGGTTCTCTTGCGTCTTCTCCTTCTATCCATCTTTTAAGATGTTTTTTTATTTGTAATGCAATTCTTCTAGAAAATTCATGTTCTATTAATAATCCCCTTATTTCTTTTTTTAAATGATCATAACTTGCAACACATGGAAAATAGGAATCTTCCTCTTTTGAATAATGAATAGAATCTAAAAATTCTTCTATAATTATTGTGATTTTATCTATATCAGATAAAGGAATATCTTTTCCTGCATTAAGTTTTGTATAACATTTTATGATTACTTTGTCCAAACGTTGAATTTGTTTATGATCCTCACGTAATGATTTTGTTGCGCTCAAGTAAGAAAAATATCATCAAGGTTGATTTAATGTGTATCTAAAAATCATCAGTATAACTCAAAATTATTGAATAAATCTAGTTTAACTTTTATCCAAAGATAATTACATCTAGTCATTGAATCCAATTATTTTGTCTATTTTAGACTTGATTAAAGGACAAATTGAAGATATAATTCCATTGTCTAATTTTGATGTAAGTTTAATTTTAGACAAAATTCTTGAATTACAAAATTCCATAAATGGGTTATCTGTTCAAGATGGTCCAATTGCATCAGCTCATGTAATTTTACTTGCAGCAGGGGTTGTAATTTTTCTTGGAGTTGCAGGAGAATCTTTTTTCAAAAGAACAGGAATTCCTGATGTAGCTTTTTTGATGGTTCTGGGTGTAATTATTGGACCTGTTTTAGGAATTATTCAACCAGAAACTGTTATCCAAGTTGTTCCATACTTTGCAGCTCTTGCTTTGATAATTATCATGTTTGATGGAGGACTAAACTTAGACATCAAACATGTTGTAAAAACTGCGCATTTTTCATTTACTTTAGCTATTGTTGGTTTTGTTTTATCAGTTACAATAATTTCAGTTGCAACTCATTATGCACTAGGATGGTTTTGGTTAGAAAGTATTCTATTAGGTTCCATTGTAGGAGGAAGCAGTTCGGCAATTGTTTTTGGATTAGTCAGGAATATCAAAATTTCAGAAGAAACAAAATCAATGTTAAGTTTTGAATCGGCGTTAACTGATATTTTGGCAACAATTATTGCATTTATTTTATTTGAAGCAGTTCTTTTAGGACATTTTGATCTTCAAACATTAGAGGAGACATTAGGAAGAGCAATTGTTGTTGGTTTGGTTCTCGGATTTGGAGTTGGAATTCCCTGGATGTATGTTTCAACAAAGCTGGGAAATGCTCAACATGCATACATGTTAACATTAGGAATACTATTTGTTTTATTTTTCTTGGCAAATTCTTTTGGAGAATCAGGTGCTTTAACTGCACTTGTATTTGGTTTGATGCTGGGAAATAAACAACATCTTGCACGGATTCTAAAATTCAAACCACCAAGAATTGAATTAGATGATCCAACACATAATCAATTAACATTTTTGGTAAGATCATTTTTCTTTGTGTTTGTTGGATTAATGGCAAGCTTTGGAAAAATTGAATATATTGTATTTGGAATTTTAATTACAATTGCCGTTTACTTTGGAAGAGCCTTTATTGGAAAGATTACATTAACAAAAAGATTTTCTAAATTGGATAAAGCAGTCACAAATTCTATGATTCCTAGAGGGTTAGCTGCTGCAGTACTCGCTACATATCCTGTAACTATGGGATTACCAAATGCTGAAGCATATACTGAAATCATATTCTTTATTATTTTATCATCAGTGATCATTACAACAATCGGATTAGGTAAATCAAAAAAGATTCCACCTCCTGAATCAGTAGAAGGTGGATTTGTTAGTAAAAAATTTGATGAAAAATAATTATTTCTTTAAGAACTTAGTTTTTCTTTAATTGCTTGAACATATTTTTCGTTGTATTTGTTATACAATTGAATTTTGTTTTGTGCTAGAGCCATGGCACCAGGTCTACTGTTAATGTGTTTTTCAGAAATTTTTTGTTGTTCTAAAAGTTTTTCAAGATTTTCTTTTGGTTGTGACTCTAATTCTGTCAATAAGATTGAAAGTTCTTTTTCTAAAATATTTCTGGTTTCAGGGTTTTCAGGTGGATCGGCACCAATGATTGTTTTTGTCATTATATTCCCAAATACTTTTTTTTCTAATTCAGTCAATAACAAAAGAACATAACAAGTTGTATAAATTTAATTTCATTTTATTAACAAATGTGAGTGCAGTGCAATCAAACTTTTTATCTTATGTTGACTAAACAGATCCTTAATGACATATTGTATAGGTAAATGCAAAAATTACAAAGCTATCAAACCAGTTGAGATTGGAAGATATGCTGCAGGACAAAAAAGGTGTAATTTTTGTGAAGTATTTTTAGATTTTGAAGGAATTTCCTGTCCTTGTTGCAACAGACAGTTAAGATGTCTACCAAGAAGTAGAAAAGGAAAAGAAAAATATTTGACTCAAATAGTTAGATAAAACTGAAATTTCACGCCTAAGTTGATATATTTTTAATTTTTAAATAGAAACATAACTATTCTTTGCTCTAGTATTTCTCCTTTCAAAAATAGTTGTTGAGGGTTTAAGTCCAATAATTAATTATCAGTAATTATAAATCAATTTTCATTATTAATGAAAAATTCAATATTTGAAAATTTTGTAAAATCTCTCTTAGATATATAAAATAAATTTTTTAAATAATTAAGCCAATTCTCCCAAAAAATGAATTGTGTCATTTGTTACAATTACTGTTCTATCTTTTGGTACACGATACAATTTTTTTGAACCATTTGAAGATTGTATAATTAGTTTTGAAAATGGATCTTTAAGTGATTTGTATAAAACTCCTTTCTCAGTAGGGGTTGATTGTGACCAATTTGTTCCTTGTACAAGGGAAATTGTTTCGAATTTTATAATTTGGTATGAATAAACCATTTCTATTTAATTATTAATTATCGCACTCATTAATGATTTTCCACCTATTAATCCAGCAATAGATAATCCAATATTCGCAACAATATTTACTGCAAGCATTCCATAATGATTGTTCTCAAGAAGATTACTAGAATCAAGAGCAAATGCAGACATTGTAGTTAATGAACCACAAAATCCAACTGCTGCAAATAAAGAATATTTTCCATCAAGATGCCATTGTTGTGACATAATTACAAATGCACCTAGAATAAATGCCCCAATTACATTGACTATCAACACATTAACAGGTAATGTATTGAAAAGTAATGGAGATTCAGTTATTTTGTATATCTAAAATGCCTCCAAAACAGAACCTATTACAAGAAAAACAAATTCTAAACCTTTCATCTAATGTATTTCAAATAAACTGATGTTATTAGTGCTATTAGGCATGTTTTATTTGATAAATTAATGATCTGACATGCATTCAAATTTTGAGTCTACAGTTTTTATAGGATTAGTTTTTCTGTGAGTTAAATGACATTGAAATTAAGATGTGTAGATTATGGTTTTGAATGTGAATTCATGCTAGAAGAGGAGAAAAGCATAAAACAATTAGAAAAACTTAGAGACCATTTTGAAGAAGAACATGGAATTGATTACACAATTGAAGCAGTGACTCAAATGATTACAAACAAAGGTCATTCATTAGAATCAATAAAGAGATAATCATTATTTTTTAAAATAAAAAATTTGTTTTGATTTAATTATTAAAAAAGATTATTTGTAGAAATCAGGTTCTTGATCTTTTTTTTGTTTTGGAAGATCTTCCATGACTGCTTGAACAACTTCATTATGATTATATGTTAAATGCCTAAGAAATTTTGCAGATTCATCTGCTCTAGTTTTCTTATCTGCAAATAACATTTCTGGACTACTTAGTTCTGCCATCATTGTATTACATTCTTGACAAGGGTCAAATTCAAGATAGAGTTTCATGTTATGTATCATTTTCTTTCCTATTTAGACTATTTTATGGATTGTGAGAGAGGTGCTTCCTTTTTTCGAGGTTTTACCTTGTCTACTGCAAGAATAAGATCTTGTTGTGAAATTCTAATTTCTTTAACATTTTGAGTTTTCCCGTTAACATATCTTTTTAGAGCAATTATTGCTGCTTGATTTGTTATTGCACCAATCTCTGCACCACTAAAACCATTTGTTAGTTCTACAAGTTTTGTAATGTTAACATCTTTTGCAAGAGGTTTCTTTTTGGTGTGAATTTCAAAAATATGTTGTCGTCCTTTGGAATTGGGAAAAGGTACTTCAATGATTCTGTCAAATCTACCAGGTCTTAGTAAAGCTTCATCTACAATATCTAATCTATTAGTTGCACCAATTATCAAAACATTATGTAATTCTTCAAGTCCATCAATTTCAGTTAGAATTTGAGATACAACACTTTCAGTAACATGTGATTCTGAATTTACACTTCCTCTTCGTGGAACAAGTGCATCTACTTCATCTAGGAATATTATACATGGTGCTGCTTGTCGTGCTTTTCTAAAAATTTCTCTTACCCCTTTCTCAGATTCCCCAACCCATTTTGATAGTAATTCAGGTCCCTTTATGCTGATAAAGTTTGACTCTGTCATTTTTGCAAGAGCTTTTGCAATCAAAGTTTTTCCAGTTCCAGGTGGACCATGGAGTAAGATTCCCTTTGGAGTTTCTACATCTACATAATCAAATGCTTCTTGATGTTTTATTGGCCATTCAATAACTTCGCGAAGTTCCTCTTTTAGTTGATCTAAACCCCCTACATCATCCCAAGTAATGTTTGGAATTTGAACTTGAACTTCCCTTAATGCACTAGGTCTTACTTCTTTTAATGCATCTCTGAAATCTTCATTTGAAATTTGAATTTTTTGAAGAATTTCTGAAGATATTTTTTCTTCATCAAGATCAATTTCTGGAAGGATTCTTCGAAGAGATCTCATTGCAGCTTCTTTAACTAATACTTCCAAATCAGCCCCCACAAATCCATGTGTTATTTTAGAGATTTGTGAAAGATCTACTTTTTTATCAATTGGCATTCCACGTGAATGAATTGAAAGAATATCTAATCGTCCTTCATCATCTGGAATTCCAATTTCAATTTCTCTATCAAACCTCCCTGGTCTTCTAAGTGCAGGATCAATTGAATCAGGTCTGTTAGTAGCTGCAATCACTACAACTTTTCCTCTAGATTTCATTCCATCCATTAATGTCAAAAGTTGAGAAACTATTCTCTTTTCAAGTTCGCCAGATACTTCATCTCTTTTTGGAGCAATAGAATCAATCTCATCTATGAAGATTATGCTAGGGGAATTTTCTTCAGCCTGTGTAAAGATTTCTCTAATTCTCTCTTCACTTTCTCCATAATGTTTACCCATAATTTCAGGACCGCTAATTGAGACAAAATTAGCATTAGTTTCTCCTGCAACTGCTTTTGCAAGTAATGTTTTTCCCGTACCTGGAGAACCATACAATAATACTCCTTTTGGTGCCTCTACTCCTATTTTATCAAATAATTCAGGATGTCTTAAAGGCAATTCTACCATTTCACGAATTTTTTGGACTTCATTTTTGAGACCGCCAAGTTCGTCATATGTAATTCTTGGAATTGATACATCAATTGCTTTTGTTAATGAACCAAGTTTGAAAATTGTGTTTTCAGTAACAATTACTGGTTTTGATGGTTTTGTACTAGTTGTAATGAATTGAATTTTGCCCCCCATTTGTGTTGGTAATTGAATTGAATCATGAATGGTAAAAATATGGTTTTGGTAATTTGAAATCATCACATTATGTAATTGTTCTTCATCAATAGATAATTTTTCAGTAGGGGATAATGTAATTTGTTCAGCATTTTCTACTTCAACAGATTTGATAGATATTTTATCACCTATTGCTGCACCTGTATTTTGTCTAGTAATTCCATCAATTTTGATTATTCCTGTTCCATATTCTTCAGGTGCTCCAGGCCAAAGTTTTACATGTGTTTTTTTGTTGTAAGTTAATTCTAAAATTTGGCCGGTATTCCATTTTTGATCCTCAATTACTTTAGGATCAATTATTGCCCTACCTCTTCCAACATGTTGTTGAGGAATCTCATTTACTTTTAAAATAATTTTATTCATATTGTTACCTCAAAAAAATGAGGGGTTTATTCAACCTCCACCTTTTTACCAGTTTGTTTTTCTGTTACAAGTTTGAAAACTAGTTGTAAAATTCCATTTTTGTAAGAAGCCTTTGCAGAGTTCTCATCAACTTTATGTTTTAATGGAACTTTGGAATGGTATTTCTTTTTTCCATGTTTTGCAGAAATATCTACAATCTTGTTGTCAACAATAATTTTGACATCAGTCTTTTCAACTCCTGGCATTTCAGCTATGAGTTTTACTGTCTTTTCTTTTTCATCTACAATTGTATCAACAATTGCTTCTCTTGTATCAGAAACTGGAAGACGTTCTGGTTTGGCTTTCCCGTATTCTTGAACAATAGGTTTTCCATCTGGACCAACAGTCATTGTATAACCGTAAAAAAATGGTCCAGAATCAGAATTACCTTTGAATTCTTCAAAAACATCATTTACGTCAAAAAAAGAGTTTGACATTTTTTTGAAGATTCTATCAATTTCGCTATCAAAGAACATTGTCATATCACTTACTATATGTAATATATATGACATTATATAAAGATTATTGTAATTTCTTTGATTTCTTACATAATCCTATTATAACTGACATTATATAATAATCTTAATGAAAATTTCAAGTGTGTCAATACCTGAAGTTGTAAGAGAAATCATCACTAGAAATCGTTCAATTTATGATTGTATGAAAATGGATTTGATTAATTATACAGCATTAGCAGTAAAGATTCAACCAGAAATTGAAAGAGTTTTAGAAAATTCTGTCAATCTTAATACTATTGTAGTTGCAATCAAACGATTTTCAGATTCGTTTGAGATCAAAGAGGATGTTAAAGAGGAATCTGTTTTGAGAAATGCTCGATTGGCATTAACTGATGGAATTATGGATATTAGATTATCTATTGAAGATTCAAATGAATTAGATCCAATGTCAATTTTAGACAAATTTTCTAAAATTACTAATAATTATGAATTTTTTAGAGTTTCTGATTCTTTTCGATTCCTTACTGAAGATATGGATGGTATTAGACAAATTTTCAATAAAATTTCAAATAGTAAAAATATGTTTAGTACTGGGCTTGCAAAAATTAGAATTTCAATACCTTCATCTAAAAATCAATCAGATGTGGTTTCTTATGTTGCAGAAGTATTACATGTTAATGGAATTGAATTAGTAAATGCATTTTTCAGTCAAGATAGTATTGTAGTCATTCTAAATGAAAGAGATGCATCTAGAGCGTATGAAATTCTCCATTCAGATATTTTGAGAACTTAGGAATATAGTAAAAATAACGTATTATAGCATATATTCATCGAATTTGTGGAAAAATCATAATTGGTTAGAAATAAGAAAAAAATTGTTATTTTAGGAGGAGGATTTGCAGGAGTAGAATGTACTAAGCAATTAGAATCAGAATTTGGAAGTGATCCAGAAATTGAATTAGTTATGGTTAGTGAAGATAACTTTTTGTTGTTTACTCCAATGTTGCCCCAAGTAGCATCTGGAATGATTGAAACTAGACATATTGTTTTACCAATTAGAACAATTTGTCAAAAAACAAAATTTTACGAAGGTAGAGTTAAAAATATTGATCCTTATGGAAAACTAGTAACTCTTTGGGGAACAAGTGATAAAAGAAGTATTTCTATTCATTATGATTTTCTAGTTGTTGCACTTGGTAGTGAAACAAATTTTTTCGGAATGGCAAATGTGGAAAAAAATGCATACACAATGAAGACACTCAATGATGCTGTGATGTTAAGAAATAGAGTAATAGATATGCTTGAACAAGCAGAAAATGAAACAGATCCAATTCTTAGAAAAAGTTTTCTCAATTTTGTTGTAGTAGGTGGAGGGTTTGCAGGAATTGAAACTGCTGGAGAATTAATGGATTTACTTTTAGATGCAAGAAAACATTATCCTACAATACACAAGGATGATCTCAAAGTAATTGTATTAGAGGCATTGCCAATGATTTTACCAGGATTTAATGAAAAATTAGCAGAGTTTGCAAAAGAGAAAATGATTGATAGAGGAATTGATATTAGATTACAAACAACGGTTACTAGTTTTGATGGAAATGAAGTTACAACAAAAGTATTAGAACAAAATGTAAAAAATTCTACAGATGAATCAATAGTTGATGCAATAAGAACAAAAACTTTGATTTGGACTGCAGGTGTAACTCCAGTAAATACAATCAAAAGATCTATGCTAAAAACAGATAGAGGTAAAGTGATTATTAATGAATATTTAGAAGTAGAAGGATTTCCAAATGTTTTTGCTATAGGGGATTGTGCATTATTTTTGAATTCTGAAACAAAAAGACCTTTTCCTCCAACTGCACAAATTGCTGAGGCTCAAGCAAAAACTGCAGCAAAAAATTTGAAGGCTGTCATTAAAAATTCAGAAAAAGAAAAATTTGAATTTCATTCAAAAGGTCAAATGGCGATTATTGGGAAAAGATCTGGAATTGCTACATTTTTAGGAATGAATATATCTGGATTTTGGGCGTGGTTGATTTGGAGAAATGTATATCTTTCAAAAATTCCAACTTTAGATAAAAAAATTAGAGTATTTCTTGATTGGACTATTGATTTATTCTTTGACAGAGATATTTCTAGATTAAAATTAATGAAGCGTAAAGAGGAAAAAGAGTACAAAGAACTTGATGAAGTTGATGATGTTTGGTAAAAAAGATTAATTTCTTTTCTTAATTCCAATAATTACTACAGCTGGAACTCCAAGATACATTCCCAAATTAAGTAGGATCAAACTAATTCCATACCCTAACACTGAACTTTCTGAATCCATATCCACATAGTTCAAAATTGACAGTGAATTAATCATTGGAGTAATTGCAAGCTTTACCATTTCTTTGAATACTGGATTCTCTCTTTGCATATCTGCAATGTATGGACTAAAGGAATAGTAGACATCATTAAAATAATTCATGAAGATTGTACCTGATTCTGTTTGTAGTAGTGTGTTATCTCGTAGTTCTCGTAGTTGTTGAACTTCTAATGCCATCTCACTACCGTAAGTGGCCGTAGCTATTAGACAACCTCCTCCATTTTCTGTAGCTTCTTCAGGAATTTCTTGTGATAATATTTTAAACGAATCAATTGTTTCCTCAAATCTTGGAAGTTGGGATTCAAAATCAAGTGTTTCATTTCCATATCCAAATGTGTAAACTTTTTCCTTAGTGAAAATTAAAATTTCTTTGAATGAAACATTAACATCTTTTCCTTGAATTGAATAATAATTTTGAGTAGAAGTTTCAAATGCTAGATTTCCATTAATGATTAATTCACCTTGAGAAATAATCTCTAAATTATGTTCTTTATTTAACGCCTCAATCTTCTGTAAAACAAGATTATCAAAAGATGCTTCATTTTGTTGGATGATTAAGTAAATTTGTGGGTTTATTGTTCTTGTTTTTGGTCCGATTGCAACTATAGTTGGTGCACCTTCTTGTTCTCCATCAGGTTCTTGTAATAACCATCCTTCTGGTACACTAAATTCTATTCCATATTCTGCACTTTGGAATTTTTGATTTCCAGTTGGTTGTATTATTTCAGATTCTGTTCTTTCAGGTTCTGATAGTATAAGAATATCTGAAATTTCAGAACGATTAACAACAATAGCTTTTGTGATTTTTACTTTCTCTGGAACAATAGGTTTGTCATTAGTGCCAGTTTCTACCTCTGCAATTTTGTCAAGTGTCTGAAAACTCTCTTCAGTTACAATCCTACCAAATACAGTATATTGTTCATCTAGAAAGTTAGAATCCTTATGAACTATGAAAAATTGTGAACCTGCACTGTTTGGATCAGATGATCTTGCCATAGAAACAATTCCTCGATTATGTTTGATTGAATTGAATTCTGCATCGATTTTTTGATCAGGTCCTCCAATTCCCCAAGTGCTTGGATCTCCGTTAATGGTATTAGGATCTCCGCCTTGAATCATAAATCCAGGGATTATTCTATGAAAAATCACTCCATCATAAAATCCAGATTCAGTCAAAGTAACAAAATTATCTATATGATTTGGTGCATCATTTGGGAAAAATTCTATTGTGATATTTCCAAAATTTGTTTCCAAAACAACTAATTTTTCATCTGATTGAGCAAATGCTTGATTTCCAACACTAAGCAATACAAATGAAATTGCAATAATTATTACAATTTTTTTCAATAAATTTTTTCAAAATCTCTTACATAAAAGCCAAGTGTATTAGTTTTTAACAAAGTCAAATAAATCACCTCATATGGAACCAGATGAAAAAATTCAGGCACATTTAGTTTCAATTTGGAGAGAATCAAAAAAATTCTTCGCACTTGGTGGTAGAGAAGGTATGTTGGTATTAACCGATAAACACCTAATGTTTGTGCATAAAACAGATGCTAAAATGAAATGGTGGAAAGCAATTACTCAAAGACAAGTTCTTAATTTTCTTAGATCAAAAAATACAATGATTCGTCATGATGGTTATGATGAAGAGGAATTAATAGAAGATATAGAAGATGAACGAAATGTTGAATTGGCATTTGATGATATTTCAAGTATAAAATTTGAAGAAAAAACTTGGGGAAGTGTATTACAATTAGAATATGAAAAAAATGGGAAAGAAGAAAAATTTCAATATTCAATAGCACAAGATTGGGTAAAATATCCCGCAAAAGAGCCTACAAAATATATGAAAGTTGATTGGGGGCCTTTTGTTCAGTACATTAAAGACAGACAAAAATTTACGAAATAAAATTGGGTAAAGTTTATGCTGTTGGTGTTGGTCCTGGTTCACCAAAATATGTAACTGAAGTTGTAAAAGAGATTATTCAAAATTGTGATGTAGTAATCGGTTACAAATACACACTCCAAACAATAAAGAGTCTAATTGGAGGAAAAGAAGTCTATGAAATAACAATGAATGATCAGGAGGAATCATATCAAAAAATTCATCCTGAATTAGGAGATAGGGTTTTGGTTATTCCATTTACTGGAGATGTAAATTTTTCTGAATCAGAAGTAGTAGATAGATTAATTGAGATATTTGGAGAGGTAGAAATTGTCCCTGGAATTAGTTCGATTCAAGTTGCAGCTTCAAGAGCTCAAATTCCACTTGATAAATCAAAAGTAATTACAATGCATGTAACTACTTCCATTGAAGATAAGAAATTAGAATTACAAAAAGCATTGATTGATGGGTTTAGTGTGGTTTTAGTTCCAAGACCTTGGCCAAAACAACCAGATAAACATTTTATGCCTTCAGAAATAGCAATTTATCTAAAAGAAAATAATTTTAATACTAGTAAAATGAAGGTTCATGTTTTTGAGGCAATTACTACTGAAAATGAGACTAGTTTTGTAGGAGTTGTAAAGGATTTGGAAGGAAAAGATTTTTCTGATTTGTCTGTAATGGTGTTTAATCAAACTAGTTTAGATTCATACATGAATTATAGATGGCAATGGGAAAATTGATTTTTTAAATTATTGTTAAAATTTACTTAAAATCAATCATTTCAAGACCTGAATTTTGAGCAAGTTCAATCATATAAAATTCAAGGTATCCGCCTGCCAAAAGAAGACCTACAACAATTCCAATTTCCATAATTGTTGGTTTGATGAATTGAATGAGATTAATTTTTTTAGTAATTGCTCTGATCAAGATAAAACTTCTAGAAATTCCTAAAGAGTATGCAAATATTTCCATTAACCCAAATGGTGATAAAAATAGGATTGAAAGTGGTGGAATATTTTGTATTTCAGGTGCAGTGGTTGCAATTGCAGCAAAAGCAAAACCAGTGGACCATGCAGAAAATAGTCCCCACACTATACCAAATCCAGGAATAAACATGGGTAATGCTATAGTAGTGTTATGGGTAAAAATTCCAAAAGCATCAATATCTAAAATCAATTCTTCAAATTCTGCCATGAATACATTTGCTTCTTCCTCACTAACAATAGACATTGAACCAATTTGAAATACACTAGCAAAAATTCCTAAAAAAATGAAAAATAGAATTATCCTAACTCCTTTCACATTAATTTTTTAATTTTACATTATTTGAGGGTTAGTAGTCAAGCGCAGATTTAATTAAACCAGATGATATTTCTTGATATGAAAAAGGAAGTTACTTTTGCATTAAATTATGCATTAAACAAAGGATTCCAAATTCATCCAGATGCGTTTAAAATTTTAGAAAATGTAGATGTTCAAAAATTGGAGAAAATAATTAAGGAATTAATCAAAGAAAAGACTAAGCAAAAATTATTCCAAATTAATCAAGATGATTTAGAGACATATCTTGGAATTAAAGATAATCCTGGGTTAGTAAGTGAAATTAAGATTTTGTCTGATCCTACCAACAAAATCACTACAGGAGAAGGGGTTAAGGGATACAATGCTTTATTTTCTAGTCGTTTTAACAAACTCAAACGAATTATTTCTGATAGACCAGAAGCAAAAATGTTGAAATCATTATCTTTTGTTAAAACTAAAAAACCTGAAGATGATGTGTATGTGTGTGGGTTAGTAACTGTAAAAAATTCAGAGCGTAATATTACAAAATTAATTTTAGAAGATCCTTCAGGCTTATTTGAGGGTATAATTTTTGATGATGAATTACAAAAAACTGCTGACGCGTTACTAATCGATCAATTTGTTATGGCAAGAGTGAGTCTTGGGAAAAATTCAGGATTTATAATTAAAGATTTGATTTTGCCTGATATTCCAGAACAGGCAACTAACAAGTCAGAGGCAGAGGTTTATGCAGTATTTCTCTCAGATTTGCATATTGGAAGTAAATATTTCATGGAAGAAGAATTTACTGATTTTGTTTTATGGTTGTCTAGTCCTGATCCAATCGCTAGAAAAATTCGATTTGTTTTGATTGGAGGTGATATAGTAGATGGTGTTGGAATTTATCCAAATCAAAATAAAGAATTGGTTTGCCAGACAATTGAAGAACAGTTAAAAAAAGTCGAGGGTTTGTTAGACAAAATTCCTAAAAATATTCAGATTGTTATAATGCCTGGAAACCATGATCCAGGAAGAAGAGCTTTACCTCAACCTGCAATTCCAAAGAAATACAATTCTGGTTTGTGGGAAAGAGAAAATGTAGTAATGGTTGGAAATCCAGCTATGGTATCCCTAAATGGTGTTAAGATATTGATGTTTCATGGACAAAGTATAGATGATATTGTAAAGACAACACCTGGTCTAAGCTATGACAAACCAACCAATGTAATGAAATATTTGTTAAAAGGAAGACATTTGAGCCCAATTTATGGTAGTCAGACACCAATTGCACCTGAAATGGAAGATCATTTAGTAATTGAAGATATTCCAGATATTTTTCATGTAGGGCATGTTCATAAGGCTCAATTGGATTTGTATAAAGGAATTTTGTTGGTTAACTCTGGTTCATGGCAAAGACAAACTCCTTTCCAGGCCAGTGTTGGAATGACACCGAATCCAGGAATTGCTTTAATGGTTAACTTGAAAACATTTCAAGTGCTTCATCAAAATTATAATTCTAATTTAGACAATATCTTGCAAAGTTAAATCATCTTTGAATGTTTTTTTTATCATTTCAGATGAAATTGTAAGTTTGAATTTTTTTGTTCTGCCATGAATTCCTTGATGAATCAGTCTCCCACTAATTATTCCCGATAATTCAATCTCGCTTAGCATTTGAGTAATTCTTCTTTGAGTGAGTTCATCTCGTCCAACAATTTTACAGAGATTTTTGTAAGATGAATAAATCTCCCCCGTAGAGGAACCATTTGCTTTCATAATGGCTAAAATAACTAATTTTTCGTGTAATGGGTATGATTTGAGAGAGGTTTCTTCTTTATTTTCTTCTATTTTTTGAGAGGCTTCTCTTACATGCTCAATTGTGACTTTGTTAGATTGTTGACGTTCAGCAAGTTCTCCTGCAACTCTAAGTAAATCAATAGCTCTACGAGCATCACCGTGTTCTCCTCCAGCAAGTGCAGCGCATAGATTTAGGGCAGGTTCCTCTACTGAATTCTCTATAAAAGATTCATTAATTCTGTCTTCTAGAATTTTTTTGATTTGTTCAACATTATAATTTGTAAAAACAATTTCTTCTTCACCAAGACTACTAATTACTCTAGGATCGAGTTTTTCTTTGAATGTTAAATCATTAGAAATTCCTACTAAAGTTAATGAACCTTGTTTTAACCGTTCATTTGCTCTAGTTAATTGATATAAGACATCTTTGCCTGTTTTAGATACTAATTGAGCTAGATAATCAATTTCGTCAATTACAAAAATTGCATTAAATTTTTCTTTGTCAATTTTATTAAGTAATCTTTTGAAAACTTCACTAATTGCTAGACCTGTTGATGGTAATTCTTTCTCATTTAGGTTTAGTTGTCTGCCTAGACTTACTAATAATCCATAAAGTGTTGTTTCTTCTTTAGAGTTAGAATACACAAGTTTGATTGGGAAATTAGATTTTTCTACTCTTTCTTGGATTTTTGAAATTACTTTTTTTACAACAAGAGTTTTCCCCGTTCCAGGTTTTCCATAAACTAAGAGATTAGATGGTCTCGATTGTTTTAGAATAGGTAATAGTGATTGGGTTACTTGTTCTTGTTCTGAATTTCTATGGAGAATTATATTTGGAATGTATGTAAAATGAAGAATTTCTCTATTTTTGATTATTGATTTCCCAGATTCTGCAGCATCAAGTAATCGATCTATTGGGTCAGACATACTCACACACCTTTGTTTCCTTTCAACATTATACAATCATATCTAAATTACGAGGGTATAGTATAGAATAGTAATAGTAGTTTAGTTTGTAATTAATTATTTTTAGTTAGATTTAGATTTTCAAAAAAAAAAAAATAAGAAAAAGAGGAGAGTGGAAATATTGGTGTGTGGGTTTCTTTTGAAATTAACATTATGTTAATTTCATGTTAAGAAATTTCAAAACAACCTTGTTTTAACCCCTATATTTCCACTCCAAGTGTTAAGAGTAACGTTAACAATGTGAATATCTAAAATTAACCCCTTAATTTCCACTCCAGGCACAAATATATCTAAATTTAGGGGGTTTAAACTAAAAATTTTGTTAATAATAAAAATACCTTTAGGCGTGGGCTAGGCAGTCAATGTTAACACACCATAATGTTAACAAAACTTCTTGGATCAATTGAACTGTTAACACTAGATCCATTAGATCTCAAACATGGCCAAAAAACGTATTCGTATAGATATGGAAGATTCGGATGGAGCCAAATATGATATTAAATTAGAAGGAAATGTAACTAGAGACAAAGTGCTTAAAATCTTCGAAATGATGGATTTGATGAATATTGAAGAAGAACAAGATGCACCAAACCTGGAATCTATTGGTTCTAAAATTTGGCATATAGTCGACAAATTCTTCCCTATGGGCAAATTTACATCAACAAATATTCTAGAAAAATATGAAGATGAATTTAATGAGCCAATCAAACTTAGTGTAATTTCAACATATTTAGCCCGTTTTTCAACAAAAGGCAAAACAGAAAGAACCAGAAATGGAAGAGAATGGACATATCAAACCATAAAAATATCACAAAAACAACAATAATTTCTTAAGAAATTGTGATTTTTCTTACAATCAAACCATCTTTCTCAAGGACAAGTTTGACATATTCACCTTTTTGAACATCCATATACTTTCTAAACTGTTTAGGAATTGAAATTGTACCAACTGAAGTTATTTTTACCAAAACCTCATTTTCTTCTACTGACATATATTGATTATAATTTAATAATATTTATAATTTAATAAACAAGTTATTTTATAATTAATAATGAAATGGTATTATTTTTAAAAATAATACTCAAAAAAATTAATAATTAATATTTTAAATTTATTAAAATATTTGAATTTGTCAATCCTTCATCTTTTGTTTTTTTAAAGAGTTGTTGGATTAATTTGGATGCCTTCAACCTTTGAAACCCCTTTTTCAGTAATTGAATAAGTATATGGTTTGGATTCAGTATTTCTTTGAACATATCCGTCCTCAAATAATTTCTTCATTAATCTTGAAGTATGCTCTCTACTCTTTTTTAATGTGATTTGTATGTCACGCGATGTCATAGCTTTGTTTGTGATTAGATGTAACACGTGATTAGTTGGGTTTGAGTACCCAACATTTGATATCTCAGGCTCTAAAACTGTTTTTTCAACTATAACTTCAGGTTGAATTATTTCTTCTGCAGACTGTTTAGTTTGAATTTGATTTTTTGCTAGTTTTTCTAAAAACTGCTTCAACTCTAGATTAGGATCCTCAACTTTTTGTTCACTTCCTTGAATTTCTATAGCATCTAGGCGTATTTTCATATCAATTAACTGTCTTTCATAGTATTCTAGACGCTCTAATTGTGAAACATCTGTCATTTCATTTTTAGATTTAATGAGTGGTTTTATTTTGAAGTAGGCATATAATCCACCCAAACCTATCAAAAATGCAGCAATCACACCTAAAATAACTTCAGGTTCAGGAATTTCTACTAACATCACAGATTTTATGCCTGCATTGTGATTTATTGTGATTGAACAACATTTTTTTACACTTTAGATTAACAATCTCACATTTGTTATCACAAACATTTCATTTTAAATAACATCATCATAATCATATTTGTCACATATTACACGACTGACGTACAAGCCTATCTATCACATTAATCACTTCCTCTTCTCTTTCTGGGAAAATATCACTATCATTAATCACACTAATCTGTTCAGATAGTTTTGATATCACATCAATATCATCAGGCAAAAGGATGCCTAAACCACGAAAAAGAATGATTGTATAGTATAATCCTATTAATTTCTCTCTAGACTGTCCAACTTGTCTATAATACGCACCTTTTGAAATAGAAAACTTTGATTCTTGAATATCCTTCTGATTTAAAATAATTTCAATTTGTCGGTCTGTAAACAATGATTTTTTGATGATTTTAGTAATAATCTTGTTAAATTTTGATTCTTCAAACCCTGACATAGCTATACAAATCTGTATGCACTTATTCCAATTAAACTTTAAAGAGCCACCTACAAACTTACTTTATGGTTGAAAATAAAGTTGAATCATTTTTAAAATCAGAATTAAAAAAGAAAAATGCATTATTGTTTGTTTTAATTGATTCTGAAGTATCAAATTTAGAAACATCTAACAAACTAGCCAAAGATGTTGAGAAAATTGGAGCTTCAGCAATTTTAGTTGGAGGTTCTTCTGCAACTGATCAAATCGAAATGGCTCAAGTAGTAAAGGGTATCAAAAAAGGTATTAAAATTCCAATAATTTTGTTTCCAGGAAACGTAACCGGTGTTGTTCCTGACGCTGATGCAATTTTGTTTAGTTCATTAATGAATTCTGAGAACCCATATTTTATCACACAAGCACAAGCATTAGGTGCTCCAAGTGTTTTGAAATTTGGATTAGAACCACTTCCAACTGCTTATTTAGTTATTGGAGAAGGAACATCTGCTTGGTTTGTAGGTGCAGCCCGTGGAATTCCATTTGAGAAACCAAAAATTGCAGCAGCATACTCTCTTGCAGCACAATTTCTTGGAATGAGGTTTGTATATCTAGAAGCAGGTTCTGGTGCAAAAACCAATGTTACTCCAGAAATGGTTCAAACCGTTAGACACGCATTTAATGGATTTTTAATAGTTGGTGGTGGCATCAAAGATGTAAAAACAGCTCAAAGTTTAGTAAAAGCTGGCGCTGACGCTCTAGTAATTGGTACTTTTCTTGAGAAGGGAGGAAGTATCAAAAAACTAGAAGAAATAGCAAAAGCAATTCAAAGAAGCAAGTAATAATATTGTATTATGTCTGAAAATGACGCAATTTCTCGAATTAAGGATATTAAGATGCCTGATTATTATTTTAATTATTATTCAAACCTCTCAAACAATACAACTATAATTTTTGAAAGTGCCGCATCTGCAAAAGCAACTTTATTTGATTCATCAGCCATAATTGAACCTAAAATTGCATTTGATTTGGCAGATCGAGTTGCAAAAATGCATGATATTGATATTGCTGAACCGCTAAGAAAATTATTAAAAATTCATGGGAAAGAACTTTCTGCCTTAATACTTTCCAAAGAATTAGCTTTAGGAAAATATGCTCTTCCAGACGCTTCCTTGGAAGATAAACTAGATCTTGCAGTTCGTGTGGGATTGGCAATTGTTACTGAGGGAGTAACAATTGCTCCTCTACAAGGAATAAGTGAAGTTAAAATAAAAAAAAACAAAGATGGGACTGAATATCTTTCAGTTTCAATTGCAGGACCAATGCGTTCGGCGGGTGGAACTGAATCTGCAGTTACTATGTTAATTGCAGATCATGTGAGAAAAGCAGTTGGTCTAACAAAATTTCAAGCCAATTCATTTGATGATGAAACAGGTAGATTTGTAGAGGAATTGAGAATTTATGAAAGGGAGGCTAGTAGTTTTCAATTTCATATTTTAGATGAAGATATTGAACATGTTATTTCCCATCTTCCAGTTGAATTGGATGGTGTTGACACTGATCCATATGAAGTTGTAAATCACAAAGGAATGGTTCGTATCCAAACTAATAGAGTTAGAGGTGGCGCTTTACGTGTATTAAATGATGGATTGATTGGAAGATCCAAAAAACTTCTCAAAAGAATTGAAATGTATAATCTTGATGGTTGGGAATGGCTAAATGATTTGAAAGGAGCTGTTCAAACAGGAGACAATCAAGAAGATGCTGCTGCTAAAAGAATGCGTGAAGTAATTACTGGCCGTTCAGTTCTATCAATGCCTAACAAATTAGGTGGATTTCGGTTAAGATATGGAAGAGCATGTAATACTGGTTTTGCAGCTGTTGGGATACATCCTGTAATCGGAGAAATTCTTGATCATACTATTGTCGTAGGCACTCAAATCAAAATTGATCTTCCAGGAAAAGGAGCAACAGTTGCATTTGTTGATTCAATTGATACTCCAACAGTTCGTCTGAATAACGGGAATGTTGTAAAAATTAGGGATGTAAAACATGGATTAGAAATTAAAAATGAAATTGAAAAAATACTTCATTTAGGAGATATTTTAATCACTTTTGGAGATTTTCTTGAAAACAACGCCCAACTCATTCCATCTGGATATGTTGATGAATTTTGGATTGAAGAATTAAAACGAAAAATCGAAAAACATAAGCCTGAAGATCAACTTCTAAATCAATTTTTGAGCAAAACACCATCCATTGATGATGCAATAAAAATTTCTCTTGATTTCCAAATACCACTACACCCACAATATCTGTATTTTTGGGATATGATATCTTCTAAAGAACTCAGTAAACTTTTGGAACCAAAAAATGTTAACGAAACATCCATTGAATATCCAGTTGAATCTAAAAAAATTCTTGAAAAATTGGGTACTCCTCATAAAATCGATAATGGAGTTATAATTTTAGAAGAACAAGAAACTAAAATTTTCTATAATCTTTTGTTTAGGGAAAAACCAATTATTAATGATCAATCAGTTCCAAAAATTCTATCAAAATCATCTGGAATTGAGATTAGAAACAAATTTTCAACATCAATTGGTGTTAGAATTGGAAGACCTGAAAAAGCAGCACCAAGACAAATGAAACCTCCATCTCATATTCTATTTCCTGTAAGTGATAAAGGAGGCCCTACTAGAGATTTACTAAAAGCATCAAGAAACGAACATTTTTTTGCCAAAATTTTCAACAGATATTGTAATCAATGTGATGAATCATCTATTGGAATAAAGTGTTTAAAATGTGGCACAAAAACTGTAATTACTTACAGGTGTTTTTACTGTAGAGATATTCTACAAGAACCATTTTGTGAAAAATGTAAACGTAAAGCACCATCATTTTCGGAAAAAAAATTCCCACTAAAAGAAAAATTACGTTCAGCTCAAGAAAAAATGGGATTTCGTGCTAAAGAACCATTTAAGGGAGTTAAGGAACTTATCAGCCAAGACAAGATTGCAGAACCTCTCGAAAAAGGACTTGTACGACAAAATTTTGGTTTAACCGTTTTCAAAGATGGAACTGTAAGATTTGATGCGACAAATTCTCCACTTACTCAATTCAAACCATCATGGATTGGAACATCAATAAAAAAACTAAAGGAATTAGGTTATTCTTATGACATTAAAGGAAAACCAATTGAAAACCAAAATCAAGTAATTGAACTTCGTATGCAGGACGTGATAATTCCATATGAAAGTGGGAAATATCTTGTTTCAACTTGTAAATACATTGATGTTCTGTTAAAGAATTTTTATGGAAAATCTTCATTTTATAACGTTAAGAATATTGAAGATCTTATTGGTCATTTAGTAATTGGTCTAGCTCCCCATACTTCAGTAGGAATTGTAGGACGAATTATTGGATATACTGAAACTCATGTTTGTTTTGCAACTCCAAATTGGCACTCAGCAAAAAGAAGAGATGCAGATGGTGATGCAGATTCAATCATGCTTTTAATGGATAGTCTTCTAAATTTCTCAAGACAATTTCTTTCAGATCGAATTGGTGGATTAATGGATGCACCGTTACTTGTCCAACCCTTAGTATTACCACATGAATCTCAACCTCAAGCACATAATCTTGAGGTTACACAACAACTTCCTCTAGAATTCTTTGAATCTACCCTTCAATCAGAAAAGGCATCAAATGTGAAATCTGTAGAAATTGTAGAATCACGAATTGAAACTGAAAGACAATTTTATGATTATTTCTTTACTCATGAAACTTCTTCATTAACTACTTCAAAATCACGTAGTGCATATTCCACACTTGGTTCAATGCTTGACAAATTTGATATGCAAGTAAAAAATGCTGAATTAATTGACGTAGTAGATACATCAGAAATTGTTTCAAATGTAATCTCCACACACCTTGTTCCTGATTTAATGGGAAATCTAAGAGCATATGCCAGACAGAGTTTTAGATGTACCAGTTGTGGGAAATCATATCGTAGAATGCCTCTTATTCAAACTTGTACTTGTTCTCACAAACTAATTCCTACAATAACTAGAGGTTCTGTAGAAAAATATCTAAAACTTGCGAAAAGACTTGTTGAAAAATATGATGTTGGTGAATATCAAAGAGGAAGAATACATGCACTCTCTGATGAGATAGAATTAGTATTTGGTAAAAGTAAGGGAGACCAACAACTTCTAACTGATTATTCCTAAAAATTACCTTAGTTTGACGTATTCGTAAGCACTTAATTTATTATCAAAACAGAATTTCACTTTTTGATAATCTTTTCTTAATGATTTCACTTTTGATAGAATCTTCTTTGGGTCCTTTTTGTCAATTACAACTTGTTTAATGAAAGAAGCAATTTCTATCATTTCAGATTTCTTCATTCCAAGCCGAGTAATTTCTGAAACTCCTAATCTTATTCCTCCTGGATGGAAATAATTTCTTCCAGCCTTAATATCGCCAGGAATTAGTTGTCTATTTACAATAATGTTAGCTTTTTCCAAATCAGCTTCAACTTTACCTCCATCAGAATAATCTAAAACATTAACTGCAATTTGATGTGATTGTGTAAATCCTCTACTTTCTCCTAATACTTTGAATCCCATATCACTCAAAGCATCAGCTAATAACTTTGCATTTTTTATTACTTCTAAAGCATAATCTTTTCCATATTCTAGAGCTTCTGCAAAAGCAACTGCTTTTCCTGCCATATGATGAATATGATGACTACTTGTTAGACCTGGGAATGTTGCTTTTTTAATTACCTCTTCATGTTCTTTTGAACCTAAAACAAGTCCACCTTGTGGTCCAAACAATGTTTTATGAGTACTCATTGTCATTGTATCTGCACCTTCACGTAAAGGATCTTGGAACTTTCCTCCTGCAATTAATCCTGCAACATGTGCTGCATCATAATTAATATGCATATCATAACTTTTTAGAAAATCTGATAACTCTTTGACAGGATGTGGAAACAAGAACAATGAACCACCAAACATTGCCATCTTTGGAAGACGATTTACTTTTTTTAATTCCTTAATTTTTTGTTTAGTTTTGTCTATATCAATTGTCATTTCTTGAGCGTCAAATGGGTAAAATTCAATTTCTAATCCATGAACTAAACCAGCAGTCCCTGAATGCTCTTTTTTCCCATGAGAAATATGTCCACCTGCAGGAATAGAAGGTGCTAACATCACATCTCCTGGATTAGTAAAAGCAGAATACACAGCTAGATTTGCAACAACTCCAGAAATCGGACGTACATCAGCAAATTTTGCTTTGTATAATTTTTTAGCTAATTTCATACATTCAAACTCTACATCATCAATGTAGACACATCCAGCATACACCCTTTCTCCAGGCCAACCTTCGGCGTATCTATTACCAAAATCAGAAATTATTGCTTCACGGACAGCTGGACTAGGAACATTTTCACTGGCAATTAATGGAATTGAATTTTCAAACCATTTGTGATGATCTTTTAATTTTCTAAAAATATTATTGTAAGCTTCCTTATTTTGTGATTTTACCATAATTTGAGACTAAATTTTCCCAATTTAAAAACACCGATAATTTGAGAATATTCTCAATCATTGATCTGGAAGGTATAAAAGGGGAATCTGGAGTTTTTGCAACTATGGGTATGCAAGCAACATCAAAGGGAAATATGCCTGTTGTTCTTCTTAAAGAAGGCGGATCAGAAACTAAAGGTCGTGATGCACAAAAAAATAACATTGCTGCCTGTAAAATTGTTTCAGAAATTGTTCATACCAGTTTAGGTCCACGAGGAATGGATAAAATGCTTGTTGATTCACTAGGTGATGTTACTATTACAAATGATGGTGCAACCATCTTAAAGGAAATTGATGTTCAACATCCAGCAGCAAAAATGCTTGTTGAAATTTCAAAAACTACAGATAATGAAGTAGGGGATGGAACAACCTCTGCAGTTGTTTTAGCAGGAGGTTTACTTGAACAAGCTGAATCATTAATTGATCAAGATGTTCATCCAACAATCATTGTTGATGGATATAGAAAATCTGCAAAAAAGGCAAAACAATTCCTTGAAAGTATTGCAGATAAAATTTCTGCAAATGACAGAAATATTCTTAATAAAATTGCAAAAACTTCAATGCAAACTAAACTTGTTAGAAAAGATTCTGATCAACTAGCAGAAATTGTTGTTAAATCCGTTCTTGCTGTTTCAGAAAGAGATACTGATAATTATAATGTGGATATTGATGACATCAAAGTAGAAAAGAAAGCAGGAGGTTCTATCAAAGACTCTATGATTGTTCAGGGAATTGTTCTAGACAAAGAAATTGTTCATGGGGGTATGCCTAAGAAAATTACTGATGCTAAAATTGCTTTAATTAATACTGCATTAGAAATCAGCAAGACTGAAACTGATGCTAAAATTAACATTTCAAATCCTCAACAACTAAAATCATTTTTAGATGAAGAAAATAGAATGTTAAAAACAATGGTAGACAAAGTAATTGGCTCTGGTGCAAATGTAGTTCTTTGTCAAAAAGGACTTGATGATATGGCACAACATTATCTGGCAAAAGCTGGAATTATTGCAGTTAGAAGAATTAAAGAAAGTGATCTTACAAAACTTGCAAAAGCAACAGGTGCTAGAATTGTAACAAATTTGGATGATTTATTTGAGAAAGATCTTGGTAGTGCAGAACTTGTTGAAGAAAGAAAAATTGAAGAAGATAAATGGGTATTTGTAGAAGGATGCAAACATCCAAAATCTGTAACTTTACTTTTACGTGCAGGTTCTCAAAGAGTTGTAGATGAAGTTGAACGTTCTGTTCATGATGCACTTATGGTTGTAAAAGATGTAATTGAAAAACCTGAAATCGTTGCAGGTGGAGGCGCCCCTGAAACTTTTGCTGCAACAAAACTTAGAAGTTGGGCAAAATCTCTTGAGGGAAGAGAACAATTAGCTGCTGAAAAATTTGCTGATGCTTTAGAATCAATTCCATTAACTTTAGCTGAAAATGCTGGAATGGATCCAATTGACACACTAACAATTCTTCGTTCAAAACAACAAAAAGGAGAAAAATGGACTGGAATTGATGTAATGAAAGGCAAAATTGCAAATATGAAATCTAGTGATATTATTGAACCACTTGCAGTTAAACTCCAAATTGTGTCTGCATCTGCTGAAGCAGCATGTATGATTCTTAGAATTGATGATGTTATTGCTACCCAAAAATCTGGTGGTGGACCACCTGGTGGCGGGGAAGGGGGAATGCCACCTGGAATGGGTGGAATGCCACCTGGAATGGGTGGAATGCCACCTGGAATGGGTGGAATGCCTGATATGGGCGGAATGATGTAAGTTATTCAAAAAAACTATTTTTAAAAAAATTAATTAATTTTTAGATTTATAGATGATATTTTTTTAATTTTATTCAAACTACTTTTAGAAATAATCTAGACATCAAAATACAAATAAAATTCGTGAGGATGTGGTCTGATTGCAATCTCACGTTGATCTCTTCTTTCTAATTCTATTATTTTATCAATAACGTCATTTGTGTAAATTGGAAGAAGGAATTTTCTATCACTCTCTAGTTCATCTAAGGCTTCACTAAGATTTCTTGGAAGAACCCCAATTCCTTTCTTAGCTCTATCAGATTTTGTCATTTTGAAAATATCTTCACTAACTTGTTCTCCAGGATCCATTTTCTTTTTGACTCCATCCATTCCAGCAGCTGTTACTGCAGCAAATACAAGATATGGATTTGATGAAGGATCAGGAGCTCTAAACTCTAATCTTTTAAGATGTGAATATTGTTTACCTGTTAGATGTTTAGGAACTCTTACAATAGCTGAACGATTTCCTGAACTCCATGCAATATATGCTGGAGCCTCATATCCTGGAACTAATCTATGATATGAATTGGTTGTAGGATTACAAATTGCAGATAATGCTTTTGCATGATTAATAATTCCACCACAGAAATATCTTCCAAGCTGGCTTAATTCAATTTCATCATCTGGATCATAAAATGCATTATTCTTTCCTTTCCATAAACTAACATTTACGTGCATTCCAGAACCTGAATCCATTGCAATTGGTTTTGGCATCATTGTTGCAACTTTTCCATATTTTTGTGCAACATTTCTAATAACATATTTGTAAGATTGTGCAGCGTCTGCAGCATTTGTCATATAATCATATTTAATATCAATCTCACATTGTCCTGCAGTTGCAACTTCATGATGGTGGTTATCACATAAAATTCCAAAATTCTTGTTAAGAATATTTACACATTCATTTCTATATGGTGTAAGAGTATCAGCCGGCGTACTTGGATAATATCCTTCTTGTAATCCCATTGGATATCCGTCACCATCATTACTCCATGGAGCCTCTTTTGATTCAATTGAATATGATTGTCCTTTGTATGGAGTTAGAACATCCCAATGTACTTTATCAAAAACAAAAAATTCTACTTCTGGACCCCATGTACTAAAATCAAATCCTTGAGTTTTGACATATTTCTCAGCATTCTGAGCAATTCCTCTAGGATCTCTTGATAGTCTTCCTCTATTTTCTCCCCAATAAACATCACAGAGAAGTCTTGCTGTTTTATTTTCTGTTAACCAAGGAATTATTGCAAATGTATTAGGATCTGGTTTTAAGAGTAAATCTGAATCATCGATACTGGTAAATCCAATAATTGATGAACCGTCTAATTTTGGTAATCCATCACGCATTTGTTCAGGTGTAAAAGTATCAGCAGAAATTGTGGTATGATGAAAATGACCAGTTAATCCAGTAAATTGTAGATCAATGAATTGAATTCCTTCATGTTTAATTCTCGAGAATACTTCGTCTGGTGAGTATGTAACTTGGATTGCTTCACCGTGACTTACTTTATAGGGCAATTTTTGTACTTCAATCAAACACAAATACATCCAACATTTAAGGATTAGGTGAGAAATGTCAGAATCAAATCAAATCAATATCAATTCCTTACATAATATGGTCCTACGAGAAACTGAAGAGATCTCTTTATTAGAAATTGACCAAAATTATTATAGAAATCTTTCTGATTTTATAGGAAATCTAAAAAAACAAGAATTTGACGGTGTTGAAAATAAAATTAAAAATACTATGATTGAAATGGCAACCGAATTGGCATCATTATTAATCCATATTAGATTAGACAAGATTTCAAAATCAAATGATATTGACATCGGAAATCTTTTAGATGAAGAAAAATTCATTTTAGATTCTCAGGAAGAACAAAAAGAAAGAAAAGAAATGGTTCTTTCTGCAACAATTAATGGAAAATCAAAATTTCTAGAATCTTTAGCTCAAAATCACAAAACGAAAAAAATTGTAATTAGATTTCTAAATGAGGTAGATGAAATTGTAGGAGCAGATTTAGAAAAATATGGACCATTCAAAACTGAAGATATAGCTACTATTCCATATGAGAATGCACAAGCACTAATTGCCAAAAACATTGCAACCAAAGTTCGTTGGGAAGATTAGATAGAAATTACACCTATTACTTTCATTAAATATGTCTCATACAGGTGTTGATGTAATTGATTTTCTCTTTTATACAATTTATCCAGTAATTGGAATTTTTGTTGTTGAAGCAATTAGTAGATTAGTAAAAGCTCCAAAATGGATTAAATTGTGGACACAAGCTGCAGTTTCACTTGGCTTTGGGATTTACTATTGGTTCATTTTACCTGCACCTCAAAATTTCCCATTAACTGCAATGGTAATGTTTGCATTAGCTATTGCATTAATCTATCAAGGAAGACGTGCAAAAATTTCTCCTGAAAAAAGTCCTTACTAGTTTTTAAATCTACTAAAAATTCGTTTGAAGACATTTGGTTTATCTCTTCCTCCATCACGAATTACATTTTTTTCACCAAATCTTTTTGCTCTTATTTGAGTAAGTTTTACACATCTATGTTCTTCAGGTAATCTATGTTCTGCACAAAATGGATCCTTACAATAATTACAATGAAAAGGCATGTCTGTTAAATCACCACAATATGCACATTTTTCTGACTCCATAATTTAATTAATCATTTTTATTTTATAAAGATGGTTTGTAAATCAACCGCCTAAACATTTTTACGATGATTAAATTTAACGCGATTAAATGATTAAAGATAAAGTTGCAATTATCACGGGAGCTAGTAGTGGTATTGGATTTGCAACTGCTTTAGCACTTTCAAAGGCAGGAGCTAAAGTTGCTATTGGTGCAAGACGAGTAGATAAGTTGGAAGGTCTTGCAAAACAAATCTCTGAAAATGGTGGAGAAGTTTTTTTCCAAAGATTAGACGTAACTAAAAGAGAAGAATGTGAAAATTTTACTAAAGCCGTTTTGGAAAAATGGAATTCTATTGATATTTTAGTAAATAATGCAGGGCTTATGCCTTTGAGTTTCTTCAAAAGTCTGAAGGTAGATGAATGGGATAGAATGGTTGATGTGAATATTAAAGGCGTTTTGTACTCTACCGGGGCTGTAATTACTCATATGAAGGAAAAAAAATCTGGTCATATCGTAAACCTTTCATCAGTTGCTGGAAGAATAGTATTTCCAGCTGGTAGTGTTTATTGTGCAACGAAACATGCAGTTGCAGCATTTAGTGAAGGATTACGGCAAGAGTTTAGTGTACGTTCAAACATTAGGGTTACTAGTATTGAACCTGGTGTTGTGGCTACAGAACTTAATGATACAATTACAGATGAATCATTGAAAGGTTTTGTAGAGAATACAAAAAAGATGGAAGCATTACAGGCAGAAGATATTGCAAATGCAATATTGTATGCAGTTGATTCCCCATCTTATGTTAATGTAAATGAGATTCTAATTAGACCAACAACTCAAGAACGATAATTAACAAATTATTTGTCTCTATCCTTTTCTTTTGTAAGGTGCTCTAAAATTGCTCTTACCTCAACTCCTAGTTCTTGATTATTTTTTGAGAGATTAAGTTTTTCAGGAATATCGTTTTTGAATTCTGCATTTTCTAATTCAATACTTCTTTTCTGAACACAATCAAGATGGTTTTCTCCAGTTGCAGAAATTTTATGACAGATACTACAAATTTTCATGCTTTTATTAATTAAAACGACGATTTAATAATTTCATTTTGTGTCTTTGTGACAAGGGATCGTCGTCTAGCTTGGTATGATACTAGTCTGGGGGACTAGTGGTCGCAGGTTCAAATCCTGCCGGTCCCATTATGTTTAATTTCAATAAATTTCCAAAAAATGAATCATTTTTAAGATAAATTTAGCCTTGAATATTCTTAATATCAAAATTATTTTAATTTTAAAGTTTTAGAATTTTTAGTAATTGTTCAAAACTTTCTTGAGTCTTTTTTTGTTTGTATTGTTTTAAAGCACCAATAATTTTTTCTTTAGATGGATTTTTGTAAATTTTTTGAGTTTTTCTTGCAATTCCTGAACCGATAAAAAATGCTTGAGTAATAGATGTAACATTTGATGGTTTTCTTTTTGTACTTGAACTCTCAAAATCAATTAAAGTAGATTTTGTTTTTCCTACAATCACATGTTTTGACACATTACTTAATTCACCATGATCAAAACCCAATTCATCTAATTTGTAACAATCTTGGAGAATTTTTTTAATCGTAGATTTTAATTTTTTTGTACTACCTACACCTTTTAACAAATCTACCCAATCACTAATTTTTTCACCTTCAATGTATTCCATTACAAGAAAATTTTTACTAACTGCAAACATTTTTGGCCCTACATCAACTGAATTCACCAATTTTAACAAAATTGATTCATTTTTCATATCTTTTCTTTGCGAATCTGTCCTTCTAATTTTTAAAGCAACTTGCTTGTTTCCTTTTTTTGCTAGGACAACTACTCCAACATACCCCTTTCCTAAAATTGCTAATTTCCCAAGTGTTGTAGGACCTGTCAGTAATATGGATTTTATTTTTAATTTTTCTAATTCATTAATCCTTGATTTTATTTGACGAGTAGTAGATTTTGGATACCCAAGAATCAGTGAATATGGTTCTTCAGAAAATTTTTTAATTGAAATAAAGGATTGTTCCATCTGTTGAAATCAACTCACTTGCTTCCTCTTTAATTGATTTACTCAAATTTTTGCTTCCTACAGAAATCTTGAACCCTTTTTTAAAATCATTTAGAAGACCTTTTGGCACGCCTGTTTGGAGGTCTTTTTTCAAGAAATCTGTTAAGAATTTGGCAGCTTCTACATGTTTTCTTTTTTCAACTGAAATAATTTTTCCATTTGTTCCAACCCACATTAATTCGGTATTCTTCAGATTTTTGGAAATGAAACTTTTTGTACTATTCTCTCTGAAAAATTCTGGTCCATTCTTTGAATATATCTGAGAAATTTTTGTAGATTCTAAAAAGAATAAGAGATACGCTTCTTTTCTTTGATCTGTATATGATTTATTTCTCAATACAGTAAATCCACCCAATTCTAATTGTGTAGAAAGTGATGATGTAGCTCTTTTAATTTGCCCCCATATTATGTCTGGACTTCTCATCTTAAAATCAAATTTCACTACTAACAAATTTTCCCAATATTTTTTTGAAACTTTAGATTTTTTATTTTTGAATAAAGCCATTTTTGGTTTTTCCTTAAATGCTCTAGAAATAAGGACAAATTTTCCAATATTTTCATCAGAAATTGCAGCAGCTAAGTTTCTATTATCATCAATTGGGTCTGTGATAATTATTGATGTTTCAAATTTCTTTGAAGTTTTTCCAATAATTTGATTTTCTTTAATTTTAGAAATTGATTTGATAAGATTTTCAAAACTTTTAAAATTTAAAATTAAAACCTCTGAAACATATCCACTAAATCCATGTTTTGCCATTTCTGCACCATAGATTTTATTTGATTTTAAAAATGTCTTTAATATTCTAACTTCATTTCTCATTTTTGGTGTTAATGATTTTTTCATAAATTTTGTATGAAATGGTGATCTGTCTGCAGCACTTTTCCATTCCCCTAATTTTACATCATAAAATGGAACAACATTGATTTTTGTATCCTTGATTTTAGCCTCAACATATGGATGTTCAGAATATCTTACATATGGAGAGAATTTTTTTAATGACTCAAATCCAATTTTCCTTGAAATTTGCTCAAATCTTTCTTCTGGTGTGGATTTTTTAAATTTGAGAAAAATATCTACATCTGCATCTTTTGACAACCAAGTGCCTTTTGCAAATGAA
Source organism: uncultured Nitrosopumilaceae archaeon (assembly GCA_964511485.1). Classification (GTDB taxonomy): domain Archaea; phylum Thermoproteota; class Nitrososphaeria; order Nitrososphaerales; family Nitrosopumilaceae; genus Nitrosopumilus. The sequence continues at coordinate 37,259 of CAZEFL010000001.1, forward strand.
CCTCCAAATTCTAAATCAACCACTTCAGGAAATTTCTTGATTTCTTTTTTAACTAAATTAAATGCTAATTCAGCAATTTTATTTTTTGATTTTTCTAGAGTTTTTGATGGGACAACTGTTTTGGAAATTTGAGAAATTATTTTGTTCATTTTTTTGCATTTACCTCCTCTAAATCTGAATATATTGGCCCATTTGGTGTGAGTTCACTTTTTTTTAACTTAATACTTGTGATTTGTTGCCTTCCAAAATCCACAGTTTTGTAATCTTCCAATTCTTTAGTTATATTCTCAACCTTCTTTTTAATTCTAAATACTGTGATATGAGGTTTGAATACTTTATCTGAAAAAAATCCTAGTGGTTCTAATGATTTTTGAATTTTTTTTGCTAGTTGAATGAGCAAATTACCTCCATTTTCATCTGTACCGACCCAAATTATTCTAGGAAATTTTACTCTAGGAAATACCCCTATTCCTTTCAAATTAACATTAAAACTTGAAAATTCAATTGTATGTAATGCTTTGATGATTTTTTGTACTGTTTCCCCTGAAATTTCACCTAAAAATTGGAGTGTAAAATGTAAATTTCTTGATTGTATTGGCTTAACCCCAAAATGAATTTCTTTTTGAAATTTTTCAATTGAATTGATTACATTTTCATTTGAAATTTCAATTGCTACAAAGGTTCGCATTATAACATTTTTTGAAGTATCTTTATAATAATTTCCGGTAACTTCATAGACGAGCCTTTTTTTTGATATGTATTGTTAAAACTAATTGTATGCCTAACAGGAATGCCTGGAGCAGGTAAATCAACCATTGCTGAAGGATTGAAACCTAAGGGATATGAAATTATCAATATGGGTAATGCTGTACGAGAAGAAGCAAAAAAGAGAAATTTAGAATCAACAAGGTCAAATCTTGGAAAACTTATGTTAGATCTTAGAGAAAAGAATGGTCCAGGTGCAATTGCAGAATTAGTAATACCCAAAATAGAATCATCACCATCACATGTGGTTCTAATTGATGGCGTGAGATCAAATGATGAAATCAAAGTACTTAAAAAATTTGGCATTGTTAAATTATTAGCAATTCATGCATCAACTGATACACGATTTGATTTTTTACAAAAAAGAGGAAGATCGGATGATCCTCAAACAAAAGAACATTTTGAAGAAAGAGATACTAGGGAATTAGGAGTAGGAATCAGCAATTCAATTGCTTTATCTGATTATGCAATTTCTAATATCGGTCTAACAAAAGACGAATTAGTTGAATCAGCATTTAAAATTATTCAAAGTTGGGTAAAATGAAAATCCCAAACATCAGTTGTGAAATAGAAATATCTTGTCCAGTTAATTCTTCTGAAGATCCAACAAAAATTACGAAATCAATCTCAAACATTTTTCCAAATTCAGAAATAAAAACCGAAAAATTTTCAGTTATTGCACATTCAAAAAATCTTAATTCTCTTGAAAAAATCTATGAAACAATTCATTCTAAAAAATCTCAAAAAACTTATACACAAAATCTTGAAGATAATTTAGAAAATAATTCAACTTGGTTTTATCTAAACAAACAAGCAGCATATGTTGAACAAGTTGTAATATGTGAAGAAGCAGAGGAATCCCCCTTGGGGCCAATTAAAGTAATTTTAACGTCATCTAATATTGATGGAATTATTGATTGGATGGTTTTTGATAATTAGTATTTGTTAAGAAAATTCACTCATTTTTGATTATTTTTTTTAGTTTGAGTCTAAAATTCATTTTTTTATAGAAATGTATAATGTTGTTAAAACTAGGCATAATTGGTACTTTTTTGATATTAGGAGGAATGATGTTTTCTACAGAAATTTCAACATTATTCCCAAATACTTCAGCATCCCTTCTAGATTCTGTTAAAAATGATATTAATTTTCTAAATGAAAGGGTAAGTAATTCAGCAGAAGAGCGTTTAGATGCCTCCGTTGATAAGATTGTTGAAAATGTAAGTGACCAGGTTTATGAAGGAATTACAGAGACTGGAGACAAGCTTGTTGAAAATGTAAGTGACCAGGTTTATGAAGGAATTACAGAGACTGGAGACAAGCTTGTTGAAAATGTAAGTGACCAGGTTTATGAAGGAATTACAGAGACTGGAGATAGTCTCAAAAATGAAATTATACCTGATGAAATTTTTGGTTTTGATTTCATTACAAACTTCTTAAGAATTAATTAATTTCAAATTATTCTTTGAACATTGAAATAATTTTTGGTAACACATTTGCACTGGTATCATTAATAATCAAATCCATTTCTGATGACATTTCAGTTTTTTCTGGATTAACTTCAATCAAATATGCATTGTTTTGTTTTGCATAAATTAGTAAAGTATTTGCAGGTGATACAACAAGAGATGTTCCTACAACAATCATCATATCACATTGACTAGCATGAACTATTGCATGTTTCCATACATCTTCTGGTAAAGATTCTCCAAACCAAACAACATCTGGTCTAAGTATATTCCCACACTTGCATAAGGGTGGAATCTCAGAAAACTTTGCTATTATTTCATCTTTAAAATCACATACTGTGCATTTGATTTTAATTATACTTCCATGTAACTCCAACACCTCAGAACTACCTGCTTTTTGATGAAGTCCATCGATATTCTGTGTCAAAATTATAACTTTTACATATTTTTCAAGATCTGCAATTGCTTTATGCCCTTGATTAGAACTGACTGAAAAAATATTTTCTCTTCTTTCATTATACCATTCCCAAACAAGTTTAGGGTTTTCATAAAATGCATCAATTGTGGCTAATTTCATTACATCATAACTTCTCCATAACCCATCTTTCCCTCTAAATGTAGGGATTCCACTCTCTTGTGAGATTCCTGCCCCTGTTACAAATACAATTTTTTTAACATCTTTAATTTGATCTTTTATTGATTCAAAAATCATTTAATTTCTACTTCTAAAAGATCTCTTGCAGTAATAACTGAATTATGAATTTCTTTTGCTTCATTCAAATGTTCTACTTCATCTTTGTATCTTGCTGAAAAATGTGTTAAAATCAAATTTTTTATTTTTGCATTTTTTCCAAATATTGCAGCTTGTTTTGCAGTAGAATGGCAAGTATCTTGTGCTCTTTGTTTTTCTTTATCAAGAAATGTAGAATCAAACACCAAATAATCACATTCATTGAAAAATACCTCTAATTCATCAGTTGGCATTGTATCTCCTGAAATACCAATTTTTTTCCCTGGCCTTTTTTCTCCCAATACTTGCTCAGGTTTGATTGTGATTCCATTATTTTCAATCTGATTCCCATTTTGTAATTTACTCCATAACTCCCCTTCAGGAATACCTAACTTCTTTGCTTTTTCGACGTTAAATCTTCCTGGTTTATCTTTTTCTTCAAAGAGATATGAATATGCTGTAATAGAATGATTTGCTTTACATGCATACATAGAAAATTTTTCTTCATCAATAATTTTTTCATCTTTAATTATGTTAATCAAAACTGGAAATGATAATCCAAAGTTTAACACTTTGATATTTGCCGCAATGAATTCCTCAATCCCACTTGGACCAAAAATTTCTAAAGTTTCAGTTCTATTTTGCATAGACATTGTTTGTAATAATCCTAAAATTCCTACACAATGATCTCCGTGAAGATGTGTGACAAAAATTTTCATCTTTTTGTTCCATCCTAAACCTGATTTCATAAATGAAATTTGTGCAGATTCTCCTGCATCAAACATTAGAATTTCACCATCTCTTTCTAAACAAATACAGGATAAACCCCTTCTTTCAGTTGGTTGTGCAGCTGATGTTCCTAAGAATACAAGTTTCATTTTATCAAAATTGTCCTTGTCAAGCTTTTATGCCTATAGATTTCATATTTTTTTAACCCTTTTAACTTTAGATTATTTCCCAATTCCTTTTTGTACATAATTGCTATTTTTTTTCTTTTAGGCATAATTGAGATAAATCTCTTCAAGATTTCTTCAGGCTTTTCAGAAGTTTTGGAAGATTTTCCATAAGGCAAATCCGTGACTATCCCATCAAATTTTCCAGAAATTTTCACTAATTCTTGAAAATCAGAATTAATAATTTCAGATTTGTATCTATTTACTTTGAGGTTTTCTTTTGCAATTTCATACATCTTTTTATCAAAATCTAACCCAATTGCATTAATTCCCATAGATTCAGCTTCCAATAGAGTGGTTCCAGTACCACAAAAAGGATCACATACAGTTTCTCCCTGCTTTAATCCGATTAAATTTATCATAACTCTAGTTAATTTCCAATCTAATTCATGAGGATAATTTTTGATCTTTTTTGGTCTACTTTTCTCTTTAAATCGTTTAGAGAATCCAAAAAAATTTTCTTCATTAGTAAAAATTAGATAAACGGTAATATCTGGATTTTCTAATTTTACTTTTGCATGAGAGAATTTTGAAATCATGTCACCCATTGAATTTTCTAATTCTGGGATATCGAATTGATTTGATGATAGATTAATAATTCTACAAACAAACGTTTCAGCCTTTTTTAAAATCTCAAAATTATCTTCATCCAAAAATAATCCTGACATCCTTCTTAATACTTGTCCAGATATTTTAACAAATGATGCCCTATCTGATATATCATTCCAGTTTGTTTTTGATTGAACTATAACTAAATTAGAAATTGTTTTAATTTTAGAAAATTTATCAAACATTTTTGAAATTGCTGTTATTTCATCTCTTGCTAATTCTAAATTGTCTTTAGATAAAACAAAAAAACTTTCTGGCATTACATTATTGCCTTTGAAATTGTATTAGAAACATCGACCATTGATGTTTTACCAGGAATTGTATTTGTACTAACAATTTTTGTTACTCCTGCTTTTCTAATTTTCTTTTCAGCATCATTCATTAAAAGTGCATGTGTACAAGCAACATACACTCGTTTACATTTTTGTTTCTTAAGAAACTGTGTTGCATTAACTATACTTCCTCCAGTACTTATCATATCATCAACTAAAATTAAATCTCTATCTATTACTTCATCTATATTTTTTGTTTTGATTTGCACCTTTCCTGTTTTTCGATCCCTTTTTTTCTCTAAGACGATAAATTCTGAACCAAATTCTTTTGCAAATTCTTTTGCCCTGTTTTTTCCCCCTTGATCAGGAGAAACAACAATTGGATCTTTTAGATTTAATTTTTTGAAATATTTTACGAGATCTGGTATTGCAGTCACATTTTTAGATTTGACAGTAAAATATTTGAGACCAATCATACTATGAATATCAACAGCAATTATTTTTGATGTGCCTACACCCTTGAATAATTTTGCAAGTACTTTCATGGTTACAACTTCTCCTGATAAAAATTCTCTATCTTGTCTCGCATATCCCAAATATGGAATTACAGCAATTACTTCAGATGAAATTTCTTTAGCTTTTGAAATTAAAGATAATGCTTGTATTAGATTTGTATCAACGGGTGGATAAATTGATTGCACAACAACTGATTTCTTTTTTGATATTTTTCCACTAAGTGTTATCTTACTTTCTCCGTCAGGAAAAACCCTAATAGTTGATTTTATCAAATTTGCTTTAATTCTTTTAGATAATTTTTTTGCTAATTCTTCAGAAGATTTTCCTGAAATTACTGAAACATTACTCAACAAGAAAATGTAATTTAATGGGATTCTTAAGTTTTGAGAAAAACGAACTAGTCATCTCCTTCTCCACGTCCTATATCTCCAAGACCAAATTCATCAATTACTTTATTTCTATCAGGATCTAATTGACTAATCTCATCAAATTCTTTCTTTTCATCTCCTTGATAGACAGTTCTAATTGGCCATGGAATCCTGATATCATATTTTTTAAATTCTTCATACATTATCATTCTCAAATCTGTTTTTGTTTTGAATTGAGCTCCATAATCTCTAACATAAACCCACATTGAAAAATCAAGTGATGAATCATTAAATTCATTAAATCGAACTACTGGTTGTGTTACTTCTACATGAAGTTCTTTGTCACAACCACAACTTGGTTTATTTTCATTTAGATATGGACATCTTTTTTGTCTGATAAGATGTCTACCTTTTCCATCTAAAATTTCATTCATTCCTCGTTTTCCTACTTTCACCAAAATTGAAGCCACTTGACGAGGATTGTTCAAATAGGAAACCCCAACTTTTACTACTGCTGGAACCAATTTGTTTTCTTTTGAATAATTGACAATCTGGGCATTTACTAGCTGTCTTGTTGGTATAACTGCAATTGATTCATGTAATGCATCTCTAATGTATGTGACTCGGGGAGTAATTTTATGTATATTTCCATTATAACCTGTGTCTAACTGTACTCTGTCACCTTCCATGACAATTTTGTCTTTTCTAATCATAATATATGCAAAATAGTTCTGCATTGTTTCTTGTAATGCTAAACCTAAACCAATAGAGAATCCACCTGTTGCAGTAGCAATAACAATCAAATCAACACCCCACCATGCAACAACTCCTAAAACTGTTGCAATGAAAATTCCTATTGGGAGAATCTGTTTTGCAGATTTTGGAAGCCCTTCCCTTTTTTTCTTTGCGTGTCCTGGTGGACGAGAGCTAGGAATTATTGGTTCATACCCATTTTCTCTCTTTTCTTCTCTCCATACATCTATTGGAAATATTTCAACAGGTTTTGCCCCTGGTCTTAATTTTCTACCTGATTGATTATTTCCTGTAATGCAATTCTGATAATATTTATCATATTTTTTACGTTCAGATTTTTTCCATTCTTCAAATGGTTCTTCTATGATCTTTTCAAATCCTCCAATTGGATTTCCTTTTGTAGTTCGAAATTGTTCCAAGTAAGCCATTCCTTCTTTTGTTCCAAGTAATTCCTGAAACTCTTTATCATCAATATCTTCTGGAGTTATTTGTGGTGGATTCCATTTGTATAATTTATGAAATAGATCATCTTTATCATCAATAAATCCTCTCATTTCGAACCAAGAATCAAAATCATCTTTTTCTAAAATTGATTTGTCACGTTTGGTAAGACTAATTGGGATGAGATGAGAAATGGTATATCCAATAACTAAAATATTAAAAGTATTGAGAATTTTTGTAAATTTTTCATGAACAGAAGTCTCTTCACTTCCACTAATTGATCCTTCTTCTCCTAACAAAATCCCCGTTTGAGCATAAATATTGATGGCGGTGATTAATGCAATTGCAAAAAACGGTAATACAGCTCTTCGTAAAAATCTTGAAAAATGCGGTCTTTTGTAATAAAATTTTTGAGAACTCACCCAAAATGAAAATTTCCTATACCCAATAACTATACCAACAATTCCTACAATCATTATGAAAAAAGCTATTTGGAGTGATTCAGATGATGCTATTAGCTGTGAAACAGTTTCAAATTCCCCAACTGATATTTGAGAAAATTCATCTTCAACCATCATTAATCACTATTTTTATCAAGTCCATATCCTTGAATACAAACGTTAAGATATTTTGTCATTGTTTAATGGAGGATTTATCAAATTATTAAAAATTCATGCGTAAAAAGCTTGTAACCTTTAACAAGGGCAAAATCCTTTTTGAACAAGTGACCTATCAGGAATCAGTTTGGGATGATTCACCATCACTAAAATCATTCACACTATCAAATTTTCGAAACATACCATATATCCAAAATCTTTCTGAAGAGGCTCAATTTGAAATGGAAGTTGTAGGTAATGTTTTACCCTTTAAAGCAAATAACTACGTTGTTGAACAATTAATTGATTGGAATAACATTCCAAATGATCCAATGTTTGTTTTGACTTTTCCACAAAAAGGAATGTTAAAACAAGAATATTTTCAGAAGATGGCAACTGCATTAAAAAATAATTCTGACAAAAAAGAAATAGCATCTATAGCAAATGAAATTCGTTTACAACTAAATCCACATCCTGCGGGTCAAATGGAACTAAATGTTCCTACATTGAAAGATGGAACCAAATTGTATGGAATGCAACATAAATACAAAGAAACATGTCTTTTTTTCCCAAGTCAAAGTCAAACTTGTCATGCATATTGTAGTTTTTGTTTTAGGTGGCCACAATTTGTTGGAATGGATGAAATGAAATTTGCAATGCAAGAAGGAAAACAACTTGTTCAATATCTTACAGAACATCCAGAGATAAGTGATGTTCTATTTACAGGTGGTGATCCTATGATCATGAAAGCTAAAATGTTTTCAAAATATATTGATACTTTAATTGATGCAAAACTTCCAAATCTCAAAACAATTAGAATTGGAACAAAAGTTCTTTCTTATTGGCCATACAAATTCCTAACAGATTTTGATTCACAAGAAATGTTAGATGTCTTCAAAAAGATCACTGATAATGGAATTCATCTTGCATTTATGGCTCACTTTAATCATTTGAATGAACTATCAACAGATTCTGTAAAAAATGCAATTAAGAAAGTGAGAGAAACGGGAGCACAGATTAGAACACAATCTCCTATTTTAGCTCATATTAATGATAATTCAGAAATATGGGCAAAAATGTGGACAAAACAAGTACAATTGGGATGTATTCCATATTACATGTTTGTTGTAAGGGATACAGGAGCACAACACTACTTTGGAGTTCCTCTTCTTAAGGCTCATGAAATTTTCAAAAATGCATTTTCTTCAGTAAGTGGATTAGCGAGAACTGTTCGTGGACCTAGTATGTCTGCAACTCCGGGAAAAATACATGTTCTTGGAACAGCTAATGTAAATAATCAAAAAATCATTACTCTGAAATTTTTACAAGGAAGGAATCCTGATTGGGTAGATACCCCATTTTTTGCAAAATATGATGAAAATGCAATTTGGTTAGATGATCTTAAACCTGCATTTTCAGACAAATTCTTCTTTGAAGATGAAATGAACAATATCAAATCATCCTAAATTGTCTTTAAGGGATTAGATTAACACTTTTAAAATAATATAATATTTTTCAAATATGAAAATTCTATTATTATTATTACTTTTTCCAAGTTTAGTTGGTATTTCATATGGTCATACTGTAGATGCAGTTGGAGAATATAGAGTAGAAATTGGTTGGATGAATGAACCGGTTGTTTCTGGTGAAACCAATGGAATTGAATTTTTTGTTAGTCCATTAATTTCATGTTCTGAAAATTTAGAACCAATTGAATGTGCAGAATCTCAAGAATTTCAAAATGGAATTGAAGGATTGAAAAAAACTGTTAAAATGCAATTGATTTACAAAGATGAAAGTATCACACTCCCGCTTTCTCCTGATCATGACATTCCTGGAAAATATTATGCATTTGTCAATCCTACGGTTTCTGGATTTTATCAGGCAAACATGTTAGGAATGATAAATGAAACCCCAATTAGTTTATCTATGCATCCACCTAAAGTTTCAGAACGCTCTTACATTGAATTTCCTGAACCATCAGATCTTACAGTAAGGCAAATGATTGATGGTCATACTGCATTAATTGAAGATGTTAGTGGATTAAAAGATTCAATTAGTAATTTAGAAGAAACAAAACAATTACCTGATTTTGGATATATTGGATTAGGAACTGGAATAATTGGCATTATTATTGCAATAATTGCACTTGTTAAATCCAAGAAAAATTAAATTTCTATTTTATTGTATTTTTAAAACAAGACAGGAAAACATGTATAATTAATTCCAATTTTCCTCTTTTTTCATAAAAACTAATTTTTTTCATGGATTTGTTGTACATAAAAAACTACAAGTATAGTAATTAGAAAAACTATTTTGGACAAGATCAAATATGGTTGAAAATAATTTCGATATATTAGGAATTGTAGAAGGTTCGACTGAAAAAGAAATTCGGGATGCATTTAGACGATTAGCTCTTCAATATCACTCAGATCGTGGTGGAGAAAATGAACAATTTATCAAAATAAAACAAGCTTACGAAGATCTCAAAATTGGTAAAAAATATCCTGAAACAGATATTGAAAAACGAAACAATTCACGAGTATATTCTGATGAAACAGAAGCTGATGTAAAAAGAAAAAATCAGATTTTAGGTCAACAATTATCAAAAGAAATGAAAACAGCTGAAAATTGGGCAGCTGCATTAAATAAATCAAATTTAACTGCAACAAGATTATTTGGTTCGAAAACTCTGGGTGAAATTGAATTAGAAAGAAAGGCAAATGGTTCTTTATCGATAAAAGGAAATTTTATGGCGGGAAGCATTACTTATGATGGTCCCATAATTATGCAGGGAAGCATTACAAGTCCATCATGGACAAAAGAATTTCAAACAAAAATCCATCTTACGACTGGAGATTTTAAATTCATCAATCCACTAGAAAATAAATACAAAATTGAAAATGGTGCTGAGATTATTGTTGATAGTGGAAATATTGTTATTGGAAATGTCTATGGAAGAAAATTCAGAGTAGAAGATCCAAATGGAAAAGTAGGTGTTTTCCAAATTCAAGAACATAGAACACACATTTCTTCTCCAAATGGAAAAATCATTGCTGAAAATCTAGTAGATACTGTTTCTGTTGATGCTGATTCAGTAATCATTCTTAACGCAGAAGACGATGTAAGAATTTCTGCACGTGAAGTTTTATTTTATGGGGGAAAATTCACATATGATTCCATAATTGAGTTAAAACAAGGAGGGACAATTCGTTTCTTTGAAAAATTTTCAATTCAGGGATTAAGTGGTGATGCAATTATCAAACTTGAAAATGGGAAAAAAATAAGATTGTTTGATCTAAAAACTAAAAAAATCAGAGATTTAGATGATAAATTTATGCCTAACAAAGAAAAATTTACTAAAGATTCCACTTTGGTTGGGAATGGATTCACAATTACATATGATATGCTTGATAACCTTTCAAAGAGTATTCCTAATCAAAAAAAGGGTTGGAAATCTAAATTTGGTTTTTAAAATAATTTTCCTAAGATCGGAAGCTTTGATATTCAAATAACTCTACTAGAAAAGTAGTTGTCAATCACAATAAATCTTAGCAAAAAACTGATTTTTTTGTTAATGGTTGTCTCTTTTATTGCTCTTTCAATAACTGGTTTCTTTAGTTTTAATTATGCTGATGAAATTCTGAAAGAAAGAATAGGTGATCAATTAATTAGAGAATCAACTATACGAGGAGAGACTTTACGAGTATTTTTTGAATCAAGAGTAGCACAAAACAATATTCTTGCAAATGATCCAATGATCCAAATCTTAATTTCACAAATGAATGATCACCCTGAAAATAAATTAAAAGAATTTAGAGACATTAACAGAAAGGATTTCTTAATTCAAATTCAAGCATTTCAAGAATTAATTGGATTCTCAATTGAGTTAGAAGATGTTAAAATAATTGGGAAAAGAGGAGATATATTTTTTTCACTTAGTGGAATTAAAAATGAAAATTTCAAAGAAAACGAATTATTCCTAAAAGGATTAAAAAAACCATTTATTGAATTTGAATCTGTTGAATCTGGCAAAAAAATGATTGTTGTATCTCCAGTTTTTGTTGATAATAACAAAAAAGGTGATGAATCAATTGGAGTAATAATTTCGAAAATGAGAACAACTGCGTTAGATAACATCGTTTTGAATAGAAGTGGATTAGGAGAATCAGGCGAAGTATACATTGTAAATAATGAATTTTTAATGTTATCTGAATCTAGATTTTTTGAGAATGTAATTTTTGAACAAAAAGTTGACACATTAGCTGTTCAAAAATGTTTTAATGATAATCAAGAATTTTTAGGATTTTACAACGATTATAGAAATATTCCAATTTTTGGTTCTTCTTATTGTGCAAATGATTTAGGAATTGTTTTACTTGCAGGAATTGATAAAGATGAAGTAGAAAAACCGATACGTATTCTACAAGATAGAATTATTCAAACTGGAATAGTAATCATAATTGCAATGGGTATTGTTGCTTTTGTAATATCAAAATCTCTTTCAAGACCTCTGATTAAATTGAAGAGTGCAGCAAATAAAATTGCGCTAGGAAATTTTGATGTACGAACTAGTATCGAAACAAAAGATGAAATCGGCGAATTATCAGAAGCGTTTGATTTGATGGCAGAAAAATTACAAAAATCATTATTTCAAATAAAGGAAAAAGAAGAAGTAATCAAACAGCAAGAAGGTATTTTGTTACAATTTTCTGATGAGAGTAAAAAATATTGTGTAGGTTTAGTTGATATAATGAACTCAACAAAAATTTGTGCAACACTTTCATCATCACAAACTAGTGAATTTTATAAAATTTTTATAAATTCTATGGGATTGATAATTGAAAAATATGGTGGAGTTATTTCAAAAAATATTGGGGATGCACTTCTTTTTTATTTTGTAGTGGAGCCTTCAAAAGAAAAAATTATTTTAAAAAAATGTTTAGATTGTTGTTTGGCATTAAGTCAAGGACATAAAAAAATTACAAAAAAATTAAATGAACAAAATTTACCCTTGTTTAACTATAGAACTAGTGCTACATATGGAATGGTAAGAATTGCAAGATCATCTACATCTTCAGTAAATGATATTTTTGGAACTACTGTTAATCGATGTGCAAAACTTAACCGAAATGCATCTACAAATGGTGTAGTTATTGGAGAAAATTTTTATGAATTACTAAAAGATGATGAAAAATATTTGTTTAAGAAAGTAGAACATAAACTAATGTCATCCGATCATGGTTATGTAGGATACACTGTATCAATAAAATCACTTTTGGAAAATAATTCTAGTAGTAAAATAAGATAATTTACATATTAAAAATACGAAATTTTTATTTTTAATATTATTAATTTTTGTCTCAACATCTGTAGTTTATGCTGAAGAATATTATGTTGATATCCCATTTGGGGCAATAATCCTGAATTAAATACACCTACAGAAGTTTGGTATGCTACTGTCATGTTTATTGTTGTGCTACAATGGTTAAATAAAAAACCTGATTTACCAAAAAATAATTGGGGACCTGTTAAATTTTAAAATAATAAAAAAGAAATTAAATTGATTGAATTAATCTACTCGATTAATTCAGTCCAACCTTTGACGAAGACTGAGTCTTTGTGGAGTGGAACTGGTTGTCCAACAGTAAAGTCCATTGGTCTCATCCAAAAGATTGCTTTTGTTGGGCATACACCAATGCATGCACCATCAGAAATACATCTTTCTGGATAGAAAACAAATGCTTTACCTCTCTTCCAGCCTTCGACTGGTTTTACTCTAAGGACATCTGGACCAAGTGTTGTACAGATTTCTACACATAGTGCGCATCCGATACACATTTGTTCGCTGATGTCTGGAATAATTCCTACTGGCATAACAAAAATAATCCGTAATTTGGCATTTATATAATTTATCTAAAAAAAATGAGTTATAACGGCGTTTCAAATTTTATAACACTGTTTTGATTTTTGATCGCATTAAAATCAAAATCTATCGGTTTTAATTTTGTGAATCTTTGAGTCTGTTTTATCTAAACTTGAAATTATCAAATCCTCTTCAATTTTTTTAAGGAAATACACTCCTGTTTTTTCTGATTTGATGATCTGTTTTCCTCCTGGGGATATTACCCATTCATCATTTTCTTTTTTTCTTGCCATGGCAGTTACAATAATTGATGAATTGGTATTTCTTCCAAGAGATGCAAGTAACATTATGCATGAATTGATGAATCTTATAGATTCAAGATCATCAAACATATTGAAAACTCCATTAAATGAATCAATTACAACTAGAATTTTCTCTTTTGATGTTTTTGTAATGATTTCTGATAATTTTTCTTTCCAATTCTCTTTATTTGGATGAAAAATAATTAGATTATCTTTTTTCTGGATCATTCCAGACTCAACATATCCTGTATAAAGCAAATCCATATCTACAAAAATTATTAAATTTTCAACAGAATTGATTAGTCTATTAAGAAATTCTATTTTATAGAAAGGTTCTGAACACAATACTATACTTGGAATATTTTTCCCAAACTCATTTTGAATGTGTGTTAAATTATCATCTAAAACCCACTTAGGACTTTTATCCAACACCCCTTTAGCATTTTACAGATATAATAATGAATTTAGTATCAAAAGATATTTCAGATGATTTCCCCATTTCTGATAAAATCTATCTAAATAATGCATCTGTATCTCTTATGCCTTTACAAAGTATTGATGCCATGAGGGATTTTCTAATTTCATACAATACAATTGGTCCTGATTCTAAAGATTCTGAATCATTTGTTACTGAAAAATTAAGAAATGTTAGAAAGATAATTGCAAAAATTATTTCTTGTCAATCTGATGAAGTAGTTCTTACACAAAGTACTACTGATGGAATAAATTTTGTAGCAAATGGACTTTCATATAATGATAAATCAAATGTGATTATTCGTGGAATGACACATGAACACCATTCAAATTTTTACCCTTGGATTAAATTAAAAGAAAAAATCTCAATCAAAAATCTCCCTATAGATAAAAATGGTTTTTTCAAATTAGATGATTTAGAATCTTATATTGATGAAAATACAAAACTTGTAGCACTAAGTCATGCGTTGTATAATACAGGTTCTATTTTACCTGTAAAAGAAATAGCAAAAATTATTCAAGAAAAAACTTCATTCTTTATTGATGCTGCACAAACTATAGGATGTATCGGCGACATTGACGTATCTGATATCAAATGTGACTTTATGTCATTTAACGGCTCAAAATGGTTATGTGGTCCAATGGGGACTGGTTTATTTTATTGTAGGAGAAAATCAAGTGAATTATTAATTCCACAAACAATTGGTGGTGAATCTGCAATTATTTATGATGAGACAAAGCTTGCTTTCAAAGAAATACCCGACAAATTTCAAACTGGATTTAGAAATTATGTTGGAATGGTTGGATTAGAAGCATCTGCAAATTATTTACTTAAATTTGGCATGAAAAATATTCACAAGAAAAATCAATATCTTTCAAATCTTTTCAGAGAAGAATTATCAAAAATCAAAAATATCATTTTGTACGGATCAACAAATTCGAATGATAGAACTAGTATTGTATCTTTTAACATTAAAGGAATTGATTCACAAAAATTAGTTGATAAACTTGAAAAACAAAATATTATTTTAGCTGTCAGAGAAATTTCAGACACAAAAATTGTACGAGCTTCTCCTCATTTTTTCAATACAGAATCTGAAATACTTCAAGTAATTGATACAATTAAGAAATTATAGATTTTCTTGTTCTTCAATAACCATCATGGTTAATGTTGATTGAACTTTACCTATTTTTCTAATTTTATTAGTAATTATTGCACGTAATTTTTCTGCATCAACAGAGGTTAATTTTAGAACGATATCATATACGCCATAAACCCCTTGAATTTCAAAAACGACACTTTCATCTGCTAGAATTTGTTTTACATCATTAATTATTGATTCATCTGAACCTAAATCAGAATTCAATAATACATACGCAGTAGGCACAAGAAAATTTTCTTAAATGACTATTTAACTTTTGATGATTCAAAAATTGATTAATTACTAATTGAATTCTATTGATGTGAAACCTATTGATCTTACACTGACAATTTCTGAAACTATTCCTAGTTTTCCTGGTTCGCCAAAACCACAATTTATCCATTGGTCTAATCTAAAAGATGATGGATATAACTTAGAATTATTATTTCTGAGTTCACACACTGGAACTCATCTTGATGCACCATATCATTTTGCAAAAAATGGAGCAAAAATTAATCAAATCCCGTTAGATCGATTATTAGGAAAAGCTATCTTAATTAAATTACAAAAAACTAAGAACACACCTATTACAAAATCTGATATTCTTTTATTTGAAAAAAATAATTTTAAAATTCCAACCTTTTCTTCAATATTTTTTTACACTGGATGGCAAAAAAATTTGAAAGAAAATAATTATTTTTTGGAAAATCCTGGACTGAATTTAGCAGCAGCCAAATATCTTACATCAAAAAAAGTTAATCTTATTGGGATAGATTCTCCCAGCATAGATCTTGGAAAAGATCATTCATTTTGTGTTCATAATATTTTATCAAAAAATAATATTTTGATTGTAGAAAATTTAACAAATCTAAATAAAATTACAACAAACGAATTTAATTTTACAATACTTCCATTAAAGCTTAAAGACGCAACAGGTTCTCCTGTGAGAGCAATTGCATTGTAGTTTATTCTTAAATAATTTCGTAATGCTAAAAACAGGCGAATATTGATACAACATATGAGTAAACCTGGAAATATTTGGAGAAAAGTACATGGGAAAATAACCAAAAAACCAACTAACTTTTCATGGCTAATTGAAGAAAAATTATCTGGTTCAGGCATGCCAACAAGTTTTGATGAATTTAATTGGATTGTAAATCAAGGCGTAAAATCAATTGTTACGATGACTGAAAACTCATTACCAGATGAATGGGTACAACGTGTTGATTATTTGCATGTTCCAACACCTGATTTTGCTGCACCTGATATGGATAAAATAGAATCTGCAGTAGATTTTATCCATGAACAAATCAAAAATGATCAATCAGTAATGGTTCATTGTGCAGCTGGATTGGGAAGGGCAGGAACAATCCTTGCATGTTATTTTGTAAAATATAAAAAATTCACTGCGAAAAAAGCAATTGAGAAAATAAGAAGTGATAGACCTGGTTCTATTCAATCTGAAGTACAAGAATTAGCTATTGGTTTTTTTGAAAAACATGTTAAAAATTAGTTTATACAAATTCTGAAACTAATTTTCCGTCTACAATTTTAATCTTCAAAGTTTTATTCTCTTGAAAGAATAATGTTAACTCATTACCTGAATCAGAATCTTCTACTTTGACAAGTTCTAATAGTTTGATTGCATCAAATTTTTCCATCTAATTCACCTATTCTGGAATTGATACCGTCTCAATTTTTCCGTCAACTGCTTTGATAAATAAAAATCTGTTATCTTTAATGATAAATGTAATTCCACCTTCTTTATCTGGTTCTTCAACTTCAAGAATTGGTTGTCCTAAAAGACCATCATATTTTGCCATTTACTATTTCACTCAAAAAGTTCCTTATATCCCTAATTGATTGTAATCTCAATTTCATTAGAGTTATTTTTGATGTTTCCTGGTTCTGCATAATCATGTTTTTGCCATGATGCAAATGCTTCAGAACCTATCTTGTGATTACCTTTTCCTAAATCTGATGCTTTGAAAACAAATTTCTCATTAAAATCAAATAATTCTTCTCTTACTTCTTCTTCTGTTAATCTGATAAATGGCTCAAAATTTTTAGCTACTTGAACCCATACTCTTCTATCCTTCATTGGATTGACAAGTTTTGGATTTCTTGTCCAAAAAATAGAGGCTTTTCTATACGTATCAATAGTTTTACCTATCTCTTTTTTCCTGAATCCTCCTGATGTTAATTTTATTCCATATTTCATCTTAAATGAGGCATCATAATTGTTGTATGCTTTAGTCCAATTTACCTCATTGAAAGCATCTCTGAGGTCTCCCTCAACTGAAAATTGAACATTTATCTCCACATTTTCATCAGATGAGTACTCATCTTTGGTTTTTATCAATTTGATATCAGAAATTCGGCTTTCTCCCATTCTTCTCGCTCATAATGATTTATATCCACAATAAGTGTTTTTTTGGATTACATGGATCTTGAAGTAATAAATTCTGAATCAAAAGAAATGAGTCTTTCAATGAAAGATGCTGATATTGGACTATTATACATAATTCAGCACGAACTTCTAAAACAATCAGATGTAGATTTTGCTGGTGTAATTGTAAAACATCCTCTTAAAAATGAAATTTGGATGAGAATCACTTCTAATTCAAAACCACTAGGTGAGATTAAGAAGGCTACAGATACGGCAATAAAAATATCTGATGAGTTAAAACAACTAGTTAATTCTAAAATTCAGGTAAATTAGATTGAAGTTTTGCCCTAAATGTGAGGTCAAATTAAAAAAAGGCAATTGCCCCAAATGTGATTATTCTGAAATTAATAAAGCAGAGAAAACAAAAAAAATAAGCTCAGAAGAAGAACCAGATTTTTCATTACTTGCATTTGAAGGAAATGAGGGAGAAGAATCAAACCCAACAATCAAAATGGATTGTGAAAAATGTGGTCATGATGAGGCAGTTTGGTGGATGTTTCAAACTAGAAGTGCAGATGAACCTACAACTAGATTTTATCGTTGCCAGAAATGTAAATACACCTGGCGTGATTACACATAACGTTTAACTGGAACTTTAAGTCAAGAAAATTGATTTGACTTTTGAAGCAAAAACAAGTGGTTCAGATGATCTAAAGGCAATCATTTCAGCAATTTCTACACTTGTTGAAGAAGCTACTTTTGTTGCAACAGCCGAAGGAATTTCTTTTAGAGGAATGGATCCTTCTCATGTCGCATTAATTGATATATCTTGGCCAAATTCTGCATTTGAAAAATATGAATGTGACAGTGACATAAAATTTGGAGTCAGAATAGATGAATTTTCTAAACTTATCAAAAGAGCTGCTAAAACAGATAGCATTGAAATTAGTATTTCTGATCAAAACATGTTACTTGTTACAGTTGGAAAAAATAAAAAATACAAAATGCGTTTAATTGAAAGCTCTGCAACAGATACTCCATTACCAAAAATTCCATATGATTCAAAAATTATTCTATCATCTTCAAAATTTGATAAAATTTTAGGAGACGTTCAAGTTGTATCTGATTATCTGACAATACAAACTGTTGACTCAAATGCAGATTTTTCAGGCAAGGGTGATTCTGGTGAAGTCGTGATTGATCTAGACAAAGATGACGAAGAAATTGAAGGAATTTCTTCAAAAGAAGACGCTGTTGGAACTTACAGCCTAGAATATCTTAATCCAGTAGTAAAAGCCGTAGGATCCACTGCTGGTTTTATTACATGTGAATTTTCAAGCGCAAAACCTCTAAGAATTGAATTTAAAGTAGCAAATATTGGAAGAATTCACTTTTACTTGGCTCCACGCGTGGAAAGTTAAAGCATTTAAAGATTAACAAATTCAGGTATTTTGAATTGAAACTTGTAATAAAATATGGTGGAACATCAATATCTTCTGCAAAAGATATCACTGCTATAGCAAAATATTTGAATTCTCTGTCAACAAAAAATCAGATTGTAGTTGTTTGTTCTGCAATGAGTGGAACTACTGATGATCTAATAGGAATATCTGAGTCAATAAAAAAAGAAAATAAAGCAAAAGGAGAACAACTTGCATCAAAAATTATCCATAGGCATAAACAATTGGCTAAACAAACAATCAAAAAATCTGAAATCAGAAAAAAATTATTAACAAAATTAGATCAGGACTTTGCAGAACTTCTTGCATTAATTGATGGAATGGTATTGTTAGGTGAAGTAACATCAAGATCAATGGACTACCTAATTTCATTTGGAGAAAGATTATCAATAAAATTAATTTCATCAGCACTTAATGATTCCGGCAAAAAATCAATTCCTCTTACTGGAAAAGAAGTAGGAATCGTAACTGATTCTAATTTTGGGGAATCAAAACCATTAATGGATACAACAAGATTAAGAACATCAAAAACAATTGATGCTCTGTTTTCAAAGAAAACAATTCCTGTCGTAGGTGGATTTGTAGGTGCTGATCAACATGGACATGTAACAACTTTTGGTAGGGGTGGTTCTGACTATTCGGCAACTACAATTGGATCTTCTATCAAAGCAGATGAAATTTGGTTGATGAGTGATGTAGATGGATTAATGACAGCAGATCCAAAGATTGTCAAAAATGCAAAATTGCTTAAAGAAGTTTCATATGTTGAAGCAGTTGAAATGGCTTTGTTTGGAGCAAAACAAATACACCCACGAACATTTGAGCCATTATTAACAAAGAAAATACCGATGAAAATTCGAAGCTCTTTCAATCTAAAAAATGAAGGAACACTGGTATCTGCTTCTCCTTCAAAAACTGTAAAAAATACTGTGAAATGTGTAAGTTATGTTAGAAACAATGGACTAATCGATATTAGAGGAGGTAGTATGGTTGGCAATCCTGGTACTGCAGCAAAAATATTTGAAACATTGGCAAAAGCTGGAATTAACGTAATGATGATTTCACAAAATCCATCAGAATCAAGTATAACTATAGTTGTTAAAAATACTGATCTTGATAAAGCAACAAGTTCTTTGGAATTGGGATTGTTAGGAAAAATTATCAAAAAGCTAGAAGTTACTACCGATGTTGCAATTATTGCTTTAATAGGTTCAGGAATGCGAGGTACGGTTGGAGTTGCATCAAAAGTATTTTCCGCAGTTCAGAAAAATAAAGTCAACGTATCAATGATTACTCAAGGTTCATCTGAACTTAATCTTGCATTTGTTGTAAAAAATTCTGATACAAATACAGTAGTACGTGCTTTACATAATGAATTTGTATTAGACAAAATTAATTGAAGAGAAATAATTTAGAGGAATAATTTCAACCAGACTAACTCTAAATAATGGATCTGTGATATTTTGCCTCAAATGAGTATTTTTGATATCAATTTTAATAACCATTTCACTAAAAGGATAAATTACTTAATAAAAAATTTATTTTAAAATTGACTGGTAAACTCTACATTGTTGGTGTTGGTCCTGGCCATAATGACCATATGACATTTCGAGCAAAAAAAGCAATTGTTGAAAGTGATATTATTGTTGGATATGAAACTTATGTAAATTTGGTTTCAGATCTAATTGAAGGTAAAACAGTTTATCGATATGCAATGACACAAGAAGTTGAAAGAGCACACCAATGTATTGATCTTGCAAAATCAGGAAAAATTGTTTCACTTGTGTCCAGTGGTGATCCAGGAATTTATGGAATGGCTGGATTGATTTATGAAACACTTGCAGAAACTGGATGGAACCCAAAAGATGGTCTGAAAGTTGAAATTATTCCTGGTGTATCTGCACTTAACTCATGTGCGTCAATTATTGGCTCACCTCTAATGACAGATTTTGCAGTAGTAAGTATGAGTGATTTATTGGTTCCATGGAAAGTAATTAAAAAAAGAGTTGAAGCAGCAGCCAAGGGTGATTTTGTAATTGTTATTTACAATCCCGCTAGCAAGAAAAGAATTCATCAACTACAAGAAACTAGAGAAACTCTTCTAAAATATAGAAAACCTACAACCCCTGTTGCAATAATCAAGGGTGCATTTAGAGAATCTGAAACAATAGTTATGACTGATTTAGAAAATTTACCCAAACATTCAGACACATTAGGAATGATTAGTACTGTAATTATTGGAAATTCTTCAACTTATACCTACAAAGATTTGATGATCAATCCCAGAGGTTACAAGTCAAAATACAATTTAGAAGAGCAAACAAATCCTAATCTAAAAGTCTAAAAACTCTTCTTAATTGCTTCGTGAATTTCTTCACTCAAATCCAATTTTTCTCTAATTGGAGAAACTATTTTTACTAAATAATTTCCAACAGTTTGTTTCAAATCACCTGGATGCAATTTTTTATCAACAAAGTCTGCTTCAAGTTGATTGTAATCAAAATATGATATATTACCACCAAACTTTTCAGGTCTTTCAACATTCATTTCATTAAATTCATGGAAAATTACTGTTTTTGCAATTTCTAATAATGGGTTATTCTGAATGTTTGCTTCTTCACACCATGCTTTACTAATTTTTTTCTTTATCTCATCGTCATTGTTATGAATAAAAATACCTGAATTTGGATCTGATTTACTCATCTTTCCTACTATTTGAGAACTATTGGTATCTGCAGGTTTTGAAAGTCCTGGCAATAATTTATGGTGAACAGCTACTGGAACTTTCCATTTCATTTTAGGAAATATTTCTCTTACTAACATGTGGATTTTTCTCTGATCCATTCCAGCATGAGCAATATCAACATCTAAAGAATGAATATCAACTGCTTGCATTGCTGGATAAAGCAACTTTGCAACATCTATTTTTTTATCATCTTCAGAACGACCCATAATTGTTAAAGTTCTCATTGTTCTAGCAATTGACATATGTTTTGTAAATTTAACAAGCTCAGACCAATATTCTGTTTTTTCTTCATATAATTTTGAACCTAAAACAATTTCTGCATCAGGACAAACTAATTTGAATGCGTCTTGATAATATTTAGAAACCTTTGAAATTGTTTCCCAGTCTCCACCTAATTTATCATTAATCAGAGTATGCCAATCTGCAAGAAAAATTTTACATTTTACACCAGCTTTTGCAAAATCGTTAATTTTGAAACCGGTACTAATCAAACTTCCAAGATGTAAGAATCCGGAAATCTCTAAACCAATGTAATGTTTTGGAGATGAATTTGTCTTGAATAATTCAATTAATTCATCATGCGTAACTACTTCTTCAGTTGGTGGTCTTTGAATCAAGTCAACTTTTTCTGTAATATCCAAATCAAAACAGCTTTTGAGCTGTAAACGTATAAAGTTATTCAAAAGTGATATTGAATCTGAAACCTATGAATATCTGTCATGTATATGGGGATTATGACTCTTGAGGATGGACTAGAATTAATTGAAAATTATAAGAGAGGACTCAAAAAATTTTTAGATCTGCTACCTGAACAATCAGTTCAATTAGGTCCTGAAATGATCAAAACCCTGACAATGAATTCTAAAAATGAAATCAAAAATTTAGAATCAATTGAAAAAGCTCTTAAACGTTCAACAAAACACGAATCCAGTTAATCTGAATGAATTTCTTAATTTTTTATTCATCTAAGCTTTTTCTAGGTTTTATGCTAAGATAAAATGCATGTGTGCTAATTATAAAAGCCGCAAGAAATACTTTGGTTGCAAAAACTAAATTCCATGGTCTATCTGGATCTGGATACGCTACTGATAATCTATCTATATCTGGAACAACTCCATTAATTACTCCTGCAGCAATTTGTGCATTTAATACTGTAAAATTGTATAATACTTCGTAAAGAGCAATTATTGAAAATCCTAATAACATTAACTGAAGTAATGCCATTTTTGTTCCAACAATTTTATCACCAGCAGTTCGTCTCCAACCAATTCTAGTTACACAATACCACCCAATTATTGTAGAAAAAAATATCCAAGTTGTAACTCTGGCAAAATTTTCAAAAGGAATAGTTGTATTGTGAATTGCCTCCCCCATTACATAAGTTCCATTTTCTAACCATTCTATCATTGTCACGTATACTCCAAAAATCAAGGAAGATGCCATAATGAATCCACATACATAGAAAATGTATAGATAAACTTTGTAACCTGAATCTGTTTTTTCAAGATGTCGAGGTTTCATAATGCCGTTTGCCAAATTTTGAAATATAAAAATTCATGTATCTTCAATAAGATTAAGGAATAAATTGTAGGCTTGATTACCATTGAACATTTTATTCAATCTTTTCGTAGGCAGGGAAGAGCACAAGAATTCAAAAATTGCATTGAATTTATTGAAAAAACTATTACTTTTTGAGAATAAAGGAATTGATTCTATTATTGAATATGTAAACAAGCATCAAAAAATTAAGATTATCATAGTTTGGGGAAAAGAAGTTTGAGGGAATAAATCTGGACATTCATTGTTTCAATTACATAAAAATGGAATTGATAAAAATAATAGAATAGTTAATTCTAGAGGTACAGAACCATTTCTTTGTACTTCAAAACCAAAAATACAATATTTTCAAAATAATGTCACTTTAGTGAATTTGATTAATGAAATTGATTTTGAGAAAATATCAAATAAAATTAAAACTTTCTAATACCCATTTCTCTGTCTTTCTCGATTAATTTCGTTTTTCTTTTTGTATTCTTCTACGATGTCATCTGGTGTTAGATTTAGCTCAAGTGAAGCTTGAACAACAAAATGCCAAATATCAATTAATTCTTCTCTTGCTTCAGCTACATCAAACTTTGTTGGAGTTTTCCACCATTTCCAGTTTGTTGTTCTTTGTAGTTCTACTGCTTCATGCATAATTGCAGTACTCAGTGCAGAAATTCTACCTTCTGAATCTTTAGGATATCTATCGAGTTTCATCATTTCTGACAATCCTTGTTGAAGTTTAAAAATTGAATCCAATCTATCTTCAGAAATTTCTTTAGACAATGATAAATTAATTTCAGAAATTATTGAACTTAAGTCTTTTTAGAACTGAATCATTTTTTGATATGTTTTAATTCTTTTTGTAATATCCCCTTCTTTGATCTTTAGTAATCCATCTAATCCATATTTTTCAACTGCAAAAGATCCTAAGATGTTTCCAAAAACTACCGATTTTTTTATTTCTGATAAAGTGGTTGATTTTTTACTTGCAAGATACCCAATCATTGCACCTGCAAAAGAATCTCCCGCCCCTGTAGGATCTACTACATCTTTTAATGAGAACCCTGCAGTTGGGAAAATTATGTCATCATAAAACATGAGAGAACCATGCTCACCCTTTTTAATTATCACATATTTTGCTCCCCAACCCATCATTTTTTTTGCACATTTTATCAAATTGAATTCTTTTGTAAGGAGTTTGGCCTCTTCATCATTAATTACAACTGCATCTACGGATTTTATCATCTTAATTACAGATTCTCTTTTTGTAGAAATCCAAAAATCAATTGTATCACACATAGAAAATTTTACTTTATCAAATTCTTTTAGCAACAAAGTATTTTGTTCAGGATCGTTATTTGCAAGATATACAAATTGAGATTTTCTATAATCTTTTGGAACAGTTGGTTTGAAATCTTCAAGTACATTTAATTCTGTTTTTAAAGTTGATCTTGTACTAAGTGTATTATCATATTTTCCATCATAGCGGAATGTTTTTCCCTTTTTGATTGAGAGTCCTTGTAAATCAAGATGTTTGGATAAAATTTTATGGTATTGTTTTGGAAAATCATTTCCAACCACTGCAATTAACCCTGTATCTACAAAATTACTTGCAGATATTGCAGCAAAAGTTGCTGCACCTCCTAAAACATTCTTTAATATTTTTCTTGGAGTTCTTATAGTATCTAAAGCTGTAGAACCAAAAACAGTAAGCATTTGAGAAGACCTTATTTTTGATGTATAAATGGCTTGTTTGTTTGCTGTATTATTAACAAGCAAAATAATAACAAATGTTGCCAAAATATTGTTTCTCAAAAATTTTTTCTAAATAATTCTCATTTCAATTTGGGATTAATATGAAAAATATCATACATTAATGCTATTCAAGACAGTAAAAAGCATAATCCTAACTGTAATTTACCCACAATTTCATTATTTTAAATTAAAATGAAAAAACACCCAAAAAATTGTGTAAAAGTTTTGATTTACTCTTTAACCACATTAGAGCTAACCAAATAAATCAAAATTAAACAATACTTTCTCATTGGCTAGAATAAAACTCAAGATAGGAGAAAATGAGATAGAGGTTGATTCTAGGGATTTCTATGTTGATAATCAAACAATTGGAGAAATAATTAATAATATTTCAAATTATTTGCCTGAAAATCCGGAAAAAATTGTCTTCGAAACTGCATCTACTGAGGAATCAACAAAACTTGAACAACCAGCAGAATCTGGTTTAGAATCTTTAGATGATGTTGAGATATTTGAACCTGAATTCAGTGATCCAAAATATATTACTCCTCATGAAATAAAATCAAAACTTAGAATTTTAAAAACTAGTAAATTCTTTGATTCACCAAGAACTGTGACTGAAATAGTTCAGCAACTTAGAGAATATGGATGGGCAACAAGTCCATTGGATGTTTCAAAGATTTTAGCAAAAATGGCATCAACTAAAGAAATAATGAAAAATATTCATGAGGATCGAGCTCACTATTTTGTTAAAGATGCATTAATTGCTAGTTAGAAGAATAATCACATTTTCCACAATCAGAAAAAATTTCCCCATCTAAATGGTCAAAATGAGTTTTACACTGATTACATGTATGATGCATATCAAAATACCCATCTTTTTCAATTTGGCCTATTCTATTTGATTCAAGATCTGTACTCTTGCATTTGATACAATGACACCCACATTCAATTTTCATGATTTTTCTCTGATAATGTTTGTATAATTGTGATACTTATACAAATCATTGGAAAAAAAGAGGGACATTCCACTGGAAATAGATGAACATTTCAAACTTTTTGGTAAAGAACCATGGGAAGTAGAATATGGTGAAAAATGTCCTGTATGTGAAATTAGAATAGATGAATATGGTTTTTGTTCATGCGGTTCTAGCGGAGATTAATTTATTGGTTTTGTGTTAATTTTGTAGTTCTTTGTTTAACGCGAATAATTGTTGCTATAATAGCAGATGCTACAATTCCACCAACTATAACATATATCAGATAATTTGATTCAGGTGAAGAATCAATTAGTTCAACTGGAGAAGTGATTACTGTAGTTCCTGTAATTGTAATTTCCCCTGATGTTTTAGGTATGAAATCAAGTGTGATGTGAGTTTCACTATTCATAGATTTGTGAAATAAAATTTTATCATCATCAAGAGATACCACATATGGTCCCTCTACCAATTCTAATGGAATAATTGTTGTAATGAATTTATTTTCATCATTAACTTGAAAACTTATACTTTTTTCTGATTGATCAAAATTGAATTTCTCAATTTCAGAATCAGTAATAATTTCTACAACAAATGAATCTTCTTCCCATTCAACTTCTTGAATTATTTTTGGTATAATGGAATAATATTGTAAATTCATATAACAACCGTGGCAACCAATTCCTTTGTTATCTCCTAATTGAATTGGTATATTATTTACATAAACTTGATCAATTTCTTCAGGAGTTATAACAGAAACTGTTTGTGGATATGAAATTTCAAAACTCCAAAGATTATCATTTAAAATAAGAACATTTTCTAAACTATATTCTACAATTGAATTTTGATTTGATGGAAAAATCAATACCGCATCATCATCTCCAACAACTGCCACATCTCTTTCATCTCCACTTTCATTTGTAATTGAAATATCTGAAATTGTACCATCAAAAAGATCTACACTTACTGGAAAATTGGATGGTTTTACAACATGTTTTACATTAACTTCTCCTAATGAAGTAATTTCAACTTCAATTGATTTCTGATCTGCCTCTGCTCCAAGAGATAATTGAGCATTAGATGAGGGAAAAATTGTAAAAACCATTAAAATTGCTATGATTACAATGATTTTTTTGGACATTTATTCAACAGTTACATGAATCATTGGTGCTTTTTCTAAAGGACAATCATTCCCATCTTTCTGAAGATTTACAATTTTATCTGCAACATCCATTCCTTCTGTTACTTCACCAAATACCGTGTATTGTCTATCAAGAAATGCACTATCTGTTGTAACAATGAAAAATTGTGAGCCTGCACTATCTGGATCTTGAGATCTTGCCATAGAAACTATGCCTCGTAGGTGGGATCTTGAATTAAATTCTGCTTTAATACTATATCCTGGTCCTCCCATTCCCCATGATCCTTTGTTATCTGTTTTTGTATTTGGGTCACCTCCTTGAATCATAAATCCAGGAATAACTCTGTGGAAAAGAGTACCATCATAGAATCCATCCTTTGCTAGTTTTTCAAAATTTCTAACTGTTTCAGGAGCTAATTCAGGTA
Organism: uncultured Nitrosopumilaceae archaeon; assembly: GCA_964511485.1. Taxonomy (GTDB): domain Archaea; phylum Thermoproteota; class Nitrososphaeria; order Nitrososphaerales; family Nitrosopumilaceae; genus Nitrosopumilus. The sequence goes on from CAZEFL010000001.1 coordinate 64,953, forward strand.
ATAGTTTAAATGAGATTTTTCCAAAACTGGTTTCAATATTTACTGTAGACATATACTTAATCTATTTTCTTATCATAAGAGTCTTTTGTGACAAATTAGAATTTTTAAATATGTTCAAATTTTGTAAGTGAATTTTTTTATTTGCAAAAACTTTTTATAAAAATTTTTTTTGAGAATTGAAAATTTTTATTTTTAAATTTGAAAACATTATTTGAGAAAATTACAATTTTCTAAGTTATAGTCTTATATAGAACAACTTGAATTATAATTCGTGAATCGTACAAACCAAAGCACGATAATTAAAGAAGCAATTAATTCTTATCTTGATAAGGGGGCAACTGACAAACAAGAAATCTATACCAAAGTAGTTGATGAGCTTGGTGTACCAAGACCTACCGTTAGAAGAGTTGCAAGAGATCTAAGAACTGAATTACTACAAAAGATCCAAATCTTACAATCTGACATGCATAAAGCAACTGTAGCCTCTGAAAAAGAAGAATAAAGTCTCCTTCTCCTTTTTAATTCTATATTTTTGTGATTTTTAGCATTACTGTTATAAATAATGACTTTTCCCATTTCTTTATGGGATATGTAGGAAATCACCTAGCAACATTAGTTTGTGGGGTTTTTGCTATTATTCTAACAGCACTTTGGCCGTATTTTGTTGGAATCGCACCAATACTGAATTTTGTGTTCATAATGGCAGTCCCAATTATGTGGTTTCTAGTATTAGTTTGTTGGATCTCTCAGAAAAGCAATGATTACACGCACAGTCATGGTGAAAAAAAAAATATGAGTAATTTACAAACAATTCAAACTACCTCCAAAGGTTCACAAGTTGGAATTTCAGATATCAAACAAATTCAAAATGAATTATCATCTGATTTGGATAGCCTTAAAGAATCTGTAAAACTAAAAGATAGTGAAATTGAAAGACTAAACCAAGAGATTTCTAATCTTCAAACTCTTGTTCAAATTGAATCTTTGAAAACAGAATTGGCTAATCTCAAAACAATGGCCTCTAAAAGAAAATAAAATTATTTTATTCATTACAGTGTGAACATGTAATTCCATGATTTTTTTTGCAGCTTGGACAACTAACAGCACCACCATAATGACATTTACATGAACATAATTCTGTTGGATCTTTTTTCAAACTCAATAATGTGATTTCTATACATGTGTAATATTTGATTTTGCAGTTTCAACATTTTTTGATATCTATGCATTTTCTAAAAATTATAAAATAAAACGGGCTTGGAGGGCTTCGATCCCTCGACCTGTAACTTAGGAGGCTACCACGCTATCCATGTTTCGCGTCAAATTGACTCTGCGCCACAAGCCCAGTAAAAAAATAATTCTAAATTATTTAAGCGTAATCGAGATTCTTTTTAATCATTTCTTGAATACTTTTCCAACTCTCATTTTCTTTATTTTTCCATTTTTCAAAATATACTACATCTTTTAATTCTAATCTTGGTAACCATCCTGCAGTTTGAAGATCTGGCTTATCTGCAAATTCATTAACATGTCCTAAACACAAATACGCAACGGGAATAACATGTTCGGGAATTTCTAGAATTTTTTTAAGTGTATCATTTGATAGGATGCTAACCCATCCTAATCCTATTCCTTCTGCTCTTGCTGATAACCATAAATTCTGAATAGCACAACATACACTGTACAATCCTGCTTCAGGTATACTTGTTCTACCTATTACAAATGGCCCAAATTTTGTTGGATCATATGTTACGCATAAATTTACTGGAGATTCTAAAATTCCTTCTAGCTTAAATGAAAGATATTTTGATTTTTTTGGTTCTTCCACTAATTGGGATGATTTCTTTTTTTCTTCCTCAAAAGATTCTTTGATTTTCTTCTTTATTTTATCATCTTTTATTAAAATAAAATTCCATGGTTGAGAAAATCCAACTGATGGTGCATGATGTGCAGCATGAAGAATTTTTGATAAAATGTCGTCTTTAATGGGTTTTGAGGTAAAATGAGACCTTACATCTCTCCTTGAATAAATTGCCTTATAGAGTCCTCTTTTTTCATTTTCACTAAAATTATTTGTCAATTATTATATGCCTCTTATCATTTGCGAATTCTTTCTTTTGTTAAACGTTAATAATGTCTGCACATTGTTTTGTATTTCAATGGGCCTGTAGTCTAGCTGGTTAGGATACCGCCTCGACATGGCGGTGATCATGAGTTCGAATCTCATTAGGCCCACTTTTTATTTATAATTCAGATTTGAATTCTTTTTCAATTGTAGTCCATGTATTTTGAGTTGTGATAATTCCTTCAGCAGTAAATTTTTTGACATTATTATTAATTACATCCTGAAAAATTTCTGGTTCTACTTCTGATTTACTTAGAACAAATATGTTCTTCAATGGAATTTCTGTGCCGGGGAAAAATGATGCTCTTCCAGGCATTGAAACATCCATTGTAGAATATTGTCCCGAACCTAAAAGAATTCCATCAGCATAAAGATCGTATTGGATTAATGAAACGGTAAATGTAGTATCACTTGGATTATTTATCAGAAATGTTACATTAAATCTTGGTTCATCCTTGGTGTTTTCATCCATAAATTCAATATTTGTTAATTCAATTCTTGCTTGTGAAAGTTCTGAATTATCTAAACTTGCATAGTAAACAATACCTCCCATCATAGCAAAAACACCAACAATTGCAAGATAAACTGTCATCTTACTCTGAAGTGCCATTTCATTGATACAGATTATGTACAACTAAAAAACGTTGTCAAGATCCAAATACATAATATTTGATTTAAAATATCATTATCAATGAGTGCCATAGAACAAGCTCTTCTTACTTGGGTTCATCTTATTTCAGCTGCAATATGGGTTGGTGGCTCCCTTTTTATCGGAATTGTATTTTCTCCACTGTTAAAAACAATGACAAATTCTCTTGAAGAAAGAATGCAAATAATGATTCGTGTTGGGAGACGATTTAACAAAATTGCTGTTCCTTCATTAATTATTCTGATGGCAACTGGATTGTATAGTTCTCATATGTTACTTGGTAAACCTGAACTACTAATTGCAACAAGTTATGGGACATTTCTAATTATTAAGATAATTCTTGTAATTGCATTAATTATTACATACATAGTTCATGTCAGAGTAATTCGTAAAGATGTTGAAGAAAAAATCATGTCAAATCAAATGCCAGAAAATGAAATTCAAAAATTAAGAAAGAAAATCATTATTCTTGGAGAAATTACAGTAGTTTTATCAATTGCAATCCTATTCTTTGCATCTTTACTTGATGCTGGAGTATGATATCCCTTCAATAATTACTTCAAATCCATCATCTAGTCTTCCAATACCATATTTGCAGCCTGTAATTTTTGATGTTACGAACAAATTTGTTTCTAAATGCTTTGTAATTTCTTTTACATGAAAAATTGTTTTTTTATTGCCTAAACTTGCAATCACAACTAGCATATCTGCTAAATTCTCATCTACTCCTAGTGATTTTTTAACAAATCTGTCAAAATCCAAATTGAAATTCTGTATTTTTTTATCAAATAATGAGTCAACACCAATTATTGAATTCTCATCAATGCTATACACTAACAAAGAAGCACCTGAATCAATTGCATTTTCATTTTTTATTTCTACCTCCACAACAAAATTTTCTTTGATTAATTTATTTTCAATATTTTTTATCTTTTTTTCAACTTCATTTATTGAAAGTTTTGAAAATGTACAGATCAGTTTTACTAAATTTGTTTTTCTTTTTGTAAATGATATTGATTTTAAATTAGATGGATTCACATGTAAATTGACTTCTCCTCCCCCTTTTGGAAAATAACCTCGTTTACATAATTCAAGAGAAAATTTAATTCCCATTCTTGAGTATGCCTCTCTTAATACATTTTGAGTATAATCAATGGAAGGACTCCAAAGTACATCTGTTCCACCTTTGATTGTTAAATCAAGTTTTTTTTGAGTGATTGCAACAACTGGAATCAAAACTTGTAAAATTAAAGAGATACTTCCAGCTGTTCCAACATCTTCAATTAATTCTAAACTTTCAACATTACCTGGAATAAATTTTAATTCAGTAGAACCTATTTTTGCACCAATAACTTCGGCATTTGCAATCTTTTGAAGAATCTTAATTGTTGTAAGATGTTGTGGTTTTAATCCTGATTTTTTCCTATTATTTCTAATATTTTCTAAATGAATTGGTTGTTTTGTAATACATGATAATGTAATTGCTGAACGTACTATTTGTCCACCACCTTCACCATGTGCTCCATTAATTCTCAAAAAATTCATAGTTTTATCTAACTAGAACTCTTTATGATAGTTTTTTAAAAGAAATTTTCTATATTTTTGTATGAATGGATTGTTAATTGGAAGATTTCAGCCTTTTCATTTAGGTCATCTAGAAGCTTTACAGTTTGCTCTATCAAAAGTTGATAAATTATGGATAGGATTGGGCAGTTCCAATAAACCTATTCAAAAAAACAACCCTTTTTCTGCTGAGGAACGACAAAAAATGATTTTATCATCCATAGATAATTCTATGAAGGAAAGAATCTCAATTTACCCCATTCCTGATTTAGACAATCATATTAAATGGATTGAAAAAATTGATTCTATTGTCCCAAAATTTGATATGGTTTTTTCAAATGATGAATTGACAAAACACCTGTATTCAAAAAGATCTGTTAAAGTAGATTCTATTCCATTTCTTAACCGGGAAAATCTATCTGGAACTAATATTCGTGATCTGATTATAAGCGATCAAAATTGGTACAATCTTGTTCCAGAAGGAACTAGGAATTTTTTAATTAATACTAATGCTAAGGACCGTTTAGTACATCTCTAATTATAAATAATCCTAATACTTCAGTCCCATAGATAACACATGGAATACCTTTCAATGCTTCCTGGTCCAACAAATGTACCTAATCGAGTAATGAGGGCAATGCTTGCACCAATTATTAATCATAGAAGTGATGATTTTGTTGAATTATACACTGATGTTGTTGATAAAACTCAACAAGTATTTCAAACACAAAATGATATTGTAGCATTATCTGCATCTGGAACAGGTGCAGTTGAAGCAGGAGTAGTAAATGTAGTTAAGAAAGGTGACAAGGTAATTATTCCAGTTAATGGAGAATTCAGCACTAGATTATCTCAACTTATTGAAGGTCAAGGTGCAAATGTAGTTAAACTTCAGACTCCACCAGGAGAAAATGCAACTTTTGATCAAATAAAAGAAGCATTTGATAACAATAAAGATGTTAAAGCATTCTATGTTGTTCACAACGAAACTTCTACTGGAACAATGGTAAATTATCTTGATAAAGTATCTGATTTAACATCTAGAAATGATGCAATGTATGTTGTAGATTCTGTTTCTTTACTTGGTGGTGCCAATCTTGAAGTAGATAAATGGAATATTGATGTCTGTCTAACTGGTTCTCAAAAAGCAATTGCAGCACCTCCTGGAATTTCACCAATTTCTGTAAGTGCTAAAGCTAAAAAGTACATGATTGAAAATCCTCCACCAACACATTACTTCAATTTAGCAAGATATTTCAAATATTATGATGAGGAAAAACACACTCCATTTACTCCTGCACTACCATTGATGTACGCATATAGAGAAGCATTATCAATTATGTTAGAAGAAGGATTACAAAATGTCTTTAATCGTCATAAAGTTTGTTCTGATGCATTATATGCTGGTTTGAGTGCAATTGGTTTAACACCATTTGCAAAAGATGAAGATCGTTCAATCTCAATTGTCGCATTAAATTATTTAGATGGATTAGAAGACAAAACTTTCAGAAGTACACTTGCAGATAAATTCAAAGTACTAGTTGCAGGTGGATTTGGCAATCTAAAAGGTAAAGTGTTTAGAGTTGGATGTATGGGAGAAGTTAGTCCATATCATGTAATGAGAACCATATCTGCAATTTCATCTACATTAGCAATGATGGGATATGATATTGATACTCAAGCAGGACTCAAAACTGCCGAAGAAAAATTAAAAGCTCTCTAAACCCTGTTAACTTAATATAAGGAAATTCGAGACCGAACACATTGACATTTGAGAAAGGTTCACTAATCTTAGTAGATTATACTGCTAAAGTAAAAGACAGTGAAGATGTTTTTGACACAACTATTGAAGAGGATGCAAAAAAATATTCCATTCATGAATCAAATGTCAAATATCAACCAAAACTAGTTTCTATTGGTGAAGTATCTTATCCTGTTCTCAAAGGATTGGATGAAGCACTTGCTAAAACAACTGTTGGTGATAAATTAACAGTTGAGGTAACTCCAGACAAAGGATTTGGTGAAAGAGATTCCGGTAAAGTAAGAATGATTCCACTTAGAAAACTAGGTGAAGATGCAGAAAAAGTTTCAGTGGGTGATACAATTGAAGTTGATAACAAAAGAGGAACTATTCGTTTTATTGGTTCTGGCAGAGTTCAAATCGATTACAATCACAGATATGCAGGTAAAACTATTCTATTTGATGTTAATGTTTTAAAATCACTTGATTCTCCAAACGACAAAGTTGATGGAATTCTTAAAAATAGACTTCCTGTAGAGGATACAAAAATTGCATTTGATTTGAAAGATAAAGAAGTTAATGTAACTGTGCCTGAAGAAATTTTACGTGCCGATGGTTTACAGATAATGAAACATTTTATTCAATTAGATATTTTCAAATTTGTTAAAACTCTGGAAAAAATAAATTTTGTTGAAACACACGTCAACAAACAAGCTCAGGAAAAGAAATCTGAAACAAAAGAAAAAACACCTGAAAAGAAAACCGCTTAAATTACTTTAGTACTCTTTGCAAGATTAAAAGCTCTTTTTTCAGTCATTTTAATTTCTTGCAAAATTGTGTATCTTTCTGGTCTTAGTTCTTGTGCAATAATTAAAGCTCTTACTATAATTTCTGGTTTTAATCCAATTTGTTTTGCAGTTGTTGGAGCTCCTACATCTTTCAATGTTTTTACAATGTGTTTCCAATCTTGTCCTTGTAACTTTGCCATCATTATAGAACCAATCCCACATTTTTCTCCATGAAGTCCAATACCTGGAGCTAGTTTATCAAGAGCGTGTGAAAAAAGATGTTCTGCTCCCGAACATGGTCTGCTACTTCCTGCAATACATGATGCCACACCTGCGCTAATTAATCCTTCAACAATTATTCTTGCATCTAATCCCTTTTTTGCAAAACTAGGAGAATTTTCCATGACTATTTTTGCACTCATCATGGCCAAGTCTGCTGCATATCTTCCATAATACTCCTTTTTCTTTTTATGACCTAATTGCCAATCCTTTACTGCAATAATATTAGCAATTAGATCTCCACATCCACTAGCAAGTAATTTTGAGGGAGCTTTCTTGATTACATCAATATCTACAAAAACACCCATCGGTGCAGATGCAATAATAGAATGAGGTTTATCACTTTTCACAGAAACAAATGGACTTGCCATTCCATCATGTGATGCTGCGGTTGGTAAACTAACAAATGGTTTACCTAAATTGTATGAAATTAGCTTTGCTGTATCTACAGAGCGACCTCCACCGATCCCCACAATTAAATCAGAATTGTCTTTTTTAACATCTTTTTGAATCTCTTTTAATGATTTTAACTGATTATCTTTTGATGTATGCCAAGAAAACTTGATTTTTTTTATTTTAATTGATTTTTCAATTTTTTTTCTTAACACTTTTTGGACATTAATTCCTGATATCAAAGAGACTTTTTTTGGTTTATTCAATAAATTTAAAAAATTTCCAAAATCTCCAATGTTTTTTTCACCGATTTTAATTAGCCTGGGTAATTCCATTGTATGAGATTGCATGTGATCTTGAATCTTTGTCATTATTTATGATTTCAAGAGATCAAAAAGTTATTTAAAAGGGTGTCATGGCATTTACTTTATCTTAATAGGTGTATTTTTTGTCGAATAACGTTGAAGAAAAAATTCTGCACGGGACTACCACTGTAGGTATCAAAGCTAGTGATGGTGTTGTATTATGTGCCGATATGAGGGCCAGTGCTGGTTATTTTATTGCAAATAACAATACTATGAAAATTCAACAAATTGACCTACACGCTGGATTAACCTTAGCAGGAGGAGTAGCTGACGCTCAAAACATTGTTGATGTTTTACGTTATCATTCAAACCTTCATAGGGTTGACAAACAGAATCCAATTTCAATTCATTCACTTGCTAGATTATGTTCATTGATTTTTCATCAAAACAGAGGATATCCATTCATGGCAGATATTTTACTTGGTGGTTATGATCAAAGTGGTCCCTCATTGTTTAATGTAGATATGTTTGGTTCAGTTGAAGAAAAATCATATGTGACAACTGGTAGTGGTTCTCCTGTAGCTTATGGTTTACTTGAAGAAGAATACAGAAATGATCTTACCGTAGAAGAAGCAAAAAAAATAGCTCTTAGAGCTGTAAAGGCAGCAATTGTTAGAAACATTGGTACTGGCGATGGAATCAATATCGCAATTATGGACAAAGATGGATTCCGTCTTTTGACCGATGAACAAAAGAAAGCTGTCATCGAACTTTAGTGATTTAATGCAAAAAAAACAACAACAAAAAGAATTACCTCCTAGTAGCCAGAATATAATGGCAACCATACTGCAAAGTATACCAAAAGAAGCAAGTGTAACAAAAATAGAATATGAAGGACCACGAATTGCTCTCTATACAAATTCTCCACGATATCTATTAGAACACAATGATACAATTTCAAATCTTGTAAATGTTATTAAAAAAAGAATTGTTATTAGAACTGATGAATCAATTAGAAAGCCTGAAGAGGAAGCTAGAAAAATTCTTTCAGAATGTGTTCCAAGAGAAGCAAATCTACAAGGAACAATTTTTGATACAACAACTGGTGAGGTTTCAGTTGAAGCAAAAAGACCTTGGTTGTTACAAAGAAATGCAAAGGAATTCAATCATGCTGAAGTTACTGAAAAAATAGGCTGGCGTTTACGTGTTAGAAAAGCTACAACTATTCCATCTCGTACAATTCAAACCATTAATGCAACTCTAAAACAAGCATCTTCTGAAAGAAGTAAGCAATTCAAACAAGTAGGAGATGAAATTTTTAGACCTAGATTATCCCAAAGAACTGAAGTTTCTCTTTATACTCTTGGAGGATTTGGGCAAGTTGGAAGATCTTCTATGTTATTATCTACTCCAGAAAGCAAAATTTTGGTTGATTGTGGAATTAATCCTGGAGCTCGTTCACCAATGGATGCATTTCCTCGATTAGACTCTTTAGATATTACATTAGATGATCTTGATGCAGTAGTAATTGGACATGCTCATTTAGATCATACAGGATTTTTACCAACTTTATGTAAATATGGATATAAAGGTCCAATCTATTGTACTGAACCTACATTACCAATGATGAATTTGATTCAATTAGATGCAATCAAAGTAGCTGCTGCACAAGGAAGAACCCCGATTTACTCCGAAAGAGATGTAAAACAAATTATGAAACAGACAATTACTTTACCTTATGGAACTGTGACTGATATCTCACCAGACATAAAACTAGTTCTTGCAAATGCTGGTCATATTTTAGGTTCTGCATTATGTCATTTTCATATCGGAAACGGCGATCATAATTTTGTTTATTCTGGTGATATTAAATTTGGAAAAAGTATTTTGTTTGAGGCAGCATCATGGAACTTCCCTAGAGTAGAAACATTATTGATCGAAAGTACTTACGGACTAAAAGAAGACATTCAACCAACCAGACAAGAAGTAGAATCTTCTTTCATTAATGCAGTTAACAACACTTTAGCAGATGGAGGTAAAGTATTGATTCCTATTCCTGCAGTTGGTCGTGCACAAGAAATCATGATGGTAATTGATCATTATATGAAATCTGGAGAGATGGTTGAGGCTCCAGTCTTTACAGAAGGAATGATTTCTGAGGCATCTGCAATACATGAATCATACCCTGAGTATCTTGCAAGGGAACTTAAACAGAAGATCCTAGAAACTGATGACAATCCATTTGATTCCGAATATTTCACAAATATTGAACATGCAGATGCTAGAGAAGAACCAATGAGAGACGATTCACCATGTATTATTTTAGCAACATCTGGAATGTTAGAAGGTGGACCAGTTTTAGAATATTTCAAAAATATTGCACCTGATAAAAAGAATAAAGTTTTGTTTGTATCTTATCAAGTTAATGGCACTTTAGGGAGACGAGTTTTAGATGGTTCAAAACAAGCAACCATGTTAGGCAAAGAAGGAAAAGTAGAAATTGTAACCATTAACTGTGGTGTTGAAAAGTTAGATGGATTTAGTGGTCATAGTGATTATAATCAATTAATGTCATTTGTACAAAGATTACGTCCAAAACTTCGTCGGGTGTTAGTTAATCATGGTGAACGTTCAAAATCAAAAAATCTTGCAATGAATATTGGAAGAATGTATAAAGTTCCTGCACACTTTCCTCAGGTTCAAGAAGCAATAAAATTATTTTAAATCGTATTCTGGCTTCCAGATTTTTATTCCAGATGGAGCAACAATAATTCTCTCTTCTCCTAATCTTGCAATATCTGCACCAGCATTTTTTGCAATAGAATACAATTCTTCAACCACTTTACGAAGTTGTTCCACATCTTTTTGTGCTAATGGTGTAACTCTTAAAATCAAAATCATATCTTTTTTGATATCTTCTTTAATTGAATGAACATCACTGATATCTCTAATTGTTATGGCTTTCAAATATGTGGTATTTTCTTGTTTTTGCATCCTTGTTGAAAATGTGATCTACTCATTCAAAAACTCTTCTTTAGTTTATGCTGATTTTTTAAAAATTTCACGCCTACATTCTAAATTTAATATAAGATTTTTCTTCTGCTCTATAGGTAAAAATTTCCTCAGAAGAATTATCTTTTTTAATTGTGATAATTCCTTGTTGATCTTTTGGAGCATCAGAATATCTGAGTGTAACTGATGATGCAAATTTTACATGAACTTTTGCATTCTTTCCTCGTAAAATTGAAATTGGTCCAACTACATCTTTAGCCTCAAGTATAATATCTCCTGGCAATGCAATTGCTTTGATCATTTCATTTTCATCTTTATTTCTTCCAACTACAAATTTTGTTTCTTCATCTAATCTGAAATGTCTTCCAATTTTTAATAAATCTATATCATTAATTGTTGGAGTTTCAACATGATCAAACAAATCTTTTGCTTTAATTCCAAATTGTGGCTCTGTTAACAAACAACCCCCGCCAGCATTTGGAGGATTTTCAATTCCATATTTTTTTGCCATCTCTAATTGGTTTCTTCTTGTTCTACCTCTGATCATTCCAAGATTTTCTCTTTTGATCAATCCATCTTTTTCAGGGATTGTTTCTGGTAACAATCCAGCAGATAACGGTCTTACAATTTTTCCAACTAGATCTGAATCCTTTTCAATAGTACTTAATGCAGGTCCATGTTGACTCATTGGACGTTGACCTAATACTTCACCTGAAATAATAAATTCTGCACCAATTTCTTCCATGTGTTTTTTTGCTGCATCAAACATCATTGTTCTACAATCTACACATGGATTGAAACCTGCACCAATTCCGTGTTTTGGATTTTTTAACATCTTGATATATTCATCACCAAGATAAACTGTTTTCAAATTTACATTAAGATCATCTGATCTTTCTCTAATTTCAAATCCACAACCTCTACCACAATCAAAATCACAGAAAGGAGTTTTAATTGCAACTGCTGAAACATCAAAACCTTGTTCTTGCATCATTCGTACTGCAAGTTGACTATCTAATCCTCCTGATAGCAACGCAACAACTTTCTTCTTTTCTTTTTCTTCTGTCACGATAATTTGGACAAAATTTCCATATACAAACTTTACATCATACATAAATTAAGAAACAGAGGTTTTTGGGTATGAGACAACGTAAAAAAAATCTTCTAAAATTTGCTAAAAAGATAGATTGTGATACATTAGTTACGTTTGAGCCTGAAAATTTGTTTTATATGACTGGATTTTGGGGTGAGGCGATTGGGTTGCTTGAAAAAAATGGCAAAACTACCATTATTGCTCCTGAACTTGAAGTAGGAAGGGCACGAGATGAATCTGAAGATTGTGATGTAATAACAGCAGAACGTGGAACTGGCCTAATTTCATCATTAATAGAAAAAATTAAGAAAAATCAAGTTTGTACTGATTGCCAAAATTATTCTGTAATGATGTCCTTGAAAAAATCTATTCCAAAAATTAAATCATCAACAGAACCATTTTACAATTCTAGGATAATAAAAGATGAAAAAGAAGTCAAAATCCTCAAAAAAGCTTCAAAAATAATAGATGAAATATTTGATATTTGCACAAAAAAAATGAAAGTCGGTCAAAAAGAATCTGAATTACAAACAATTTTGATGAAATATGCATTAGAACAAGAAATGTTTGATACTGGATACAAATCCACACTTAATCCATTAATCATTGCAGGAGGTCCAAATGGTGCTTTACCTCATGCTCAAGTATCTCAAAGAAAATTCAAAAAAGGTGATCTCGTGGTAACTGATCTTACATTGAGATACAAAGGATATGTTTCAGATGCAACTAGAACATTTGCACTTGGAAAAATTTCATCTCAAGCAAATAATGCATATGAAATTGTAAAAGAATCACAAAAACTTGGTCTAAATGCTGTGAAACCTAATGTTGATTGTAAGGATGTAGATTTTGCATGCAGAAAATACATTGAAGATAAAAAATTTGGTCAATATTTTATTCACTCCACTGGCCACGGAATTGGTTTAGAAGTTCATGAACTTCCAACTATTTCATACAGAAGTGATACAAAATTAAGAGAAAATATGGCAATTACTGTAGAGCCTGGAATCTATATTGAAAATAAATTTGGAATAAGAATAGAAGATTCGTTAATTGTTAGAGATAGACCAATTGTAATGCACAAATTTACTAAAGATTTAGTTACAATTTGAATTTAATCGTAGAAATCAACTTTATTGATTAAATATTTTGATTCAGAATTGTTTGATGAAATTTCACCTGAATTAGTATTTACATTCCAATCATAATTGATTTCTCCCTTGTGTGATTTAAAATTAAAAATAATTTGATATTCTTCTGAATTAATATTTGAAACAGTTAGATCAATTGATGTTTTTTTGTTATCAAATATTTTTTCATCTGGGTATTCTTCACTTATTTTGTCTTTAATTGCATCCTTTACAGTATATCCACCATTCTTCCCATCATATGCCATCAAAATTTCTACAACCTCTCCTTCTTTAATAGAAAGTTCAGGTAAACTTTTTTCAAAATTTTTCTCTTGTAATGGCATAATTACATAAATTCCAACCATTGCAATAACTGCAAGATAAATTGGTGCTCTTTTTTTAAGGAATGCTTTAAAAGCTGATTTTTTTGGTTTCTCTTCTTCTCTTTTTTTATCTTTAACCATTAGAATTCCCTTGAATTTTTAGTATTTTGTAGTTGTTATTAACTAAACTCTTAACCTTACGATTCTTCATACACAAATTTCAAGAAATTTGACTGCATTTTGAGAGGACTATCTTCCAAATTTGTCACATAATCAGAAAAAATGAGTTTTTTTAGATATAGAAACAAAATCAGGACTTTGCAATATCATAATCTTCTTTTCCATTACCGAATTTCTGTGTGATAATTTTTACTCTATATTTTTTCCCTCTTTGAATATCCTGAGCTAACTGAGTAGCTTTTCCATTATCATAAAATTTTGCAACGATCATCTTTCTTGAAGTATAGAAGTTCTTTACCCCATCAAATTCTTCTTCAGTTTCAATATTTACTTCAGTAATAGTTTCTTTACCGATTTTTCTTTCAACATTTTCAACTTTCATAATTGTGAAAACGCCCTTATCATCTAATTTTGAAAGTGAGGTTTCAACCATATCTCACAATCACCATGAACTTTTTGTATAGATTATGAACTTAAGCGTATTGGGATTTAGAATCTCCTTTTAATTACAACAATTCTCAAGTGTTTTGTGCAGTTAAAATCAAAACTTCCCAAGGAAATTGTATAATTCCACTTTTCTTTGTGAATGGTTTTGTATTTGCTCTTACCATTTCTTTAAGCTCTTTTTTTTGTGATTTTTCAAGCAAACTCATTTTTTCTTTGATTGGTCTTGCAACATATTTTAGATAATTTTCCCAATACTGTTCAAAATTACCTGGACTATATGGAAAATTAAAATCGTTAATTGTTATTTTTGAAAAACCAACCTTTTTCACTTCTTCTTTCAGTAATTTTTTTGTACTAAATCTATCAAAATCTGGTGTTCCAGGTGGAACATAATCTGGAATAAATTGAGTTACTGCATCAAAAATACTATCAAAATATGGGACTTTTTTTGGATGTCCGTGAACCGATATTCCTAATTTGCCTGATTCTTTGAGATTGGTTTTCATATTTTTAAGAGCTTTTATTGAATTTGGGAAAAAAAACAATGCAAATTGACATGTTATGATGTCAAATTTTCCTTTGAATGAAAAATTTTCAGCATCAGCATTTACAAATAAAATATTTGATGTTCTATTATTCCATTTTTTTGCAATCTTTATTGCAGTTACTGATGTATCAGCACCTACCACATAACCAAATTTACCAACTTTTTGGTTTAGAATTTTAGTAACAACCCCTGTACCACATGCCATATCAAGAACTTGATTCCCTTTTCCAACATTAACTAATTCTACTAATTTTTTTGTGCTCTGAAATGGACCATGTTTTGCAGTTGCCCATCTTTTATGATATCTTGGCGCTACCTCATTCCAAATTACCATATTTCGTTTTTTATATTCAAATAATTTCTTTTTCAATTTTCTTCAATTTTTTCTAAATCTGATTTTAATGTTCTTCCCGTTTCATGAAAATATCTTTGTTCTATTTCTTTTAGACTTTTAGATAATTTGATACTGTTAACATATTTCCTTTTTTGTTTGTTAACCATTTCTTTGTATTGTGATACCAATTTTCGAAGTTCGGAATTTTTCATTCCATTTCTTTTTCAATTTCTTTTTTGATAAATTTCACTATCTTCTCTTTTTTCTTCCAACCTGAAGACGTTATTTTATCATCATTTACAATAATCACTTGATTATAATCTGTATTTTTTTGATATTTTTTTCCAATATCATTTGCAACAATAATATCTGCACCTGACTCCTTCATCTTTTTTTGAGCTGATTTAACAATTGCATTTTTTGTCAGATTTGTTTCTGCTTTGAATCCTATCAACAAGGCATTTTTTTGATATTTTCTTATTTGATCTATAATTTTTGGTGCTTTTTTGAGCCTAATTACAAGTGATTTTTTGTCACTTTTGATTTTAGATTTTGATACTTTTTCAGGAGTATAATCTGATATTGCAGCTGCCATTATAACTATATCATATTTTTTCTTTAGCTCATTTTTTGTTGCATCAAACATTTCTTTACTTGTTGTAACATTGATTACTTTGATTCCTTTTGTTGGAGTTTGTTTTCCTGGTCCATAAACTAAAGTTACTTTTGCACCTGCAGAGATTAATTCAGATGCTAAAAGTATGCCTGTTTTTCCAGAACTAAAATTTGTTATTCCTCTAACTGTATCAATGAATTCTATTGTTGGTCCTGCAGTCATTAACACTTTTTTATTTTTTAATATTGATGATGAACCAAATTTCTTTAAAACATAATCTAAAACATATTCAGGTTCTGGAGCTTTGGCTTTTCCTTCAATTAATTGTGGATTAAGAAATTCAATTTTATTTTTAAGAAATTTCATATTCTTTTTTACCGCAGAATTATCATACATTGATTCGTGCATAGCAAGACACATCAAAATTGGAATTTTTGAACCAAATCCTACAGTAAGAACTGTCGAAATTGGTGTATCATCAATTCCATTTGCTAATTTTCCAAGAGTATTTGCAGTTCCCGGATATACTATTACTAAATCTGATTGATTATAATCTGCTAATCTAATATGTTCTAATTCACCTGTAAGTTTTGTAATTACATCATTTCCAGTAGCCCATTTGAAATAATCTGGTTGAATTAATTTTGTTACTGCATTACTTGTAACACATCTTACATCTGCTCCATGCCTCATTAGTAATCTGGCAAGTTCAATTGCTTTGTATGCTGCAACACTTCCTGCAACACAAAGTACAATTCGTTTTCCAGATAATTCTACACCATGTGAATTAACAATATCTAATGACGGATGATCTTTTTTCTTTACTTTCTTTTTAGCTACCAATTTACTCACGTAATTTCTTTAATTCATCATCATTCATTGAAAACCAATTCTCTTCCGCAGGAAACGTGCCTGTCTCTACGTCTTTCTTGAAATTCTCAAGAGAATTAACAATATCAATAGACAAATTCATGTATCTTTTTGCAAATTTTGGTTTTATTTTTTCATACATTCCAAGTAAATCCTGAACAACCAGTACTTGTCCATCACAATTTACTCCTGAACCAATTCCAATTGTTGGAACACTAACTGTTTCAGAGATTATCTCTGCTACTTCATGACTAATCATTTCTAATGCGATGCTAAACACACCAGCTTCTTCAAGTTCTTTTGCATCATTAATTAATTTCATTGCAGAATCTTTTGTTTTTCCTTGAACTTTGTATCCTTGTGAAAGCATTGTTGTCTGTGGTTGTAATCCAATATGCCCCATTACAGGAATTCCTACATCAATAATTGCACTAATTGTCTCTGCCATTATTGAACCACCTTCAAGTTTTACAGCATCAGCTCCTGCTTTGATTAATTTACCAGAATTATTTATCGCATCTTCTATACTTGCTTGATATGACATAAACGGTAAATCTGCAACAAGTAATGAATTATTCCTTGCTCTACTGACTGCTTCAGTAAACATACACATTTGTTCCATTGTTACAGGAATTGTATTTTCATATCCAAGCATTACCATTCCTGCACTGTCCCCAACTAACAATACATCAATTCCTGCTTTGTCACATAGCGAAGCTAATGTATAATCATAGCTTGTAATAACAGATATTTTCTTTTGTTCTTTTTTCATATTGATAATATCTTGTACTGATTTATGCAATTCTTGCTCTCCTTGTAAGATTATTTTTTATTTGAATTACATTCTCTGTAAGATTATTTTTGTTATCAAATCCATCAACAATTTTTTGGAGAGATTTTGGTTTTTTCTTAGATAGTTTCTTGGATTC
Source organism: uncultured Nitrosopumilaceae archaeon (assembly GCA_964511485.1). Classification (GTDB taxonomy): domain Archaea; phylum Thermoproteota; class Nitrososphaeria; order Nitrososphaerales; family Nitrosopumilaceae; genus Nitrosopumilus. The sequence continues at coordinate 82,277 of CAZEFL010000001.1, forward strand.
ATCAATTAACAAATCAATTGCACGTGTTACATTATCTACAATTGTAATGTTTGCAGTATGTGATGTTCTTGAAAGTGGGTTAAGATCAAATGTAATCACTATCTTCCCTGCTTTTCTAAGAGCTATCGTTCTATCTCCATCTTCAAGTGGCACAATAACAACATCTGCTGCAAAAATCCCGTTTTTATCCACTATTCTTCTAGCAGAATCAATGCCTGGTAATTTCATTGATGTTTTGTGATTTGTGCCTAAAATTTCCTTTGCACCGTTATTTTTGAGAGTTTTCACAATTGCATTTTTCCTTTTTTCGTTTGCATAAAACAAATTTACTTCAAGTTTTGCTTTGATTTGTTTTGATAATTTTATGATTTGTTTAGGACATAATGCTGCAATATTTCCATTAACTGAAATTATTGGCATTTCTGCTAAAAGTAATTGTGCGGCAGCTGCTTTGATTGCTTGTTTTGCAGCTTTGCTCGTTTTTTCTCCTAGCAAGTAATCAAATGCTTCTCCTCTTCCTTGTGCCAATAATCCTTCTTTAGCAACTAATCCATTTTCAAATCCATTTACTAATTTTTCACGAATTAAGAGAGATTTTGCTCTTGGATGTGATTTAGGAATTAAATGCATATAATTTCAGTTAATTATTGAGAACTCTTGCACCATTATTGTCTAATTCTGATTTTATAATTATACCATCTGGATATTTTTGTAAAATTTCTATTACTTTATCTTCTTCTTCTTTTGAAATCATTGAAAAAATTGTTTCTCCAAAAAGTGCAATTCCACATTTGATATTATTTTTTGATAACTCTTCTACTAATTTCTGCATTCTTGGTGTCATTACATCTACATATTTTGCAAATTCTAAAGACATGTCTTGAAAATGTTCTATATTTTTTGATTCTAATAACCTATTAACCATTTTTCCACCAAGACCATTAATCTGAGGTAAACGTTCTTTGATGAATTTATTCGTAGAGATAGGAGAAAAACAAATCATAATAATTGATATTTTATCTATTGTGATCTTTTCCACACTTCCAATTCCCGGAGCGCCTGGTTTAACACGAATTTCGAAACCTCCATGAAATGATGCTAAGACATCCCCTAACCCTGTTTTACAATTTACTTCTGCATTATGTGCAATTTGCCCAATCATTGTTTTATCTAATTTTGTATCAAGTGCTTGATCTAATGCAAATGATAACGATAATGCAACTGCACTACTAGAACCTAATCCATATCCAACTGGAATTGATATTTCATGTTGTATGTCAAAAAACTTGGTTGAAAATTCACCAAATTTTAAAAATTCTTTTAATACATATTCTGAAATATTTGTTTTATCTGGTTGATATCCTTTTGTTATAATTTTAAAATTAGATTCTTGACCATTTTTTTCATCGATTTTAACTTTGGTAGTTACTCCTTGTTTTATTGAAAAACCTGCTCCCATCGAACCTAAGTTTTCTAAACTATTTTGACTATCATCCAAATGGGCTTTGAAAAATCCTGTAATGTGTGCTGGACAGAATGCTGTTGCCTCCATTAATCTGAGTTTAAACTAGACACAAAATATAAGAATATGGATTAAATTAATTAAATTAGTATAAATTGACTAAATTTGTTCGACGCCTACAAAGAATTGGAAGTAGCCTTCTTGTATCACTACCAAAAGAATGGATTGATGCAAATAATTTAGATAAAAGTAGCCAGGTTGAAATTGAGACTGGCCAAGACACTATCTCCATTTCAGCAAATAAAGAAACTCGACCAACAAAAGAACTTGTAATTTCTTACCCTCTTCCAAAAGAAGAAAATATTGTAGCTGATATTACTGGAGCATATCTTTTAGGATTCGATATAATCCAAATTAATTCAAAAACAACTATTCCTGGAGAAGATAGGGAAAAAATTCGTAATTCAATGAGAAGATTAGTTGGAATGGAAATAATTGAAGAAGATGCATCTCATATTAACATGCAATTTCTTTTAGATACTGCAACTCTTAATCCAGAAAAAATTCTCAAAAGAATGAGTTCTATTGCACTTGGAATGTATAGTGATACATCAAATGGATTAATTTTAGATGATAAATCTACTTTACAGACATTATCAAATAGAGATGTTGAAGTAAACAGGCAATATTTTTTACTTGTTCGTTTAATTCGTAGTACTCTTGTTGATAGAAAATTAGCCAATATATTTAATTTAGAAAATATTGATATTCTTGATTATAGGGTAGCAGCTAATCTTCTTGAAAATGCAGGTGATTCAATAGTTGAGCTTTCAAACTTTATTTATAATTCACCTTCATCAAAAATTTATTCTAAAAAAATTTTTGATGTGGTCAAAGATTTTAATAAACTTGCAGAAAAATCAATTAATGCATTTACAAAGCCTGATAGATTATTAGCAATTGAAGCAATTTCTTTACATAAACAATATGAAGAAAATCTAAATCTTCTTAAAACTACTTTGGGGAATAAAAAAGAAATTCCAATAAATTTTCTTGATATGGTGTATATGTTTGAAAGAATTGCCCAATCTTGGGCTGATGTTGCAGATCTTGTAAAGCCTATCTATAATGAATAGCTAGTATAGCTTCTTTTTAGCTGCATATGTCAAAACTGCACAAATTGTTTTTGAATCTTGGATTTTTCCAGATTTTATCATTCTTAGTAATTTCTGCAAATCAATTTTTTCAACAGATAATATTTCATCTTCATCAAGTTTCAAATCTGAAATTTTCTTTAATCCTGAGGCCACAAAACAATGAATTACCTCTGTGTTATACCCAATTGACGGATAATATGTAATTAATGGAGTCATTTTTTTTGCTCTGTATCCAGTTTCTTCTTCAAGTTCCCTAAATGCACATTTTATCGGTTTTTCTTTTTTTTCTAATGTTCCCGCAGGAATTTCTAAAACATAACCATGAGGAAATCTATGTTGTTTAACAAGAATTACTTTTTTTTCTTCATCAAAAGCAAGCATTGCTGCAGCTCCTCGATGTTCTATCATTTCACGTTTTACTTTCCTTCCCTCTATTTTTCCATCATAAACACTAAGACCTATAATTTTCCCTTCATAGATTTTCTTTTTCTTCATATATTGTTTGAAAAATTATTATTATTTAATTTGTTTGATATGCAAGATGTAGTTTAGATGATTTTTTAGATTCCAAAATTGCTTCTTCTAACCATTTGATATAAAATGAAATCTTTTTTGGAATAAATAAATCAGCTGATTTCACTTTTTTAATTGATCTTACTTTTTGTGTCAATTCATCCATTTTGAAAATATTTTCACTGTACATAAATAAAACAATTTGATTTTTTGCAATAATTGGAATTTGTAAATATGATTTAGAAAATTTATTGTTCATATTTTCTAATGTTTCTTCTAAGTTTCCATCAATCCATGTTAGTACTGCATATGGGATAAACTCATCAATTTTTCTTGGATCATAAATCAGCGTAAATTTAATTCCATCATTTTTGTGTAATTTCTCAATACATCTTGTTATTGTCTTACTTGACATGTTCATCTTTTTTGAAATTTTTTCAATTTTTTGTCTTGGATCTTTAATCATTTCTTCTAAAATCTCTAAATCTGTTTTTGTTAGATTTGAATTAAATCCTGGATTTTCTGCTTCAAAAATAGATAATACTCTAACATCTTTCATTAGTTTTTTTGCAAGTTCAATTTTTTTACTAGGTTCATCTTTTATTACAATACTACAAACGGTTACTCCACCAATACACGGAGCTACAAAATTTGGTTCTCCTATCATACTTACTTGCTCTAAAATTTCATTGATGTCTTCTCCTGAAACGACAAAATACAATACTCCATTTCCTAATATTGGTGGCTCAACAGTAATGAAAAATTTTTCAATTATTTTTTTCTTTATCATTTTTTGAATTCTTGTTTTTACTGCACCTCCAGAAATTCCTAATCTCATTCCAATCTGTCTGTTAGATTCTCTACAATTATTCAGTAAAATACTAAGAATATTCATATCTAAATTGTCCATTATGTCACCTAAAGAGCCTCAATAGAATAAAGAACTATCTAATTAGATATAAAATTGTCTATAATGATATGTTATATATCAAATACATTAAATACAGTACATTTCGTAATATTTTATGGATTATAGACTTAGATTAGCTAAAAGAATGCTCTTCAACAAAAAAGGAAGCTTAGTTGGAGCAGTTTTAGCTGTTACTATTGGAATTTTAGTAATCCATGTAAATTTTGTAATTTTTCAAGGATTGTTTGATGCAATTGTAAGAGACATCAGTGAATATCGAAATGGTGATGTTCTCATAACAAATGAAGATGACTATATCGATAAATCTGATTCATCACTTGTAAGTTGGTTTGAAAGAATTTCATATGTTGAGGGGGCAGCACCGCGGCTTGCATCGACGGGAGAAATGGAAATAACAAAAAATGGTCAACGAATTGAAAAAACTGGAATTCCTGTAGTTGGTGTTGATCCATTTAATGACATAAGAGCTTCAACTGTACATGAAACCGTAGCAGAAGGAACTTACGTTTTTTCAAGAAATTCTATTGTATTAGGAAATTCTGTTTCAGAAGATCTTGGAGGAGCAGCAGTTGGAGATAATGTCAAAGTTATGATTGTTGATAGGTGGGGTGAAGAACAAATTAAAAGATTCATTGTATCTGGAATTGCAAAATCTCCTGGTGGTCAAGGATTTGATTATAGTGCAGTTATTCATATTGATACATTACGTGATATGACAAATAGAGAAGATCAAACACGTTCGATTATGGTAAAACTGAATGATCCATCTAAAGCACTAGAAGTCAAAGAATTTTTCTTACGTTCATTTCCAAACGAAGGTTTTCTTGCAGAAACAATAGAAGAATCTGCTGAAGAACAACTAGCTGGTTTTAGATCTGGTATTGCAATGATCAACATGATAGGATATTTTGGAATGATGTCTTCTGCATTTGCAATTGTTACTATTCAAATGATGTTAGTAAATGGAAAAACTAGAGAAATTGGTGTAATGAGATCGATTGGAGCTAAACGAAAAGATATTCTAATAATTTTTATTTTTCAAGGAATGATAATTGGAGCAATTGGAGCTGGAGTAGGGACTGCAGCAGGTTTGGGATATACTGTATATGCAAAAGAAACCAAAATGTCCTTTAATAACAGTCTCCCACTTGAAGTAACATACAATTGGGAAAAAATTGCTCAAACTGCTTTAACTTCATTCATTTTAGCAATTATTGCATCATTGTACCCGTCGTATAGAGCGACTAAACTATTACCTGTGGAGGCTATGAGAACTGTCTAAAGTACTTGAAATTAATAATTTAACCAAGATTTATGGCGAAGGAATCAATAAAGTAAAGGCACTTGATAATGTAACCTTTTCAATTGAACAAGGAGAAGTTGTTCTAATTGTAGGAAGTTCAGGTTCTGGAAAATCTACATTACTTAACATGATTGGATTATTAGATCGCCCTACTGATGGTAAAATTTTCATTGATGGGAAAAATACTACCTCACTTGGTGATGATGAAGTTTCTTCATTTAGAAATCGAAAATTAGGATTTATCTTCCAATTTTCAAATCTGCTTAGTGATCTTACAGTATTGGAAAATATTTTGTTACCTAGACAAATTGGAGGGTCTGAAGTAGATATAGAAAAAGATGCTAGAGATTTGTTAAAGGCCGTTGGACTTGAAGATCAAATCCATAAACGAGCAAACAAAATTTCAGGAGGTCAAGCTCAAAGAGTAGCAATTGCAAGAGGATTGAT
>CAZEFL010000002.1:0-52021 GCA_964511485.1 uncultured Nitrosopumilaceae archaeon
AAAGATGAAAAAGAAGGAATAATGACACTCATAAGAAAACGTGCTTCAGATTCTTACGTATAGCACATACTGAAAAATTAAATAATCAATTTTTTTGATGATTCACATGGGAGTACATCCAAATATTCACATTCCAAAAGAATCATGGCCTCATTGGACATGGTATGCAATTGAGTGCGTAATTGTTATTGCAGTATCATTATTAATTTCCAGAGAAATTACCAATTCTTTTGAGGGGTTAACTCCTGAAATACAAAATTATCTGTTTATAGGTAATATGGGATGGGTCTTCATTGTTTGGTATATTGGATTGAGACGTTTAATTTTAACAAAATTCCTTCGAAACGGTTACTAGAATCATTTAAGATATTTTGTTTTATCTTTAATTCCAGCTTTTGTAAATGCAACTTTTCTATTATTACAAGATTCACATTCCCCACAATGATATTTTTTATTTGAATAACAACTCCAGGTTTTAAAAATTGAATCTCCTAAAATTTCAATTCCAGATTTTAACAAATCACTTTTTGATAATTTTTCTCTATAGGGTGACCAAATTTTAATACTATTTCGTAATTTTGAATTAATTCCATCTATTTCCCCTTGGTTAAATGCAGATTCTAATTTTTTTGCAAATATTGGTCTACAATCAGGATAATGAATATCACCTGTATGTGCACCATATACAACAAGTGATGCATTTAGTGTAAAAGCCCATGCTGAAGCCACTGATAAAAATACTGCATTTCTAATTGGAACTACAATTGAATATTCAAATTTACTGGGAATTTTTCTTTTTTTGCTTGTCAAAACATTAGAATCACCATACAAATCTTTCATAAAACTAATATCAATAATTTTATGTTGTTTTAATCCTAATTTTTTTGCAAAAGATTTTGCAGCAGCAATTTCCATATCTGCTTTTTGTCCATATGAAAATGTAATTCCATACAAATCATATTTTGATTTCAAAAATGAAACTGCACAAACAGAATCTACACCTCCACTAAAAACAACAACTGCTTTTTTCATAACTTTCATCTAGAATTATTTTCTCTTATTTTTTGCCCCATTACTAGGTTTACAGATTATTGTTTTAGATTTTGTATTTGCTGATGTAAAACCTTTAGTCATTGCTAAACTAATTTTTTTCATATCAGAAGACTTTTTTGCAAATGCAATTACTGAAGGCCCTGCTCCGCTTATTGTAACGCCTAATGCCCCTGCCTTCATTGCATTTTCTTTTACCTTAGAAAATCCTGGAATCATATGTTGTCGTGCAGGTTCTACAATTACATCTTTAATTGAATTTCCAATTAATTCTGAATCTTTTTTCATAAATCCTGCAACAATTGCAGCTGCATTTGATAAATTCAGAACACTATCACTTAGATTCACTTTTTTTGGAATTACCCTTCTTGAAACTTTGGTTTTCTTTTTTGGAACAATTATTTCTGGAACTGCTATACACATTCTAAGATTTGGGGGCGGTTCTATTCTAATTACATTAAGAGGGTCAGTTTTTACAATTACAAAACCTCCTAAAACTGAGGCTGCAACATTATCATAATGAATTGAACCTGCACTAGCTTTTTCACCGCTGCCCGCAAATTTAACTAAAGAATTATCATCAAGTTTTAATCCAAATAATTTATCAAATGCTACTGCTGCAGCAGCAGCTGATGCTGCACTACTTCCCATTCCAAATCCTGCAGGGACACCTTTTTCAATTTTAATTTCAACACCATGATTTATTTTAAATTTTTTCTTCATATTTTTCACCACTAATCCTGCCGTATTATTTTCAGGATTAGTGGGAACATTTCCATCTGTAACTATTGTAATTCCACTTTTTGTTTTTGTTAAAGTAACTTTGTCATAAAATGCATTAACTGCTAATCCAAATACGTCAAATCCTGGACCTAAATTTGCAGTAGATGAAGGTGCTTTTACAGTAATACTGGATGCCATTAATCTTCTACCTCTTCCCCTAAGTTAAGAATTCTACTTAACGCACCTTCTAGATTTACATATCCATCACCTGTAATATTTGAAACTGGTATCAGTCCTTGAGCAAATCCACTAAGATTTAGTCCACGTAAAATATTTGAAGTTAATGTATAGGTGTCTCCGTCTGTCTCTTTTGCTATTGCATTTTCTAACGTATTCAAACTAGTTGTCCATTGTAGTATTTCTTTTAATTTTTCTTCAATAATGTCTGTTTTAGTCAATACGTTAATTGTTGGTAAATTCAAACGTAATCTAATTGATGTAGCTAAAAGTGCAATTGAAACAAAATTCACTGGTGATGTAATTAATGATCCATCAAATAGAAATACACTTGTTTTATCTTCAGATGTAATATTTTCTATTATGAAACGCCCACTAGAACGATATGCAAATAATTCAATTTGGCCAGGTGTATCTACAATTAGATAATCAGGATTTACCAAATTTACCTCGTTTTGGATATCATCTATCTTTGATGCAATCAAATCATTTGCCATGACTAATGCCCCATTAGGTCCAAGTTCGTATTGTTGCATAATTGATACATAATCTACATGATCCCTAACATCAATATCACAAGTATATGGCATTTTTTCTACACCCGGATCTAAATTCAAAACAGCTGCAAATGCCCCATTTTTTGTATAATATTCATGTAACTTTGATGAAAGAAGTGATTTCCCTGAGCCTGCAGTTCCAGAAACAAAAATTGTTTTCAACTCTCTGATTGTCTACCTGCTAGTATTTCAAACTATTTTAAAATCAGTGTTTAAAACAATTTTTCAAACCTAATTCTACGACTGTTTCATTTATGATTAGATGTTAACTTAACTTTCATATTTGAATCTAAAAAAAAGATTCTTGATGAACTGGAGACTTGTAGCTATACCTGTTACTTTAATTCCCATCTTAATTATTGCCACTCAATTTGATGTCAAATTAGATGATGTACTGGCAATTGGACTTTTTCCGTTTGTTGGGGCAATTGTTGCGATGATGATTAAATTAGGTCTTCAAGGAGTCAAATTTGCATATATTGTAAGAAAATATCTGGGTAATTTTGATTCTTTTGGGAAATTAATTGGAGTAAGAATTGGTAGTGAATTCATTAAATTTACAACTCCAATGTTTGTTGGAGCAGAATTTATTGTAATTTATTATCTGAAGAAGAAAGGAGTAGAACTTTCCAAGTCTACCTGGATTGCAATTATGGATATTGTTACTGAAGTGCTTGCAGCAGGTTTGTTATCTATAATGGCAGGAATTATCGCAGTATTGAATGGAGCATACATTGTTGGAGCAGTTATTTTAGGTACAAGTATTTTTGTAACATCTTTGTGGATGGCGATGTTTTTACTATCTTCTAAACATACATTCCAAGTCCCACAAGTATTGACAACTCTTGTTAAAAAATTTGGTAAAGAAAAAGGCACAAAATACATTGATCAAACAAATTCTTGGATGGAAGAAACATGTACTATGATTAGAAACAACATACATACTCCTGAATCTAAAAAAATCTTTTTTGTGTCATTTCTAATATCACTTGCATCTTGGTCATTTTATGGAATTTCATTTATGATTATTGCAATGGGTACTGGATACATTATCAATGCATTTGATTCTATTATGGCAGTAATGGGTGCAAACGCAATTGGTAATTTACCAATTACTATTGGTGGTTCTGGTTTAGCAGAATTTGGAATTATTGCCTATCTTAACAATCTAAATCCTTTTGATTTTGAAGTTTCAAAAGATATTGTTGCTTGGGATGCTGTAATCGGATGGAGAATTGCAACATATTATGTTCCAATCTTAGTTACGTGGTTGCTTTTAGTGAAATTAGCCTTGAGTAGAATATCAAAACCAAAAACCTCATAGAAACCACTTTATCTTTAAACAATTTTTTTTATTTATGAATTTTAAAAATAAGATTGTTTTAATTACTGGTGCATCTTCAGGAATTGGAAAACAAACTGCATTAGAATTTGCCAAAAAAGGTGCAAATCTTATTTTAGTTGCAAGAAGTAAGGATAAACTTGAATTAGTAGCAAAAGAATTGGAAAAATTTCATTCAACAATTCTTGTATGTCAATGTGATGTTTCAAACAAAGATCAGGTTAAAGAAATGTCAAAAATTGTCTTAGAAAAATTTGATACTGTAGATATTTTGGTGAATAATGCTGGTTTTGCAATTTTTGGTTCTGTATCTGATCTTTCTATAGATGAAATTGAATCACAAATGGAAACTAATTATTTTGGAATGATTTACTGTATCAAAAATTTTCTTCCACAAATGTTAAAGAAAAAATCAGGTCATATTGTTAATGTCGCATCTGTTGCAGCAAGCTTTGGTCTACCTGGAATTGCATCATATTGTGCATCTAAATTTGCTATGTTAGGATTTTCAGAGGGTCTAAAACATGAACTAAAAAACACTGGAATTGGAATTACAGTTGTTAGCCCAACAATGGTAAGAACTAATTTTTTTAATCATCCATCTTTTGAAAAAATCCCAAAATATACTTCAGTATCTCTCAGTTCTAAATCTGTAGCAAACGCAATTTTAAAAGCTTCAAGTTCCCCAAGATTGGAAATTATTGTTCCTTCTGTAGCACGTGGCGCAGTATGGTTAAAAAACACATTTCCATATTTAATTAATCCATTTCTAGGAAATTTTTTTAAAAATATGCCTAATTCTGAAAAATTACACTAACTTTATTCTTCATCTTCAGAGGATTCTTCAGAGCCTACATCCATTAGTTCTAAAGATTTTAACTCAAATTGATAAATTGCACTCATCTCAATTTCTTTTTCTTTTTCTAAAAATTCTGTTACTTTTTTACTTAATGGGGCTTTATGTTGATCGAAAATGAATTCATATACCTCTCCTTTCAACAAATCATCCATTTTGATTTCTTTTTCTACATCCATTGTTACAATATGTCTACCGTCTTCTAATACATCATACAATTGAACATCTATTTTGTTATCTTCATAATAAAATTCAAGAATATATCCTGTTTTTTTCATTTCTACAGGTTTCTTAAATTTTGCATTTTGAATTTCATCAGTAACCCATTCAGGAATTTCTTCTTGTTTTTTTACCATACTAAACAACTCTAATTTTCTGCTTTTTCTTTTTTACTCTTTGACCACCATTCAAGATAGTCATCATGTTTATCGTCACGTGTTCTTTCTTTTTGATTTAGTTTGAATCTGATGTCTGAAACTTCCTCTCTGGTAGCGTATAATCCACATCGTTTACAGACAAAATGTCTTCTATTTTTTTCATCCATTTTCATTGGAATATCAATTTCATCAAATAACTTGAATAATTCTTCTCTGCCCCTTTCTTCTTCAGGTACTTCTTCTTCATACTTTACTTGAATTTTCTTTTTCTCTCTTGCTGTACATTCAGGACAATTAGGCACTGATGATTTGGCTAAATTTTTTCCATAAAAGCGTTCCCACATTCTTAATTGATCGATATTAATCTGACACACGGATTTTTTCATCATCCCTTTCGGTCCGTTCGCCCATCGAAATCCCGTGTGCCAGATGAGCAAAATTATTGAAATAACACTTTATCTCTTTTCTTCTAAGATTTCAGCAGCAATCTTTGCTGAATTTTCTGCCCCATTAGGAACAAAATTCTTTGAAAAATCTTTCAAACTGTCTTCAAAATTATCATAATTTTCTTTAATTTTTGAAATTGCTTGTGTTACTTGTTTTGTTTTTATGGCTAAAACTCCAAGATTTTTCTCTTCAGCCCATTTGATATTATTTGTATGTTCATCATAAATTGGAATTCCAATAATCGGCTTTGATTTTCCTCCCATTATTTCCCCCATTACTGTATGAGAACCATTTACTACTGTGTATTTACATAAATCTAAAATTGTGTCTTTTTCTTGTTCTGACAGAAAACCGATATCAATTTGAATCCAATCAATTTTCTTTTCTAGTGCATCTGAAATCGAATATTTTTTACCATCTTTTCCAATAACAGAATCAATACTTGATTCATTTCTTGCATGTGAAATAATTCTTTTTTCTTTTTTCATTTCATTTTGATGAAATACTTCTTCATATCTTTGACCTGTTCCATCATTTGTAGATTTATTACCAGTTCTCATCCAATAACCAAATTCATTGTTTTTAACTAATTTTTCTAGATCTGTAACATTTTCATTTTTAATTTTTTTGCTATTTGTAAAATGTCCAACATAAACTACTTTTTCTTCAGATTCTTTTATGAAATTTAGATTATATTCACACATAGTATATGGAGGAGGAGAATCTGCAACAAGAATTTTTGATGCTTTATTGATTTGTTTTGCTATAAAAATTAGTGAAGGATACAGATATGATCTTGAATTATATAATTTTGGTCTGAATTGGTTTGTTACAAATAAACTTGGAATATTTCTATTATTTGCTAAAATATTTGAACCCATATCCCCATCATTAATCACTAAATCAAATTTTTCTTTATTGTATAATTTTCTCTCTTCTCTCAAATAATTTACAATCTGTCTTATCAATGGGGGGTTGTTTGCAATTGGTAAGAGAATATTCATTAATGATTTTGAAACACTAGGACCAAATTTTCCATCAATTGGAGTTGGCATTAAAATTTCATGGATTTTTTCTTTTTTATCTGGAAATTTCTTTAATAATTTTTCATAAACATGATCTTTACTTGAATAATGAACGTCAAATTCATCTTTAATATGATCTGTTAACGCATCATTTAACCTCATCATTCGAGAATAATGACCACTTCCCCATGGATAGATAAATTCGCCTATTTTGAGCACAATATGAAACTGTTAATGCCTGTTTAAATTCTCAGTGATTCTCTTCTAAAGAATCTAAAATATCATGCACATTATTTGGTCCAACTTTAATTGAAATCACTTTTTTTGTTTTTATGCTCATTTCCACTTCTTTTTTCAAAAATATAGTATTTTCATCAAATCTAGATGTGACTATTTTTTCCAATTTTTTTATTTTATTTTCTAACCCTATTTCTTTAGCATCATTAAATAAACTAGTGCCAACACCTGCAAGTGGAATAATTGGAATTTTCTTTTTCTCAAATACTTTTTTTAATGAATTATCAATAAATTTTGAAGAAAATACTAGTGGCAGTAAAGACAATGAAATTCTACTACTTGATTCTTTTAACATAATTTCTATAATTGAGTTTACATAAATCAAATAATTTTTAATTCCATTAGGATTTATTTTTAACCAAAAAAATTCTAACTCAATTTCATTCTGAATCAATCTTGGAATGATTTGATGAATTATTTTTACCAGATTCATTAATTCAGATTTTTGTCTATAACAAACAATAATTTTTGTGTCATAACCTTGTTTGATTGTTTCAAAACAGGAAACTGCAGATAATTCATCATATACTGCACAGATTGTTTTTTCAGTTTGTGATTGATATGGAACCCCTCCATTTCCTTTATCTGAAAATATAGAGATGTATGCATAATTTTTTGTTAAAAAAGTGTATAACAATTTATCATAATTTTCATCTGTTCCAGGACGAGCTCCTAAATTTGATTTTTTTTCTATAATATTTGATGTTGCAGCAATTTCTACATCTTTAACAAGAAATCCTTTTGAAATTCCTTCTACTCTAACAAGAAATTTCTCACCTTTCAAAAGTAAATTTCCACTAATTGATGTTATTTCTGAAATAATTTCTTGAAAGTTATTTTTTATCTGTCTTGCAATCACAATTTTTTCAATTCCAAAAAGCAAGTTAATAGCAGATGATGCAAACACTGGATCATTTGCAATTACCAAAATAACATCCCCATCACGTTTAACCGATTTGAATTGCTGATTTTTTATTTTGAGAATTTTTTTAATATTTGTAACAAGTTGAGACATTTTATTTTTTGAAAATATTGTAGGAAAAACTACAACATATGATATTTCATTCATATTTTCTGTTTTGAAATCCACTTGTTTATAATTTAGGTTAAAATTTCGGGTAATCAATATAAAACAAATACTTCAAAATATCATGTGGTTAGATTCACGCAAGAACAAGTAGATGAACTTAATTCAAAAATAAAAACTACTGACGAAGCACTTCAATGGGTATCTGACAACCTTCATCCTAAAGTTGCTAAGGCATCAAGTTTTGGTGCAGAAGATGCAGTTGTAATGGATATAATGTTAAAAATAAACCCAGAATTTAGATTTTTTACATTAGACACTGGAAGATTGCCTCAGGAAACTTATGATATAATGGATGTTTTAAGAAAGAAATACAATATTTCAATTGAAATATTATTTCCAGATACAAGAGAAGTGGAAAAGATGGTTTTTGAAAAAGGAATGAATCTATTTTATGACAGTGTAGAAAATAGAAAATTATGTTGTGAAATCCGTAAAGTACACCCAATGAATAAAATGTTGAGTACTTTGGATGGTTGGATTACTGGATTAAGACGTGATCAGACAAAAATTCGTGAAAATGGAGAAATCTTTCAGTTAGATTCTGGACATGGTGGAATTCTCAAAATAAATCCTATTGTTGATTGGACATGGGAACAAATTCAGGAATACATCGAAAAAAATGATCTTCCATACAATAGTCTTCTTGACAAAGGTTACCCTAGTATTGGTTGTGAACCTTGTACTAGAGCAATTAAACCTGGTGAAGACCTTCGAGCAGGAAGATGGTGGTGGGAACAAGGTGAACACAAAGAGTGTGGCCTTCATATAGAGCATAAAAATACGGATTAGTATGTCTGAGAATAATTCAATCAAGCCACACGGTGGAGTTTTAATTAATAGAATTTCTAAAGTCGATACTACGGGATTATTCTCAATTTCAATTAGTGAAGATCTTGCCAATGACGTTGAAAATATTGCAGATGGAATTTTTAGTCCTTTAGAAGGGTTCTTGGGACAACAAGACTTTGAAAATGTTGTTTCTCGTGGAAGACTATCAAATGATTTAGCATGGACTATTCCCATTGTTTTAGATGTTGATGAAGAAACTGCTTCAAAAATGAAAGAAGCAGGAGATGTTTTATTACAAAATCCAGATGGGGTTGGTGTTGCCGTATTACACGTTGATGAAACATTTACTTTTGATAAAGAAAAAACAGCCCAAGGAGTCTATGGTACTAATGACTCATCACATCCAGGTGTTGCATATACAATGTCAATGAAAGATTATTTGGTTGGAGGAAAAATTGATTTTATACAAAGACCAAATGATACTGAAATTAGAAAAAATAGATTAACTCCAATTCAAACTAGAGAAGCATTTGAAAAAGCTGGATGGACAACAATCTGTGCATTTCAAACTAGAAATCCTCCACATGTAGCACATGAAATGCTACAAAAAACATCAATAACTACACGTGATGGTGTATTTGTAAACCCGGTAATTGGTAAGAAAAAGTCTGGTGATTTTGTAGATGAAGTGATTGTAAAATGCTATGAAACCATGATAGAATCATTCTATCCTGAAAATAGATGTAAACTTGGAACATTACATACACAAATGAAATATGCAGGTCCAAAAGAGGCAATTCATCATGCAATAATGAGACAAAATTATGGATGTACACATATCATTATTGGACGTGATCATGCCGGTGTTGGAAAATTCTATGATCCAATGGCTGCACAAAAAATCTTTGATGATTATCCAGAACTAGAAATTTCTCCAGTCTTTTTCCCACCATTCTTTTACTGTAAGAAATGTCTTACATACACAACTCCAAAGGCATGTCCGCATGATAATGATGTTAAAGAGCAAATTAGTGGAACCGCACTAAGAGAAATGATTCAAAATGGTCAAGCCCCTTCTGAATTTATTTTGAGACCCGAAGTAGCAAAAGTAATTTTAGATCATCCAAAACCATTTGTTGATTAGATTTTTATTCAATCAAACTAGGTTCAATTTGTGAAGTATATTCTTACACTAGTTTTGTTTATGGGATTTTTAATTCCTCCAGCATTTGCTCAAGAAGAAGTAAAAAACCCTTCATTGATAATAGATCAAATTGAAATTCCTGCTGGAGAATTCAACTCAGTATTGCGAGATGCACCAATTATTAAACTTGGAGATGTTCATGCTATTAGCTGGCAAGTAACAATTGATAATAATTTACTGTATGCAAATCCTGATGGAAATGCTGTCTTGAGATTGTATGATCAACAATCTGATGATCGATTTATTGAAGTTGGAATGGGGCCTCAACCTGACAACAAATTTTGGGTTGCAGTTACAACTGAAAAAGAAGGATACATTGTAGTTCACAAAGATCTGGATAGAGGTTGGTATCCTGAGACAAAATCAATCATATCTTATACTGACAAAGCAGGATTAACAGTCAATAATGGTGCAAGAATTGTTGTGACCAATTTGGATATTGGACAATTTGCAATTAATTCATACTCTGTTTATGGAAAGGAAGGTACAACTGATCCTCCTGCAGTAAATTCTGGAGTTCTTATTCTAGATTTTCTATCAGGTGATCCTGCAAAAAATGTGTATGCATTTTTTCCATTTTATGTTGCAGCTGGAATGGGAATTATAGTTGCAGTTTTGTTTCTAACTAAGAAACGTACTTAGTTTTATAATATTTACAATTTTTTTTAATCTTACACACATCACACATTGGAGAAATAGGTTTGCAAATGTTTTGGCCATACATTACAAATGTATCATTGATTTCAATCCAGTATTTTTTTCTAACCTTCTTCATTAATTCTTGCTCTGTTTCTTCTGGATTTTTTGTTTCTACTAATCCTAACCTATTTGAAATTCTGTGAACATGAATATCAACTGGAATTGCTGGTTTTTCAAAAGCATAAACTAAAACACAATTTGCAGTTTTTCTTCCAACTCCTGGCAATTCAACTAATGTTTCTAGATTATCCGGAACTTTACCTTTGTATTTTGAATTAATTATTTTTGCAACATCAATAATTCTTTTTGATTTTACACGAAAAAACCCAATAGATTTTATAATTTTCTCTACATCTTTTACTTTGGCATTTGCAAGTTGTTTTGGATTTTTATATTTTGCAAATAATACTTTGACTGCCTTTGTTGTAGCTTCATCTTTAGTTCTTGCAGAAAGAATTGTTCCAATTAGAATACTAAATGGACCTGTTTGTGCATCATGGAGATCTCTGAGTGCAGTTATTCTAGGAGGTTTAACTGCATTCATTGTACTGGTCATACCACGAAGAATTTTTTCCATTTTAATCTAAAAAACTACATACAAGTATTATAACTGTAATAACGAATATTTTTCATTGGAATTAACAAAACAAGAAGAATCTGCACTAAAAGGTGAACAAGGAGAAACCATGCAAATGGCATATCGTGTACTTGTTGCAACAGGTGAGGCAACAGATGCAGAAAAATTAATTCCAATTGAATGGACTCATCTTTCAGGTGTAAATTACAATACAATTGGAGATGCTGGGGAGGAATTTCTTTCTAGTGTTAGCAAAAATGCACGTGTTAAAGTAAAAACAACCCTTAATCCAATGGGGTTTGATATTGATAATGTATCAAATTATGGATTAGATGAGAATTTTATCTCAAAACAACTATCAATAAAAAATTCATATGAAACAATGGGTGTAACCCCATCATTTTCATGTATTCCATATGAAATTTATGATATTCCAAAAGAAGGGACTCAAGTTGCATTTGCTGAAAGCAATGCTGCAATTCATGCAAATTCCTATGATAATTTAAAGACAAACAAAGAAAGTGCATTTAGTGCACTAGCCAGTGCATTAACTGGAAAAAGTCCAAATTCTTCACTACGAAAGGAAGAAACACCAAACATTACAATTAACATGAAAATAAAAAATCCAAATGAATTATCATATGGAATGCTTGGATTTTTTGCAGGCAAAGTTGGAAATACATCTGTAAATATTTCAGGTTTGTCAAATATGGATAATCGACAACAAAAAGCAATGTGTGGAGGTATGGGAACATCAGGTACTTGTGCTAAATTTATTTTTGGAGATGGTGATTCTGATTGTGAAAAAATAGATTTTGATGAAAAAGAATTACAAAATGTATATGATGAACTAAACACTGCAGAAAATGGCGATATTATCACGCTTGGTAGCCCTCAATTAGGATTAGAAGAAATCACTGAATTGACTCAAAAATTAAAGGGCCGTTCATTTAAAAAAAGATGTATGGTCTTTACTCCTAGAACTATTAAAACACAAATGCAAAAATTAGGATATACGAATGAATTAGAGAGAGCTGGATGTGAAATTCTTTCTGATTGTTGTACATGTCTTACTCCATTAATTAACAAAGACAATGTTGATGTAGTTACAACAAACAGCATAAAAGGTGCATTTTATCTAAAAAATTCTAATGGTGTTGGTGTTAATCTAAAACCATTATCACAAATAATTGAAGATGAGACAAAATGAATAAGGTTCTAGTTGCTGGAAAAGTCAATGGTACTGTTTTAAAATCAAAAGACTCAATCAATTTTTTAGGCACAGTTGATAAAAAAACTGGAATAATTAGTGACAAAAATCATTCTTTATTTGGGAAACCTCTCAAAGGAACAATCTTAGTTTTTCCTTCAGGTATTGGGAGTAGTGTTGGTGCATATACAATTTATTCAATTAAAGCAAATGATGCAGCTCCTCTTGCAATGATTTGTAAAAAAGCAGATCTTACAGTAGCTACTGGATGTGCATTAGCCAATATTCCATTAATTACAATTTCTGATGGAGAGTTTTCATCAATTGAGGACGGAATAAAAATTTCATTTGATACAGATAATTCTAATCCGATTCGTCGTCAATAAGATTATTCATTTGTGCATCCCCTATACCCACTTCTTTGATCTGGCTTTTTCCAGCGGGCATCACACGAACAAAATCATCGATATTGATTTTTTTCGTAATTGCTTCATGAATTTTTGAAAACTCCATTCTAATTTTTTTAGCAGTTTCAACCATTTCTGTTCCGTGTGGTTCAATTATTGCATAACAGATGGAATTTTTCTTTATCGTATCAGGTGGTCCACACGTTAAAACGTGTCCCTCTTCTTGTGGAATAATTCCTACAGTTAATTTGAGATTTCCTGAATTGATAAAATTTCGTTGCCCTTCAATTGTGAATGATCCTTTTGGAAGAAATTCCCCACTTGGAGCAGATTTTTTTACTTGTTCTGGATTTACCCAAAATGCACTCACACCGTACAACCCTTCTCTCCATGCACGACTAAAACAAACTGTAGCATGTGCTACTTCATTCATACTTGTATCTGGTGCATTTTCTGCATTTTTGATAATAAAAAATGGGGAACCAAAAATATCGCCATGGAATATTTTATCATTTTTTCCTAAATGTTTTCTAACTACTGCAGAATTTGATGCAGCATCTCTTCCACCAACCACTAGATATCCATCAGAGGTATAGAACCATCTATATCGTTCATACCAACTTTTTTTCCTAATTTCTGTAACTAACATAATATCTTGTTCTAATTCAGTTTTATTTTGAATTTTTTCCAGTTTTTTCTCAGTTTTTAACTTAATATCTTCAATAGATTTTATTGCTCCTGATTGCTTTTTTGCTTCATTAAATAACACTGATGCAATTGATTGAAGAGACGACTTTATGTTTATTTTTATTTTTTCATCTTGAACAACTATCAACGAAATTCCTTTTTCATTAGTTAATTTTGCATTATGTGTAGCCAAAATTTCTTGTGCAGATTTATCTTCAATTGACATAATTCCTTTGGAAATCATCTCAAAAAGAGAGTTTGCAACATTTGTAATATTTTTTGATCTTTCTTTAACAGTATCAATTGCTTTTTGTTGTTCTGAAATTTGAGTTTGGAGTTCCTTGATTTTTTTATCTGACCCACTAGATTGGATTGATTTTCCCTTTGCAACTATATTTTCTGTAAAAATAGTATCTAGTCCTTCAATGAAACTATTGGCACTAATTATTTCCCCTTCTATTTTTCCTAATTTGAGTGGAAGAATTTCTGATCTTTCATTTTTAATAATTATTGCTTCATGATTTCCTAATACTACATCATTTACAATTTTTTTAGTAGTTTCGAAAATTTTCTTTATTTCATCATCAGACAACAAATTACCATTTTTTTTTGGATCAATATTTGCAATATCAAAAACCCCTTCAACATATTTTTTTGGTAATCCTAAAGAACGTCCAAACCATTTTGCAGAAATCAAATCACTTGTTTTAAGTTCATCGAAATCTGATTCTGATATATTAAAAATATCTAATCCATTATTTGGAGGTTGAACGTATTCCAATCCCACACCAAGTTTTCTATGTCTGACTTCAATTGAATGTTGTAGTGCTAAAATTTTCATTTCTTTATTGCATAACAAGATATTTCCATCACCGAAAAATTCTCCTACTAAAATGAACTCCTTTCCAAATCCCTCAAAAGTAAAGTATGCTATTCTTTCTGCTCCGATCTGTTCTATTTTCTTTAATTTTAGTCTGAGAAGATCACTTCGTAATCTTTTAAGTAATCTATTTGGTTCAATTTGATCTATTTTTACTGCAGTTAACCATACCCCAGATGTTGAAATCATCATAAAGAGATCGCTTTTTTCAGTATGATGAAGTTTGAAGAGAATACTATCTTTTGTAATTCCATAAATATTGCTGATATAGTAACCTTGAACTTGTTCAGAAATTTTATCTACCAAATATCGTAATTCTATCCCTGCTAATCCCATAATTACTACATTTTTTGTCTAAAATTATACCCTTGCTATAATATGCTCAAAAATTGACCAAAGATATTAAACATGGTTTGCTTGAGTCACGCTAGAAATTCACTTTGGCAAAATTCAAAAAGAAAAAATCTGAACCTACCCCTGATTCTGGTGATTCTAAACCAAAATCCGTAAAGGATGAAACACCTGAAACACCTGAAACACCTGAAACAGAAAAATCTGAATCTACCCCTGAATCTCCAAAAATTCCGGTAATCAGCGAAGCTGAAAAAAGTGAAAAAGATAAAAAACTAAATAAATTATTTTGGATGAGAGTTGCCTTAGCATTAATTGCTGGAACTTCAGCTACTTTCATCTTTGAAGATATTGAAGGTGAAGATAGACGATGGGCTTCAATTGGATTTATGATAATACTATTTTTTGTTACAATAATAATTGCTAAAGGAATGAAAATGCAATTACCTTCTTCTGATAGAAAGAAAGTTGTTACACAAGCAATTGGAAGCTATGTATTTTTGTACTTGTTTTCATGGATTGTAACTCATACATTAGTTCATGTAGGAAACACTTCTAGTGGAATTAATCTCTAAAACAATCAAAATAAAGGAAAGATAGTACATGTGGAATTTTAAAACACCCGGAATTCCTGATGAAAATTTTGAAAGAGTAGATAAAGTCCCAATAACAAAAGAAGAGATTAGAACTATTCAAATCAGTAAAGCAAGACTAAAGCCTGGACAAATTATTTATGATATTGGATGTGGTAGTGGTTCAATCTCAGTTGAAGCTGCATTACAAATAGAATCATCTGGAAAAGTTTTGGCTATTGATTCTGATGAAAATGCTATTAAATTAACTAAAAAAAATGCAGAAAAATTTCAACTCTCAAATATTTTTACCATTTTTGGAAATGCAAAAAAAAAAATCTTAGAACTAGAAGCAGCAGATGCAATTTTCATTGGAGGAACTGGTGGAGATACAAAAGAAATTATTGAACTTTCTCAGAATAAGCTAAAATCTGGGGGGAGAATTATAATTGGCACTATTCTTATTGAAACACTTTCTTCAGTATTACGAATTATTGAAAATTTACCATTTGAATCTGTTGACATTACTCAAGTAACTATCGCAAAAAGTAGAAAAACCACTACTGGAACTATGATGCTTGCAAGAAACCCTGTAACCATAATTTCTGCTACTAAGATTTAATCTAGATTTTTAATTGGGAGATTAAACACATACTTTATGCCTGGATTAATTGGAATTGGAGTGGGCCCTGGAGACCCTGATTTACTTACAGTCAAGGCAGTAAAATCTATCCAAAATGCAGATATCATAATGTGTCCAGCATCCAAAGAAGAAAGACCAAGTATTGCATTATCTGTGGTTGAATCGATAATTGACAAATCAAAGAATCAAGAAATTATTAAATTGATTTTTCCAATGACTAAAGATAAAGATATTCTTAATGCAACTTGGAAAAAAAATGCAAAAATTATGGCTCAAACTGTTTTATCTGGAAAAAACGTTGTTTATCTTACAGTAGGAGATCCTTATTTGTACAGTACCTGGATCTACATGCACAAAGATCTTACAGAAAATTATCCTGAAATGAATATCAGTGTAATTCCAGGAATTGTATCCATGTTTACATTTGCATCAAAAGTTGGTGTAAGTATTGCAGAAGGTGCAGAAAAAGTTGCAATTATACCCTCTTGTTATGATTTGAGTAGTGTTAAAGAAATTGCAAAAAATTCCGAATCTATGATTTTTCTAAAAGATGGTAGATACTTTGATCAAGTGATTGATGTTCTAAAGGAATCTGGATTCCCAGATGATTCTATTTTTGCAATTGGACAAGATTTAGGAACTGATCATGAAATAATTCGGAAACTAACTTTGGGTGAAGTAAATGATGAAACACTAACTACAAAATATTTTTCAATATTGGTGGTAAAACGTGTCTGATGTATTTTTTGTAGGTTGTGGTCCGGGAGATCCTGAACTAATTACTGTAAAAGCTAAAAAATTAATTCAAAAGGCAGATGTAATTGTTTATTCTGGATCTTTAATCCCAAAACCTATTTTAAAATTATGTAAAAAAGGAAAATTATATGATGCTGCTGGAATGGTTAGAGAAGAAATTTTTGATGTTTTATATAAAAATGCAAAAAAAGACAAACTTGTAATTAGATTACATGATGGTGATCCTTCGATATACGGCGCAATCAAAGAACAAATCGATAATCTTACCAAAAAAGGTATAAAATCTACTGTTGTACCTGGAGTCACAGCATTTTTAGCCTCAGCTGCTGCTCTTGGAACCCAATTAACACTTCCAGGTGTTACTCAAACAATTATTGTTACTAGAGCAGAATCTAGAACCAAAGTTCCAAAAAGAGAAAAAATTTCTGAACTTGCAAAACACAAGTCAACTTTGATTTTTTATCTTAGTATTCATTTGATATCCAATCTAGCAACCGAAGCAATTGCTGGTGGATATAAAAAATCAACACCTGTAGCTGTAGTGTATAGAGCAAGTTGGAAAGATCAAAAAATCATTAAAGGAACATTAGCAGACATATCGGAAAAAATCAAAGAAGAAAAAATTACCAAAACTGCAATTGTAATTATTAGTGATGTAATTGATCCTAAATCATATGAATATTCAAAATTATATGATAAAAAATTTAGTCATGGATATAGAAAATCTAAAAAGATAAAAAATTAACTTTATTTTTAATTCCTAATTTTTTCAAGTTTGTTTGAAATTTTTTTACATTACCTGACGTAAAAATTTTTAATGAATTCCTTTTTGATTTATTATGTTTGATTTTTGAATAAATTTTTTGAGCAACAATATTTCCTGAATCAATGAATTCTATATCTGGAAATTCTTTTTTTAATAATGATTTTAAAAATGGTAAATGTGTACTTGAAAGTGTAATTACATCAATTGATTGCTGAAATAAAATTTGTAAATCTTTTCTAATTATTTTTTTACAATAATTTTTGCTTGATAAAAATTTTCCAGATTCTACCAAATCTACAAGATTTGTACCATTAATTTTAAAAATTTTAAATGATTTTGGAAATTTTTCTTTTTTGATATATTGTGACAAACCTTTGCTGTTTATGGCAGATTTTGTTGCCAAAATACCAATTTGTTTAGAATTTGATTTTTTATCTGCAATTTTTAATGGTGGTTTTACATCAATTATTTTTGATGAAACTAAATTCAACATTAGACTAGGCGTATTCGATGCAATTACGATGAAATCTGGTGAAAAATTATTCTGTAGTAATTTGATTGATTTTTCAATGATTATTTGTAATTGCACTTGGGATTTTGTCCCATATGGGTAATTTTTTTGGTCTGCAAAATAGATTATCTCACTTTTCATCATTTTCTGAATTTCTTTAATTATTGATAATGAGCCTAAACCTGAATCAAAAACAGCAATTTTTACCACAACTTTGAGGAATATATCTACAATAATAGTTTGTTAGCTAAATTTAGCCTAAAACTTATCTAAATTTACACCGTCCATTAAGACTAAATTTCTAAATTCCTAATCATGCCAAACTTCGACAGTACATGGGCTCGACAAGAGACCCAAAGTGTAACTGGCAAACTACGTGATGCAGTAAAGCCTCAAGGTGCATTAAAACCACGAATTCAAACTGCAGTTAACAAACTACAAGTCCAAATTTCCAAAATGGACTCTATGTTAAGTAAACTGCATGAAAGAGACGCGCAACTCTTTCAGAGAGTCGTGACTGCAATGCAGCAACATGATACTAGCACAAGTAGAGTTTTGTCCAACGAATTAGCTGAAATTCGTAAAGTTACAAAGATGCTCGGCAACGCAAGAATGTCATTAGAACAAGTTCAACTAAGACTGACAACTATTCATGATCTTGGTGATGCTATGGTAGCAATTGGACCTGCAATGTCTACAATGAAGGGATTGAAGTCATCGTTAGGAAGATTCATGCCAGAAGCAGACTCAGAGTTGAATAATATGACCCAGACACTTAATGGACTTATGATGGATTCCCTGGCAGGAGATTCATTTAACATGGAGTCTGATGTTTCAAGCGAAGAAACTGAAAAGATTCTACAAGAAGCATCTGCAGTAGCTGAGCAACAGATTGGTGATAAATTCCCATCTGTACCATCTTCAACTGGACTTTCGTCAGGAACCTCTACTTCTACCTTTGAGTAGCTGGGAAAAGACGTCAGTCGGTTCTTTTTATTTAAAATTTTTAAAATTAACCAATTAATTTTTCTTTAAATGTCCATTTTTTGTTTAAAACAAAGTTTCCAAATGCTGCAGTCATTACTGCTAAAATTAATGCTAATGGATATGAAACTTGAATATTATCTACTAAGAAATAGACCATTCCTAATTGTACTAATGCCCCCAAAGAGCTAAACATTGCAAATTTTCCATATTGA
Organism: uncultured Nitrosopumilaceae archaeon; assembly: GCA_964511485.1. Taxonomy (GTDB): domain Archaea; phylum Thermoproteota; class Nitrososphaeria; order Nitrososphaerales; family Nitrosopumilaceae; genus Nitrosopumilus. The sequence goes on from CAZEFL010000002.1 coordinate 19,253, forward strand.
GTAAGAGTTTTTTTAATTCTGAAATCTCTATCGCTAAACGTCCATGCTTTATTTAAAAGGAAATTAGTTGTAATTGATGCTGTAATCCCAATAATTGTTGCATGTAAATACCACATGTCTGATATCCCTCCTGCAAATAATAGAGAAATTACATAATTTACAACAAATCCTGTAGCTCCAACTGTGTAAAACCTAGCTGCTTTTGATAGAAATTTAACTGATGAACGTTTCTCTTGTTTTTCTAATGGTTTACCATAGCGATATAATTTCCAAACTGATTTGAAATAATCTAAGATAGTTTTGAAATTTAATTTACTTGAACCTAATTCTCTGTCTTGAAAAGTATATGGAATTTCTGTTATTGTTGCATTTTTTGTCTTTACTAAAATCTCTAAAAGAATTTTGTATCCAATTGCATCTATGTTTAATCCATTTAGAATATTTTTTTTGAATGCAAAAAATCCTGACATTGGATCTTTAGTATCAATTCCCAATCCTTTTTTTGCAATCAAAGTTGCAAATTTACTCATAGTTTTTCTTTTAAATGACCATCCTTGAATATTTCCTCCTTTAATGTAACGTGATGCTACAGCAATATCATATTGATATTTTTTTATTGATTCTATCAATTTTGGAATAATTTGTGGTGGATGAGAAAAATCAGAATCCATCACAACAATTGTATCACCTTTTGCATGTTGAATTCCATTAAGAATTGCAGAACCCAATCCATCTTTTGCCTTTCTATGAATTATTTCAATAGTGTAATTCGCCATTTTTTTCAAATTTTTCATATAATCTTCCACAATTTTTCCAGTCCCATCAGGAGAATTGTCATCAACAATTATTGCTTGGGCGAGAATATTTTTTGGTAAATTACTACCAATTGATTTTAAAATATTGATAATATTTTGAGATTCATTATATGTTGGAATTATTATCGAAACTTGTCCTTTCATTTTTTGTCCATGATTCTCTACTAACATGTCTTGTGAGCAAATTTTAACCGTTATTAATTTTTAATAATTTTTTAGTCACAATACAGTTTAACAAATCTACACTTTTTAAGGGAAAGCAACAGATTCGGAAAGAATTGAATCTAATTCTGAAATATTTATCCTAGTTTGTTCCATGGAGTCTCTTTTTCTAATTGTAACTGTATTATCTTCTAATGTTTGATGATCTACTGTAACTGCAAATGGGGCTCCAATTTCATCTAATCTTCTATATCTTCTACCAATAGCTCCTGAATGATCTAAAAATGCATCATATTTTCTCTTAATGTTCAAATAAATTTCATCTGTTTTTTCTTTTAAACCATCTTTTTTTACTAATGATAAAATTCCTACATGTGTAGGTGACAAATATGGTTTTAATGATAAAACCATTCTTTCGTGTTCTTTATCATCTTTAAGTGAATGTTCTAAAATTGTGTAAAGACTTCTATCAATTCCCATAGAAATTTCAAACACATGTGGTAAAACTTTTTCATCACCATCCATAATCTCAAATTTTTCTTTACTTTTAGTAGCATGACTAGTCAAATCATAATCTGATCTATAATTACATGCAACAAGTTCTAACCAACCAATTGTAGTTTCAACTTCAAAGTCAAATGCAACTTCAGCATAAAATGCCTTTTCTTTCTCTCCAAGTTTTCTAAATCTACTTTTTGCAACATCGATTCCTGTCTTTTCATAAAACTCAGTTAAAATTCCTAAATAATATCCCACGAACTTGTTTGGAACAATTTTAGATTCTACTGCTTCTTTACAAGTCATTGCAACTGATTCTGAATCTGTTTGTATTCTGATTATTACATCTTGAATTTCTTCAAATTTTTCTACAACATCTAATTTTGTAGGATTACAAAAAACCTCAATTTCTGCTTGATAAAACTCACGTAATCTAAGAAGACTTTGTCTTGGGGCTATTTCATTTCTAAAACTTTTTCCAACTTGTGCAATCCCTAAAGGAAGTTTTCCTCTCATTGTTTTATAGAGTCTAGGAAAATCAACAAATATTGATTGACATGTTTCAGGTCTGAGATATGCTTCTTCTTCTTCAGGACCAATACCTACTTTGAACATCATGTTAAAATTCTTGGTCTTTTCAAAATCACCATTACATTTTAGACATTTAATGTTATTTTGTGATATAGCATTATCAAATTCCTCCAAATCTGCACTTTCTGGAATTTCTATTTTTGTTATATCTGCAATAGTTCTATCTGCTCTAAACGTCGAATTACATTTTATACATTTGATAATTGGATCTGCAAAATTTCCCAAGTGCCCAGATGCTTCAAAAACTGATTTTGACATAATTTGTGAACCGTCAATCTCAAGCATTCCATCTCTTCTAATTAACTCCCTTCTCCATAATTGTAAGAATTTATTTTTCAAACCAACTCCAGTTGGTCCATATTCCCAAAATCCAGCCTGTGCATCTGCATAAACCTCACAACTAGGAAAGTAAAATCCACGCTCAAGTGCTAATTTCATGACTGCTTCGTAATCCATTATTTTATCATCCTATTCATAAAATAAATCTCTACGCAAACCCCTTTGCTACTCTAATATTTTCAAAATCATCTCGATCATCATCAATTGGAGTCTCAAGAATGATTGGAATTTTATTTTTATTGGCAAATTTCACAACTGCACCCATTCCTTCTACACCTATACCTCCTAATCCTAAATGATAATGCCTATCAAGATTACAACCAATATCCCCTTTTGCATCATTTAGATGAATAATTTTCAAATTTTTAATTCCTACAAATTTATCAAACTCTTCAAAAACTTTTTTCACTTTTTCTTTGGTTCTCAAATCATATCCAGAAACAAATGCATGACATGTATCAAAACAAACACCAAATTTTTTTGAAGGTTTTAACTGATTAAAAATTTCGCCTAATTGTTCAAATCCATACCCTACAGAATTTTTCTGACCTGCGGTGTTTTCTAAAAGAATCATTACATCATTTTTTGTTTTTCCTGCTTTGTTCAAAGCATCAACTAATCTTTTTACACCTCCTTCTTCTCCTGTCCCCAAATGACTACCAAGATGTGTAACTAAATATGGAATTCCTAATTGTGCACATCTTTCTGTTTCATCAATCAATGTTTTTAATGACTTTTCAAATCCTTCTTTTTTTGGAGTAGCTAAATTTGGCAAATATGGCATATGTGCACAAGTTGCAAATCTATCAATTTCACTTGATTCCAGTTTTGATTTAAAATTTGAAATATCATAATCTGTTAGTTCTTTTGCATTCCATCCTCTTGGATTTCTAGTAAAGATTTGAAATGCGGAACATTTTCGTTCTTTTGCATTATCTACTGCTTTGTCTATTGAACCTGAAATTGAGACATGACATCCAAGCTGCATATGTGATATTTTCTTTAAAACATAATTTAAACCACATTCAATGCATAAAATCAGATTTTTATGTAAATCAAGTCAATCATTAGTATGTTGGAACTAGGCCAAGATGAAATTGCAAAATACCCATTTTTGGCTGATGCTGGCCAATATCTTAAAGATAAGGGGTTTACACTAGAACAATTTGGAGTAGATCCAGACCTAAAACAACTAATTTCTAAAGCCTATGAACGAATTCAAGTTGCAGCAGATGGGAAAATCTACAAATCTGATTTAATCGATAACCAGGTATCAAAAGAAGCAGCTCTTCCAAGAGAAGTATTTTCATTTTTACTTGCAATTGTTTTATTAAAATTAAGTGGCATGCATACTCTCATCAAGAGATTTGCACTTGCTGAAGCGAGACGTGCAGAAAAATATCTTGAAAAGGATCTTACAAATATTTCAGATGAATCAAAAAATCAATTAGCAATTAGAGTAATTGATGATTTATTTTCAGTCAAAGTAAAAAAATCTGATGATTATTTTATAATTCCCATATCTGATTATCTAAAACATTCAATTAATTTTCATGAAAGAGAATGGAAATTAATTAACAGACATGTTGAAAACGGTCAAGTGTTTCTTTCTCCCCATGAGACAGTTAGATTAATCAGAAAAGAATTAGGCACATACATTAATTCAAAAATTGTTAATGCAAAAACACCTACAATGATTCCCGGATTTGAGGATTCTGTAAATAAATTAGTTTTATTATCAAAAAAATTCAAAACATTTACTGTAACAACTGGGGAATATCCTCCATGCATCAAACATGCACTTGAAATTTTAGAAAAAGGGGAAAATCTTCCTCATTCAGGCAGATTCATGTTGGCTACTTTTCTTTTATTGAAAGGCCAAACAGTCCAACAAATTGCACCCTTATTCAAAAATGCTCCGGATTACAATGAGAGAGTTACACTTTACCAACTAAATCATCTAGCTGGAACTTCTGGTAGTGGAACTCAGTATTCTTGTCCCTCATGTGAGAAATTAAAAACACAAAGTCTTTGTTTTGCAACATCAGAATGTAATAATATTATCAATCCTTTACAATTTGGAAAGAAAAAACGATGAAAGAAATAGAAATAAAATTTTTAGAAGAATCATTCAAAAAGTATTATTTTGATCATTCTGAACTACTAAATGTTCTTGAACGTACGCCTGAAAGAGAATTTGGATATCAAAAATTCAATTCAGGAATGACTCGTCATATTTCCATAAAAAATGACAAAGAACTTCATCTAATGTGTATGCAAAACATTCCATCTGACGTTTATTGTTCAAATGCATATTACTCATTTCCTGATTTGCCAATGAATGAAAAGGATTGGAAAGAAGCAGATTTGATTTTTGATATTGATGCAAAAGATCTTAATCTCTCCTGCAGGAAAAACCATACAGTATCAATTTGTAACGAATGTAATGAAATCTCAAAAAATTCTGAAAAATGCACAAAATGTAATTCGCTAAAATTAGAAAAAAAATCGTTACCTTGCAAAAATTGTATTAACTCATCAAAAATTGAAGTATCAAAATTATCTGAAATACTGATTAATGATTTTCAAATTAATGATGAAAATATTCATATCTATTTTTCTGGCAATGAAGGATTTCATGTTTATGTATACAATTCACAATTTCAACAAATTGGTTCTAGAGAAAGATCAGAACTTGTGGATTACATAATGTTTCATGGTGCAATACCTGAAACATTTGGAATGAAAAAATTCAAAGCGAATCGTTCATCTTTTCCTGATTTTGACAAACCAGGATGGCAGGGAAGATTTTCTAAACATATTTTTGGAACAAAGTCTAAACGCTCAAAAATTGTTTCTGAATTACTGACAAATGGATATTCTTCTTTTCAAAAAACTCTTGATAATTTATCTCAAAATATTGGTGTGAAAATTGATCCTAATGTAACAATGGATATACACAGAATATTTAGATTACCTGGATCAATTAATAGTAAAAGTGGATTGACAAAAATTTTATGTGAAAATCTGGAAACATTTGATCCATTTGTTGAAGCATCTTTTCTTACAGATGATTCTGTTGAGGTATTGGCAAATTGTCCAATTGAATTTAAATTAAAAAATAAGAAGTTTGGTCCATATTTCAATGAAAAAGTGACCCTTCCTAGATTTGCAGCTGTCTATTTAATTTGTAAAAAATTAGCATCATTTTCATAATTTTACAGGTAAGACATTAATTTACCAAATCTAAACCAAACATGATTTTGTATAGTGCTTCTACTGATAAGCAAACGCCTCCTCCTGATGCTGGAAAATTCATCAAATTAGGTATTATTGCAATAATTGGAATCATAATTTTTGCCATGGTTGGAAATCAGGCAGTAATTTTATCAATGAATTTCACTGAATTTGGAGATCAATTCACCAAACCCCTGTTTTACACTCTAGTTTCTACAATTATTTTATCAATTATTGCACTTGTACGTGTAAATATTTCAGGACGCTCTTCAATTTTTTGGTATTCAATTACTACTGCAATTGGATTTATTGGTCAAGGAGGCCAACCTGTCTCAAACAGCATTCCAAGTTTTAGAGATTATAAATTATCATCACCACAGTTTGTAATTTGGCAAATTACCAAAATTTTGCTTTTTGGAGCATTCTTTGCAAATATTATGTTTGGATTTGCTGCAATGTCATTCATTGAGGGAAATACTCTTGGAATTGAAAACTTACCAAAATTATTTTCAATGCCATTTGTAACACCTGAAACTGATCCTAATTATGCAGCTGAAAATATTGTTCCAATGATTCCTGCTTTAGTAATTTTGATTCCTCCAGTACTTGCAGCGATTGGATTACGTTTAGTTTTGTATGTTGGACTTCATAGAATAATTGATGTTATTACTACATTTCTTAAAGACTCTAATGAAGGAAAACCAAGATATTTAAATTATGTTTCAACAATTGAAGGAATAATTGGTATTGCTGTTATTTGGATAGGATTTAATTTATTTTTCACAGATCAAATTGATTATAACACAAGATATGTGATTGGTGGTACACTGATTATTGGTTCAGCCTTAATCATATTTTCAGTAGTTGACAGAATTAGAGCACGTGTTCTAACTCATATGTTTAAGAGAGATGTATACATTAGAATTTTAACAATTATTGCAATTGCAATAATTGTTGCAGGAGTTGTTTCAGTAAACAATAGTATTGCTGATGCAAAGAAAATTGAATATTTAGGACCATACACTGCGCAACAAATTGGAGTAAATAGATATCTTGGTGAACTGACAAATGTACAAGAGAATATCCATGAAGTCCAATTAACTTCTGTTTCTCCAAATAATATTGATAATTACATTCAACAAAACAGTGATGTTTTAGATGTAATTCGAGTTTGGGATTGGGAGGCAGCTTTTGCCAAACTTAAGCCTGAAATTGGTTTAATCCCATATGTTGACTTTGAAGATAATGATATTCTTCGTTTTAATGATACTCTGTATTGGACAGCTTCTATGAAACCAATCTTACCTACATCTGTAAGTCTTGAAAATAGATGGTATAATGAACATCTCGTATACACTCACGTTCCAAATGGATTTCTAACTCTTGAAGCAACTGATGGTCAGATTGTAGATAGTGGTGAATTTTTCAAACAAAGAGAAATTTATTATGGTGAAGGTGGACTGTTTGAACAAACTTGGTCTGGATATCCAAATTCTAGAGGTTCTTCAAGTGCAGAACTTGGAGGAGTATCTTATGCAGGTACTGGTGGATTAGATGTTTCTCCACCGTTAAGTTGGATTTTTGAACCAAACTTTTTACTTTCATTTCCAGGTGAATCGGTTCACATTATGAGGTACAAAGATGTTAATGACAGAATGGAAATTTTGTACCCCTATTTTCTTTATGATTTGTTTGGGCAAGAGTTAGACTCACTTCCTGTAACTGATGGAACTAACTCTTATTGGTTAATTCCACTTATTATTGGATTTGACACTCATGACGTTCCATGGTCTGTAGGTAATCCATACTTGCGTTTGGTAGGTTATGCCTTAGTAGATTCATACAATGGGGATATTCAACTATTAAAAACTGGGGATGATTTCTTCTCCGAAATGTTTGCCAATCAATATTCTGAACAATTCAAACCAATGCCTGCTTGGTTAGAGGAACAGATCAGATATCCTGTTGAATTATTTAATTGGAAAACAGAAATGTACAATATCTACCACGTAACAAATGTTGAAACATTTATTCAAGCAAATGAATTCTATGAGATTCCACGTGGATTAGATACTTATTATGTGGAAGCAAAACCCCCAGGATTTGCAGAAACTGAATTCTTAGGATTATTATCTTTGGAGTTAAGAGGTTCACAAGGAAGAAATCTTGCAGGATATATGGTAGTTGAAAATGATCTCAGTAATTTGGGAGATTTGCAATTCTATGAGATCCCATTAGATTCAACAACAAAATTAATTGGTCCAACTGCAGTTAGGGAAGCATTAGATAGAGATCCTGAGTTTGCACAATTAAAGACACTTTTAAGAAATCCAAGAATTGGTGATAATATTTTGTATCGTGTTGGAAATCATGATGTTTACTTTATCCCAGTATATACTGCAGGTGCTGGTGGAGTAGTTGCTCAATTAGGCACGATTGCCGCAGTTGGTGCTGCATTTAATGGAGAATATTTTGTTGGATTAGGTGATACTCAGGAAGAGGCGTTTAAAGCATATTTGAAGAAAGTTTCTGGTGTAACATCATCTGTAATTGTAGCAGATGATGATTATGTTGAACTAGATAGAAGTGATAGGGTAAACATTCTAAAGTCAATATTTGAAGAAAGTGGTATTTCAATATCCGAACCCACATCTATTCAAATCCCTATTTCGTTTAATGAAGGAGAATTATTCTTCTTTACTGAAAATGAACGTACAGATGTTGAAGAGTTCTTATCTACATTCATTGATAATTTTGTAAAACCACGTAGTGATAGGGTATTCATGTGGCATGAAGAAAACAATCTCAATATTGGTACAATTCTAATTAAAGATGGAATTACAGAGATGCATTATGTATCAATTGAGGTAGGCAACTAATTGCTTCTAGTTGTAGATAATGGATCAATATTTACAAAAAATTTAATCGATTTTCTAAATGAAAAAAAAATTTCTTTTGAAACACAAACACCTAATCGTTTAAAATTAAATTCACTTGACAGTTATGATTCTTTCATTTTATCTGGAAGAAGAAAAAATGAAAAAAAGACTAATGAAATTAATTCTAAAGTTATTACTTTTTCAATTAAAAATAATCTTAAATTGCTTGGGATTTGTTATGGTGCAGAAATTTTAGCATTAACGTTAGGAGGAACAATTAAGAAAACTCTTTCACTTCAGAAAGGAAATGAAACTATCAGTATTTTAAAAAATAATTTAGTCTCAGAAAAAAACATGAATGTATTTGAAAGTCATAATTTTGAGATAGCAAAAATGCCTAATGTGTTAATACCTATTGCAAAATCAAATAATTGTAAATATGAAATAATTCAATATGAAAATAAATTCATTTTTGGAACTCAATTTCATCCTGAAATGAGCCTAGATGGTCATAATTTGATTGAAAAATTCTGTTTACTCTGATTGATTTTAATAACTCTGAAAATTCTTTGATTCATGGAACAAGAAAATCATGAATTAATTTTGCCCCTAATTGATGAAGAAAATCCCTGTTTGCCACTGCCTATTAACGTAGTTTCAAAGTATTGGAATGTTGATTTGCCTATGGCCGAAGCCATAGAAACTGCAAAAAAATATTCAGGATTTGACGGCAGTATCCTAATTGAAGGAATAGAATCTGCTGAAAGACATGGTTTGACATGTACAATTATTCATTCATCATTATTTGAACTAAAAAAAATTATTGATGTTGGAATTCCTCCAATTGTAATTCTTCCAGGAATTCCTGAAATTACACAGCACGCATCAATCATTACTGGTTATAATGATGAGGAAAAAACTATTTTACATTATGTTCAAAAAGGTAATCAGAAAGGGGAACAACAAGAAGGTGCAATACCTCAGGAAATTTTTGAAAAGGAATGGTCTGAAGAGGGACAATTATTAATTATTTTAGCTCCATCTGAAATTCTATCATCTTTAAAACTTGAAAATTATTCTAATGAAAAATCAAATAGATTATGTTTTGAATCAGAAAGATCAACTATTTTAAAGAATTTTTCTGAATCCCTTGAATTTTTAAAACAAGCAATCCAACTTGATCCTAATAATTCAACTGTCTTGAATTTATTAGGTGCAATTTTGAATAGACAAAATTCACCTGAATGTGTACAGTATTATAAAAAATGTCTAGAACTTAATGATAAATCTTATTTGACATTAAATGGACTTGGAAATTTTTATCTTAAAACAAATGAATTTGAAAAAGCAGAAAATTTTTACACAAAAGCAATTAATGTCAACCCAAAACGTTCTGCCAAAATTTACAAAAATCGTGCTTTTCTTAGAGAGAAACAAAATAAAAATTTAGATGCAAAAAATGATCTGAAAAATTATTTAAAATATTTTCCACAAGCTCCTGATAGAGGAATAATTGAACAAGCAATAAGAGAATTATAATGCGGAGTGCGGGATTTGAACCCGCGACCTTCAGCTTGGGAAGCTGACGTCATACCAGACTAAACTAACTCCGCCTAGAAATAATTCATTAATTATGATTAAATATCTTGATTAGAAAATAATATCATGGATGCAAGATGCCCAGAATGTGAAAAAGTTGCAGTTTTGGATGAAGATATCACTAAAGTAAAATGTCCACACTGTAATTTTGAAGCAGATTATGATACCTATCTTGAAATCATGAAAGATCAAGCAATCAATATGGCAACTGATTACATTCCTGATAGATCTGGAATGTAATTACCAATAATTTCCTTTATCTGAACAATCTAAATGAGCACCGCAGTTTGGACAAATCATATGACATGCTTGCATATCCACCATTTTATTATCACATCTTGGACATATGATCTGTTCTTTCATGACTAATTTTACCAATGTTGATTTAAAAATAATGTCCAAAGGTTAATTAGTCGTTCAACTTTTTTTTCGAATAATTGACAAACTTCAAGATAACAATTTCAGATATTAAAGGAAAATCAATATCAAAGGAACTTAAAGATAGTGATGCAAATCCTTTGTTAGGATTACAATTAGGTAATGAAACTGATGCTGTAATTGTTGGATTAAGTGGAAAATTAAAACTCACTGGAGGTAGTGACAAGTCTGGTGTTCCTATGAGAAATGATATTCATGGTGCTGCAAGAAATCGTGTTTTACTTTCAAAGGGAGTGGGATTACAAGATGCAGAAACTGGACAAAGAAAAAGAAAATTAATGCGTGGAAATACAATATCTGAAGAAATCTATCAAGTAAATTGTAAATTTGATGGTGAATTACCTGTTGAAGCACCTGTTGAAGGTACAGAAGAAAAAACTGAAGATAAAAAAGAATAACTTAACATATACCGATTTTACATTTTGACTCATGCATTGGAGAGACACACTTCCTGATTGGTACATCAAAAAATATGGTTATCAACCATGTGTTAACATTGGAACTGCAGGTCATGTGGATCATGGGAAAACTACTCTTATTCAAGCATTAACTGGTTCATGGACAAGTGTACATAGTCAGGAATTAAAACGAGGAATTACAATCCGTGTTGGTTATTCAGATGCTGCTTTTTACAAATGTAAAAGTTGTGAAGAACCATTAGGATATTCTACAACTCCAAAATGTAATAATTGTGGAAAAGAAAGTGAACTCTCAAGAGTTGTCAGTTTTGTAGATAGTCCCGGGCACGAAAGTTTAATGTCAAATATGCTTTCAGGCTCTGCATTAATGGATGGTGCATTATTACTGGTTGCAGCAAATGAAAAAGTTCCTAAACCTCAAACTAAAGAACATCTTTTAGCTTTACAAACACTTGGAATTCAACAAATAGTAATAGTTCAAAACAAAGTTGATTTACTTTCTTATCAAGAATCATTATCTAATTATCAAGATATTACAAAATTTGTAAAAGGAACATTTGCCTCCAAATCTCCTGTCATCCCAATTTCTGCACAATCTGGATTAAATGTTGATGCACTAATAGGTGCAATAGAATCAACAATCAAAACACCAGAAAGAGATGAGAAAAAAGACACTGTGATGCATGTTTTACGTTCTTTTGATGTAAACAAACCTGGTACAAAATTAAAAAATATCAAAGGCGGTGTAATTGGTGGAAGTCTTACTCAAGGAATTTTTAAGATTGGTGATGAAATTGAGATTAAACCAGGAATCTTAAATGAAAAAAAGAAATCATATGAACCATTACTCACAGAAATTACTTCATTAGGAACTGCTGCAGGCATTGTTGACTCAGTAAAACCAGGTGGATTGGTTGCAATTGGTACAAAATTAGATCCTTCGATGACTAGAAGTGATTCTTTTATTGGCTCAGTTATTGGTAAACCAGGAACTTTACCTGAAAATTCAACTCACATAAAACTTGAAGTTAATTTATTTGATTTAGCTGTAGGAATTACTGAAGATGTCAAAGTTCAACCAATTCAATCGGGAGAATTACTTCGACTAAATATTGGAACCGCTCCAATATTAGGCAAAGTCACAAAAATAAAATCAAAAAATATCGAAGTTGAACTTAGAAGACCAGCTTGTATCTTTGAAGGTGGTAATGTTGCAATTAGTAGAAGAATTTCTGAAAGATGGAGACTAATTGGTGCAGGAATAGTTGGTTGAAGTAATCTGTGACACAAATTTTTTAATTCATCTAGCAACCAGAAGAATAAAAAATATTGATAATTTAGATGTAGAAATAGGTTCAATTTCTTTTATTGTTCCAGAAGTTGTTAAAAATGAATTAGTAAAATTACAAAAAATTCCGGAAAAAAATCAAGAAACAACTACGACTTTGAATTTTATAAAAAAATTCAAAACAATTTCTATTGAAGGAAATTATGCGGATCAAGAATTGATTAATCATGTTAAAAACAATCGAACTATCATTGCAACTATGGATAGAGAACTTAAAAATAAAATCAAACAATTGGGAAGTTCGATTTTGTCTATACATAATGACAAAATTATTCTTGAAAGTTAGCAAACTTTATTTTAAAAATAATTCTTTCAAAACATATGTCTGAATTTTCTATAACTAGTTCTGATTTTAAAGAAGGAGAAGAAATTCCTAAGAAATTTGGTTATAATTTTGAAAATAAAACCCCTGAAATAAGATTTGATAATATTCCTGAAGGTACTAGAATGATTGCATTACTCATGGATGATCCCGATGCAATGGGTGCAGTTGGGAAAGTTTGGGTTCATTGGTTGGCATTTGGTTCAAATGACACTTCTTCAAAGTTTTCCAATGAAAATTTAAGAATTAATGGAAAAACAGATTTTGGTGAAATTGGATATGGTGGGCCTGCACCTCCAGATAAATGTCATACATACATCTTCAAGGGGTATGCACTTGATACTGATCTTGATCTAAAAGAAGGTTATTCTAAACAAGAATTAGAAGAAGCAATACAAAGTCATATTCTTGCAGAAGCAAAATTAACTGGAACTTTTACTCCTTAAATTTTATTTTTAGGAATATCTTTCTGCTAATCTATATCTCATGTATTTATCATCTGGAGAAAATTTTGCAGGATGTGCTGAAATTGTTTTTTCACTACATTTTGGACATTTTTCTTTTAATGTATAATGAAAACACTTGAGACATTTTCTTAATTGAAATCTCATCCTAATTCTCCCTTGTCTTTTTTGAATCTTCTCGTGTAAATTTGAAATGCCCTTTTTTCTTTTCTATGTGAGTTTGAATTTCTGAAATTATTGGTTTTAATGATTTTTCTGCAGATTTGAAATCTTCTGAAGTAATTGATAGTCTGTATTTTGGTGCTCCCAAATAAGTAATATCTATACTAGAATCTTTTTTTAAAACATCTGTTAGAATTTTCTTAATTATTTCAATTCCATCTGATTTACTATTTGTAATTTCCATTATTCCCCTGATTTCAACTGAAGGCAGTTTAATCTTTGAACAGATTTCTTCAATTATTGTTGCAGTTTTTTTTGTAATCTTAAGTTCTTTAACAGATTCAATTCCGTTTCTTCCGATTGCTATGAATGCATCATATACTGAATCAAATTTTGAATAAATGTCATCTTCTAATTTTTCAATTTCTTCATCTGATAAATTTGCTTTTTCTTGAACATTTTGTAATAGTGTTTTACCTTTTTGATATTTTTTGACTTCTTTTAATTTCTGTTTTTTCTGATCTTTTGAAACTTGTTTTAAAGATAGATCAATATCTCCACGTTTGGCATTTACTCTTTTAACAAGTAATACTTTTTTCTCACCATCTTTCACAAATCTACTTACAGATCTAATCCATCCGGGAGCAATTTCTGAAATGTGCAAAAATCCCTGAATTCCGTCATATTCATCTAATGTTACATAGGCACCATGATCCATAACTTTGGTAATTGTAGAAAGAACAATTTCTCCCTGTTCAGGCATTTCTTGGATTTCAGTAGACATTTCTTCTAAAACTCCTCAATGTGTAAATTAATGTTTGCTGATTAGAAATCTATGCCTTTTTTTGCTTTAATGCCTTTTTGGAAGGGATGTTTTATTTCTCTCATTTCGGTAACTAAATCTGCTATATCTATTACTTCATTTCTAGCATAATTTCCTGTAAGTATCAAATTCATCCTTTTTGGTTTTGATTTAATTAATTTTAAAACGTCATCAATGGAAATTAAATCTAGATTTACTGCATAATTTATCTCATCTAAAATGACAATATCGTAATTTCCTGATTGAATTTTCTCATTACTGATTCTAATTGCCTCTTTGGCATTTTTTTTGTGATCTTCTTTTGGACTTTTATCATCTATAATTCCCACAAATCCTTTTCCAGCTGTAATCATTTCAAATTCAGGTTCTAATTTTTTTGATGAATCTATTTCCCCATAATGCCATGAACCTTTGATAAACTGAATCATACAAATTTTTTTTTTATAACCTGTTGCACGTAAGGCAATTCCTAATGCTGCAGTAGTTTTCCCTTTCCCTTTTCCTGTATACACTATAGTTAATCCGGCTTCATCCATGAATTTTATTCAAATAATCTTACTAAAAACATTGAGCATTCCAAAATATATCAATTTAAATAAAAAATGATTCTAATCATGAAAATTGAAGATTCCTAGAATTGTTTTAGCAGGTGCTACCAGTGGAGTTGGAAAAACATCCATAACATGTTCAATTATTCATGCTTTACAAAAAAAGGGATATTCTGTTCAACCATTCAAAGTTGGACCTGATTACATTGATCCTAGCTATCTTTCGAGTATTTCAAATCATGATACATACAACTTGGATGTTTGGTTAATGGGGAAAAATCAACTATTGAATAATTTTATCTCTAATTCAAAATCTGATATATCAATTATTGAAGGTGTAATGGGATACTATGACGGTTTTGATGGTCATTCTAATTTCGCTAGTACTCACCATGTGGCTACTTTAACAAAATCTCCCACAATTTTGGTTTTAGATGCAAGTAAAACTGCTCGTTCAATTGCAGCAACTGCTCTAGGTTTTAAGAATTTTCATAGAAATTCTAGAATTGCTGGAATAATTCTCAATAAAATAGGTAGCAAAAAACATGAAATTTTATGTAGATCCGCATTAGAAAAAACAAAAATTCCAATAGTAGGTGTTATCCCAAAAAATTCATTACTAAATATTGAATCAAGACATCTTGGACTAATCTCTACATTGGACAATAAAACTTTAAAAAAACAAATTGAAAAATTCTCAAAGATTATTTCAAATTCTCTAGATATTTCACAAATCATTAAAATCTCAAAAAATCCTATTACTCTTCCAAAAATTTCAAAATCTAATTCTAAAAAAACAAAAACAACAATTGCAGTTGCACTTGATACCTCGTTTAATTTCTATTACCAAAATAATTTGGAATCATTACAACGTGAAGGAGCAATTTTAAAATTTTTTAGTCCTGTTAAAGATAAAAAAATCCCAAAATGTGATGGACTTTACATTGGTGGTGGTTTTCCTGAAGTTTTAGGTAATTCACTTGAAAAAAATCGAAACATGAAAAAAATCATTAAGAAATTAGCAGAAAATAATTTACCAATTTATGCAGAATGTGGGGGATTAATGTATTTGACAAAATCTATTACATCGAATAACAAAAGGCATAAAATGATTGGATTGTTTGATGCTGAAACTAAAATGACAAAAAAAATGAAATTAAATTATACAAAAGGCTTGATTAATTCAAAAACAACAATCTCCGAAAAAAAACATATTTTTCAAGGCCATGAATTTCATTATTCACAATTAGATTCCATTTCTTCTGATTCTAAATTTGCCTATGTTCTAGAAATTGGTGAGGGAATTAAAAAACATCAAGATGGAATGATGGAATATAACACACTTGCCTCATACGGACATCTTTATTTTGATAGTTCAGATTATGCTAAAATTTTTGTAAATAATTGTGTAAAGTACTCAAGAAGATAATTCTTCTCTAATTAACTTGAAAATTGCATTAATTATTGCAGATGCTGATGAACTACCCCCTTTCCTACCTAAATTGGTGATAAATGGTGTATTTTCCAATTTTGCTAATGTTTCTTTGGATTCTACCGCACAGATAAACCCGACAGGAATTCCGATAATTAGTGCTGGTTTAACAATTCCTTCTTTTACCATTTCAATTACTTCCAATAATGCTGTTGGGGCATTCCCAATAGCAACAATTCCTCCATCGATTTCTGCTTTGGCTTCTCTCATTGATACTTGAGATCTTGTTTTTCCTTCCAATTTTGCAATCTTCATTATTTCTGGATCTGAAATTTTACATATTATTTTATTTCCAAAATCTTTTGGGTTTTGTTTATTTAACAATCCTATTACACCATTAACATCAACTACTATGCTACAACCTTTTTTCAAGGCATCCATAGCACTCTGAATTGCATTTTCTTGAAAAATTATTTTATTTTTATCTGCAAAATCAAAATCTGCAGTTGAATGAATTATTCTTCTAACAATTGGCCATTCTCTTTCATTATATTGATGTGTTCCAATTTCATCTTCAATCATTTGCATGCTTGCATCCTCAATTGATTGACCTTTCTTAGTTTGCATTTTCTACCTCTCTAGCTCTCTCAATAATTAAATCAATAATTTTTTCATCAGTTCCAATATGTTTTGTTACAAATGTTTGTTTTAATGTAGAATTTTCTAATGCTGGATTCAAATCATTATTTACATCAGTTTTTACGTGTGCTCCTTCGTGCAAGAAATAAAATACAATTATTAAAACTTCAGGTTTATCTTCTTCACATTTTTTGATACCTTCAAAAATATCGGGCTGTTCTATTTCTAACCAACATCTACTGACATTCCTATAATTTTCTTGTAATTTATTTACAACATAATCTAATGATGTTTGTGCATTAGGATCTTTACTTCCATGACCAATTATCATTACATCTACTTTATTTTTTGATAATGAAATTTTATTTTCTTGTAATGTTGTTTGGATTCTATTTTCAACAATTCCTACTAATGTTTTATGCATACTCATTGGTTTACTAATGAAGAATTTTATTTCTAATTTTTTTTGGAGTTCCTCTACATTAGCAATTGCATTTTTAACTTTTTTTCCTGGATATAGGAAATATGGAACCACTGTTAGTGCGTCAATTCCTTGTTTCAGGCATTTATTTATTCCATCTTCGATATATGGAGGCTCAACTTCAAGAAAACAAAAATCTGTAAAAATATAGTCTGTTTTATCTTTGATACCTTTACAAATAGTTTCAAGTTCTTCAGATGCTTCTCTTTCTCTACTTCCCCTGTCAATTAGCAGTAACCCCCTTCTCAATTCAAAATCCTCGCTATGGCTATGGTCAAATTTGGAGGGAATTTTTGCTTTTCTACAATTAATTTACCTTTTGAGACTTTGATTGCAGCAGCCTCAGACACACTTGCAGTCCCTTCAAATCTTTTTACCGTTTCTGAAGGATTTGGAGCAGAAATTTCAGCCAAATCCTCTCTATTTACGTATTCTACAGGAATATTCATTTCTATTCCAAGATCTATTAACCCTTGAACATCTTGTGGTTTTTTAATAGATACTAGTTTTGAAATTGATTTTGAACTAAGATTAAATTTCTTTAAACAATCATCAATTCCATTCTTGATTGTTTCTTTAGATGTGTCCCAATGCAACCCAATACCTATCACTAAACTTGGAGGACGATAAATTACACAGTTTTTATCAAACTCATTAATTATTTTATCAGAAATTATAAGACATGATTTAGAATTTGAATTTTTTAATTCTTCTAAACTATCATAAATTTTAACGTTTTTTGGTAATTCCTTATACCAATTTTTTTCACCGGTTTGTTGGAAAACATCAATAGTTTCCTCATTTATCATGTCTGCACTAATTTTTGTAACAAAAGAATCATCATCTATTTTCCATCCAAATTCTTTTCCAACTAGATCTACTGAAATAGTTTTGTTGACATCTGCTGCAGTAGTTATCACAGGTATAGATCCTAACTTTTCTGCAATTTCAGAAGTTAAATCATTTGCACCACCAATATGTCCTGATAATACACTAATCACAAATTTTGTTTTGTCGTCAATTGCAATTACTGCAGGATCTGTTTTTTTATCTTTCAAATAAGGAGAAACTAATCTAATTATTGCTCCCAAAGAAAAAATACAAATCAATGCATTAGAATTTTTAAAAAGTTCAATAATTTTTTCAGATGTAGGTTCAGAATACCATTTTATTTTGATTTCTTTATCTGAAAATTTTTCAGGCGCATATATTTCCCAATCAGGGAAAATTCTATTTAATTTTTCTCCAATTTTTAACCCATTTTTTGTAATTGCAAGAACTGAAACTTTTTCCATATCCCAACTTTTTTTACTTTAATAAAAAACCTTATTCTCCTGATTTTCTAGATAGAATTTCTCCATCAAAATTAAACAACACTACATCAATTGAAACTCTATTTTCACTATGTTTTTTCATGTGTTTATACACTTCATTACAAATCAATTCAAAAAACCCTTTCACATTATTTTCTTGAATAATTTCAGATACATGTCTTGCAGTATTTGCTTTTTTTATACTTTGAATAACTTTATCATCAGCATTTGTTTTTTTTGCTAATTCTGCTAAAAAATTCATATCAACTTTTGAACCTTTAACATGAGTTTGTTTAACCCCTGTAGCCATTTTTACAAATTTTCCTATAAAACCGACAACATATACTTTCTTGATATTTTTTTTACCACATTGCTGAATTGTATATCCTGAAAAATCCCCCATTTGTACAAAACAATGTTCAGGCAAATTTACTATTTTTTTTGAAAAATCTTCACTCCTTCCTCCTGTTGTTAATACTACTGTATCATTTCCCATTGCAACTGCTACATCCACATTTTGTCTAATTGATGCAGCATAAGATGCGGTAGAAAATGGAATTACTATACCACTAGTTCCTAAAATTGATATCCCATTTTTAATACCTAATCTTGGATTATCCGTTTTTGGTCCTAACTCCCTCCCTTTTGGAATTGAAATCAAAACCCTAATCCCATTTTTTACCAAAATCTCTTTTCCTATACTTCTTAAATTTTCATTAATCATTTTTTTAGGAACTGGATTAATTGCAGGTTTATTAATTTCCAAACCTAATCCAGGTTTTGTCACTATTCCAACTCCTTCTCCACCATCAATATCAATTTCATCAATTTTATCTGTAAATGATAACTCTACAATTATTTCTGCACCATGAGTAACATCAGGATCATCCCCGCCATTTTTAATTACTGAACATCTAGCTTTATCTGATTCAAATTTACAGGAAAATATAGGTATCTCAATTAGATTTCCTTTAGGCAATAGAATTTCTATATTTTCTAATTTTTGCTGATTAATTATTGATAATAATGCAGCTTTTGCAGCAGCTGTTGCAGAACTCCCTGTAGTATATCCTGTCTTTAATTTTATTTTTTCATTTACCATATTTTTTGTATTCATTTTACTGTATTAACTCTTGTTTGCCATATTTTCAAAATCTTCTAAATAGATTTAAAATTCAAATCAATTTGATTGTGTTATGAGCAAACATCTAAAAATTGTAATTACTGGAGCCAGTGGATTTGTTGCTACAAATATCAGAAAATATTTGTCTGAAAAAAATATAGAATTGATTTCTATATCTAGAAATAATTTTAAAGAATTTAAAAATGAACAAAAAATAATCTCAAAAAATTATGACGAAAAAACCATTCTTCCTTTAATTAGAAATTCATATGCATTAATTCATCTTGTTGGAATTGGAAATCAATCTATTGAAACTGATTTTAATACAGTAAATACCGAACTTACAGACCATATTCTAAATATAAGTAAAAAAGCAAAAATCAAAAAAATTGTTTATACAAGTGGATTAGGTGTATCACCTAACACATCATCAGGATATTTTATTTCTAAATTTAATGCAGAAAAATTAATCATTAATTCTGAATTAAACTATACAATTTTTAGACCTTCTTATATTGTAGGAAAAACTGATCTTTTTACAAAATATCTAAAAAAACAAATTAAAAATGGAATAATTGAAATTCCTGGATCTGGAACTTACTCAATTCAACCAATTTACATTGATGATGTAGTACAAGTAATTTTAAAATCAATAACTGAATCAAAATTTAAAAATAAAATTATTGAACTTGTTGGGCCCGATCATATTTCTTTCATAAAATATGTCAAATTATTTTCTAAAGGCAAAACAAAAATCAAAAAAATCAATTTAGAAAGTTGTTATCATGATGCAATAAACAATCCAAAATTCATTTTTGGAATTGATGATTTGAATATCTTGATTGGTGATTTTAAGGGAAATCATGAAAAACTAAGGAGAATTTCTGGAATTGATTTTAAATCAATTAGAGAATTATTAAAGTCCGGCAGACTGTTTTAATACTTCAACTTTGTCTGTTTTTTCCCAAGAAAAGTCAGACTCGTTTCTTCCAAAATGTCCATATGCCGCAGTTTTTTTGTAAATAGGTCTCTTCAAATCTAGTTGAGATATGATTCCTGATGGTTTCATATCAAAATTTACTCTTACCAAATCTTCAATTTGTTTTTCGGGAATTTTGTTTGTTCCAAATGTGTTGACATATAATGAAACTGGTTCTGCTACTCCAATCGCATATGCTAATTGTACTTCGCATCTATCAGCAAGTTCTGCCGCAACAAGATTTTTTGCTATATATCTGCACATGTAACATGCAGATCTATCAACTTTAGATGGATCCTTTCCTGAAAAAGCACCACCACCATGTCTTCCAAATCCACCGTATGTATCAACAATAATTTTTCTTCCTGTTAAACCAGCATCACCATGTGGACCACCAATTACAAATTTTCCAGTTGGATTGATATGAATTTTTATTTGATCATTCCACAAGTTTCCCAAAACTGGTTTAATCACTTTATCAATAATCTCACTTGAAATTTCTTCTTGTGAAATTTCTGGTGCATGTTGTGTTGAAATTACAACTGTTTCAATCTTTGTTGGTTTGTTATCCTCATACCTAACTGAAACTTGTGATTTTCCATCTGGTCTAACCCATGATAATGTTTTATCTCTTCTAACTTGTGACAATTTTTGAATAAGTTTGTGTGCAAGTAAAATTGGTAATGGCATTAATTCTTCTGATTCATTTGAAGCATACCCAAACATCAAACCTTGATCCCCTGCTCCTTGTTCTTTTTCTTCAGTTGCTGTTACTCCTTGACTAATATCTGGACTTTGTGAATGTAATCTTAAATCAACTTTACATGTATCTGCATCGAACATCAAATCTTTATTATCATACCCAATTTCTTGAATTGTTTTTCTGACTAATTCTTCTTGGGCTTTTTTATCAAAATCTGCTTTAGTTGTTACTTCTCCTGAAACAACCACGAAATCTGTTGTAACCATTGTTTCAACTGCTACCCTTGAGTTAGGATCTTGTTTAAGATATTCATCTAAAAATGCATCAGAAATATTATCACATATTTTATCTGGATGACCTTCTGTAACTGATTCAGATGTAAATAGAAAATTATTGGTCATAAAACCACACTAAATACTAAAGCTCGTTTTCTAGTTTGATAAACAATACATTATTACCTCTTACAATAACTCTGCCATAATTTGCAATTGTTTTACCATCATGTAATTCCTCGGCATCAGTCATAATCAAATTCATGTATGAATCAACATTATCCATTTTTCCTTTATACTCAACTTCATTTTTTAGTCTTACTGTAACTTTTTTCTTCGTACTTTTTTGAAGAGTTGTTAAAGGTCTTTTTGCACTATTTGATTGTGACACTAATAATTCACTTATTTTGCAACTTTGTTCACCAGAATAAAAGCCTTGCCTCCTTTGAAAAAATTATAATTCCTTAAATTTTTTCTTCTTTTTTAAATAATTATGCAAATAATCTCAACTGGTTTAGAAAAATTAAATGAATTTTTAGTTGGAGGAATCCATCAAGGAGTAATTGTAGATATATTTGGTGGAAACGGGACTGGAAAAACTCAATTATTATTACAACTATCAATAAACTCAATAAAAAATGGGGGACGTGTGTTATACTTTGATACTACCGGCGGATTTAGACCTGAAAGAATTCTTGAGATTCAAAAACAATTAGAAACTAATCTAGATTTTCTTCAGCAAATTACTGTATCTAGACTAACAAATACTTCAGAACAAATTAAATCAATTCAAAAACTTGAAAATAATAATTTCTCTTTAATCGTTATTGATAATATTACAGATCTATTTTCATATGAATACATAAAAGATGAATCAATTTTTGAAAAAAATTTGTTATTTATGAAATACATGCATGAATTATCAAAATTTGCAATAACAAAAAAAATTCCTATAATTTTTACGAATATGATTAGAACAATAGAAGGAAAAGAAATTGAAAATATGAAAAGTGCAATTGATCCTTTTACACATATCAAAATTCATCTTTCCAAAAATTCATCAAAATTTAAGGGGGAAATTTATTGGGCACTAGGTAAGAAATCATTTTCTTATAATATCGATGTTTTAGGATTGTCTGATAATAATGAAAATATTTAATCAAACATCTATGAAGTTTAATGTTAAAGAATATTTTCAATTCAATTCCAATAATTTCTATAGTTTTGTTTGGATTAGAAGGTGTTGCTGTTTTTGAAAGATCAAGATCAAACTCATCACATTTTACCAATTCCAAATTTAATATTTGAGAAATTTGGTTTTACCAACCTAACTGAAATTCAGAAAAAAGCTTCACCTATAATTTTACAAAAAAAAGACTGTCTTGTTATTGCTCCCACTGGTTCTGGAAAAACTGAATGTTCTGTTATACCAATTTTTTCTTTATTGAAAAAGTCTAAGGTAATTGGTAAAATTAAAGCACTTTACATTACTCCTTTACGGGCATTAAACCGTGATGTTTTTAGAAGAATCACAAAATATGCATATGAAAATGAATTATCTATTGAAATTAGACATGGTGATACTACTCAAAAAGACAGAAAAAGAATTCGAGATAACCCCCCAGATATTCTGATTACCACTCCTGAAACATTAGTTATACTTTTAACTCAAATCAAAATGTTGGACGCATTATCTGATTTAGAATGGATCGTAATTGATGAAGTTCATGAATTATTAGCCAGTGAGAGAGGTACTCAACTTTCTTTGAGTATTGAAAGATTGGAATTAAATTCAAAATATCCTTTAACAAAAATTGGTTTATCTGCAACAATAGGAAATTTTGAGGAAGCAGGGAAATTTGTTGTTGGTACAAAAAGGAAATGTGAAATCATTCGAGATACATCCGTAAGAAAATATGAAATAGAGATAAAATACATTGATGGATCAATTTCTGATGTTGCAGAAAAAATTATTGAATATGTAACGAATTTAGAATTAAATTCACCTGTTCTTTTATTTACTAACACTAGAGGTGAATCTGAATTTTTAGCCTCGATTTTAAAAGAAAAATCATCTATGAATATTGAATTACATCATGGATCTCTATCAAAAGAAGTTAGAGAAGAAACAGAACATAATCTACGAGAAGGAAAACGGGGAATTGTCGTATGTACATCATCATTAGAATTGGGTTTAGATATTGGTTCAATTGAATTAGTGATTCATTACGGTTCTCCTAGACAAGTATCAAAGTTGGTTCAAAGAATTGGAAGGAGTAGACATAATAGAAATGAATCTGCAAAAGGACTGATAATTACAAATAATTCTGATGACGAATTTGAAGCAAGCGCAATTCTTGAAAGAATTCAGGAAGGATCAATTGAAGAACAAAAAATCCATAATGGCTCTCTTGATGTTCTGGCTCATCATTTAGTAGGATTGACCATGCAAGTAGGTGAAATTTCAGTTGAAGATGCTTTTGAATTAGTTAAAAAAGCGTACCCATTTAGAAATTTGTCATTAGAACACTTTGTAGATGTTTTAGACTTACTTGATTCAAATTATCTGATTTTTTTTGATCGAATAAAAATGACTTTTTGGAAAAAAGGACGTGCTTTCAAATATCATTTTGAAAATCTTTCAACAATCCCTGATATTCTGAAATTCAAAGTTTTTGATAGTGTAGGAAAAAAAATTATTGGTTCATTAGATCAAAGATTTGTTGGAGATTTTGGAGATTCTGGTAATATTTTTGTGTTAAAAGGCTCACAATGGAGAATTCTAAATGTTGATGAAAAATCATTTTCTGTAAATGTTGAACCATTTAGAGGCGGAGGCGTTACTGTTCCATACTGGGAAGGTGAAAGTATACCTATTGATTATAAAACTGCAAAAAAGGTAGGTAATTTTCGTAGTAAAGTAAAATCAGGCTCACTTGAATTAACTAATAAAACTATTGAGAAATTAATTTTTAATGAAATACCGGATGAAAATAATATTGTAATCGAATCAAATAGATCACAGGGTTCAATTGTAATTCATTCATGTTTTGGTACTAAAATTAATTCCACATTATCAACATTACTTTCTTCAATGTTATCATCGATATTGGGTTCGATAGTTGACACTCGTTCTGATGGATATAGAATTGTTTTATCGTCAAGATCACGAATTTCAGAAAAACTTTTTTTTGAAGTTTTAAAAGATAATTATGATTTACATTCTATGGTAACTACATCTTTAACGGGAACTCACAATGTAAATTGGAGAACATGGTGTGTTGCAAAAAAATTTGGTGTTGTTGGACGTGGTGCAATTTATGAAAGGAAATCTGCTCGATTTTTATATGAACGATATTCTAAAACTGCTCTTGTACATGAGGCTCTTCGTGAATTGTTTCATGATAAATATGATTTAAAAAATACTGAAAAATTCCTAAAACAAATTCAGGATGATCAAATACATGTTAAATGGATTGAAGTTGACAAATTTTCAAAATTAGCAGAACCAATTTTGGATCATACATCAAAATATTATTCATCTCCTGCAAATCTTGATAGGGGAATTCTAGATCTCGTAAAAGCAAGATTAGAAAAAACGAAACATCGATTAATTTGTGCTAGATGTGGAAAATGGGAACGTGTAGTTCAAACAAATGAAGTAAGAGATATCCTAATTTGTCATTATTGTAAGGGTAGACAAATCACTGCAACATATTATTCTGATTATGAACTTCCAAAAATAATTAGAAAAAAATTTGATGGAAAAAAACTATCTCCTGATGAAAAACATAAGATTGATCGTGCCTGGAAAGTCTCTTCGTTAATAGAAAATTTTGGTAAAACTGCTATTACTGTAATGTCTGGATATGGTGTAGGTGCAGATACTGCGGCCAGAATTTTACGAAATATGGTGGACGAAGAATATCTATTCAAACAAATCTATGAAGCAGAGCGACAATATGTTGTAACTAGGGGTTTTTGGGATTCTTAATTCTTTTTTGTAATTTTTGAAAATGCTGTTAAAAATAATTCTATTCTACCTTCTAACCCCGCTTTTGCATTTAATCCTGTAATTGAAATAATTTCTCCTAATTCACATTTGTCAATTAGTCTTGCTTGGTTTCTCCACCCTTTAACCCAGATTTGACCAGTATCATCTTCTACAAACATTTCTGAAAGTGAAATTGATTCACCTGTTTTTGTTTGTACTTCACGTCGTTCAGGAACTTTCAATACTATAGATTCAATACAATAATTTTCATTTACTTTGATTTCATTGATCTTTGTTCTAAATTGTGATAATGATGGGATTGATTCATCATTATCTAATTTTCTTACAAAAGAATTCTCATCAAGTGTTACTGAGTTTCCATAAATTTTTGATGGCATGCATTCGATAACATCCCCTTCTGCACAAAGACTTGTTGAATTTGAAAAATCACTAATATTGAAAATATTTTTATCATTATTTACTGCCACAATCATATTTTTTCCAGTCTCTGTTGTTGTAATTGAAAGAATTCTTGCAATTACTGGTTCAATTTCTCCTCCATCTATTTCAATAATTGTTGCATCATTTCCATGAATTTCTAATCCCTGATTTCCAGATTTTACTCTAACACCAAGTAATCTTACTTTGGCCGACTGTGAAATCATATTTGGAACTGATGATTCATCTTTTCCCCAAATAATTACTTTAATTCCACTACCGTCCTTGCCTTTTAGCCTCATTCTCAATGCTTTTCCAGGCTGACCTCGAGAATTTGTAAACTCCATTCCACTTATTGCACCATCAATCATTCCTGATATTACAAGATCTTTTTGTCCTTCTTGTGATTCACTAACATCTTTTGTAATGGTATCTATAGTTGGAATCTCACTTTTTGTATCTGTAGTTTCAATATTTGAACCAGAACCAATGTTAATTGTTGGTGAACCATCAAGATCTGATTTCACATATGCTTTAATGATTTTGATTAAATCGCCAGGTTTTAGATTTTCAATTCCTGGTAGATTTGCTTTTTCATCCCATAGTTTTACACTAGCTGTTGAATTTGTGTCATATACTGTCATTGTTCTAAGATAAAATGGAGAACCATCTTTTCTTGAAAATTGTTTAGGGGGGGAAAGATTCAAAACTCTTGTTTCTAGTGAGATTTCTTTTGCACCTGCGTATAGATCTTTAATACTTAATTCCACTTTTTGTGGCTCTGATAATGTAATTCCATAATCTGATGCAATTAAAAATAATGCCCCCTGATCAGTTAAATAACCTGCACCAATTTTTTCTTTTTTTAGTTTAATTTGTTCTTCGATTATTTCTTTAGTTAATTCCGATTTTTGTTCAATTAATTTTTCAATTAAATTTTCAAATTCAGACAACGTATTTTTATTAAACTTGTTCTATTAATAAAAATTTCATTCATTCAATAATTATTTTCTATCTTCAAAAAGATCGCAAAATCAGTTTAATTCCTTTTACAATTTTTTAGTGATGAATTTTTTGAAATTTACAACACACTTTATTTGAATTAACTCCAATTTTCTAACCCTATTCTTGATTCATCTCACTAACTAAATTAATAGGAAGATTGCAGATTTGTTGTGGCATGTATTGATGTAGTTCATCTGTCAAAATCCTACGGTTCAATCAAAGCTGTAGATGATATCAAATTTTCAGTTAAATCTGGTCAAGTTTTTGGATTTTTAGGCCCAAATGGGGCTGGAAAATCAACAACCATTAAACTTCTTACTACCTTAATTTCCCCTTCTAGTGGGTCTTTATCGATTTTAGGAATAGATGCAATAAGAAATCCTTTGAATGTTCGTCACAAAACAGGAGTTGTTTTACAACAACCTAGTTATGAACCAACTTTAACTGTTGAAAAATCTCTTGATAAATATGGAATGATGTGGAATGTTCCCAAAATTGAACGCAAGAAAAGGATGGAACAACTTTTAGTAGATTTTGAACTAGTTGAAATTCGTAAAAAAAGAAATGAAGATCTTTCAATTGGTCAAAGAAGACGAGTGCAAGTTGCTCGTGAATTTATGCATGATATGGAACTTTTATTTTTAGATGAACCAACTGTTGGATTAGATCCAAATGCTAGAAGAAAACTATTAAATTATTTAAAAAATAAAGTTAAAACTGGATTAACCATATTTTATACCACCCATATTCTAACAGAAGCTGAATATCTTTGTGATGAAATAGCAATTATTGATAAAGGAAAAATTATTGCTATTGATTCTCCTAATGCATTAAAAACAAGATTTGGAAAAGAAAAAACTATAAACATTCATTTGTTTGAAAATCAACCTCAGGTTTCTTCTTTGTTATCTGGAATTTTAGATTGTAAAATTGATTTTGAAAATGGTACAAATATTATCATTCATTCGGAACAATCGGAATTTGTGTTGTTAAAAGTATTGAAAATACTTAATGATAACAATATTGAGATTGAAGATTTATCAGCTATTCCAACAAATCTTGAAGACATCTTTTTAAAAATGGTGAAAGAAAATACATCCAATAATTAGGTTAGTAAATAGAAATCTAACCATTTCCCTTAATCCTGGATTTTTAATTTGGCAAGTAATTTTTCCTTTAATCTATATTTTTGTTGCAGGTTATGCATATGCTCCTTTGATTAATGATGTTCCATTTGGAGGAAAAGGCCTTGACTATCCAGCATTTTTGGCATCTGGAATGATTGGATTTAATATCATGAATAGTACACTAATTTCTGGCATTCTAATTTGGAATGATCGAAAACATGGCATGTTTGAACAAATTATGTCTGGACCGTTTACGAGAAGCCATTATGTTCTTAGTAATATTTTCACCATAGGTATTGTTGGATTAGTTAGTGCATCATTGATAGCAGTTGTTGGTTATCCCGTATTTTTTGAATCTGTAGAATTTTCGTTATATACAATTCCAATTCTTGCTTTTGGTGCGATTTGTGGTTCAGTATTATTTGGTTCATTAGCATCAATAATTTCTACTCGAATTCATTCCAGTGAAGGATTTAATGTAATTATCAACACTGTTTTCTTGTTTTTTGCTTTTGTCAGTACTGCATTTTATCCTGCAGATGGTGCCCCTGAACCATTACGTTCTGCATTTTACCTTAATCCGTTAACTTACTTGGTTGATGTTATCAGGAGTGGAATTTTTGGTGATATTACTGACTTTGTAATTTTAGAAATGTTAATTCTTGTTGGAATTGCTTCTGTGCTATTTATTATTGCTTCAAAACTCTTAACAAAACTTGATTTCTAAAAATTATAATTATTTTTTAATAAAGTAGCCCGGGCCAGACTCGAACTGGCGTCACGGGCTTCAAAGGCCCATATGCTTGACCGCTACACTACCGGGCTGCTATTCAGAACACTTCCATTCCCTTAATGAACTTTTTATTTGAATCAGAAAAAAAACTGAAAAATTGTTTGACATAACAATACAAATCTATTTTCTCAAGTAATTTTTGTAATTCTAGTTTTTCAATAAGTTTTTCTTTGTCTTATAATCAGTGAAAGTGTAATGGGAGGAGTAAAAGTTGTTGTTTATGGATTAAGTACTGAGGGATATGCTATTGCATCTCAAATGGCAATCAAAGGTGCAGATGTTTACATTATTGATGAATCAACCCCCTCAGCAATTTCACTGAAATCTGAAATAGCTAAAACTTATCCAAATGTTTCATCTCTAAAAGAAGATGAACCGTTATTAGCTATGGAACCAATTGATGTTGCCATTTCTAAAGCTCAATACCTGTTTTTTACACCAAGAATCAGAAAAACTGGTCAGGATATCAAAACAGAAATCCATTCAAAATTCAAAGATGCTGTAACTTCACTAAAGAAAAACAGTTCAGTAGTTTTTACACTTCCAACTGGATTTGGAGGTAACAATGAAAATATTTCATTATTGGAACATGTAACTGGTTTAGAAGTTGGAAAACAAATTTCATATTTTTATTATCCATTAGAAGATCTTAATCAACAACCGAAAATTATTGGTTCATTTAATAGAAAAGAAGATCTTGTTTTATCTGATTTATTAACAATTGATAAAAAAGAGAAGAAATTTGTAGCTATTTCTTCGTCAGAACATTTTCACGCAATTGATATTTTATCGAGATTTTCAAGTTTGTGTGGTGTTTTAGAGGTGTGCAAATATGCACAAGATGAAATTACCAAAAACGATTTATCGTCTGATGATTTTCAAGAAATATTTCTAGATGATATGATTAAGGGATTACTTGATTTAAAATCTCTAGGTTCTTCATTTGAAGGCACAAATTCTCTTATGTATTTGATAAATGGTAGTGTCAAAGGAATTGATGGATATGTTAAACGATTAATCGATGAAATTCGTGCAACATTAAAGAAAAATGAACTTAAAGCAAGTAGAACAAAAATTGCGTTATCTTGGACACTTGATCAACATGTAATGCGTGGTGATAAAATTGAGATGCTGCAAAATTTGACTTCTAGATTACGTGATTACATTGGTGATGTTGAAGCTTATGAAGATCCAAATTTTGATCTATTTCACAGCGACAAAACTACTATTGTTGTGGCCTGCTCAAAACTTGATTTTGATAATATTGAAAAAACTAAACAGGATTCTAACTTAATTATCGTTAAAGCCAACCCATTATTCGATATAACTCAATAATAGTATAAATTAGCTAAATTATTATTTTGTTTGAAATGTCAAGTGAATTCGATTCTGATGAAATTCCAGTAAATGTAAAATCTGAAAATAAAAATGAAAATAGTTCTGATGAATATAGTGAGGATGATGAAAAAGTTATAGAAATAACAGAACATGAAAAAGATCCCGAATATTTACAAACAAATGTTGAAGATTTAACGAAATTATTAGATTTAGAAAAACAAAAAGTAATTGATACTGATGAAAAATTAAAACACATTTTAGCAGATTTTCAAAATCTTTCTAGAAAAACTCAATCTGATATTGAAAATGGTGTTAATGCAAAAATTGATGAATTTGTATTAGATTTTTTAAAAATTTATGATGATTTTGTTAGAGCCAAAGAAGTATTTTCTGAAAACAAAATTAATACTGATGGTTTAGATTCAATTTTAAAAAACATGGATTCTTTATTGAAAAAATACCAGGTAATTCCAATAGATGCTTTAGGTGAAATTTTTGATCCAAATTCTCATGAAGCCATATCAATTATTACTGATTCTGATTTAGATGATAATACGATTACAAAGGAGATCAGGAAGGGATATATTTCTCAAAAGAGGATTATAAGACCTACGCTGGTAGAAATTTCAAAAAAAGGATGATAAAAGATGACAAAAATTATTGGTATTGATTTGGGAACAAGTAACTCTGCAGCAGCAGTTGTGATGGGTGGAAAACCTACAATTATTCCTGCAGCAGAAGGTGCAACTGTTGGAGGAAAAGCATTTCCATCAGTTGTGGCATTTTCTAAAGATGGTGAACTCTTAGTTGGTGAGCCTGCACGTAGACAAGCAGTAACAAATCCTGAAAATACTGTTATTGCTGCAAAACGGAAAATGGGTTCAGATCATTTATTTAAAATTCAAGACAAAGACTACAAACCTCAACAAATTTCTTCATATATTCTACAAAAAATTAAAAAAGATGCAGAGGCATTTGTTGGCGAGCCTGTTGAAAAGGCAGTAATTACAGTTCCTGCATATTTTGATGATAATCAACGTCAAGCAACAAAAGATGCTGGAATAATTGCAGGTCTTGATGTTGTAAGAATAATTAACGAACCTACAGCAGCATCATTGGCATTTGGATTAGATAAAACCAAGGAAGATATGAAAATTCTTGTCTTTGATTTTGGTGGTGGTACATTAGACGTTACTATCATGGAAATGGGAGGTGGTGTCTTTGAAGTAATGAGTACTTCTGGAGATACTCAATTAGGTGGAACAGATATGGATCAAGTTCTAATTGATTTTATCACTGATGAGTTTAAGAAAAAAGAGGGAATTGATCTTTCACAAGACACAACTGCAATTACAAGAATTAGAGAAGCAGCAGAAAAAGCAAAAATTGAATTATCCACAGTAATGGAAACAGATGTTAATTTACCATTCATTTCTCATGATCCTTCTTCAGGAGCCAAAAATCTTGAATTAAGAATTACCCGAGCAAAATTAGATGAATTAATTGAACCGATTGTTGAACGATGCAAACCTTCTGTTTTGAAAGCTCTTGAAGATGCAAAAATCAATACTTCTGATGTCAACAAAATTGTAATGGTTGGAGGACCAACAAGAATTCCTCTTGTTAGAAAATTTGTTAGTGAATTAATTAGTAAAGAAGCCGAATCAGGAGTTGATCCTATGGAGGCCGTAGCAATGGGTGCAGCAATACAGGCTGGAATTATTGCTGGAGATGTTGCAAGTGATATTGTCTTACTTGACGTTACTCCATTGACATTAGGAATTGAAACTTTAGGTGGTGT
This sequence comes from uncultured Nitrosopumilaceae archaeon, assembly GCA_964511485.1. Lineage (GTDB taxonomy): Archaea > Thermoproteota > Nitrososphaeria > Nitrososphaerales > Nitrosopumilaceae > Nitrosopumilus. Next base: position 51,335 of record CAZEFL010000002.1, read on the forward strand.
TAGAGAGCCTCTTATTGAAAGAAATACTACGATTCCAACATCAAAAAGTAAGGTTTTCACAACTGCAGCTGATAACCAAACAGCAGTTACAATTCATGTTGTTCAAGGTGAACGACCAATGGCCACTGACAATGTTTCATTAGGAAGTTTTAATCTCACTGATTTACCACCTGCTCCAAGAGGAGTTCCTCAAATCGAAGTTAAATTTGATATTGATGCAAATGGAATTATTAATGTAACTGCAAAAGATCTTGGAACACAAAAAGAAGCAAAAATAACTATTGAATCATCATCAAAATTATCTGAAGAAGAAATTGAAAAATTAAAAGAAGATGCCGACAAGTTTTCTGATGAAGACAAAAAGAAGAAAGAAAAAATTGATCTCAAAAATGAGGCTGAAAGTTACATTTACACTACAGAAAAATTGGTTAATCATGATCTTAAAGATAAAATTTCTCAAGAACAAGGAATCAAAATTACTGATGCTGTTAAAGAAGTGAAAGAAGTATTGGATAAAGAGTCTGAAGAATTAAAACCTAAACTTGAAGCATTACAATCTTTAGTTAATGAAGTTACGACTGAACTTTACAAGAATGCTTCTCCTCCACCTGGAGCTGAAGGACAACAGGATGCTGGAGCTGAAGGACAACAGGATGCTGGAGCTGAAGGACAACAGGATGCTGGAGC
>CAZEFL010000002.1:52121-87244 GCA_964511485.1 uncultured Nitrosopumilaceae archaeon
TGAAGGACAGTCAACAGACTCATCACCAAGTGATGAAACAAAGACTAGCTGATTCTTCAAATTTGATCATTTATACAGTAACAATGAAGATGGATTGATTCATGTCTGCAAAACGAGATTATTATGAAGTTTTAGGAATTTCAAAATCATCTTCAGTTGATGAACTAAAAAAACAATATAGAAAATTAGCATTAAAATTTCATCCAGATCGTAATAAATCTGAAGAAGCTCCAGAACATTTTAAAGAAATTTCTGAAGCATATGCAGTTCTTTCAGATCCTGAAAAAAGACAACTTTATGATCAACATGGTCATGCTGGTGTAGATGGCAGATATTCTAGTGAAGATATCTTTCAAGGTGCACGAGGAGATTTCAGTGATATTTTTGGACGCGGTGGTGGTGGTTTTGATTCTATTTTTGAATCTATTTTTGGACGCGGTGGTGGTGGTTTTAATCAACAACGAGGATCTGATATACTGTATGAAACTTCAGTGACTTTGGAAGATGTTCTTCATGGGAAAAAGATGGAAATCAATTTACAAAAACAAATTCAATGTGATGTTTGTAATGGCTCATGTTGTAAACCTGGTACGAACAAAAAAACATGTTCTACTTGTAATGGACAAGGCCAAGTACGACAAACTCGAAATATGGGATTTGCATCATTTGTAACTGCAGCACCATGTTCTACTTGTAGAGGCCAAGGTTCTATGATTGATACTCCATGTTCAGTCTGTAATGGCCAAGGAAAGAAAAAAGGTTCAAAAAAAGTCACTTTTGAAATTCCTCCTGGAATTGATTCTGGTGATTATACTGTCCCAGAAGAGGGAAATGAGATTCCTGAAGGTGCTAATGGTGATTTGATTGTTAGAGTAAGAGTACAACCTCATTCAAAATTCAATAGAGACGGAAAAGATATTTTCTACGATCAAGATGTTTCTATGGTCGATGCTACATTAGGATGTGATATTGTTGTTCCAACTTTAGAGGGTTCAGAAAAAATCAAAGTTGATTCTGGCAGCCAACCAAATACTATAATCAAATTAAAAGGGAAAGGTGTCTCACATATCAATTCAAGAGGCACAGGAGACCAATATGTGAGAATTGTTGTAAATATTCCAAAAAAACTCAATAAACATCAAAAAAATCTTCTTGATGAATTTCAAAAAAACAGTGATTAATTGATTAGACATGAAAATTGCGTTAGACGTTGATGGAGTTCTTGCTGATGTTATCCAATCTTGGTTGAATTATAATAATTCAATCCGACAAGAAATTTTAAAACATGAAATATCTGATTGGGATTTTTGGAAAAAATTCAAAATTAATCGATATGATTTTTATGCTGAATTAAGTTCTTGTTGGAAAAATTGGCTGTCAATACCGCCCACTGAAAATAATTTATCATCTGTCACAAAAAGTCTTTCTGAGATGGGTCAAGTAGATATTGTTACTGCAAGAGAACGTTCTACTGATTTTTTTGTAAAAAATTGGCTTAGTCATTATAATATTTCATATGATAATTATGTGTCTGTAATTGATGGGCCTATGAAAGCTGAATTAGATTATGATGTATTTATTGACGATTCGCCTTTAAATGCATTAAAAATAATTCAACAAAAGAAAAAAATCATTTTATATTCACAACCTTGGAATCAACATGTTTTGGAAGATCAAATACACAGAGTCTCCAATCTCTCTGAAGCAATTGAAAACATTAATTCAGTTTAATCTTTTTTTAATTTTTTAATGTAAACTTGATGACCACTTCTTACATGTGTAACATGATCTGTTTTTAGTAATAATTTGATTTTCTCTTCGGAATAAAATTTAGAATTATAACGTCCAAGAGTTTTTTTGCAATTTACACAATAAACTTCTTTAAACTCCATTTTATCACCGGGTTAGTTTGGTATAGTAATTTCATAGTATAATAAAGAAACTTATTTTAGATCTCAAAAATTCCCGATGCGGGAGTCGCCCAGCCTGGTCAACGGCGTAAGGTTCAGATCCTTATCTTTTAGGAGTTCGTGGGTTCAAATCCCACTTCCCGCATATTATAATCAGATATTTTTCAATATATTTTTGATATTTTTTAAAAGAAGATTGTTTATCATTTCCCCTGATGCTTTACCTCTTAACTCCTTCATTGCAACTCCCATTAATGGTCCAATGGCCCTTTCTTTTTGATTTTTAATTATTTCTTGATTTTTTTCAACTATTTTTTTAATTATTTCTTCTACATCTGATTCCTTCACAGCCTCAATTGAAGCATTTTTCATAGCTTCTAGTGTAGTTTTTGATTTTCCAGACATAATATTTTCAAAAATTATGTCAATTGATTCCTTGGCAATGTTACCTGAACTTAACATCTCAAATGTTTTTTCAATTTCTTCATCTTTTAATAATTTAGAATTTAGTCCTTTTCTTTCAAGACTTGGAATGGTAGAACATAATATCGATGAAATAAAAGTTGCATCATCTTTTCCATTTTGAGAAGTTCTTTTTTGAAAAATTTTTTCAAATAATTCAATATACTTTGAATCAAAAATTTGTTCAGCAAGCTGAGGATTTATTTTATATTTCGTTTGTAATTCCAAAATAGATTCATCCCATGACTTTGGGATATTTTCTTTGGCTCTTTCTAATTCTTTTTTTGATACAATGATTGGTGGAATATCTGTTTCAGGATACATTCTTGCTGCACCTGGTCTTGGACGCAGAAATTTTGTTTCTCCATTTACAGTAGCTAATCTTGTATCAATTGGAATTCCATTATTTTTTATGAATTCTATTCTTGAAATAATTTGTTCAATAACTATGTGTATTTTTTCATCTGTTGCAGCTAATATCAAAAATGCATCTTCTTCATTTATTTTTATAAATTCTTTCAGATTTTCAATATCAATTTTTTCCACACCATAATTAGGAAGCTCATCTGAATGAAATACTCCTCCAATTCCAAAAAATCGTACTAATTCTGCAATTTCTTTACCTAATCTTATGCCCTCATATGGAGAAAAACCAAACATTCCAGCCATTTTTTTAAATGAAATTCCAAAAATTTTATGTTCTTTTTTGATTGCATTTTGAATAATTTTTGATTTACATTTAGAAAATAATTCCGTGATATCTTTTCGATCATTTTCTTTATTATGAACCCAATCTCTTTTTTGTAATTCTTTTGAAATTTCTAGCAATCCTTGTTGTCTTTTAGCCTCATATTCTACAACTTTTTCAAGTTGATCTAATTGTTGAACCCCTTTTACTTCAATTACTACCCCTCCATCTTTAATTGAAACATTAACGTCCTGTCTAATTGATCCTAAACCCCTCTTCACTTTCTTTGTACTACGTAAAATTCGCCCTAATGCTAAAGCAATTTTCTTGATATGTTGTGGTTCTACTTCAAAAGGCTCTGTAGCAATTTCTACTAATGGAATTCCTAAACGTTCTAATCCGAATTTTCTGATTATTCCCTCATCTCCTAAATTTTTTGCTGCATCTTCTTCAAGACAAATAGATTGAATTCCTATTGTGGTTCCTTCAACTTCATAACTACCTCCTTGTGAAATTAACATTGTACGTTGAAATCCCGTTGTATTGGATCCATCAACCACAGTTTTTCTCATTGGGTATATTTCACTAAAAATTTCTGATTTTAATGTTGAAGCAATAATTAATGAAATTTTTTTAGCATCATCATCTAATTCATGAGGGGGCTCTTCATCTTGCTCTACTAAGCAACTACTTTCTTGATTTGCATAATATGATATTGATTTAGATTTTGATTTTTCAAATAATGCTGCTGGATCATATTCTCCTAACTCACTTTTTGCCGCTCGTAATTTTCTTTGAAATTTTATAGAGTATTCTTCAGTATCTGTTGGAATACAATTACAAAATAATTTTTTATTAGTTGCTAGTTGTTGATGAATTTCTAATCCAACTTTTACTCCTATATTATTTATTGAAAATTCTGACATCCATTCTCCTTTTAATTTGTTAATTCTGATGCAATATTTTGTAGCATAATTTCCTTTACCTCTTCAATATTTTGAGAATTCCCTATAGCCCACATTGCTTTAACTAGTGCTACTTCAGGAATCATATTTTCTAAAGGAATAATGCCCAAATCCAGTAAATCTCTACCACTTTCATAAACAGTCATTCTAACTCTACCATCAATGCATTGAGATGTCATGCCTAAAAATATCCCTCTTTCATTTGCTTTTTTGATATTTTCATACATGATTTTTCCAACATGTCCTAACCCTGTTCCTTCAAAAATTATTCCTTTATACCCCATCTCAATTATTTGATTTAACAAATTTGGATCGAATCCTGGATAATATTTTACTAGTGCCACTCTCGAATCAATATTAATTCTTGATTGAAATTCATCTTTTTCAAAATAATTTTTAGAAATATTTTTTTGGATTTGTTTTTCTGTAATTATAAAAGCTGGAATATCCCCAATTGTTTGAAAAGCCCCTCTTTTACTTGTATGATTTTTTCGTACTCGAGTTCCTAAATGACATGCAACTGTATCATCATTTTCATCCTGATGCATTACAATGTAAACTCCATTAGTATTATTTTCTGTGATGAATTTTGTTGCACCTATCAAATTTAATGCTGCATCTGAAGATGCCCGATCTGATGATCTTTGTGAACCAACTAATACAATTGGAATTGGAAATCCTGAAAGTGCAAATGAAAGAAATGATGATGTATAGTGCATGGTGTCTGTTCCATGTGCAATAATTATTCCAGAATAATCTGATTTTGAAAATTTTTCAATTTTTTCTGCAATTTTTAACCAATGTTCTGGCATTATGTTTTCAGAATATTCTGAAAATAACACTTCTGCATCTATATTTGCAATTTTAGATAATTCTGGAACTGATGTATTCAATTCCTCAGCTGTCAGTACTGGAGTAACTGCCCCTGTTCTATAATCAATTTTACTTGCAATTGTCCCGCCCGTTGATAATAACAAAATTTTCGGTAATCCTTCAACTTTCTCAATTTTTTCATCTATTTCTAAAATCTTTTTTGTAACTTGTTGTTTCTCAACTTTCTCAATTTTTGAAATTTCTAATCCGATATTGTAACCACTCTTTAATTTTAAAACAATATGTTTATCATCACTGTGCTCATATCTTGGCATAATTATGCCTGAATACGTGATATCTGCCAATAACTTCACTGCATCTCCAACTACAATCTGATTTTGTTTTAGAAATTCTAATGAATTTCCTTCATATCCTCTATATTCTGACATTTATGAGAATTAGATTAGCTATTTAATTAAAACTACCTGTAATAGGACGCTACTAATTTCTCGCCCATCTTGAGGTCTTTTTGTTCTCTTACTTTCTTTACTGCTTCCTCAAAATGTTTCATTTCTACTTTAGCATCTATGGATTGTTTTTCAACTTCCTTTACATCTGGATGTGAGTCTAGATATTTGTGAATAACTAAAGAAACTGCAGTATTTGCAATTGATGCTGTATCTGCTCCACTTAATCCATCAGTTAGGTCAGCAAGTTTTTCGAAATCAACATGATTAGGATCACTTTCGTCAGTAACTGTTGGTATTTTCTCAGCATTAATTTTCAAAATACTAATTCTACTATCTTTATCTGGAAGTGGAATCTGAATAATTTTATCAAATCTTCCTGGACGTAATAATGCTGGATCAATCATATCTGCTCTATTTGTTGCAGCTAAAACTACTACACCATGCATATTTTCCATTCCATCTAATTCTGTTAATAATTGACTTACAACTCTTTCAGAAACTGCAGTTTCTCCACCTGCTCCACGTATAGGTGCAATTGAATCAATTTCATCAAAGAATACGACACATGGTGAAGATTGACGTGCTCTTTTGAAAATTTCTCTAATTCCTCTTTCTGATTCGCCTACCCATTTTGATAAAAGTTCAGGACCTCTTACTGAGACAAAATTAGCTTCACTTTCTGTAGCAACGGCTTTTGCAAGTAGTGTTTTTCCTGTACCGCTTGGACCATGAAGTAATATCCCTCTTGGCATACTGTGTCCAAGTTTATCATAAAGACCTGGATATTTCATTGGCCATTCAACAGCTTCTTGCAATTCTTGTTTAACTTCTTTCAAACCTCCAACATCATCCCATTTTACATCTGGATTTTCAATGAATACTTCTCGCATTCCTGAAGGAGTTACTTCGATCAAAGCTTTTGTAAAATCTTCTTGATTTACGATTAATTTATCCAAAGTTTCTGGAGGTAATTTTTCTTCTTGCAAATCAAGTACTGGTAATAACCTTCTCAAACATTTCATTGCAGCTTCTTTACAGAGATATTCCAAGTCTGCACCAACATATCCATGACTAACTGATGATATTTTGTCTAATTTGACTTCGTCTGCTAATGGCATGTTTCTACTGTGAATTGCAAGAATGTCTCTTCGTCCTTTTTTATCAGGAACTTTAATTTCGATTTCTCTATCAAATCTTCCTGGTCTTCTAAGGGCAGGATCAATTGCATTTGGTCTATTTGTTGCAGAAATAACAATTACTTTACCTCTTGCCTCTAAACCATCCATTAATGATAACATTTGAGAAACAACTCTTCGTTCAACTTCTCCTGTAACTTCTTCTCTTTTTGGTGCAATTGAATCAATTTCATCAACAAAGATAATTGATGGAGCTTTTTCTCTTGCTTCTTTGAAAATTTCTCTTAATCTTGCCTCACTTTCACCATAAAATTTACTCATTATTTCAGGTCCTGAAATACTGATGAAATGTGCATTACTTTCATTTGCTACGGCTTTTGCAAGTAGTGTTTTTCCTGTACCTGGAGGTCCATACAACAAAACACCTTTAGGTGCTTCAATTCCTAATTTTTCAAAAATTTCTGGATGTCTTAACGGAAGTTCAATCATCTCTCTTACCTTTTTAATTTCATTGTGTATTCCACCAATGTCTTCATAAGTTACTTGAGGAACACCACGTAGTGTTTCCCCTTTTTCTGCAATATGGAAAACAGTTTTTTGTGTAATTAACACTGCATCAGCAGCTGGTGTAACCCCTATTACTTGAAAAGTTAAACGTCCACCAAAATATGGAACCATTACATTGTCTCCTTTAATCAAAGGAACACTTTCTAAAGCATCTGCAAGATATCTCTCATCAATTGGTGGTATTGCTTCTAATGGAGCAACAACCACTTTTTCAGCAGCCACTGCCTTTATTTTTCTAACAGAAATCGTATCTCCAATTGCAATTCCTGAATTATTTCTACCAAGTCCATCTATTCTGATAATCCCTTTACCTTCATCAGACGGATAAAGAGGGAGACATTTTGCTACTGTTCGTCTCTTACCTTTAATTTCTATAACATCACCTGTAGATGCACTAAGCGTATCCATTGAATCATAATCGATTCTTGCTACTCCTCTTCCAACATCTCTTGTATATGCTTCAAGAACTTTGAGGGAAAGAGCATTTTGACTCATATAGAAAAACACTTTTTCTAAGTTTTATACCTTTGTAGCAATTTATTCACTTAGTAATCACAAGCTTAAAATCATCTATTCATAGGAAACGATCAACTTGGGTAAAAGACCATTAGTAAGAAGACGTGGCCGTGGAGGCAATCAATTTAGATCTACATCTACTGGTAAAGTAGGCTCCAAAGCAAATTATCCTCGTTTTCCGCTATCTGAACAACATCAGGGTGAAATAATCGATCTAGTTCACGAACGCGGTAGAGAAGCTCCATTATCTAAAGTAAGATTTGAGGATGGTTCTGTTTCATTTGTCCCAGCAGTTCTTGGAACTAAAGTTGGAGAAGTTTTACAATTTGGATTAAAATCAACAATTGAAAAAGGGAACGTTATTAGTGTTCAAAACATTCCTGATGGAACCATTGTATGTAATATTGAAAAACACTTTGGAGACGGTGGTGCAATTGTAAAATCAGCAGGCACAGATGCAACAATTTTCTCTCATGGTGATGATGGTGTAACTGTCAAACTTCCTTCTGGAAAATTTACTGTCTTAAATCCAAAAAATAGAGCTATGATTGGTACTCTTGCAGGTGGTGGAGCTAGTGAGAGACATTTCATGAGTGCAGGAAACAAATGGAGAAGCTTCAAAGCAAAAGGGAAGAAATATCCAATTGTTAGAGGTGTTGCTCAAGCTGCATATGTACACCCACACGGTGGTGGTCGTCATCAACACGTTGGACAAAGTTCAACTGTTTCTAGAGATGCTCCTCCTGGTGCAAAGGTTGGAAGCATTGCTGCCAGAAAAACTGGTAGAGCAAGAATTAAAGAAAGAAAGTAATTTCTCTTTAACCTAAAACTGATTAGTAACTCTTTAGAGTATTCTTTGAATGTCAAGTCAACGAATTAGAATTCTTGTTACTGGTAGAGTGCAGGGAGTTTTTTTTCGTCAAACATTAAAAATTATGGCAAAGAAGAATGATGTTTTTGGATGGGTTAAAAATCTCAAAGACGGTCGTGTTGAATCTGTTTTAGAAGGAGATGCAGAAAATATTAGTAAAATTATTGAGTGGGTTCATGGTGGTCCTGCCAATGCAATAGTTGAAGATGTAGAGACACATAATGAAACATTCGTTGGTGAATTTTTAAAATTTGATGTTTTGTATTAATTTTCAAAACTAAATTTTCTATTACCTAAAAATTTTATTTTTTTAAAAAATATAAAATAATTTTTAATTTTAATAAATAATGGTAGTAGACCTGTTGGTTCCAGTCTAGGCGAATAACCCCATTTCAAGGCATACAAGATCCGCCACGTTGACGAGGAAGCGTGGATGCTCCATCTTAGGATTGTTCCCTCCCGGACCTCATCCCTTTCAATGGTTCGGTCTTAGAAGTCATCCCTTCGGATAATTCTAGTCCTGCAACCACCCGCCTCGGCGTGATTTCATTTCCGCACACCAAGCGGGAATTACCCATCTAGAGATTTACCCAACAGTTACTGATCTCTGCATATAGCCGGTTTCAGAATAGGGCACGGCTAGCACCCCAATCCTACCTACTACCGTTTTTTCTAAAATAAAGTATGTTATATTTGCATTAGGTTTGATTCTCTTTGAGTCTTAAAATCATATTACACACTGAGCATACATTTCCTGTGCATTGATTACCGCATTTTTTACAGATCATTTTTTGTTTGTAATTGGTATCTTTTACAATCTGTGATACTCTGAGAACTGATTGATACAAATTATTTTTAATTCCACTATGTTGAGTCTCTAATGAATTTAGAAATTCACGAATTTCTGTTCTAATTCCCTCACTCATGTGCGGACAAGGTTCTGATTGAAATGGTAAATCATTTGTAAATGCATAAAATACAATTTCAGATTCATAGATTTCACTAAATGGTTTTATTTTTCTTAAAGTATTTTTAGATGTATCAGGATCCATCCATCCAATTTTGTTTGTATCACCTGAAAGCATGTTAATCACAAAAGTTTGTAATGTATCATCCAGATTATGTCCTGTCGCAATTACGTCTGCCCCAACATCTTTTGCAGCATGATCAATTGCACGTCTTCTTAATGTTCCACAAATTGAACATGAAGAAGTCTTTTCATTATCTCTTAATTCTAATGATTCATCAAGTGTTAATTCAAAAAGATCTTTGTAAGAGTAAACTTTATGCTCTACATTTAATTTTCCACAAAATTTTTCCACAATCTCTAATGCTTCATTTCTATATCCTGGAATTCCTTCATCAATTGTAATCACAATAATTCTAAAATTATGAGTTGATGCCATTTCATGAATAATTTTTAGTAATGCTAACGAGTCCTTTCCACCTGAAACTGCAACTGCAACTAATTCATTGTTTTTAATCATATTATATTTTGAAATTGTTTTGGCAGTCTTTCTAACTATGGAGTTTGAGAAGCATTGTGAACATAATTTTTGACCTGAATATTTTCTAGTATAGACTGCTTGATTTTCACATCTATCACAATTCATGAAATGAATGATAATTTTTCACTAATGATTCTTTGGGAATATGCTAGATTGTAAACCAGCCTGATTTTAGGTATGATAAAGCAATATTCAAACCAAATAGTGCAAAAGTGAATGCGTATATTCCCCACATCACAACATTTACTGATTTTTCTGAAATTCTTTTATCTATAATTATATGAATAAATTTTCCTCCATCTAAAATTGGGAGAGGAAGCATATTGATTATTCCAATGAAAAATGAAATCATCCAGAGCCATAACAAGAACATTGAAACATTTGGATCATTCCATTCAATGAAATTCATTACAGGCTTGTATGCAAAAGTATTATCTCTCATTATTCCAATTAAACCCCTTTCAGGATCTTCAGGTGCAGGCATTATTTCTACACCGAAATCTAATGGTTGGCTATCTCTAAGTACACTAACACTTGCCATTTCTCCAGGATTCAAACTGGGGAAATCTACTGGACTTCTAATCGGTATATCATTAATTGATGTAATAATGTCGTTTGCAAGTAAACCTGCTTGTTCAGCTCCTGAATTTTCCATTATTGAAAGTATCAAAACTCCATCTGGTAAATCATAAAATACACTTAGTAGTGGTTCAGGTAATACCATTGCAAAAAACGGATTTGTTAATAGAATAACACCTAAGACAAGTGCAAAAATTACATTTGATGTAGCCCCTGCACCAATCACTCTCATTTTTGAAATCTTTTTTGCTTTTTCAAATTCTTCCTCATCTGGTTCTACAAATCCTGCAAACATTGCAATGAATATGGCAAAACCACCTGTTTTGATTTTAATTTTTTCAAGAGCTGCCACTATACCATGTGCTCCTTCATGAATTACAAGAACTATTGGAATTGATAGTAAAAAGTATGTAATGGAAGATGCTGAAGTCAATGTAACTCCTGGAATCAAAACTGTTAATTCTGAAAATTCTGCTTGAGCAACAAAGTAGTTTGAGACATTATTAAGTAAAAACCAAAACGCAAAACCCATCATAATAAAACCTGAAATTACACTTATGTCTGCAAAAACTCTGATACCCCTTTTAGTTCTACTAAGAAGTTTCACTAAAACTGAGTTAACTTGTTTATTTTTGTAAACTAGACTGTATGCTTTAATTTCAAAACCATATTTTTCTAATTTTAGGGCTTTGGCAACAACAACAATAATCACCCAAGCCATTAAGACATAGATAATTGCATTCTGAGTAAGAAAGTCTAGTTCCAAATTAATTGTTAATTTTTTAAGTCACGTACATTTATCGGTTACTATGAAACCTGTGATAATTATCTCAACATATCCTGATAAAAAATCTATTTCAAAAATTGCAAAAGAGTTTGTAAAAAACAAAATTGTGGCATGTGTTAATATTTCAAAAATTTCATCAATTTATTCTTGGAACGAAAAAATTGAAAATACCTCTGAATATCTTGTTATTTTTAAAACCACCCTAAAAAATAAAAAATTATTAAAACAAAAAATCAAAGAAACTCATCCATACGATGTACCTGAAATTGCAGAAATCGATGTAACATCAATTAACAAATCTTATCTTAAATGGTTAGTAGAATCTACAAACTAAGATTCTATTGAATATCGTAATAACGAAACCATTCCACCTAAACCTGTAACTCTTAAACCAATATCTGTGGATGAATCAACACTGTAAATTTTAACTCCCTTACCTTCAACATCATTTAGAAAATCTATCATCTTTTGTTCATCATCTTGAATTGCTTTATCTGAAAATACAAGTGATTCAACTGCACCCATCTGATTTGCATTATATGTTTCATCAAAACCCATAGTAAATTTTCCACTTTTTTTGTTTGCCAGAACCATTACTTCATCAATAATTGATGAAGCTTTTGCTAAGTTACTATCAGACATTATCTCTTTCATGGTTTGAGATTTTGTAAATATGTAAATTCCATCTTCTCCTCCTGAATCAATTCCTTCAACAACCTTGACATTAAATTTATGAGATTTTTGAATAAAATTAGAAAATCTTTTTTTTGTTTCACCTGGACCAAAAATTATTATCGCATCTCCTTTTTTGAGTATGGTTAATACTGCTTGTTGTATTTGTTCAAAGAATTTTTCAATATTGAAATTTGTTTTGTATCTTTTTCCTCCATTACCTGAATAGATATTTGGCATAAACTCTAGATGTGTTCCTCTTAGTCTTGCAATCCCACAGTCTCCTGTATCAATTGCTACAAGCAAAAAACCTACTTGATTATTACTTGATTCTAAAAGATTTTTTTCAATTGACAACCATTTTTTCTTTGAAATTGTAATTCCATCATTAATTTTTAAAATAAATGAATGATGTGATCCATGTGGTACTGATTCATTACTTGATTCAGAAATTATCCCACTCACTCTTAATCTATCAAGTACATCATCGAGGGAAATTTTTTCTACTGTTAAAGCAATTCTTACTTTGATCCTTTCTCCTTTATCAGGTCTTGAAAAATCTTTATCTTGCTTTAATACTCTAGTTGTATCTCCGATTACTTTATCATTTTCTTTAATGATTCTACGTAAATTCAAGAGATCATCAGAATCCTCTGGAATTACAGAAATTGAATTTTCATCAATAATTTTTGTTATCATAGTTTAGTTCTAATTTACAAAAAGAAAAAAGTTTAGCTTGTAGTTTTGTCAGCTTTTGCTTCTTCAGATTTTTTTTTCAGATAATTTTCAACCCAATCCAAAGTTAATACCCCTGACTCTGCCAGATTTGTAAGAGAATTAGCAGAAGCTTCACCTGTTACTTTACCATTGTTTCGTTTTAATTGACGCCATTTAAGAGATGTATTCCCACTTTTTGAATTATAAATAACTCCAAGAATATCTCGTGCATTAACAAATGTCATATCTCTGAGTTTTTTTAAAGTAACTTTATCTGCTGCCTCTACGTAAATTGCACCAAGACTTTCTTCTCTTTCAGCAAATACTTCAGAATCTTCCAAATAACTTCTAGGTGCAAATGATCTACATGTACTAGAAATAATGAATTTTCTAAAACTTTCCACTGAAGCTGGTGTATCAATTGTAACCATTTTGAATAATTCAAGAATTAGCCATTTATCAAGCTTCTTGAAAGACTCAATAGGAATTTACTTAAAAATGACATGCGGGCAGTGATGATCCTATCCCTCTGATTGATGATGAGGATCTTGAGTTCTGAGCCTGCCTTAGAATTTTAAAGGATAGGAAATTTTTGATAAATATGAAATCATTAACTGAATATCTTACCTTTAAAGTCAAAACTCGTAGAGCTTTTGTAAATATCACTTCAGATGTAGAAAAATTAATTATAAAAAGTAAAATCAAGGAAGGGCTTTGTCTTGTAAATGCCATGCATATTACTGCTAGTGTTTTCATTAATGACAATGAAAGTGGTTTGCATCATGATTATGAAAAATGGTTAGAAGAATTAGCACCACATGAACCAATTGAACAATATGAACACAATAAAACTGGGGAAGATAATGCTGATGCTCATCTAAAGCGACAAGTCATGGGAAGAGAAGTAATTGTAGCAATTACTAATGGTAAATTAGATTTTGGTCCTTGGGAGACAATTTTCTATGGAGAGTTTGACGGAAGACGATCAAAAAGAGTTTTAGTTAAAATTATTGGCGAATAACTATCCAAAATCTGCGTCACGTTTTTGACTTTGTGATTCATTTTTTTTTGCAGCATTTCTGAATTCATCATCATGATTTTGAGGTCCATGTTGACATTTAACACATGCAGTTTTGAATCCGTCATCACTTTTTTCATAAGTTTCACATCCACAAAAACATGCCATGAAAAATGTAATTTCTAAGATGATATATCTTTTAGGATATTATGATAATTCACAACAATCCCCAATAGGAATTTCATTATCATGTGGGCATTTTCTTGGATGTTTTAACATGGTACATAATGCATTTGTAAATTGCTTGTTCATATGATGTTCAATTCCACATACCATTTCTTCATCAATTTCTACTTTGAGTGCGCTATCCATTAACACTTCTAATAATCTACTATTTCGCATCATACTTGCACCAATTTCTTGACCTTCTTCGGTGAGTTTTACACCTGCTTTGTTGTATGAAACTAAATTTTTACCATTTAATTTTTTGAGCATTTGAACAACACTTGGTTGTCTAACATTGAGCATTTTTGCAATTGAACTAATTTTAACATCTTCTCCTCTTTCCCTAATGTGCCAAATTGCTTTTAGATACATCTCTACATGTTCAGCCTCAGCTGTTCCTACAAAAAATGTCTCTTTGTCTTCTAAAATATCCATATTCTATACTTCCTTTGAATCTTTTAATAAATATTCGAAATATTGTCGTGCGAATCCTGCCAGTCCTGCATGGTCTGCCCAAATTGCTACAATATCTGAAGAACCGTCTCCTGATGTTTCTGGACCTAATAAAATTACCACATATTTTTTATCAGATATAATCCCCCCTCCGAACAAACCCTCCTTGATTTTTACAGTTGCAACTCTTTTGATTGCTTTAACAGATTCTTTATCAATTTTATCTGAAGTAAGAATTGTAATTTCTACACCCTTATCATGAAGTGATCTTAATTTTGGTAATGCTTGTCTTACAAGTTCTTCACCAGCTTCTGGTATTGCAATCATTACCTCATTTCTACAAGTATCAACCATCTCTAAAATTTTGGCTGTAATGTTTATTGCACCTGACAATACCCAAATATCTGGTTTTTCACTAATTCCACTTTTTTCATATAATGGAACAAGTTCATTTAAAATAATATTTTGATTCTGCAAAAAATCATTTTCCATTTTTTGTTTTGTAGTATCTAATCCTGTTGATGGTGACTTTGCAAAATATTTTGTTGGTCTTGAATCATCTGAACCAATCCAGCTTTTTTCTTCCAATGTTCCTAGAACTTCATAAATTTTTGAATATGGTACTCCTGACTTTTGACTAAGATCTGATGCTGTTAATTCTCCTGTTTTGAGAAGTGCGGAAAATGTTTTAATTTCATAACTTGTTAGACCAATTTTTTCTAGAGATTTTCTTGTTTTATCTGATATACTCATGCGATCTAATCGTTCCGTTTTAGTATTTAAATCTCATATTAATGACTACTAAATCCCACACGGGGGCAAGTATGAAATGCATTATATACCAATTCAAAAGAGTTCTTTCTATAAGCATGGCTCTAATTCAGATATCTAATCAATCAAGTAAAAATTTAGGTAAAAAATCTACAATAAGATTCACTCAAAGTATTTGTCCTGATTGTAATATGATTTTAGATGCAGAACTCTTTGAACGTGACAACAAAGTCTTCATGTCAAAAGTTTGCCCAACTCATGGTGAATGTGAAGAACTCTATTTTGGTTCTTATGAACTATACAAGAAATTTAGTACTTATTGGATGGATGGAAAAGGTGCTCATTCTCCAAACGTAATGATGGACAAATGTTCTTGTCCAAATAACTGTGGATTATGTTCAAACCATTTGTCACATAGTGGATTGGCAAACATGATTGTAACTAATAGATGTGATTTAACATGTTGGTACTGTTTCTTTTATGTTAAGAAAGGATTAGAAGGTGCTTACATGTATGAACCAGATCATACTCAAATTCGAGGAATGATGAAAACACTAAGATCTCAAAGACCAATTCCTGGAAACTCTATGCAGATTACTGGTGGTGAACCAATGTTGCGAGAAGATATTGCTGATGTTATTAAAATTATGAAAGAAGAAGGTGTTGATCATATCCAAATGAATACTAATGGAATTAGACATGCAATGGATCCAGAAGCTGCACGTGAAGTAAGACTTGCTGGATGTAATAATTTGTATCTATCATTTGATGGTGTTACTGCAAGAACAAATCCAAAAAATCACTGGGAAATTCCATATGCCCTTGATAGTTGTAGAAAAACTGGTACCACTGTAGTATTTGTTCCAACAGTGATTAAATCAATTAATGATCATGAGTTAGGTGGAATTATTAGATATGCCCAAAAAAATATGGATGTAGTTCATGCTGTAAATTTCCAACCGGTATCATTAACTGGAAGAATGGGTAAAGGCGAACGTGAAAAATATAGAATTACCGTTCCTGATTGTATTCAAAGAATCGAAGAACAAACAAATGGTGATGTAACTGTTGATGATTGGTTTCCAGTTCCTAGTTGCATGCCACTAACAAATGTAATTGAAGCATTTTCCAGTAAACCAAAATATGAACTATCTATTCACTTTGCATGTGGTGCAGGTACTTACATTTTTGAGGATGCAGATACAAAGAAATTTGTTCCATTAACAAGATTCTGTGATATTCAAGGAATGCTTGAATTATTTGAAGATAAAGCCGAAGAAATTCGTTCTGGTAAAAACAAGTACTTTACAATGTTAGAAGTTGTTAGAAAACTCAAAGGATTTGTTGATTCTAAGAAACAACCAGCAGGATTGGATTTGGCAAAAATGTTTGGTAATATTCTCATGAAGAGATCATTTGATTCAGTAGGCTCATGGCATGTCAAAGGATTATTCCTTGGTATGATGCACTTTCAAGATAAATACAATGAAGATTTGGAAAGACTTCAAAGATGTGATATTCATTATGTTACTCCAGACCTCAGAATAGTTCCATTCTGTGCATTTAATGTAATTCCTGAATGGTATAGAGATAGAATTCAAAAGAAATTCTCAGTTACTGTTGAGGAATGGGAACAAAGAGAAGATATCAAATTAGAAGATTGTCTTTACAGAGGATTAATGAGACGTGGCGCCGGTGATGAACTTGCAGCAGGTTGTGCAAAAAGTCAGATGTTCCATGATGCATCACAAGCTACAATGTAAAATTCATTCTACTAAATTTTAAAATCAGACTAGTAAATTGCATGAATTTTGGTATGGTTTTAATAAAGTTTGAAATGTTGAAGCATTATGGATGAACAATCAAGAGATAACTTATCTTCACTTAGAACAGTAGAATGGAAAAATAATAAAGTTGTAATGATTGATCAAACAAAATTACCAAATGATTTTGTCCTTGTGGAATATGATGATTTTAATCAAGTTGCTAATGCTATTAGAACTCTTGTGGTTAGAGGAGCTCCTGCAATTGGTGTATCCGGAGCATTTGGATTAGCATTAGCAGTTTTACAAAGCAAGGCAACTACTAAAGATGAATTACTCTCTGATTTAGAAAATGCAAGAAACATTCTTTTTGAAACTAGACCTACTGCAGTAAATTTAGGTTGGGGATTGGAGAAAATCATGAATGTTGCAAGTTCTGGTGAAACAATTGAGCAAATTAAAGAATTAGTAATTTCTACAGCTAAAAAAATGGCTGATGAAGATATTGAAATTAATAGAACCATGGGGAAAAATGGCTCTGTTCTTTTTGATAATAATGACACTATTATGACTCATTGTAATGCTGGTGCATTAGCTACTGTTGCATATGGAACAGCCCTTGGTGTTATTCGTGCAACAAAAGAAAGTGGTAAAAATGTTAAAGTAATTGCAACAGAAACCAGACCGATTCAACAAGGATCAAGACTTACTGCATTTGAGCTAAAACATGATGGATTTGATGTTAGCTTAATTCCGGACACTGCTGTTGGTTATTCTATGGCAAATGGTCTTGTAAATAAAGTAGTTGTTGGTGCTGACAGAATTGTAAAAACTGGTCATGTCTTTAATAAAATTGGAACTTATCAAGTAGCTACTATGGCAAAACAACATGGAATTCCATTTTATGTTGCAGCACCATTGTCTACAATTGATATGAAAACAAAAGCTGAAGATGTAATAATTGAAATGCGAAAAGGTTCCGAAGTTACAGGAATTGGTGATAAAAAAACTGCACCTGATGATATCGGTGTGATAAATCCTGCATTTGATATGACTCCTCCAGATTTGATTTCGGGAATTATTACTGAAAAAGGTGTGGCTACTGCTCCATTTGAAGAATCAATCTCAAAATTATTTGAAGCTAATTAATAGAAAGTTTTTATTGTTTTTCAAATTCTGGTTAACATTATGAGTACTGTTTCTGCACAGGCAATTGAAGAATCATTAAAACAATGTATGGATCCAGAAGTACCTCTGAATATTGTAGAGATGGGGTTAATTTATGGAATTGATGTTGCTGAAAATAATGATGTTAATATTAAAATGACAATGACTACACAAGGATGTCCACTTCACGAAACTTTGGTTCAAGATGCAACTAGATATGCCAAAAAAGTTCCAGGTGTAAACAATGTCAAAATAGACATTGTTTGGGAACCTGCATGGTCAATGGATAAAATGACTGAAGAAGGAAAAATGAAGATCAAAAAAATGGGTGCCACTATGAATACGCCTGCACCAATTAACTATGAAACTGCATTACCTCAAGGTGTTGGCAAATTAGTACAACAAGAAGATGGTTCAATGGTTTTGGCAAATGAACATGATCAAGGATTTATGGTAAACCAAGCAATAGTTGATTTTTGGAAATCATGTAATGGTCAACGTAAAGTAACGGAACTAGTAGAAGTATTTGCCCAACAAACTGGATTACAAAGAAAGCAAGTTGAAAAAGAAGTCATGCAATTACTCCAACAATTACGTGATGGTGGATTGATTGCTATTGTCGGCCAACCTGACGTCCCAAATGTTGAATTTAAAAAATAATTTTAAAAAATATAGTTTGAATTTGCACCATCAAAATTTATTGTAACTCCTGATAGATATTTTATTTTGTTTTCAATTATTGATTTAACAAAATTTCCTATCTCTTCAGGTTCTCCTAATCTTTTCATAGGAAGAGATTTTTCAAATTCTTTTACATTTTCTATTAATTCTTGAGTTCTATCTGTATTAATTGGTCCTGGGGCAATGTTTACACAACTAATGTTTTTCTGAGCAAATTCTTTACTCAACACTTTGAAAACTTCACTAAATGCAGCACGATATGCAGAAGAAATTATCAATTTTGCATTTGGTTCTTTGATTACACTTGAACTAATCAAAAAGATATATCCGTCATCATTAATTTTGATTTTTTGTAAAATAGTACAAAATCCCAAAAATAATTGATTATGATATAATCTCCAATCCTCTTCAGTAATACTTGAGAATGGTTTTGGAGCAGGTCCTCCAGTGTTTAAAACTAGAATATCTGTTTGATTATGACTCTCTGAAAATTTTTTTACACTATCTAAATTTGATGTATCGATATCCTTTTTTGATGCTGCAAAGACATCAATTTCTATTGATTTGAGTGAATCCGCAATTGCTCTTCCTATTCCTCTTGAACCTCCAAGAATAATTGCTTTAGTCATATATTTTCAGAATATTGCTTGATAATTAAATTTCTTTAATCTCAGTAATTGTACCCAAAACAGAATCCATTCGAATTATCGCTCTTTTTTCTTCCCATCCAAGTGCAACATACCAATCTCCTGTGTCTATATCATATTTTGTTTCAAGAGTTTTGATTCCATCTGGTTTAATGTCATATTTTTTAGCAATTCCCGAAATTGCAAGTGCAATTGCATCTTTTTCCTTTTCAAGTCGTCTTTTCATTAATCCTATTCCAGGTGACATGATATTCTCATACTGTTTTATCTAATATAGTTAATTCACAAAATTACTCATAATATTGAATTTTCAAATTGATAGTCTTGCAATATTTCAAATACCCCATTTTTAATGAATAATTAAAATGAAGTTGATTCAAAGATTATCGAATTCTTCATTAACAAAATCTAGTACATTTGTTTCACTTGTATCAATTTTTGCTGTTATTGGTTCTGTTGTAGTCGTTTCTGCAGGATTTTGGGATGCAATATCTCATCTTCAAAAAGAACCTGAATTCTTCTGGAGTCCTTCTCATATCATAGTGTATACTGGTGTTTCTTTGACTTCATGTGGTGCAATTTTGGGAATTATTCTAATTCTTAAAAAATCAGTTCACGGTTCTCTTAAAACTGGAATTAAACTCGTCATTGTAGGATCTATACTCCAAATTATTTCAGGATTTGGAGATTCATTATCTCATGATCTTTTTGGTATTGATGGGTTGATATCTTGGTCACATCAACCTCTTGAATTTGGTTTAGTTCTTGCATCTTTAGGTGGACTTTTAATTTTAAAAAACAGAGAACACACTAAACTCAAAATGTTTCTTCCTTTTTCAATTGTAGCTTTTTTGTTTTTTACATTATGGTTAATATTCAATCTTGTTTTAATTTTTGGACATGTAATCCAATGTATTCCTGTTTATGAAATATTTTTATCAGGATGTTCTATTTTGTGATTTTTAATTTTTAGATATGACATTATCATGATAATGATTGAACCTACAACTATCAGTATTCCAGCAGGAATCATCTCTTGAGAATTTGTATTACCAAGTTCTATCTGTACATCAATTTGATTTTTTGAGATGTTTGTTATCTTGATTGTATACGTTCCATTTTTACTAAAATCAAAATATCCAACTGACATTTTTGTCTGAATTTTTTCTTCTTGAATCACATTATTTTTGGGATCTAAAATTTGTACAAATACTTCTTCTCCTACAAATTCAGGAATGAATATTTTGTAATACCCAATATCCATACCCGATAATTTTGATTTTAGTTCAAAAAAACTCGATTTTTTTAATAAAATTGAATCATGTGTTTTTTCAGTTTCTACAAAAACAACTGAAATCCAAATTATCCCTATAATCACCAAAACTAATCCAATTCTGAATGGTGATATTCTCATAATATGCGTGGCAATTTTTTTACCTTATAAGATAACCTAAAAAGGGCTCGGAGGGCTTCGATCCCTCGACCTAGCGGTTCGAAGCCGCTCGCACTATCCAGACTGTGCAACGAGTCCAAACAAGAAAGAATTTAACAGTCCTAAATATCTGTCTAGATACTTTGAAGATATCAAAAAAAGTAGCTGGTGTAGAATATGCAATTAGAGATATTGTTCTTGCTGCAAGAAAGGTACAACAAAAAGGTATGCAAGTTGATTATCTCAATATTGGTGATCCTGTTCAATTTGGATTTCAACCCCCTACCAATGTTAAAGACGCTTTAATAGGTGCAATAAACAGTGGAGAAAATTTCTATTCATCATCTGAAGGTCTTTTGGAATTAAGAGATGCTATTGCTAAAAAAGAAAATGCAAAAGGACTTTCAATCGATGCTGAAAATATCTTAGTTACTAATGGTGTTTCTGAAGGACTCGATATGGTAATCTCATCAATTGTTGAAGATGGAGATGAAGTATTACTACCTGGACCATACTATCCGCCATATGCATCTTATGTGCGATTGCATGGTGGTATTCCTGTAGAATTTGCAGTAGACTTGAATAATTCTACACCAGATATTGATGACATTAAATCCAAAATTACATCCAAGACTATTGCAATTTGTTTAATCAGCCCTAACAATCCTACTGGTGTTGTATTCAATGAAAAATCACTTAAGGAATTAGTAGATGTTGCAAACCAAAATAATCTCTACATTATTTGTGATGAGATTTATGATCAAATAATATTTGATGAAAAATTTGTGGGAATTGGAAAAGTTGCAGGAGATTCACCTGTAATTGTTCTAAATGGATTTTCCAAAGTCCATCTTATGTCTGGATGGAGAATTGGATACATTGCATTTAATCAATCTCCACAACTTGAAGCATTACGTGAGAACTTGCCAAAATTAGCTAGAGTGAGAATTGCAACTAGTCTTCCTGTACAACATGCAGCATTAGAATCACTACGTGGACCTCAAGATTACATTAGTAACTTTGTATCTGAAATCAAAAAACGTCGTGATTTGGTTGTGAAGAGATTAAATGAAATGCCTGGGCTTTCTTGCCCTACTCCAAAAGGCGCATTTTACGCATTTCCAAAAATTGAAGACAATAGATTTGGGACAGATAAAGAATTTGTAACAAAACTATTGGAATCAAAAGGTGTTCTTACTGTTCATGGTTCAGGCTTTGGAGAAAAATATGGCAGTGGACATTTTAGACTTGTTTATCTTCCTAGTTTAGAGGTATTGGATTCTGCAATGAATAAAATTGAAGAATTTGTTTCTTAATAATTCCATACAGAGAATTTTTCAGGAATAACTTCTATAATACAATCAGTATCTTTTAGTAATTCTTTTGCAGATTTATTTTCTAATGTTTTAAAATATTGTAAGAGAATTTTTTTTGCAATTGTTTTTACTTTTACTTTTTCTAGAATTAAGTTGGCTTCTCCTTGTCCCATTATACCATAAATATTTGGAGCATTAATTCCAACATCCACACAAAAAGAGACTTTGTTATTTTTTTTTACATTTTTTGCCTTTTGTGTCTTAGTGTTTGTACCTATGTAGATTTTTTTACTTGCATATCTATACCAAACAGGAACAATATGAGGTGTTTTATTTTTGCCAATTGTTGCTATTCGTAAAACTTTTTGTGATTTTAAAAATTCATCTTTTTGGTTCATGTTTTCTAAATCCTAATACTATCATAAAAATACCAAAGCCCAGCATTGCCATTGAAACTTTTTCATTGGTAATCTCTCCATTAAACAAAAATTCTTCAACAAATTCTGTTCCCCAAATTATTAATTGCCTTACTAGTACAATCATGGCCATTACACAAAACATTACACCCATGGCTGAAAACCAATTTCTACCTCTCCTATAATATTCAGAACTCATGATAGAGTAAAACTTAGACGATTTTAATTCCGGGATTTTTAATCTTGTTTCTAATCATTGCATTGAGAAGTAATGGTGTACACATTTCCGCTAAATATGACAATTCAATTGGTCCCAAGTAAATTGATCTTAGACCTTTAATTTCATTAATCAACTCATTTACTTTTTCAACTGATTCCTTATCATCACCACAAACAAAAATATCATAATCTAATTCCAATGTTGGGTTTACAAGTTTCTTTTCAGAAATCACGTGAAATGCAGAAACTAGTTTTGATTTGTCTTTCATATGATTCAAAACAAGTTTGTATGAAAATGGTTTGTTATCTTTTATTGAAACACATTCAAATCCAACATCTGTTTTTGTCATTGGAACAATTGGAGAAACAACAACACAACTATCTTTGATTTCAGATAATATTGTTGAACATGTAGAATCAATATTTTCATATGGAATTGATAAAATTAACACGTCACTTTCTTTTGCAACTGAAACATTGTCATTCCCAGAAATACTTCCATTGATTTCTCCAAATGCTTCTTTTGCAAGATTTGTATATTCTATAGCTGATTCTGATGCTCTTGTAGCATCTCTAGAACCAATTATGACATTGTGATTTTGTGACCATCTAAGAGCAAAACCTTTTCCCATTCCACCAGTTCCACCAATAATCCCGATTTTCATGATTATTCCCCAGATAATGTTATTATTATCTTTATTTGAATTTTAGACCAAGTTGGGACAAATAATTTTTCTAAGACACGGTCAGGCAAAAAACAATACAGATAGAATTTTGGCAGGTAGAACAGAAGGTGTTCCATTAACTGAAACTGGAATTAAACAAGTACACCATACTGCTGAATTATTAGAACACATGAATATTTCTGCAATCTATTCTAGTCCAATTCAACGAGCAAAACATACTGCAGAAATTGTAGGTCATCATAATTCAGTTGATGTTACAATTGACAAACGTCTAATCGAACTTGATATGGGAAAATTTACTGGTATGCCATATGATAAAATTTTTAATAGTCATGGAAATGTCTTTATGAAATTTTACAATGGCGAATTAGAAATTGCACATAATGGTGTAGAAACATTTTCTCAAGTGAAAAACAGAGTTCTGGGGTTAGTTGATGATATTATTGAAAACCATCCTGATGAAAATGTAGTCCTTGTAACTCATATGGATCCAATAAAAGCGATGCTTTCAACTATAGTTGATCTGTCTCCAGTTAATCTCTTTGAATTAATTATTGCTAATGCATCTCTAAACATATTCCGAGAAAAACAAAAAAAATTCTCTATTTCCGGAATTAATATAATGCATCCTTCTAGATTCGATCAAGGTTGGTAGCTAATAATCTTGAAAACCCTTAAATAGAAATCAAAGACCACGTCATTTGTTCGCTATGAAGGGAATTATTGGATTGTTCTTAGTTTTGGCAGTTTTGATAGTGATCCCAGCTGTTGACATGGCATTTGCTGCAGGTGATGAACCTGGAGAATATGTTGATCGTAGAGTAGTAATTTGGAACTTATTTTTTAGAATGATGACTATTGCATTTGTTGTTGGTGCTGTAGTTTCTGGTACAATTATTTGGCAAGTTTGGAGATTTAGAGAATCTCATCCAAAAGCAAAACCAACTCCATATGAGGGGACTGACTGGTAAAATTGAGCGGACATTCTAACTGGCCTGAATGGATCTATGTCGGTGTTGTAATTGCATTGATGTGTTGGGTTGGTGGAGAAGCTTGGAATGCAGAAAGACTTGTTGAACATGTTCCTGCAGATGCAGAAATAATCAAAGTAACTGGACAACAATGGTTCTGGACTTTTGAACATGAAGACGGAACTAAAGAAATTGGTGAATTACATGTCGAGTCAGGCAAAGCATACAAATTTGAACTTCATTCAAAAGATGTAATTCATGCATTTAATATTCATGATTATGTTGTATTGATGGATGCAGTTCCTGGCAGAGTTAACACTGTATGGTTTGCTCCAGTAGAAGTTGGACAACATGACATTCAATGCAGAGAATACTGTGGATTGATCCACTATAACATGAGAGCGACTTTAATTGTGGAGGAACCAACACATTGACATTCTTGAAAACGCTTTTATCACAAACTATAATCGAGGAGATTAACTAATGGTTCTAGAATTATCCAAGCCACGTCCAATTTGGCAAATTATGTTTTCGACACATCACACCGATGTTGGTCTACTTTACTTAATCATGTCAATAGGATTCCTGTTCTTAGGTGGTGCATTAGCTCTTATCATTAGAGCAGAACTATTCTTGCCAGGTGCACAAATAATTGGTGATGCAATGACCTTTAACAGAATCTTTACAGTTCACGGTACAACATTAATTTTCTTGTTTATCTTACCATTTGCATCATCTGTTGGTAACTACTTTGTTCCAATTATGGTCAGATACAAAGATATGGCATATCCTAAACTTAATGCACTTGCATTTTGGATGATTCCTCCAGGTGGTGCACTCATTTGGCTGGGTTTTGCTGATTTCACATGGTATGCAACTCCTCCATATTCAATTATCAGTGCTCCAGGTCCAGCTGCTGACATGTGGATATTTGGATTAAAGATTCTAGGTATTTCATCAGTTTTAGGTGCAATCAATTTCGTTGTTACAATTCTCAAATGTAAACACCCAGACATGTCAATTGGGCAAGTTCCATTGTTGGCTTGGTCATTTCTATCATCTTCATTAATTATTTTAGTTGCAATTCCAACGTTTGCAGCAGCCTTGTTAATGCTTCTTACAGATAGACTCGGTGTTACTGGATTCTTTAACCCTGCAATGGGAGGGGATCCAATTGCATATGCACACTTGTTCTGGTTTACTTTCCATCCTGAGGTGTATGTATTGGTAATTCCTGCAATTGGTATGATGTATGAAATCATTCCAAGATTTTCAAGAAAACCAATTCACAGTTATAATTCTGGTATCTTTGCATTTGTATTATTATCAATTGTTGGTTTCTCATCATGGGCACACCACATGTATGCAACCGGAATGTCATTTACAGAAAAAACAGTCTTTATGGTAGGAACACTTGCAGCAGTTCCAGCATCTGCTTTACACGTTTTCAACTTTGTTGCAACAATGTGGAATGGTAGAATCAAATTCTCAACACCAATGATGTGGGCAGTTGGAGGAATTGCATTATTCTTCTCTGCAGGCGCAGGTGGTGTAGCAAATGCTGCAATGCCATTAGATTTCCAAACACACGACTCTTACTGGGTTGTAGGTCACTTCCACCTATTCGTAATGGGAACCATTGCATTTGGTTCATTTGGATTCCTATACTACATGTATCCATATGTAACAGGACGAATGTATAATGAAGCATGGGGTAAGGTACACTTTGCAATGTCATTCTTTGGAACTGTTTTAGTATTCTTTACACAACACGTACTTGGCTTGTATGGAATGCCAAGAAGAATTTTCGATTATCCTCCAATCCCAGAATGGATTGCCATGAACCAAATTGCATCAGTAGGTGCAATGATTATTGGTATCAGCATGGTAATCTTCCTTGCAAACATTATCTATAGTGCAGGAAAAGGCAAGCTAGCAGATACTGATGACCCATTTGGTGTGGGTGGAAAGTATTACTATCCATTTGAGGCAAAGAATCCATCACATTAGGAGATATATGAAATGAGTCACGATAATTCCCAAGTTTACAGAACCACTTCAGAAAGAACTGGAAAAATGATGATAATCATGCTAGGCATTTGTATTGTTGGTGGAGTAATCTTCTTTTCAATGTGGGATTTTTGGATTTCACAACCAGCTCCAGTTGTAGCAATGATGGCTGGAGGAGATGATCATGCAGGACCTGCAGTTCAAACAGGTGATACTATTTCAAAAGATCTTAATTTTATTGAATCCCCGGACTTTAGAACTTTAGCGTTTAATGCGTTACCCGGTGAGAGTGACAACAATCCAACAATTAACATGAGTGTTGGAGACAAAGTTGTCTTTAATGTTGATAATATAGGAAGATCATTCCACTCCTTTGGTGTTACACAGGATGATGAAGGCTTTTCTGGAATAATTCCAGGAAGTGAAATTGGTACTGCATCAAATCCATTAAAACCAGGAGAGGCTGGAGTTTCTGAATTTATTGCAGGTGAAGAAGGTATATTTTACTATATTTGTACAGTTCCAGGTCATAGAGAGCAAGGAATGGTTGGTCAAATTATTGTAGGTGATGTTGTAGTTCCAGAAGCAGCACCAGCACCAGTAGTTGAAGCAGCACCAGCACCAGTAGTTGAAACAGCACCAGTAGCAGATTCTGCTCCTGTTGGATATGCTGGCGCAATATCACTTCCACAAGGTTCTGGAGTTCCTGGATGTGACGAAACAAATGAATGCTATATTCCATTTAATGTCTCAGTTTCAGCAGGTGAAGAAATTACTTGGTCAAATGATGACTCCGCAGCTCATACTGTAACTAGCGGAACTCCTTCAGGCGGTCCTGATGGAAAATTCGATAGTAGTCTGTTTATGGCAGGAGGAACATATTCTGTAACTCTTGATGCTGCCGGAGAATATCCATATTTCTGTATGGTTCATCCTTGGATGATTGGTAATATTTCAGTAAACTAGAATCGAGAAATTTTGGCTTTACAATATCTTGCATTAATTACGATGATTGTTTTGTATTCTCTAATGTTCCTTGGAGGATATATTTCAGCTGCAGGTCTTGGTTTGACTTGTCCTGATTGGCCTTTATGTCCTGATGGATTAATGCCATCAGAAGAATTTCTAATTGAATGGACTCATAGACTTGTTGCAGCAACTACTGGTGCATTAGTAATTGCAACTATGGTTGCAAGTATAATTAACAAAAATGCTGATTTGAAAATTAAAGTAACTAGTTCGCTTGCGACAGTTTTTGTTATTACTCAAATCGTACTTGGTGCAATGGTTATTGACTTAAAATTACATGCAGTACTAGTTGCAATCCATTTGGGAATTGGGATATTGTTATTTTCAATGGTTCTGTTAACTACATTGTTTGCATTTAGAGTGTCTAAAATTTCGAAGAAACTCTAAATTTTAGATTTTTTAAAAATTTTAGGCACATATATGTACATTACAACCCCTGTAAGACTTAACCCTCCTACAATAATTGCTGCAAAGAAAATATATCCAAATGGACTTTGTGTTCCCATGTTAAATGTAAAGGTGCGAACTTCTTGATCCTCAACCATGTTGTACAAATCAATTAGTACAATATGATTCCCTTGAGATCTCCAAACATAATCAAAATCCCAATGAGATCCTTCAATCGTTGTTGGAGGAATCGCATCTACTTGCTGACCATTATACTGAACTCTAATTCCCATTGTAAATCTGTCAACTTCTACATAATCAAATCCTTCAGTTACTCTAATTCTAAATTGAGATGGTTCATTAATTTGTGGAAATTCTGGAGTTGTAGCTACTTGAACTCTATAACCCGCCTCAAATTTCTCAGAAGAATTAAACATTGAATGAGCATATACATCACTAAACATTACAGATGAAAATATCAAAACAGAAAGTAACAAAACTGATCGCATTTGACTCATTTTAGATTATGAATATACTCGATAAATATATTGTAAATCAATTCCTTTCGGGAAATCTTCAAAACCTTTAAATTCTAATCGGCAAGACTTGATTCGATGACTCTCGTCTCAAAATCAATAGAAATCAAAACACCTGTAGACAATGTCTTTACATATTTTGCAAGACCAGAACATGTTTCTGATCAAATCAAAAATGACATTGTAGGAATGACTGTAATTCCTATGGATATCAAAGAAGGCATGGGTGTAGGCACAACATTTAGAATCATCGGCGACTTTAGCGGTAAACGTTTAGAGTGGGATTGTGAAACAATTGATTTTATCAGAAATGAAAAAATTGTTGCAAAACAAATCAAAGGCCCATTCAAGAGATGGCAAATCACTAATGAATTTCAATCATTAGGTGATAATCTTACCAAAGTAACTATGTCAGTAGACTATGAAATGCCATTTGGTCCTCTAGGAGCAATCATGGATAAAGCAAAATTTGCAAAGTCTGCTGAAAGTGGAATGGAAACTGCACTTTACAACGTTAGAGGTTTACTTGAAGGGAATGGTTCAATTCCTGTATACATCACATTAGATGCATACCAAAAACTTCTTGTCGAAAAGAAAAAAATGAATGATGTTCCAGTTTCAACTGCATTGACTGCAATCATTGAAAAATACAATGAAATTGAAGCAAAAGCATAAAACTAAATTTTCTTTATTTTCCAATCTTAAGATTAATAACAACTCTAGGCATATTCTTTTTGGTGGGTCTATGGCGCAGCCAGGTAGCGCACCGGACTCTTAATCCGGTTGTCAAGGGTCCGAATCCCTTTAGACCCGTTTTTAATTTTTAATAAGATTTTTTCTTTTGACTGAATAAATTAACTGAAATTACAGTTTTTTTAATAACGTGAATCTAGCTTTGTCTGGTTCTATGTCTTCATGCATATCAATATCGCTGACAATTTTAAGTTCATAATTTTCCCATCTGTTTAACATATTACGAAACTTATGATTTTCATCAATTTGTGTTTCATCTTTATTAAATTTTTCACAGTTCATGATGTATTTTCCTGCAACTCTGTACATCTCAGCAATTCCTTTTTCTAAAGTTTCATCATCTAGATAATTCAATAATTGATGTGTAAAAACAAAGTCTATTGATGAATCTTCAAACGGCAAATTTGTAATATCTCCTATCTTAAAATTTGCAATAGGTAGTTTTTGTTTGGCAATTTCTAATGCTTTTTCATTTAAATCAATTCCATGAATTTCAAATGTATCTGGAAATAATCTCAAATCTATTCCAGTACTACAACCAATCTCTAAAACACTGGTACATCTCAAGGATGTTGATAAATCTCTTGTATACTTAGCAAATTCTTCATTATATCGTGATTCATTTTCTTCTGCGTATTTATTCCAAAATTCTTTTTTGTAATTCATGATTTTTTCCAAATGTTACTCTATTTGATATTATTTGTTTAGTGTTGACATTTGCATGGAATAAGTTTTGTATCAAATGTACAATCGTGTGGTCCTTCACTTTTCCCTTGAGTTGGAATCTCTTTCATACAATCTTCGTGACGTCCCTTTCTACAAAACCAACAAATTTCTTGAGTTTTTCCAGGCGCACATGAATCCATACTCTCTAACCATTTTTGTGGGTAAAAAACTTCACTGAAATTAGATAAATGTTAACCATGGTAAAAATCTCTCATCATTTCCCATTACTACATCTGTAAATGATTTTTGTAAGGCTTTTGTAATGGACCCCATTTTTCCATTCCCAATTTTCACTTTGTCAATTTGTGTAACTGATTTTACTTCAGCTGCAGTTCCTGTCATAAAAATTTCATCAGCTGTGTAAAGATCATCTCTTTCCAAATCTCTTTCGATTACAAATCCTCCATTTTCTTCAATGATTTGTATAACTGCATCTCTTGTTATTCCTTCTAATCCTCCTGCTGAAAGTGGTGGGGTTTGAATAATATCATCTTTGATGATAAAGATATTTTCTGCACTTCCTTCGGCAACTTTTCCTTGTGAATTTAACATGATTGCTTCATCAAATCCATTTTCTAATGCTTCCATTCTTGCTAATGCTGCATTTGCATAGTTAGATGCAGCTTTTGCTTGCATTGGTTGAGATCTTGAATCAATTTTTACCCAACTTGAAACTTTACATTTTGCGCCAGAAAACTTTCCTGCCTTTGATTCTCCCATCTTCCATTCCCAACATGCAACTGAAACATCCACTTTGTTTTGTGTAGGAGTTAACCCCATTGTTCCATAACCATAATATGCTAATGGTCTAATGTAGCACTCTTTGAGTTTACTAGTTCTTACAGTTTCTAAAATTGCATCTGAAATTATTTTTTTTGAGAATTGCATTTTCATAGAGTATAATTTTGCAGATTTGAAGAATCTATTCACATGTTCTGGCAGTCTAAACACTGCAGATCCATTTGATGTATCATAGCATCTAATTCCTTCAAAAATTGATGTTGAATAATGTAATGCATGAGTGAGAACATGGACTTTGGCATCTTTGAATGGCACTAATTTTCCATTCATCCATATTTTTCCAACCTCTTTCATAGGAGAGGGAAAAAACTCTACCCATTTAAAGAATTATTTTTTAATATTTCTTGATAAAATCTGTAACCTACATATCAGATTGTTTCTAAATAATACTATGGAATGGACAATGGGGTTTGCAGGAATAATTTTTCTCGTTATTGGTCTTGTTGGTCAGGCATTTGAGATGAGAAAAATTCGTTTAGCCACAACTGCTGATGATGAATTAGCTTCACCCAATATTTTTCTGAATAAAAACAATTTCAAGTGGTATGTTGTTCTAGGAATTGGAATAATTCTTTGGTATGTTGCTGAGCGTGTTTGATACTTTCTAAATGGATCACCTCTATATACTAGGAAAATACAGTATTACTATCGCGTGTTTTGGGTAACGCCGGACTGAATCTAGATAATGGTCCAAGAATAAACCCTGAATGGCGGTACAGGTGTAAAAACCCGTAACGCCTCAATTTTCATTTAATAAAATTAATTTTTGATATTTCTTGATGTATTGCAATTATTGCTTTTTTAATATTGTTTTCTGCATCTTCTACAACAATAATAATTCGTGAAGTTTCTTCTTGAGCATCCATGTTGAGAATATTTAATCCTGATTCCCCAATTTTTGCACTAGTTCTTGATGCAACTTGTTGCACTCTCCACATTTCATCTCCAATTAATGTAATAACTCCTCTATTGTATGTAATTGTAGCAAGTGAATCAAATCCCAAGAGATATTTTTCATTTCTCTTTACGTATTCACCATCAAGAAACAAAATTCTTGAAAATTCTATCCCATCTTTTGTAAATGGTGATAAAATAATAAATTCACTATATCGTTTGTCTTTTTCTAATGATGTCAATAATTTCTGAACATTGGATGTTTCAATTCTAAAAATTGAACAATTTTCTTTTCCTGTAACAATTTTAATTGGATGTCCTTTTTGTTTATCTAATATTCTTTTAATTGTTGTAATTTTTTCTGGATTATTCAAATTTGTAATTGTAATTGGTATATCTACTCCATTTTCTACAATTTCTTTAATTGCAATAGGATCTAAAATTTTCATTCCAAACATTCCGGCTAATCTAGCTTCATTGTATGATAATTGCTCTACTTCACTTAATCCTAAATCAACAATCTTTGGATCTGCTGATACGACTGCACTATCTTTTTCAAAATCAACTCTAGTTTCATATTTTTTGTGAAACAAGATTGCTAGATCAGCAGCTGTTCTATCCGAACCTCCTCGTTCATATGTAGTTGTAACATTTTCTGTGGTCTTTCCAATAAAACCCCCAATTGTTACTACTTCATTACTATTGACCAATTCTTCTGTTTTCTGCATTTTTGCTCTTGATTCTGATGTAAGAAAATTAGTTGATTCTATGTTATCATCTGTAATTATTGGCCAATCATCGAAACTTACAGCATCTGTCTTTATTCCATTACTCCTAAGGACATAGTTCATTATATGAGAAATTAGGATTTCTCCAGAAAATGCAAGTGCTCTTGAACGTACTTCATCTGCAAATTCTTTTTTTTCTAGTGCCTTATCGAGGGCTTTTTGTGCCATTTGTAGATGTGAATTAATAGAATTTATGCAATCTTTTTTGTTTTCTGAATTAACTAATTCTAGAATTTTTTGATAGGTTGATTTTACAATATCTAAATTTGGAACAATTCCATTTTCTGCATTTTTTCCTTGTTCTAAAACCACATCAGTTAATGAGCGTTTTTTATCATTATGTATAGTTAGAGGAGCTGAAAAAACTGCAATTAATTTGGAATCTTTTTTTAAACTGATTATTCGTTCAATAATTTTTGGAATGGAAGCGCCATCTGGACCTAATGCACTTCCTCCAAATTTTGCAACAATTAGGTTAGTCATGATATTTTGTTAATGTTTAATGGTTCTCTATTAAGCATTTGATTAGTTTATGTTTAATTTTTTAATTATTTCTAATGCATTCCTTGTCCCCTCAGTATCATTTTGAAAATAATTTGCAATTGCAATATCTCGAGTAATGTAACCTAATCCAATTAGACTTGAAAAAAATCAAAAACATTCAAGAATTCTATTATTTTTAATCAAATTTCTATATTTTTTTCTGTCTCAAAGTTTAAATGGATTTCAACAAGGAAGGTTTCTGGGCTCATAGTCCAGGTCGGTTATGACGTCGCCCTTACACGGCGAAGATCCGGGGTTCAAATCCCCGTGGGCCCATTTTTATGAAAATTTTATTATTTGTTTATTGTAATTGTTTTGATATTGAATTTATCATATTTTCTCAAAAAATTTATCACTACAAATTTCTACCAATAAACTTCTAATAATTCAACAATTAATGTTAATTATTGGATTATGAGAAATTCTGTTCACAAATCTTAGATGTAGATCCTAAGATTAGATTTGCTACCGTATATGATGAATGGGCAACTTGTGCTGGAGGCGGTATGAGAAAAGGAATAGATAACCTTCTTTCAGAACGTGCAGAAAATGAACTTGTGAACCTTTCAATTCTTGATTGGAAGGCACGTAAAGATATGTCAAAATGGCTTGGTAAAACAAAATATACTTTGGCAGAATATGACAAGGTAAAGCGTTTTTCATTTTATCTTGGTGATGATTATTTGCTTTTAGTAAGTACTGAAAAAGACTCTGATACTGATTTGATAGTTGAACAAGTAATCAAATTATTTTATGAAAATCAAGAATAAATAATTCTGTTGATATTATCTATCCGATCTTACAACAATTTTTACTTTGTAATCCTTTTGTAATCCAAAAAATTGAAAAAATTAAAATTCCCACTGAAATGAATTTCAATTCTAATCCTTGCATTGGAAAGAACGATAATCCCCCAACTGCACCTAAAATTACTGCCAATGGTGCTGTACATGCAGGACAACCAGGAGTAAATACGCCAAAAATACCTCCCATCAAAGATGTGGAGTTTGATTTAACAGAATTCATCATTTTCATTCTTTTAATTCTAAATGCTACCATTGCAAAATTAATTCCTCCTAAACCTGAAATTATTATTGTTAAACTAATTGATGTAAATATGTACCATGGAGATAATTCTATTGCAATATCAAAATGTGTTGGTAGCATTGACATTGTCAAAAAATAATAGATTATTCCTAACCCTAAACCACTAATTATTGCAATTGATGTATATTTTTTTATAGATAATACATTTGAAATTATTTGTAATTTAGTAACCAATTGAGCATATTTTGGAGTTCATCATATTTTAATCATTTTTATTATCAAAGATTATTAGCCAAAAGTTTTTGCTACAAATATGACGCAATTCACATTTAATGAAAAAACTATTCTTGTTCAATATGCTATTAAAAAATTTGAAAATGAAGAAATTGTTATTGAAAAACTAAAATCAATAATTTCTGAAAAAGATATTCAGAGAAATATTGATACATTAATTGGGACTCAATTAGTACGACGAATTGGATCTGATAACATTCAAAATAATGAAAGCCATACTGAATTACCAGAACTTCCAGATAACTTGAAAGCAATTATTGATACTCTATAATTTGAAAAAAATCATCAAACCATTTGTATCAAAATCTAATTTAAAACCCTCTTAATCCTTGTGGACGCATAATTTCTGGATGTTGTTTCATCCAATCTATTTTATCCAACATATCTTGTTTGTCTTGTGGGAAAGTCCCTTTGATTGTATATGCGTTTGAACCATGGTTTGCTCTAAATACAATTTCTTCTTCAGTATTTATCTGATTGATTAAACTATACAGCTCTTCCAATGATTCATCATCATCAATTCTGATAAATTCACCATCAAATTTATCAAAAAATTCTTTTTTAATTCCATTTTCGAGATATAACGTTAATGCACCAACATATTGAGGAGAACATGCACTAATTACTTTGGCAGTTCCTTTGATATGTTCCTCAGAATATGTTCGCCCCCCTAGTCCTAAAATTATCATGCATGACATTGTATATCCTGCTTCTTTTGCCTTATTGACAGATTTGATTATTGTTTTTGCGATAGCTCCTTTTGTCACTTTTTTTAAAACTATGTCCGAACCACTTTCAATTCCTAAATAAAACATGTCAAGACCAGCTTCATTCATCTTTTTTAATTCTTCAGATGTTTTTTTGAGAATGTTCATAGGCATTGCATAAC
>CAZEFL010000003.1:0-14559 GCA_964511485.1 uncultured Nitrosopumilaceae archaeon
CTACACCAAATTGATATTTCCAAATTATGTGGTTAATTGTAATAAAACCAACATCATCTAAAGCTCGTAAAATATCTTTGAGGTTATTCCATCCTGAAAAAACATACATGCTACCAGAGTCCTTTAAAATTCTGAAAACTTCACTCATCCATGCAAATGTGAAATCATAGTAATCTTCAGGTTTAATCTCATTATATCCTGAAAGGACTCTAGATGAAGTTCTGTTATAATTGGCTTTTTTTGCCTTAAAATTGATAGCAAAAGGTGGATCAGTAATTACAAGATCAATCTTATTTTTAGGAATTGAGCTCATCCCCTCTATACAACTTTGATTGTAAATTTTATTGATTTCAATTTTTTCCATTTTTAAATTCAAGACTGATTCTTAGCTTAATAACATCATTGGTTAGTCAGATCGATTAACAATAAATCACTAAAGAATTCTCAATAGATAGATCTTGAAATTTTCATGTCCTAAATGTAAATCAAAAATAGAAATTCAAAAAACATTCAACAAAATGATACATGTTTCATGTGGAGAATGTGGAATTGAAGATCTGTTAGAATTTTCAAAAAATTTTGATGAAGTATTCTTAGAATTTTTGTCGAGATTCGATAAGGGATTAGTTACTGAAAAAGGGCTTGCTGAAGGTCTAAAAGATGAAGGAATTGTTAGAAGTGAAAACGAAATCAAAAAAATGATTGGGGAAAACAAACCAGATAAAATCACAGAAAACATATTATTTTCAAAAAAAGATTTTATCTCAAAATACAAAGTTTTGAGTAATCCCGAGCCTAAAATGGGATGTAAAGTTGAAGAATTAGGACTAGATGAATCAATTTCAGATAATCTAGAAAAATTAAAGATTATGCAATTTTATAAATTTCAAGAAGAATCAATTCAAGAAATATCATTTGGTGAAAATGTCATAATTGAAGCACCTACGGCTTCAGGAAAAACAGAAGCATTTTTGATTCCAGTAATTCAACGAATTGTAAAAGATTCTAACAAAGGAAATATTTTTGCAATTTTTGTTTATCCAACAAAGGCTCTCGCACGAGATCAATATCCAAAAATTCAAAAATTTACTGAAAAAAGTGGAATTAATGTTAAAGTGTTTGATGGAGATACAAAACAAGAAGAACGAAGAGGAATTATTGAAAATCCACCTCAAATTATAATTACAAATTTTGATGTTTTACATTATCATCTTTGGCATCAAACAAAATTTTCATCATTATTTCATTCAACAAAGGTTCTGGTAGTAGATGAAGCTCATGTATATTCAGGAATTTTTGGAACAAATGTACATTACATAATTAAACGACTAAAAAGAATTTGTGATAATAAATTACAATTTGTTGCAGCATCAGCTACACTAGATGATGCACAAAAGTTCTGTCAACAACTATTTGGTGAAAAAATGAAAATCATTCATGGTTCTGGAAAGAAAGGAAAAACAGATTTTGTTATGTTATTTCCATCACTTAGAACTCAAAGAGCATTAATGGTAGAGTTGACAAAGAAGTTAACTGAAAAAAATCATAAGACAATGGTTTTCAACAATTCACATCTAAATTCAGAATTATTAGCAATTCAGGCAAAAAAACAAAAAGTCAACATCAAAGTTCACAGAGCAGGATTAATGGTAAATTATAGAACTGCAGTGGAAAGGCAATTCAAAGAAGGCCAACTTCAAGCAATTTCATGTACTCCTACACTTGAATTAGGCATAGATGTGGGGAATGTTGATTGTGTAATTTCATCCACAATTCCAGTAAATAGACTAATTCAAAGAATTGGAAGAGCAGCAAGGAAAGGACAACGAGGATATGCGTTTTTGGCATTAGGAAATGATCCTATTTCTCAATATTACAAAAATCATCCAGAGGATTATTTTGAAGACACTGAAAAAACATACATCGACCCAAAGAATCCATTTGTAGAAGAATTTCAAGTTCTTGCAATGGCATGTGATAGACCAATCTCAAAACATGAATTAAAAGAACATCAAGAAGTCATAGAACATCACATTATCAAAGAAAATCTTCAACTAGTCAACAATAGAATCATTCCAAATTTTGAGAAAATTAATTCCATGTTAAACGATTACAGTATTAGAGGCATTGGAAAATCAATGGATATTTTCTTGAATGGTAAAAAAGTAGGAGATAGAATCCTGCCAATCGCCCTAGAAGAGTTACACAAAGATGCAATCTATTTTTTGGCAGGCATTAGATACAAAGTAAAAGAATTTGATTATCCAAGTAAGAATTATGCTAAACTAGAAAGAATTCCCAGAGATTATCCATACTATACAAAATCATTGACGGAAGAATGGCCAACAATTGAAACAATATTTGAAAGTAGAAAAGCTAATGGAATAGAAATTGTATTTTGTAAATTACATATTCAAAAAAAGGTATATGGTTATGTAAACATCGAATTGGGACAAGATATATCACAAGGTGAAAAAATATTTCTCGATACACCACTAGAATATGATTTTGTAACTAAAGGAATTGTGTTTCATGCGCCAAAGCCTCTTAAAATTATGGAAGAGTCTGAAGATGAAGAATATACAGAAGCAAGTGGATATCATGCAACAGAACATGTTGTAATTGAAGGAAGTAATATGATCACAGGAGGAGTTTCACAAGATTTGGGAGGAATCTCACTAGGTAATTCAGGCTTGATTTTCATTTATGATGGTGCGATTGGAGGTAGCGGTGCAAGTAAAGCATTGTATGATAGATTTGAAAAAGCTCTTGAAAGAAGTATGTTTATTGTAAAAGAATGCCCATGTAAAAATGAGGCCGGATGTCCAAGGTGTACATTCTCATACAGATGTGGAAATAATAATGAATATTTGCATAAAACTTCAGCACTAGAGATTCTCAAGAGAATTAATGATGGTGAAAAAACAGAATTAGTTGATCCTATCGAAGGAGATAGACCATTAGTGTAACAGATCAAAATGGGATAAATATAACAATAATTTATCACAAATATGCAAAAAGTAGCTCTTGTAACTGGTAGTTCATCAGGTATTGGATTTGAAGCTTGTTTGGAATTAGCAAAAGATGGATATCATACATTTGCAAGTATGAGAGATATTAAAAAAGGAGAAAAAATTGAAATGATTGCAAAAAAAGAAAATCTCCCAATAGATGTTATTCAATTAGATGTAGATAATGAAGAATCAATTGTATCAGCAATAAAGAAGGTTGTTTCAGATGGAGGAAGATTGGATGTTCTAGTAAATAATGCAGGTTATGGACAGTTTGGATGTACCGAAGATGTGAAAGTGGATGATTTTAGAAAACAGTTTGAAACTAATTTTTTTAGTATTATAAGAATTATTCAAGAAGTTTCTCCAATTATGAGAGAACAAAACTCTGGAATTATTGTAAACATTAGTTCAGTAATTGGAAGAATGGGATTACCAGGATTTCCAGCTTATGTCAGCACAAAATATGCATTAGAAGGATTAAGTGAATGTCTAAGATATGAATTAGGTCAATTTGGAATTAAAGTGACATTAATTGAGCCAGGTGCAGTAAAAACAAACTTTTTTGATTCAATGAAAATTCAAGAATCAAAAGCAGATCCACAATATAAGAAATTAACAGATCATATTCTTTCAGGTCTTAAAATGATGGCAGAGCTTGGAACTCCACCATCTCAAGTTGCAAAAGTCATCATTAAGGCAATTCATGCAGATGAGATTTTGCCACGATACATTGCAGGAACAGATGCTGCTATGTTCATGGAAGCCAAAAAAGCCAAAACAGACATAGAATTTGAGAAATATATGAGTAAAGAGCTATTTCCTAGTTGACATCGTACACGTACGTTAAATTGATATACACTTAGAATTGAGTTTTCATCAAAGTCCGCAATTTTAAAGTGAAAGAAATGAAATGGAAAACGCTACAACATAATGGAATCTTATTCCCACCAACCTATGAAGCTCAAGGAATCAAGATAAAGATCAAAGGGGAATTAGTTGATCTAGATGTAAATCAAGAAGAAATGGCGTATCAATGGGCAAAAAAGAAAGACACCCCATATGCTCAAGACAAGGTTTTTCAAAAAAACTTTACAGTAGATTTTGTTAAAACTTTAGATTCAAAATTTAAAAAAATTTCATATGAAGAAATTGATTTTTCAAATGCATTCAAAGTCGTTGACAAAGAAAAAGATCTCAAAGAGATGATGACTAAAGAAGAGAAAAAATCCATTGCTGCAAAAAGAAAAGAATTACGAGAAAAATTGAAAGGAAAGTATGGGATTGCCATCATGGATGGAAAAGAAGTTGAAGTTGGAAACTATATGGCAGAACCGCCAGGAATATTCATTGGAAGAGGAGAACACCCAATTAGAGGAAAATGGAAACCTCGTGTTACTTCAAAAGATGTTACACTAAATCTTGGAAAAGAATCCAAAGTTCCTGAAGGAGAATGGGGTAAAATTATCCATGATAAGGATTCAATGTGGTTAGCCAGTTGGATGGATTTCCTAACACAAAAAAGAAAATACGTTTGGCTTGCAGATTCTTCAGGATTAAAACAAGATAGAGATAAGGCAAAATATGAAAAAGCAGTAAAACTTGGAAATGAAATTAACAAAATAAAAGACAGAATTGTAAAAGACATGAAAAGTAAAGATAAAAAAATTAGTAGGATTGCTACTGCATGTTATTTAATTTACAGAACTTCAATGAGGGTAGGGGATGAAAAAGATCCTGATGAAGCAGATACGGTAGGTGCAACCACTCTAAGAAAAGAACACATCAAAATCACATCAGATACGATAGAGTTTGATTTTCTAGGTAAAGATAGTGTAAGATGGCAAGAAACACTAACTGTTGAAGGTCATGATAAACAATTTCAAGAAAATTTGAAAAAATTAATTGAAAAGAAAAAGCCAAAAGATGAAATTTTTGATGATATAACTTCAAGACATGTCAATGCATATTATTCAGGAATTGTGAAGGGATTAACTGCTAAAGTATTCAGAACATACCTAGCAACAACTGTAGTCAAAAAATATCTCATGGATCATGACAATATGAAAGGAAAAACAGCAAATGAGAAATTATATCATGCAAAATTGGCAAATTTGGAAGCTGCTAGAATGTGTAATCACAAGAGAACAATACCAAAAACATTTGAACAATCATTACAGAAAAAAAGAGATTCTCTAAAAAAGAGAGAGAAAGAAAAAGCATGGGAAAAAACTAATGCAACTTTGAAGAAAGTGCAAACAACTCAACCAAAAACAGACGCACAGAAGAAGAGTAAAGTGAAAAGAGTCAAAACATTAAATGAACAAATCAAAAAACAAAAAAACAAACACAAAGAAAGAATAGAAAAACTAGAGTTACAAATTGATTTGTCTGAAAAAACAAGAGACTATAACATTGGTACATCTTTAAGAAATTACATAGATCCAAGAATTTTCAAAGCATGGACTGATGAGGTAGGGGCAGAATGGGAAAAATTGTACACATCAGCATTGCAAAAGAAATTCCTCTGGGTAAAAAATGAAAAAGATACATGGGCAGAAATCACCAAGTAGTCAAAAAATAAGATATTATCGTATACGTAGCATTTAATTTCCCAGATTTTTAGCCATATATTATGCCGGGGTAGCTCAGCCTGGTTAGAGTGCCAGTTCGCTTGGTAATCTCTAACGGTTCTCCAACTAAGGCAATACTCATAATCTGGAGGTCGCGAGTTCGAAACTCGCCCCCGGCACACACTAAATTCATTAAAAAAAGAACAAAGAAATACCAAAAAACCAATGGTAATACATGGCAATTCAAGTAATCATTATTCCAATAATCATTGTTGTAATTGTAGGGTTATCAGGATACCTGGTTTACCGATATGTCATGTTTGATTTTTTGTGTAAAAGATCAGTCAATCAAACATTACAAAAATACAATATCAAAAAAACACCATCTGAAATTATCAAGGAATATTATCAAAATAAGGGAGAAGAATTATCACACAAGGAAATTCAAAATATTGAAAAAAATTACAGGCAAAAAGAACCAGAGCAATTTCTTTCAATGTATGATGCAATCAGAGAAAATCTCAAAAACAAAGATAAAGAATAAAATTCTAATTATTTTATGGTTTAACTGGGATTTGGATAAATGGAGTTCCACCTTCACCAACTACAAGAGGCAATTTGCCATCCCATGCTTGAGTTTTTAGCCATTCCAAATAATGAGGGTTATTGGATAGAGCATTATTGATGATTGTAATTGCTTCGGCTTCACCTTGAGCTTCTGCAATGTTGGCTTTAGCAATTCCTAGTGCTTGTGCCTCATGTTGTCTTGCTTCCACCTCAATTCTCAAAAGATCATTTTCTGCTCTGAATGCTTTTTGCTCTGCTTCTACTTTAGATTCAATTGCTTGTGCAAATAATGAGGAAAATTGAAAGTCAGTGATAGAAATTACTTCAGTAACGATATTAAAATCAATTAATCTCTCACTAATTTCAGATTCAATGTCAGATTTTACTTGAGGTCTTTTAGTGATTAATTCTTCAGCATTGTAATTTGCAGTTACCTGTTTTACAACTTCTTCAATGGCAGGTTGAATGATTCTATTTTCATAGTCCATTCCAACTTCCTTGAATAAGTGATGAACTGAATTTGGGGCAGGATGATAGTTTACAGTAACTGCAGTAGATACAGTTTGAAGATCTCTAGATGCTGAAGATGTTGATTTTACATATTTTAGAGTTCTTACTTCCATATTAACAACAGAATCTGCAAATGGAGTTACAAAATGCAACCCCTCCTCTAAAGGAAGAACAGTAGTATCAACTGCATTCCAATGTAGTAAAACACCTCTATGTCCAGCATCTACAATTTGTACTGCACCTGCAGCAACAACACCAATAATAACTAAAAGTGCAATTCCAATTAAAACTGCTTTTGCAGCACCGAAATTTACGTTAACTTTTGGATTTTGATATCTTGACAAGTAATATTCTTGCATGATAGGTACTATTATACCAATCTGATTGGACATAAGAAAAAATATTGTGATAGATAAATCAAACATGTTCTAATTTTGAATCTAAACATAATCAAATTATGAAAAATTAAATGTAGTATTTTTGAATTTTAGATGATTTGGGAGAATTCCAAGAATTTGCCGAAGCATTGTTTGGACAATTAGCAGTTGAAATTGATGAAGAAAAAGAGATCATAGAATTAGCGTCAAAGGCTAGAGATGGTATTACAGGAAAAGTAGAATTTAAAAAATTAGAAGATATTGCAAATGAAGTAATTCCAGAATTCAGAGGTAAAATTGAAGAATTTCTAGGCATAAAAGTTCCAGACAATATACAATTAAAATTTCCAGAACTAGAAGAATTAAAGAGAATAAAAGGGAAAAAAGTTTTTTCAGACGAGGAATCCAAAGAGTTTGTTACTGAATTATTTAATGCAGTTGCAAAAGAAAATTTTAAAAAAATTGCAGAATTGATGCAGCAAGATACAGTGAAATATTTTGTGTATTCAACATATGCAATTCAGTACATTTCTAAAATTACAACTACATATGGAGACTATCTTGATGGAGAAATTTATCTCAACAAATTCATTTTGTCACGATATCCACAAATCATTTTACACAAACAAGGTGAACCATATGAATCAAATTTTGAAAATGTAAATTCAGGGTATTTTGGTGCAGTGAAAATGACAGTTCTAGAAGAATTGATTCATTCTGTACAAGAAAACTTACAACAAATCAACATGAATGCCGCAAGAGAAGTAAATAAAATAAATGAAGAATTGGCAGAAATTATTTTGTCATTGGATACTAAAATTGTAAATGAGCTTTCAGAATATTGTCAATTACAGGCAGTACCAGATGATTTTCCATTTGCGAAAAAAGCAAATTTATTTTTCTTTTTGAATCCAGACCATTTTCTTATTGAACAAATAGGACCAGATGTTATGACATTTACACATGTTGAAATGGACCAAAAGATAGGAAATTTGGTTCCAGAACTACTAGGAATTTACAAAAAATGGCTTGTTCCAATTCAACAACACCATGCTGCATTCACTGCAATGGAAGGGATGGCAGGATTTGCAATTGAAAATATATTAAAAGATGACAAAGATTTTCAAAATTATCTCACTACATTCATGGGAACAGATTTCTCATCATACCAAATTAGAAAAAATATGGGAAAAGATTTTACAAAAACAGTCTACAAAAAACTAGGTAAAGGGACATTCAAGAAAATAATTGAAATACCCCCTAACACCAGAGAATTAAAAGATCCTCAACTTTATCTCAAAAAATTGAGCCTGGTATAATTGGATGAAAAATTTGATCCGTTTGTTGCTGAATGGATTTCTTTTGTAAAAAATCCAAATTTTAATTTGGTTGAAAAATGTTTAAAATTTTCTCAGATTTTAGAATATCCAGATCTGAATATTGATGAATACATCAATAAAATCAGTAGAATTGGAATATCATTAAAAGAATCTATCAACGATATTAAAAATCCGACATATTTGAT
The DNA here is from genome assembly GCA_964511485.1 of uncultured Nitrosopumilaceae archaeon. Classification (GTDB taxonomy): domain Archaea; phylum Thermoproteota; class Nitrososphaeria; order Nitrososphaerales; family Nitrosopumilaceae; genus Nitrosopumilus. The sequence goes on from CAZEFL010000003.1 coordinate 8,564, forward strand.
TTCAATGTTAAATGAACATCTCTTTGAAAATTTAGGATTTAGTGGGGATGATGATGATTACTATAACCCAAAAAATAATTTCCTGAATGAAGTAATAGACAAAAAAGTAGGGTTACCAATTACGATTTCAATTTTTTATACCGAAGTTGCAAAATTTATTGGATTAAAATTAAAAATTATAGGGTTCCCAGGACATGTTTTAGTAAAATATAATGAAGAAATGATTTTAGATCCATTTTATGACGGCAGATTATTAGACATTGATGATTTACAAGAAATTTTAGATAATAATTTTGGAGGAGAGGTAGAATTCAAACCAGAATTTCTAGATGAAGTTGATGATGAACAAATTCTCGTCAGACTTACTCGTAATTTGAAGAACTCATACATTCAGTCATTTGTTTACGATAAAGCATTACAATGTGTTAACATGGTTTTATCAGTTGAACCAGAATCCCCTGATGATATCAGAGATAAAGGAATTTTGGAGGAAAGATTACAAAATTCGGAAATTGCCTTAAAATATCTGAACAAATATTTAGAAATAAATCCAAATGCAGAAGATATTGATTTTGTTTTAGAATTAATTAGAAGTATAAAAATAAGAATTAATCAATAATAGAATTAACTTCTTTCCCTTGTTTTATCATGGAGATTTCATGACGAGCAATTTTATTTCTTAATGCCCTTTTGAGAATATCTATTTCGCTTCTAAGTAATGCTGTTTCATCTTCAAGTTTTGCAACTCGTTCATAAATGGTTTCAGCTTCTGAACTCATAATTATCTATCAGGAGAAATTTGTCTTAAAAAGTTATGGGTAAAAGTTTGTAGATACAGGCTCAAGATGATTTTATAATTCAAATTCTTGACGGCATTTTTCACACTTTGCTCGTTCCTCTCCAGGCTGTCCAAGGACAAATATTTTACCAATTGTTTTACAAAGTGGGCACATTCCAGTGGTTGCATTTTTTGGGCCAGTTCGAATAATTTTTTGTGTTTTTCTTCGTCCCATAAATCAAACTTACAAAATCCGTCTATTAAGTTTTAATGGCGCGGGGAGGGGGATTTGAACCCCCGTGTCCTTGCGGACATAGGATTAGCAATCCTACGCCCTACCAGGCTAGGCGATCCCCGCACAAAAAGTCTAGAATTGATCTGTAAATAAATTCACTCGTCGTAAAATTATCTGGGTAGAATTAAATAATTAATCTCTTAAAACTGGATATTATGAGTAAAAAAGTTGCAATAATGAAAGGAGATGGTATTGGTCCAGAAGTAGTAGATTCTATGCTAAAAATTTTAAAAGAATGTAATTTTCAATCAGAAATTATTCTTTGTGAAGCAGGTTCAGAACAATGGGAAAAGAATGGAAGAAAAGACAAATCATACATTCCTGATGAGACAATTAGACATTTAGAAGAATCTAATGCATGTTTTAAAGGACCTACCACAACAATTCCAATTCCAGGAGCTCCAAGAAGTGTTGCAGTTACTCTTCGTCAAAAATTTGAATTATATTCAAACATCAGACCAACTAAAACTTTTGATAGATTAACACCAGATAGAAAACTTGATTGTGTCTGTTTTAGAGAAGCAACGGAAGGTCTCTACACAGGAGTTGAAGTAAAAATTACAGATGATGCTGCAATTGCAATAAGAAAAATTACAAAACAAGGATGTGATAGATTTCTAAATTCTGCAATGAATTGGGCAAAACAAAATAATATGAAAAAAATGGTCGCAATTACTAAACGAAATATTCTAAAACAAACAGATGGAATTTTTTGGGAATCTGCACAAAGAGCAACGGAAGGAACAAATGTAGAATTATCAGAAATTTACATTGACAATATGGCACAACAAATGGTTGTTGCACCAGAACAATTCAATGGAGCGGTTCTGGTAAGTACCAATTTGTTTATGGATATTATTTCTGAATTAGCTTCAGGATTAGTTGGCTCAATTGGATTAATTTATTCAGCCAATATGGGAGATAATTTTGCAATGTTTGAAGCAGCACATGGAAGTGCACCCCAATTTGCAGGACAAAATAAAGTCAACCCAACTGCAACTGTTTTGTCAGGAGCTTGGATGGCAGAATATCTTGGCGAAAAAGATATCAGAGATGCAATATTTGGTGCAACTGAACAAGTAATCAATGAAGGGAATACGGTAACATGGGATATTGGAGGAAATGCATCAACTACTCAGATGACAGATGCAATAATCACATACGCTAAAGAAAGATTAAGAAAATAATTACTTTTTAGCTTCTACAAGAATTAGTTCTTCAAAAAAAAGTTTCTTTTTTGCAATGATACGAGGTTTCAAGCCCAATTTTTGAATATAGTCAATTAATTTTTGATAATTTGACAAAGAAGAAGTTACAAAAATAAATTTCCCATTTTCCTTAATATTATTACATACAGAATCAAAGATTTTTTTAGGAATTTCAAATCCTTCAATACCACCATCGGTTGCAACATCTAAAATTTCATCCGTAGCAAGATAAGGTAAATTACAAACAACAAAATCAAATTTAATTTTTAGCGCATCAGAACCATTACAACAAATCAGATTTTGTGTTTTGTAGGTTTGTTGTTTTAGAGCATTGTGATTAATATCAGTTCCAACAACATATGAAAAATTCTCAGTAAGTAATTTTGTCAGATATCCAGAACCACTCCCAACATCTAAAGCAAAATCTCCTTTTTCATTTTCAATATTTTCAGTTATGAAAAAAGTATCCTCAGAAGGAGGATATTCTTCATCTTTCAAGGATTTGATTTGCAAGATTAACTACCTCATCTCCTGAAAGATCATCTACTCGTTTATCTAGTACAGTTTCTTTGTCAAATTGTTTTAGAATATTTTTCACTGTTTTTCGCCTATATGAAAAAATTTTGTTGATTGTCTGAATAAGATCTTTTTTCATATAATTTTTTTTAGTAATTTTTAAAATTACAGAATCAACTTTAGGTGGAGGAGAAAAATTATTTTTACCTACTTTTAAAATATTTTCAATTTCAAAGGCATAATTTGCGGTTATACTAATTGCTTTTCTATTCTTTGTAGATTTTACAAGTAGTTTTTCAGCAAATTCTTTTTGAACCATTATTACACCATGTGAAAAAGAAGATTGTGCAAGCCATTCTATTGCATCTTTACTTCTAGAATAGGGCAAATTAGACACAAAAATTGAAAAAGTATCTTTCTTCTTTAATCCATCCCCATGTTTCAAAACAAGATTTTCAAGATTAGAAAATGTAGATTTTGCATTTTTAATTAGATTTTGATCAGCATCAACTGAAATTACTTTTTTTGCTTTTGTGCATAATAAAGGAGTTAAAATCCCTAAACCAGTTCCCAACTCAAAAACAACATCATTTTTTGTTATTTTAGCTTCAGAAACAATTGATTTTGCTATAGAATTTGAGTTGAGAAAGTGTTGTCCTAACAGTTTACGTTTAATCATCTCTTTACAAAGAGATTCATTCTACTTTGACCAGTAATTTCATCCATAATTCTTTGTGAAATGTGTTTAACTGGTTCCTTGAATCCAACGCGTTCTTGTAAATCTTGATAACTTTCAAATTTTTTCTGTTCTCGTTCTTCAAGCATAATTTTCATGTAAGTTTTCCCAATTCCAGGAATTAATTCAAGTGCATGAATTCTTGGGGTTAACGGTTGTGCATTATTTAGATAATCAACAAATCTGGATTCATTTATTGTGACAATATTTTCTACAACTGTTTCTAATTCAGTTTGTGCTGATGATGAAATTTTTTCATAATCCATCTTTCCCAAAACAGACAAAATTTTAGTTCTTCCTTCTTTTCCGATATAGATTTTTTCACCTACTTCAAATGTGGAATTTGGAACTCCAAGAACCTCCAAGAGGGTTAAACGATCCTCACCAATTGCTGTTATGATAATTCCATCTTTTCCACGTACGGTAAGTGATTTACCTCTAGTGTTAAAATCTAAAACAAATGCATATTCCTCATATCTTCTAGGTGGGGATTGTGCCCGATACAAAATAAAATACTCCTAGAAGACTACGAGTGCTCCTTAATAATTTTGAGCATTTTTTCTAGAGTTTCAGAAAGAATTAATTTTTTCCAACCAAATGTAAAGGAACGTAGTTCTGCCATACTAGTTGGTTTAATATTTACGATTTCAACAGCTTCATCTTCTGTTAATTCACATTCTTTAATGAGTTGTTTTTTCATATCCTTTGCAACTTTTGCATCAGTTGTTACAAATTTTGAAACATAATCATATGTCCAACGTTGGATTTGATCCATCTCTTCAACATCGACTTTGCCTAAAATTTCTTTAACTTCAGAAAGAGAAATTGCTTGTTTCTTTTGTACTTCTTCCATATCTATACACCGAATGGTTTTATGTGATCCAATCTAGTGATTAAGGTTTTTGGTTTATTACCTAATTTCACACTAAGAGTAATAGCACGTCTACCAACATTTGTGACAACGCCTACTTTACCATGATATCGTCTATGAGGTAATCCTTTGTGTTGTCTAGGATCAATGATAACTAAAGCTTGCTGACCTTCTTGATATTCACGTAATAGGAATGAAACTCCTCGTGGAGCCTTTTTCTTCATAACAGATCGTGATTTGTGTTTGAATCCATGTGAACGACCAGAAGATTTCTTAGTTGCCATTTAGTCTCAAATCTCCAAAAGCCCTATTTTAACACTTAGAACTATTTTGAAAGGTTATCAATATCAGTTCTAAGTTGACCACAAGCTGCTGAGATTTCAGTTCCCTTCTCCACACGAACAGTACAATTTACTCCAGCATTAGATAAAATTTGTTCAAATTCAAGTATACTTTCTTGTGACGGACGTTTAAAATCACCAGCCGTAGGATTGATTGGAATCAGATTCACATGTGAGCCATTTCCTTGTAAAAGTGAAGATAATTCTTTAGCAGTTTTAGGAGAATCGTTTATTCCGGCCATTAGTACATATTCAAATGTCACACGACGTCCAGTTTTTTGAAAAAATCGTCTCCCTGCATCAATAATTTCTTCAACAGAATGAGATCCTGCAGTAGGTACTAATTTTTTTCGTAATTCATTATTTGGAGCATGAAGTGAAATAGCAAGACCAATCTGTAAATTTTCTTCAGCCAACTTATCTATTCCAGAAGGAATTCCAATTGTTGAAATTGTGATGTGGCGTTGTCCAAGACCAAAACCTCTATCATGAGTTAAAATTTTTACAGCACGAATCATTTCGTCATAGTTTGCCATTGGCTCCCCCATTCCCATAAAAACTAAGTTAGTAACATGTTCTCCTCGTTTCTGTAGAATTTCAGCAAAATGAATTACTTGAGATACTATTTCTTCAGCTGCTAGATTTGTTTCAAATCCCATTTGTCCGGTTGCACAAAATACACATCCCATAGCACATCCAATTTGTGTAGAAACACAAATTGTTGATCTTGGATGACCACCAATTTTTGATGAAGAGTATTGCATTAGAACGGTCTCTACAGAAGTTGTAGTTAGTTGAAGTAATAATTTAGTTGTATCCCCATCTTCACTTACAACTTTATGAATTTGTTTTGCAGAACCTATCACATATCCAGCTTCAATCATTTCTTCTCTCATTTTTTTTGGAAGTTGTTTTATTTCAGAAAGATTTTTTGGAAATTTGTAATAAAGTGGAAGTAAGATTTGATCTGCTCGATATCTAGGATACCCCATATCAATTACTAATTGTTCCATTTCTTCAGGAAGTAAACGATAAAGATCTTTCACGACATAATAAAATCTCAAATGATATTATAATGTAATCCAACATAATTAGAAAATAAATAAAATGAAAAAAAGAGTGATTACTCTTCTAATGGTTCTGAATCATCAGATTCAGTATTCATTGTAGTTTCTACTGTAGCCTCTACTTCAGGGGTAGTTTCTACTGTAGCCTCTACTTCAGGGGTAGTTTCTACTGTAGCCTCTACTT
>CAZEFL010000003.1:14659-20997 GCA_964511485.1 uncultured Nitrosopumilaceae archaeon
CAGATGATTTGATTGTCTTTTTGGTAGTTACTTTTTTTGTAGCAGTTTTTTTAGTAGTCTTTTTTGTCTTTTTCTCAGCTTCTTCAGGATCTATTACACCTGCTTCACCTAGAGCAAAGATTACTTCCTCTTCAGGATGATGAGGACTATCCACCATTCTAGCAATTCGTTTCTTCCCTGATTTCTTAAAGTATATTCTGTAAGTACTTGTATGTGCAACCACATTTCCTCCAACAGGACGTGTAGGATCACCAAAGAATACATCAGGAGATGCCATAACTTGGTTAGTTGCAATTGCAGCACAGTTGTATGTTTCTGCAATTCTAGACAACAAATGTACAAAATGATTTAGTTTTTGTTGTCTTACAGATAATGTTCCACGTCCAAGATATTCAGAACGGAACAAACCAACTGCAGAATCTGCAACAATTAATTTGATATTATTTTCTTCAATTATTGAACCAGCTTCTTCAAGAATTAATGTTTGATGTGCACTATTGTATGCACGTGCAACAATAATTCTATCCAATACTTTTTCAGGATCCATTTCATGAGCTTGTGCAATAGATACAATTCTTTCAGGTCTGAAAGTATTTTCAGTATCAATGTATAGAACACTTCCTTCAAGACCACCTTCTTCTTTTGGTTTTTGGACCATTACAGATAATGTATGTGCAAATTGTGTTTTACCACAACCAAATTCGCCATAAACTTCTGTCAAAGCTTGAGTTTCAATACCACCATCAAACAAGGTATCAAGACAATTTGTACCAGTAGTAATTTTACCAATACTTTGTCGATTTTTATAAATCTCACTTGCACTAACAAAGTCTTTTGCAATTAATCCACCTTCTACTAAATGTTGTCGGGCTTTATTGACAATTTTTTCAGCAGTATCCTTTTCCATTCCAGTAATTTCTGCAATCTCTACAGGACCTCTAACAATGAGGTCCATGACGTTGTGGATACCTGCATCAGATAACTTTCTTGTAGTTACAGGACCTACGCCCTCTAAACTATCTAATCTTAAATCTTCTACCATACCGTAAGGTACGGTACCAGTACTTTATAAGAGTATTGTTTTAGAAAATTATCGTTAAATGAGAGTATTCTAAAAATAATTATCGTCGTTTTCTTCTTTGACCAGGTTTGTTTTGACCCGGATATCGACCTAGAGCAAATCGTTTCTTGAAATTTCCTTTATTTGCAACACTAGAGCTATCACCTACGATCTTTCTTCCTTCTACCTTAGGAGTTTGTCCTCGTACTTTACCTGCTTTAGTTAGCGAACCGTGTGTTGCCATGAATTTGACTCCAAAATAGTGAATTTATGTATTTGTATAACTACCAGTATTGTGCTTTAATCTTCTCTAAGACACGTTCGTGCTCATGACTCTTTCTACGGGCATATTTTTCCATTGCACCTAATGGAACACCACCAAGCGATCGTGCAATTGCATTAAAGAAGTATCTCTGTGGACCTCTAGAACCAGTCTTTGTCATGAATTTTTTAATAGCATATTTGAAATTGTGTTGCCAAGTTTTGTAAAGAACACCTAATTGAGCAGGTGTCATTTCTTGACCAATATTAAAGAAAGATGCATTTTCCAATAATCCAATAGGAACAAAGGTCAATGCAGTTGCAGTAAACATTGATTCTGGTTGTTCATGTTCTAATTCACTTAGCAGTCTAATAGTTTCCCAAGAATCTTCAGGTTGTTCATCATTATCTAGTCCCATAATCAAAGTAAATGCAGGAATCCAGTAATTTTCATTCATTGCTTTTACACCTTCTTTTACAACCCAATGCCATTCCTCAGGTTTGTAAGGTGCAAGTTTTCTATCAGCATATTTACCAATTAATCTTAAACTTCCAGTTTCAAATCCAGCTTGAACTCCAATCATATTATCAGGACCTGCTTTCATAATTCTCGAGAGATTTGGAAGAAGTTTTTCATCAGCAATGGCACCAGCTAAGGTTCCATGTGTTGGATTAGTATGTTCTACACCAGTAGACATGATTCCAGTAAATAATTCTTCTAGTGCTTCTCTGTTTGGTTCCATGCCTTTTGCAGTTCTAGGATCCATTCCATAAACAAAAATATCATCACTGTGAATCCATGCAGATTTAGAACCACCTTTTTTGATGTTAACTTCAATTTCTTTTTTCACTTTCTCAACAGGATAATATCTCAAAGAACGTAATGTGACGTCACAAAATTTACAACCACGTCCACAACCACGCATTACTTCAACCATTCCATGCATACTTGGTTCTACAATATCTGGAATTTCATCTAAGTCTGGTCTATCCCAGAAATTTACAAATCGTCCATGAATTTTTTTATTGTTTCTTTCAAATTCTTTTATGTTTACTTTAAAGTCCTTTCTCTTTCTAAAAGGATCCATATTTTCAAAGTCGCCATTAATCAAATAATTGAAAAATCTTCCAGCATGACCATCAATCTCAGGTGCAATGCCACCAAGTTCTCCTTCCAAAATTGCATAAATTCCAAATTCTTCAATTTTTTCAGGATCATAATTGTATTGCCAAGTACCAGATGCACCTGAAATTACTTTTGCCTTACTGCCAGTTTTAGCTTTTGCAGCCTTTATTCTATGATGTAATTCTGTGTTGTATAGTTCATCATAAGAAATTTGTTTTCTACCATAAGTGAATGTCATAGTTACTGGGCCCATTCCAAGAGGATCCATTTCATAAGTTCCAATTACTTCAGTTTCAGGACCAATAAATTTTTCAATATGATTCGGATGAGCAATAACCACATCACTTCGTGCAAATCCATCACGCAATAAACCAGCTTCTAATTTTCTTAATCCATATGGAGCATATTTTGCAGCGCCATCAATATCAGGAGACCAATTACAGATGAAATCAAATAATACTTTTGGAGTGACTTGTTTTCCTAAAATTTTGTACCAAAAGCTCTTCGGATCCCTATGAGGATCAAGTGCAGGGGCACATCCAAAAAATGTTGCTAAAGATAATCCACGATATGGAGACATCAAAGTACGATCAGCAGTTAGAACAATCTTAGGAGTTCCCATTATCTTCACGAAAATGATTTAATGATTTATTTTAAACCTTGCTAGCAAAAATTAATAATTTTTTAAAATTCCAGCCTTATTTCGGTGAAAAATACCAAATTCTTTGTTTTGAGATAAATATTCACCATCAAAAACAGTTCCATCTCGACAAACAAGATCTTCTCCAACACAACAACTTCCACAAATTCCAACACCACATTTCATCATACGTTCAAGACTAGCCTGAACAAAAATATTCTTAGAATTTGCCGCAAGTACGGTTTTGTACATCATTATTTCAGGTCCACAAACATATACACCATCATAATGATTTTCACTAACAAGTTTTTCAACTAAATCAGTCACAAAACCTTTTTCACCATAACTTCCATCATCAGTAGAAATAATGACTTCATGAGGATTTTTCTCTAAAAGTGAATTTGTTAAATCTTCAAAGAAAACTTCTTCTTTTGATTTAGCACCAATTAGCACAGTGACATCATCAGTTGGTTTTACAAATGTCAACAATCTCATCATTGGAACAAGACCAGTTCCTCCACCAACTAGCAAAAGCTTTCCGGCTTTAACATCAAATGAATTTCCATATGGACCTCTAAGTCCTATTTGTTGACCTTCTTTTACATTGAATAAACCAGTAGAAGCAGGTCCATGTTTTCTAACAGTAAACGCAGCTTTTCCAGATTCTTTAGAAATCATGATACTCATCGGTAATTCATTTACTCCAGGAATCCAAACCATTGCAAATTGTCCAGGAAGAACACTAGACATTATGTCGTCAGAGAAAACAAGTGTTCTAACAGTAGGGGTTTCATCAATTACTTTTTCAATTGTAACAATTGTTGTATGATTAAGATTTCTTTGCAAGACCCACCATCTCCTTAATTGTAGAATAATTTTTCTTTCGCATATATTGCAAAATTCCTTTATTGATATCATCAAAAATATGAATCCAATTATCACCTATTGCACTTCCAAGTTGAACACCAGAAGCGCCAGCTAAGAAAAATTCAACAGCATCCTCCCAAGTTGATATTCCACCACAACCAATTATTGGAATATCATATTTAGAAGAAATTTCATAAACACATCTTAATGCAATTGGTTTTATCGGAGTTCCAGATAATCCTCCAAATTTATTACTAAGAATTGGTCTTTGTGTTTCAACGTCAATTGCCATTGCACGGACAGTGTTAATTGCAGTGATTGCATCAATTCCAGAATCGATTGCAGTACCCACAGTTTTTAGATAATGAGTTGTACCTAATCCCACTTTAGCGATAACAGGAACGTTAGTTGAATTTTTAGTAGTAGTTACAATTTCTTTAACTAATTCTGGATCATCTCCAACTTCTAATCCAACTTTAGCAACATGAGGACAAGAGAGATTTAACTCATATGCCGTAACTTTACAATTCTCAAATTGTTTGATCATTAATTCAAAATCTTCAGGAATTGAACCCACCAAACTTACAATTATTGGAACATCTTGATTAGATTCAATCATTTTTGCAAAATTTGGAGCCCCAGGATTTGACAATCCTACAGCGTTCATCCAACCACCTCCATTTACACTAAAAATTGTTGGATTTGGATAACCATCCCAAGGTTCAGTACTTAGTGATTTTGTCACAACAGCACCTGCTCCAGAGCGATGAATACGATTAAAAACATCCAAAGATATTCCTAAAATTCCAGATGCAAGCATTACAGGTCGTTCTAGTTGAATTTTACCTATGGAAGTTACAAGACTAGGTTCCACTTCAATTAATGAACTCAATTTAGAATATAATAGTTGATTCATGTGGTTCTAGTACCTTTTTTAAAGGTCATTTAGATTCAACTAGTCATGTATTCTGTAATTTTAACAGAGTTAGGAATCTCAGTTTTCAATGAAGACAAATTAGATAAAGCATTTTCATTTTCGAATAATGTTAAAGAATATCTTTTAGTTAAAAGTAAAGAGGCAAAACTCAATGAACTCATTAATTATCTATTTTCAGTCCAAAGAGGATTTGCAGTAAGTGATGAATCACTACTTGCAATTTTGAAAAAAAATAATATTGATTGTCAAATAATGGATGATTCTAAATTAGAGCGTATTCAAGCATCTAAACCGCAAATAATTGTAGATTCTGGTTTTGCTTCAAATCCCCAAGATGCATTAGGGAAATTAAGAGAATTTGCTTTGGGTTTATCATCTTCAAAAGTCACTGAAGTCTCAGAAAGTCCAGATCTTCATATTATTCAAGCAATTAACTCACTTGATGAAATTGATAAAATAGCAAATGCATTAAGTTCAAGATTAAGAGAATGGTACGGATTACATTTTCCAGAATTAGATAACATTATTGATAGTATTAACGGATATGCACAAATTGTAATGGTAGGAAAACGTGAGTCACTAACAAAACAAACTTTTGAAGATGCAGGATTCCCTGAATCAAAAGTTGAAATGTTATCATTAATTTCATCAAAAAGTAGAGGAGGAGATATCTCAGATGTTAATTTATCAATTGTACAATCAATCGCAAAACAAATTTTAGATTTTCATGATTTACGTAAAAAATTAGAAGAACATGTTGAATCTGAAATGCAAACAATTGCTCCAAATCTTTCAGCAATTCTTGGAACTGCAGTAGGTGCAAGGATTCTAGGACGAGCTGGAAGCCTCAAAAGAATGGCATCACTTCCTGCAAGTACAATTCAAGTTTTAGGTGCAGAGAAAGCATTGTTTAGATCATTGAAAACTGGTTCTCAACCACCAAAACACGGATTACTATTCCAACATGCAATGGTTCATGCAGCTCCAAGATGGCAAAGAGGAAAAATTGCAAGAGCTGTAGCTGCTAAAGCAGTAATTGCAGCAAGAGTAGATGTCTATGGTGAAGGATTGAATGAAACTTTACTTGAAAAACTAAACGTAAGGGTTGGAGAGATAGGTAAGAAATACGAAAATCCAACTGAGAAAGATATCAGAAGACCTCAATCATTTGAGCGTGACGGAGGAAACTTCAGAGGTGGAAGACGAGAAGGTGGAGATAGAAGACGGGAAGGTGGTAGATTTAATGATAGACGAGAAGGTGGAGATAGAAGACGGGAAGGTGGTAGATTTAATGATAGACGAGAAGGTGGAGATAGAAGACGGGAAGGTGGTAGATTTAATGATAGACGAGAAGGTGGAGATAGAAGACGGGAAGGTGGTAGATTTAATGATAGACGAGAAGGTGGAGATAGAAGACGGGAAGGTGGTAGATTTAATGATAGACGAG
>CAZEFL010000003.1:21097-24804 GCA_964511485.1 uncultured Nitrosopumilaceae archaeon
GAAGGTGGTAGAAGTAATTATGAAAAATCAGATTCAAATAAAAAGAGAAAGAGGTTTGGAAGAAGATAATCGATCATATTTTTGGATAAAATTTGAAGGAAAAGAAAATTTAGCAACTGAAAATTTTGTACCAGGGAATCAAGTTTACAAAGAAAAATTAATCATCAAAAAAGGTATAGAGTATAGATTATGGGATGCATTTAGAAGTAAACTAGCTGCATCAATAATGAATAATTTAGAAGATTTCCCTTTTGAAAATAAAACCAAAGTATTGTATTTAGGAGCATCAACTGGAACTACAGTTAGTCATATTTCAGACATCATAGGTCCAAGCGGATTAATTTTTGCAGTAGAACATGCAAGTAGAGTTGCAAGAGATTTTTTAGATAGAGTGGCAGGATTCAGGAAAAATGTAATTCCAATTTTACAAGATGCAAGAAAACCAAAAGAGTATTTTTCAGTATTTGGAAAAGTCGATGTAGTGTATGTAGATATTGCACAACCAGATCAAACAGAAATAGCAATACGGAATTGTGAAATGTTTCTAAAAAAAGATGGGTATTTTTTTCTAGTAATCAAAACAAGAAGTATTGATGTAACCAAAGCCCCAAAAAGAATTGTTGAGGAAGAAGTGGAAAAATTAAGAGAAAAATTTGACGTGTTACAAACTATAGATTTGCACCCATATGACAAAGATCATGCAATGGTAATTGCAAAATATCTAAACTAGTTATTTTCTACGATTCTCTGAACAGGCTTCCAACTTTTACGCACAAAACTAGGCATTTCATGATTTTTTTTATAATATTTAGTCACAAATTTCACAGTTACAGAGTCAGAGGGATAACCACTACCCAAATTATGCTCTTTTCTTAATTTTGCAATGGCTCTATCTCGAGTCACTTTAGCAAGAATGGATGCGGCTGATACTACAACAAATCTACTATCTGCACGATGATATGATTTTATTTTATGGTTATCAGATAATTTAGAAATTTCCTTCCCAAATCTAGTGGGATTAACATCGCATGAATCAACATATGAAATATCAGGATTTAGTTTTGAAACAATTTTTGCCATATACTTTGCCTCCAATCCATTTAGACAGTGTTTCTTTACACTGGCATCAATGGATCTAGGAGAAATTTTTGCAACATAATAGTCATCAACAATATCAATAATTTTTTTGTAAAGAGATTCACGTAGTTTTGGAGAAAGTTTTTTTGAGTCTTTAACTCCCAATGAGGTTAATTTTCTCAATTTTTTTTTATCCAAAGAAATTCCAGCTATAACTAATGGTCCCAACATAGGACCACGTCCTGCATCATCTATTCCACAAATTTGCACAAATTTTGTCGTTATCCACAAGTATTAAACCGTTATAGGGTTAAAAAAAACAGAAAAACAGTTGGAAATTCCAGATGAAACTTTTCAAGAAATTATTGAAGGAGATACAAAACTCCTAGTACCAAAAAAATCAATTACAGAAAAAGTGCCACCAAAAAAACCAGCATTTTTTAATCCAAGAGCAAAAGTGAATAGAGACTTTTCAGTTATAGCATATGCAGCATTTTTAAAAAAATTTCAAGGTCCAAAAATTTTCTTGGAGGGCTTATCAGGAATAGGAGCACGAGGAATACGTGTTGCAAATGAATTAAAGATTGAAAATTTAATTATTAATGATCTAAACCCAAGTGCCTTAGAAATTGCACAATATTCAGCCAACCTAAATGGTATAAAAAATATTGAATTTTCTGAAAAAGAAGTATGTAGATTTCTAAGTAATTATTCAAAAAAGGGTGAAAGAGGCTCAATTGTTGATATTGATCCATTTGGATCACCTGCAACATTTTTTGATTGCGGGATTAGAGCAACCATGCATGGAGGAATACTATCCAGTGCGGCCACAGATCTTCAGGTTTTAAATGGATTATTTCAAGGTGCATGCAAGAGAAAGTATGGTGGAGTCCCAGTAAGAACAGAGTATGGAAATGAAATTGCAATAAGGTTAGTTTTAGGATGTCTTAGAATAGTAGCAGCACGATTAGGTGTTGAAATTATTCCAATGTTTGTAGAAAGTGAAATGCATTACTATAGAACATATGTTAAAATTCTCAACAGGCCAGATCAACAAGAAAATATTGGATATATTTTACATTGTAAAAATTGTGGCAACAGAAAAACATCAATAGAACAAGAACAAGAATGTTCACTATGTAAATCAAAAATAAGTATTGCAGGGCCATTATGGATTGGAAAAATTTTTGATAAAGAATTTGTTGAAAACATGTTAATAGAAACATCAAATTTCAAAATAGACAAAATGTGTGAAAAAATTATTACCAAATGTTTAGAAGAAGTCGAAATGCCTGCAACTTATTTTACATTAGATGAAATTGCATCAAGAATAAAATCATCACCTCCAAAATTAGAAAATGTTATTTCAAAGCTACAAGAAAACAATTTTGTAGCAAGTGTGACCGCATTCAGTCCAACAGGATTTAGAACAAATGCAACAATTAATGAAATAATTGAAATTTTTGAATCTATCCAATAAAACCTAAACAAACACAATAAAGTTCGCTACTTTGTTTTCTACTAGCTTTAGGTTTTGTAAGATTTATTCTAGCAAATTTTTTCTTTACATAATCAGAAAATTCCTTAGAATATTCCCCATCAAATACTTTGAAGACAGCATTTCCTTTATTTGATAAAACTTGGTCCATGATTTTGACACAATCATAATTTAATGAGATTTGTTTAGCATGATCAACTGACCAATTTCCACTCACCTTAGGAGAAAGATCACAGATTACAGCATTGATTTTACGCCCAAAATATGAAATTATTTCATCAATTACGTGTTCATCCTCTATATTTTCTCTAATCAAATAAGCTCCAGGAATCTCTTCAACATAAGACAAATCAATACCCATCACTTTACCTTGATTTCCAGTTAATTTTACAGCCATCTGAGTCCAACCACCAGGGGCACAACCAAGATCCAAAACGTTGAATCCAGGCCCAATAATTCTATAAGACTGATTCAATTCTTTGAGTTTGTATGCAGCTCTACTACGAAAACCTTGTTCATGAGCTAATTTTCTATAATGATCTTTTCTAGCATCTATTAATTTCATTTAGCCTTCGTAGGTTTTTTCAATTCAGCAATTACCCAGTCTTCAATGAATTGACAACTTTTAGGACTTATTTCTCCATCGATGGAACATTTCTGCTCAACAGTACAAACCAAACATGGTGCATTTTCAATTGAGAGAGTACTGATAGGGGTTTTCTTTAAAATTAATTTGTAAGTCCATCTATTATTCTCAAGAAGTTTTTCTCGAGTAATGGTTCCCATTCTTTCAAGTTTTAATGCTAATCTAGAACCAACAGGGTTTGTAAGTTTAAGTTTTTTCCACAATTCACTTTGAAGCATTCCATCAGATTCACGCTCTGCCAAAATATCACAAACTTTGTTTGTGAGTCTTTCCATGTCAACTTTTTCGATTTGGAAATTTTCAATTTCTTCATCTGAAAGTTGTTCTTCTAGTTCTTCTTCAAATGTTCGTTCAGCTTCTTTTTTAGCTTCTTCTAATTCTTTTTTAGTTAATTTTTTTACTTTTACTGGTTTAGCTTCTTTCTTTGCTGCTGGTTTCTTTGTAGGTTTAGCTTCTTTCTTTGCTGCTGGTTTCTTTGTAGGTTTA
>CAZEFL010000003.1:24904-28900 GCA_964511485.1 uncultured Nitrosopumilaceae archaeon
TGGTTTCTTTGTAGGTTTAGCTTCTTTCTTTGCTGCTGGTTTCTTTGTAGGTTTAGCTTCTTTCTTTGCTGCTGGTTTCTTTGTAGGTTTATTAGAATCTAAAATTCTCTTTCTCTTTTTTAATTCATCAAGCTCAGCTTGGATTTTTTTTGCTTCATCAATTAGAGAGTTTTTTTTTGTAGTCATTAAATCATCACACCATTAAATTTTTGTTTCTTATTTATCATTCAATAATTCATTCCTATTTAACAGTAAATACTCCTTGGGTTGAAATGCTTGATTCTTTTAAAACCATTACAGCGTCTATTTCATAAGAACCAGGGATATCAATAGTATGAGAAAATTTGTCGTTTATAGGAAGCAATTTTACATTAGATGAAAAACATTGTTCAAAAAAGCCACCTTGAGTAATTACATCACTTTTTCCTGAGGAATTGATTGTAATATAGAGATCTCCGCAATTAAGCGATGAGCCTTTTACTTTGATTTGGATAGATATGGGCTCAGAAACAGAATATTGCTTTGATAAACCAATAATGCTAATGGAATCATGGGATTTTTCAGACATTGGCCATAAATTTAATTCTCTATCAGGCTCTTGAAGAATATTGAACATTACTACTGAACCAAAAATCACAGTGATAAAAATAGGAAATACAAAAATTACAAGAAAGTTCTTAGATATCAATTCGTTTTAAAATCTGTGATTCCCTTATATCTATTTAGCAAAATTTGAAATATCAGTCTGACGAATGAGTTAAATCGTAGCCAGCTAAATATCGCTAGATGCGACTTAGAAAATTTAGAGTAAGGGCATATCGTTGTATTCATGACTCAGGAGAGATAACGGTGGGGGATTTAGCAGCATTTGTTGGACGAAACGAGAGCGGTAAAACAACAATTCTTCAAGCATTAACATTGCTGAATAAGGATGAAATTGTTTCAGAGTTAGACTTGTGTGATGAAATGAATGAGGAACTTAAAAATAAAATTAATCTTGCAGAAGGAGATTTTGATCTTAGTCAACATGAAATTAGCATAATCAAAGAAAAATTTCCTAATTTACCAGAAATAAAAAAAATAAAATTATTTAGAACAAATCAGGATCAAAAAGTTCAGTATGAATTTGAAGATATAGAATTTGGAGAAAGCGACAATAGAGAACTTAACTCATGGGAAAATTTCTCAAAACAGATAATTGAATTTTTAGATACCATTCCAAATCATCTCAGAATTCATGTAGATACTACATTTTTTGATGAAGCAGTTCCAAAAAATCAAGAAATATTTGATAGTGGAATGGCAGAATTCAGTAATCAATTTCATGTAATTGCAATTCAAGAACCTCAAATAATTGAAGAGTGGGAAAAAATTTATGAAAAACCAGAAAATCAATTCTCAAATCTTCTCAGTGGGGAAAGTCAAAGAACAGCATTACAAAATTTTATTGCATCTGAATTACACCCAAGATTTGTTTATTTTTCAGATTACAAAAAAATCTATGGCAACATCAATCTCAATGAATATCTAAAGGAAGAAAGTCGTGAGAGAACTGAATCAATAGAATTTATTGAAGAATTTGACAAAGCAGAAACTGTAAGAAATTTATTTTATCTGGCAGAACTAGATTTGAAAGAATTAGACGAGGTAAAAAATAGTCCATCAAAATCTATCAAATTATTAAATGCCGCCAGTAACAGATTAACCTCAAAACTAAATCCAGCATGGAAAGGGGATCCAATTCACGTAGACTTGAGATACAATCCAGGCAATATAATGAGTGTAGTTATTTCAGATGTTCACAAAGATGGGACAGTTACAAACACAGGATTACTGAACAGAAGGGCAGAAGGTTTCAAATGGACATTTTCTTTTATTGTAAATTTTGCAGCTGAAACACAAAGAGCTGAATTAAAAGAAGCAATACTACTATTAGATGAACCTGCAAGAAATCTTCATCCAACACAGCAAATGGGAATTTCAGATTTGTTAAGAAACTTAGCAGGTTCAAATCAAGTTTTGTATGCAACACATTCACCATTTATGATATTTGATTATACACCGGGTAGTTTGCTCGTGGTAGAATTAGACAAAAGAAAACATCTGAGTAGGATTTTTTACGATTACTGGAATGCAGATGATAAAACTTTGACCCCAATTTTATATGGATTATCCAGAGGACAGGTAGAGTCTATTGTAGATAGAGAAATTGGTACAAATTCCAGACCAATAATTATTGTAGAGACAATGTCAGATTCAATGTATCTTAATGCATTTGATAAATTCTTGCAAGATCCTAACATCTCAATGAATCCACTAAATGTGATTGCAGCATATAACAAAAATTCAGTTTTGCCTTTAGCTATTTTTTATAGAAATCACGGATATAGAACATTTGTTTTGTTAGATAATACTGAAGAATCAAGACAAATTTCATCTCAATTAGCATCAAATGAATTTTCATCAGTTCAGATAATATTTTTTGAAAGAGAAGGGAAAAAATTAGAATCAATTGAAGACTATATTGTTCTTGAAGATTATTTGCATCCAGTAAATCAGACTTATGAAATAAAATTAAGACATGAAGGATTCTCAAATATTACACCTGAAGAAATTGAATCCAAAGAAGGAAAGGGAAATCTAGAAAAGTTGAGAAAAATTTGGCAAGAACATAGTAATGAAGATTGGGGAGAATTCAATAACGAAGAAATTACCAGATATATTTGTGAAAAAATTTCACTTGGAGAAACTAATTTTCTCTCAGATAAAACTAAAGATCAATTCCGCTCACTATACAGACTAATTGCTGAAAGGATTAGACAATATCAGAATGTAACAACAAAAACAGATTTAGACAAATTTCAAAAAGCCAAAGCCTAAGATTTAAGAAGATTTCTCATGATAAACACTAAATTAAAAAATAAACAACATGGAAAAGCATCAGAGGGAAACATTAAATGAACAAATCATTAACAAGAGGAATTTTTATCTCATCAATAGTTTTATTTTCAATTATTTTTATAATGATTCCATCAGATGTATATGCTGCAGAAATCAGTGTCAAAAGTGTCGCATTTGAAGAAACTGCAATAATTCAAGTTACAAACAATTCAAAAGAAAATATCAATACTTTTAAAATTTGGGCAGGAAGTGATTATAATTTCAAATCTTTTAAAACAGAAAAAGGATGGATAGGAGAAAAAACACCTCTAGGGGTTATTATTTTTAAATCATCTGAAAAAATCAAACCAGGAGAATCTGTAAAATTTGGAATAAAAACAGATAAAGCAAATTCTGGAATTAATTGGAAAGCATTAGACAAAGAAGATAAGCAGATGGGTATTGGGAAAGTTCTCTCAAAAGATATTCCCAAAGTATCAACATCAGGGACAGGAGCCTTCACAGAGCCTACATTTAGAACCATTCCAGAAAACCCCAATATTGGGTCTACATTTAGGATTATAGGGGAAAAATTCGAAGCAACTCAAGAATTTGATGTGTCTATCGATACTAGAAAAATAGGTAGTTTTGTCACTGATAGTGATGGTCATTTTATTACAACAATGAAAATTCCAAGTAACCAGAAAAGTGGAACTGTTGATTTAAAAATTAAAGATAAGTCAGGTGATGAAGAAAAAATCAATCTCATAATCGGGAAAATATCTGATGAATCTACAGAAAAAGCAAAGTTGGTAATTCAAGACTATCCAGAGACAATTCAAATAGGTAATTTCTTAGATATTTTTGGAACAGCACAACCAAATAATACAGTAACATTAGAAATTTCTGATTCTGAAAAAAATATCATCAATTCAGGAACTGTTGAAGTAGATAATCAAGGAAAATGGAAGTTTGAACAATCAATTAAAATTCCATTTGATACAATTATCGGAGGTTATAGTATAACAGTTTCAGACGGAGAAAATAATGTAATAAGAAATTTATCAATAAATTCAGATAAAATTATCGCAATAACACCATCTAATTTAAAATTCA
>CAZEFL010000003.1:29000-76589 GCA_964511485.1 uncultured Nitrosopumilaceae archaeon
TTATCAATAAATTCAGATAAAATTATCGCAATAACACCATCTAATTTAAAATTCAATCAAGGAGAAATAATGAAATTTAGCGGTACTGCATTACCAAATAAAGTAATTGAAATCAGCATTAAAGAACCATCAGGTGACGAAGTTTTATCAAAAAGTATTCAAGTAAATGAATTGGGATTTGTGGAATTTGAATATCAAACAGAACAAACATCAACTAAAGGAACATATACAATTATTGCAACTCAAGAAAAAAATGAAGAGTTGATTTTTGTAGGATTAGGGCAATCACCAGTTATTCCACTACTTTTAGAATTGGATAAACTTAATTACAAAACAGGTGAAAATGCTAAAATCGTTTTTTCAGGAAAAGCATTAGAGACAGTTAATTTTCTGATAATTGATCCTCAAAACAACCAATTAGGAGAAATAGTCCCAATTACATTACAGCAGGATAATAGAGGAGTATACCAATTAGATTTGACAGATTATACATCTGGAGTATATACCGCAGTTGTTAGTAAAGGAAGTGAACAAGATACCAAAACATTCACAGTAGGATTGCAAGTAGGTGCAGGAACAATTACAATCAATGCTACAAAATCAACTTATCTCGCAGGAGATTCAATGGTACTTTTGGGGGATGCAACAAAAAATAGCATTCTGATAATTTCTTTGATGGATCCAGATGGAAATATAATCAGAGAGAAACATACGTTTTCAGATAAAAATGGAAGAATTTCAGAGAATTCATTTAAAATTCCAGCAGATGCAAAACAAGGAACATGGAAAATCATTGTTAGAAGTGGAACTACCTCAAATTCTGTAGAATTTGAAGTTTTATCAACAATTGAAGAGGGAATGACTCTATCAATTGCTGAAGGAACAGAAATTAATAGCGAAATTAAAACAATTACAGTCAATGTAAGTGGTGCTCAACAAAATGTTACAGTAAAAATTTTAACAGATAATGGCGAAGTATTAGATTCCTTCACATCTTTAGCATCAGACCAAGGAAATATCAGTTTACCATGGTCAATTCCTAAAGATATGGAATCTGGAGAATACACAATAATCGTTACTGATGCATTTAATTCTACACAAATTACTTTTGAAATAATATAATTTCAAACAATTTTATTTTACCAAAAAATTTAGTTAAACATGAATCTTAAAGAAAAAATAACAGAATATCCAAATTTTCCAAAAAAAGGCATTTTATTTAGAGATTTTAGTCCAATTTTAAAAGATCCTTCAGCATTATCATTCGTTGCAGATGAATTTTCAAAATATTTCCATCCAAAAGATGTCGATGTTTTTGCAGGAATTGAATCTAGAGGATTCATTCTTGCAAGCATCTTAGCATCAAGATACAATAAAGGAATGATAATGATAAGAAAAGCAGGAAAATTACCTGGAAAAACAACAAAATTGTCATACACAATTGAGTATGGTAAAGATACAATAGAAATACAAAAAGATATCATCAAAGAAGGACAAAAAATTCTCATTTGTGATGATTTACTTGCAACAGGAGGTACAGCAAAAGCATCAGCAAAATTAATTGAAAAAGTAGGTGGCAAAATTATAGGTTTTGCATTTATCATTGAACTAACAGGATTGGATGGGATTAAAGGAATTAGCAAATACAATTGTAAATCATTGGTGAAATACTAATGGAAAAAGATGTAGAAATAGGAATTTTTGGAGGTACTGGTATTTATGATTCAGGATTACTTGAAAATGCTCAAGAAATCGATATAGATACTCCGTATGGAAAGCCATCAGACACAATTACAGTTGGAGTTTTCAAAGGAAGAAAAATTGCTTTTCTTCCAAGACACGGAAAAAAACATACAATTCCACCACATATGATTAATTTTAAGGCAAATATTTGGGCATTTAAAGAACTAGGAGTAATAAGAATAATTGCACCATCTGCAGTTGGAAGTCTAAAAGAAGAATTAGCACCTGGTCATTTTGCTTTACCGTCACAATTTTTAGATTTCACAAAGTCAAGGGATGGTTCATTTTCAGAAGACGGTAAAGTAATACATATTTCAGTAGCTGATCCTTTTTGTCCTGAATTACAATCATCCATTCTCAAAGTAACAGATAATCAAGACATGGAAATACACAAAGATTGTACATATGTCTGCATTGAGGGACCACGTTTTTCAACAAAAGCTGAATCAAAATTCTATAGAACTACAGGTGCAGACATTATTGGAATGACACTTGTTCCAGAATGTCAACTAGCAAGAGAAGCACAAATGTGTTATGCATCAATTTCAACGGTTACAGATTATGATGTATGGGCAGATAAGCCAGTTACGGCAAAAGAAGTGTTAGAAACACTTTCAAAAAATGTAGAAAAAACAAAAAAAGTTTTAACAGAATTAATTGATAAAATTCCCAAAACCAGAAGTTGTTCTTGTGCTAAAGCGCTAGAAGAGGCAGAGTTTTAATCATCAACAAATGATTCTTTTTTTAACCCTTCAGGGATTGTTAAATCACCTTGAAGTAAATTGCTTTGCAGAGTCATAATTACCTCATCAACATTATATCCCAATTTTTCTAATTCTTTTTCAGTGGTTTTAGAAATTTTTGCACCAACATTTTGTCCTCCAATTCTACCAAATGCAATAGCAGTAAAACGAAAATCATTTTCATCTAAAGTGAACTTACCAGTAATTTTTGCAGCCATCTGACTGCCATGAATATTATTTATGTGAACTTTAAGATCCATTTTAGAGACTAAATCTCTACAGATTTGTTAACATTATCATCAATCAAAAAGCTCCAATGTTCATCATCCTCAATTTTAAAATCATTTGTTTTTAAGGAAACAATCTGCTCATCCAAACACTCATGTTTAATTTCACCATTTTCTTTTAGTCTAACTAATTTCCATTTGTATTTCCCTTGTTGTAATTTACAAACACTTACTGCCCATTTCGCATCAGCATCAATTTTTGGCATACCTACAAGATCAGCTAATTCTTCAATTCCAAGTTGTTTTTCCTCACAAAAACGTTTCTTGCAAACACCACATCGCCATACATCAACTGAACCAATTGTTCTTTCATCTATGTTGATATTTACTACACCAAAATAGACAGGTTGGTGTTTACAAGTTTCAGTATCAATATTCAATGCTGTTTTTCAATTTTAGCATTATTTAGTTCTTGCATCTTCGTAGGATTTTTCTAAAAATACCCCTATACTATCGACAATTTTATTTCTCTTAAACTCAATATTTTCTCTCTCACACATTCGTCGGTACATGTTAACTGCAGTAAATCTAGGATGCATTGCTTCAAATTCAGTTTCGGTTATATCTATGAAAGCACCCAAAGTCATAAGATCTTTAGATGCTTTTTGAGCATCATCTTGAGAAATTTTTAATTTTTCTGAAATCATAGTTGCAGACATCTTTCCAAAACAAGTGACAAGCAAATACACTTTAGCATTAATAGGATTTAGTTTTAGCTCAGTAACTAGATTTTGTTCAAGTTTAATCAAATCCATATTTTTAAAATAATTTTTGATTCAATAAAACATGATCTATAGGGATATTATTTGATATAAAAAAATCTGTGTTTTTAAACAAAAAATCATTAAAATCATTCAAGTGACTACAAATACCAAAAGAGATTAGAATGAAAACTTGGAAAGATGGTCAATTCCAAAGATACTTTATATTTGGTAAATCAAAATTTACACTGTTTGGCAAGCTATAAGGGAACATATTCAAATGAAAAATCATTAAATTTTGTAATTCCAATTGTTGTCATTCTATTTTTAGGAATAATATACATGATGACACAAAGAGCAGATTCAGGTTTTGTGAGTTTCATTTTAATTGGTGCTGCAGCAATTACAATGATTTACTGGGTTAAAGTTCTAAAGAAAATTGCAAAAGAACAAAAACCAACATACACAAAATCTAGAGAACAAGAAACAAAGAATTGGGTATATGATCTTATCAAAGATGAAGGAGAATATGTTTTTGTGGCAGAAGTTCCAGGTCCTGAAGACAAAATAGCAGTAAGATTAGTTGAGGGAGTACTCTACATTCGTGGAACTATGGGATTTTCAAAAGAAATTCCAATTGAAAATGCAATCAATATGCAAATATTCGATTTTAAGTATAGAAATGGCGTATTAACACTAAGAATAAAATAATTAAAGACTTTTTGCTAATTCTAATTTTTGCGGCAAATATTTATCAGTAATATTCGTAAGACCATATTTTGAAAATGCTTCCAATTCTGCTTTTCTTTTAATTCTCAAAAATACATCTAATTCTTTTTTCCAAATTCCATCTTGATATCTAGGATCCTTTTGAAGATCATAACATCTCTTGATATCAGATTCAGTCATTGGGATAGTAGGTAAATTATATTTTTCAATATCAGTTGCCCAAACCCCAACCCATTTTGCATCAGGAACAGTTAATTCTCTTAAATGTGCAGCGTTGGCGGAACCAGATTTAATTACCATTGCAATATGTTCTCCATACACATCACCATCTGTCAAAACAATAACAGGAAGTTTCATTTCATCATGAAGTCTTTTCAACAAAGTTCTTGTTGAACGAGGAGCTTGTCCACCGGTATTGATAATTATAGATTTGAATTTTTTATCAATCTGCTCCTCAACAAATCGTGTAAAAAGACCACCTTTTTCAATTGCAATAACAATTTCTGCACTAGTGTCAACTAATTCAGCAGTAGTCAAACTAGGCCCAATTGAATAACCATCAGGATGATTAGATAGATTCATCGTCTTTCCTTCATAACCTGGAATAGTATACTCTATATTCAAATCACCAAAAATTGAACTTCGTTCTTCAGGAAAAATATGAAAATCTTCTCGAGGTCTGGAAGTAACTGCTTCCAAATCTACAATAATATTATCAGATTCAGATTGATCATCAAACTCTACAGCGAAAGCCTGAGACGAATAATAAACATCTCTTAAAGTAGATGATTTTTTCTCATGTGTTAATCTGTTTGCAAAAAATGCAAGCCACATTAATTGTGTAAAAGATCTCAATTGGGCAGAATTTTTTGAACTCCTTAAAGCAGAATTGGTACCAAGAATGTATTGTCTAAGTTTTTTGTCATAAACAATGTTACTCACAGATCTACTAGGAATTGAGAATTTTGGAAATTGACCATCATTCAAATCATTGTAAACTTTTGCTCCATGACTTTTTAACATCTCAAGAATAGTCTTTTGCTTATCTTCAGCTTTTTTGCTTCGTTGTTTGGATTTACTTGTTTTCAATTTCATTTTCCTCCTGTACTAATTTTGGTTGAGATGTTTTTTCTACATCCAAGATTTTTTGGAAGTTGGGGGCTTTTTTCTTGCCAGCAAGTTCTGTACAAAATTCTGCAATTAATGGAAGATATTTTGCGTATAAGTTTGCTCTTTTTTTTGCCATTTCAGCTTGACCTCGTTTTGACATAAACGATGCTAATTTTCTTGATAAAAATTGTAATGCCAATCTTAACTCACGTTCAATTTCTTGTCTATCGGCAACATTTTCTTTTCCTGCAGTTTTGTAAGGAATTCTAGTTGAACAAATATGAGATACAATAATGAATGGAGGTTCACCTTTAACCTTGTATCTTCCCCAATCAGTATCATTTACAACTTTAAGAACTACATCACTTCCCTCATCATAAAGTAGAGGAATTCTATTGGCATATCGATAAACATGAGGTCCGCCAGATTTTATGTCACCTCCAAAAGCTATTCCCATTTCAATAATGAAAGGAAATCCAGAATATGCAGATGCAGGGCGTTGTACTACAGCAGTAAAATCAGGATTGAAGAATTTTTTAATTCCTTTTTCTAAAGGTTCTGCCCCCAATGGTGCCAGACAACTAGAATCAGGAGCCATAAAATCTTCAAATTTTTGAAGGGAGTCACTAAGATTGACAAGTTCTTGATTTGTCAAAGTTCCCATTCTTTTTTCAGGTTTAAATTTTGCAAATTTTGCGAATTTAACTGCAGTTGTTGGGCCTATCCGTTGAAATCTTTTAGTTAAAAATGTAGTAAGTGGTTCACCTTGAACAGTATTTGTCAGTTGTTTGTAATATTGACTTTCAGGATCCATATCAACTGATTTTGATTGGGAATCACCAAAATCCCAATAAAACAATTTTTTGTTTGGCATGTCAATATCTTCAATTCTAATTTTACGTAGTTTTTCAAAATCCATTTTTAAAAATGACATCAAAGCAATTACAACTCTGACTTGTCGTGGTAGATTTTTCCATTTTTTCTTTGCTTTATCCATAATTGAAGTGAAACTAAGATTTTTTTTAGATAAAACTAAATCTTTCCTTAATTTTTCAATCATTGCATCATCAATTGTTGGAATTTCAAATTGGGATTCAACAATCATTCGTCTAATACGTTCAACATCAATTCCATGAGGATGTGGCTTAATTATTGTCGGAGGAGCAGGGATGTCTTTTACAAATCTAGGGTTACTAAATTTTTGTCCTTTAGGATCATCAAAAGTTATTGAAGCATAAGGAGTAATCAAAGAAGTTTCATAAACATAATCTCTAATTTTGTTTCCTGCTTTAGAATAATCACCTTCTAAACAAATACTAACACTGAGTCCTTTTTTTGAAATTTCTTTTGTTGTATGCTTGACGATGACAGGTTTATTTTTTTGAATATCTAATAATATTTCAAATTGATTTTGAATCTTCCCATCAACAGAGCTTTTAACAATTACAGGTTTGTTTGTAGTAATTTGACCATATAGAATTGCCATAGTTGCACCTAGTCCAAACATCCCTCTCGCTTGTTTTAGACCAAATTTTGAACCATACAGAACAGTTCCAAATGCCAAAGGAATATGTTCAGCATCAATTCCAGGACCATTATCTTTTACAGTCAAAATGTAAGGTTTCGGGTCAGATTTTTCAGGATCAACAGCCTTGATTGTTAAATGAACATCAGGCAAGATGCCTTTTTGATCACATGCATCTAACGCATTTTCAACAAATTCTCTTACTGCAGTATACAAAGAACGTGTGGGATTACTAAATCCGGCTAAATCTCTATTGCTGTAGAAAAATTCACTGGGTGAAATTTGATTAAATTTTTCTTTAATAGAAGACATCTTGATTTTCCCATAATTGCATTTTTTCTTGCTTTGTTTTTCTATTTGCAGCTTCTAGTTTATCATAAACTGCACCATGCATTCCACCGCTAGAAATTGCAGATATTGCATCAACAGCTAATCGTAATTTGCTAGAATCACCAATTATTGAAACAGTTTTCCCATAAACTGAGATATGAGTACTAGTTAGATTTTCCATATTTCGTCTTGCTCTACCGCTTTCTCCAATAATTCTCCCTTTTATCCTTTCAATGTTTGCGTTAGATTTTCCAGCAAATTCTCTAAGATCAATTACATGTAATGTATTTTCACCATGTAACAAAGTCATAGCATTTTCAGGTGAAAAACCCCTACCGATTGCTGTAACAATTTCCATTGCTTTGAAAGGTTCAATTTTTTCAACATTACCAGTAGATTTTATTAAAATTTCACCAGTTTCTCCGTCAATGTCTAAAGAAATGTGACAAGATTGTTCAATTTTAAATTTGACGCTGCCAGATTTTCCAATTAAAACAGCAATTCGATCATTAGGAATACGAATTAATTTTTCAAAACTCATTTAGTAATTTCCTCAAATAATGTTTCTGGATCTTCAACTTGAATACCTCTTTTGTTAAAGAATTTCGTAATGTTACTAATATCTCTTTTAAGAAACTCGATAGAATTAGGATGGCGTAGATCAACTGCAGAACCCAAATCAAAAACGATCAAACCATCAGTTGTTTTGAAAATATTGTATTCAGAAAAATCACCATGAACTAATTTTGCTTTATGATACATGTCTTTAATTATTGAAATTGCTTGAGTATAATCATTTTCAGTAACTTTTGAATTTAGTAATTGTTTTGAAGGGGAACCATTTATGCCTACAAAATCCATTGCAAGCACATTATTGGATACACTTCGAGGATTTGGAACGGGAATTCCAGCATCATAACATTGAGTTAAATTACGAAATTCTTTTTTTGCCCAAAGATAAACTAAATTTTTTGTACCTTTTTTCAAATGAGAAAATCTAGGATCACCCAAAATATACGGTTCACGTTTTTTAAAATTCGAAGTACTTACCAAATAAATTTTCAAAGCAACACTAACATCGTTTTCATCAACACCCCAAAAAAGAACAGATTCTTTACCTGCACTAACAGCTCCGTTCACATATGAAATAATATGATCTTTTATCATTTTGTAAAGAGTCATCACAGTAGGTTTATCTAAAACTTCATTGACAACTTTCCCTTTTTTAAAACCATCTTCCAAATGTTTTCGTTTTGATTTTGAATTTAACTTATTATCAATTTTAGATTCTAATTTTTTGCTAATTATATCAGTCATTAAATAATATTCTCCATACTAAATAAAATTGATTTCTGTTCGGATAAAAAATTAGAAAAAAATGAGAACATATTATGTTTTAAAAATTAGTAAAAAAGGAACACCAGATATCATTTTAATCCCATCTTCAGAACCAATTCCTAATGCGATAGATAAAGAAATTGTTTTTGTACCAACCATGTTAATTATAGATGAATTTTGTAACAGTGTTTTTGCTTCTTCTTCTTCAACAAATTTTTCACCGTAATAATTTTCAGTGATTTTCATTGTTAAATCATCCTGAACAATTTTTTTCCCCAATAGTTCAGTATCGCAAATATTGAGTGTTGTACTATTTTGATAATTAATAACTTTTACAGAAAATTGCATTATGCATATTTACCTTTCAAAGTTGATTTAGCACCACATGCTTCACAAATCAAAAATGAAATTCTGTTTTCTTTTAGTATTTTTGTATCAGGACTTTTACATGTAGGACATTCTAAATAGTCTTTAACATAAATTTGAAACAGTCTTGTAAAATCATCAGGAGCCCTTCTTCCTACAAACATGGCCTTATCACCAAGTTGCTCAGCAGGAACAGCAAATTCTTTTGAGAGGTACTGTAGAACTTTATCAGGATCTCTACGGAGTTTCTTTGGGAATTCTGAAAAATTACGTAAGAATGTCTTTTGACCCTCCCACATTACATCTACAATAGGAAGTTCAAATCGTTCAGAAGTTTCTTTGTTTGGATCACCTAACTTATCTTCAATTCGTTTAAGTAAATTTTCATAGTCTGTTTTAGTCACTGAAAAATAGTATAGGCTAGACCCTATATGGGTTTTGAAAAAGAGAAGTCGTGTGGACTTTTTCCTAAGATTATTCTTTTGGCATTGCACCAATACGGAATACGTTAGTTCCACATGTTGGACATGTACCTTTTACGGCAGGACGTCCATTTTTTAATTTAGTTTCTTTAGGATCTTTAATGTCCCTTTTTTCTCTGCATTTTACGCAATATGCTGTTACCATTCTAGAATTTGTCAAACTTAGTTGTATTTAGGAAGAGGCTGTGAAATTTAATTAACTATAGACTAGATACGCGTAAATTTTTTTACGCGTAAAAAAATAAAAATTCATAAAAATTTCAAATTTTATAAATATTTTTCAAAAATATTTCATTTAATACTTAATCCAAAAGATTTTTTATATGATTTTTCAAAAAATTGAAAATTATTAGAAAAATTATCAGTTATAAACGCCTTAATTCTAACACAATGAAATGGCATCAAAAAAAGGAATAACTGTAACAATAATTATTCTAGCTGCAATAACTGGTGCAAGTTTTCTCTTATGGATGGTTCCAGAAAATAGTGAAACAACATTTGTAGTGTCAGATTATGGAGGGTATATTGATGGAGTAAAAAATATTCACGAGGTATTGCAAGAATCAATTGAGATGGAATATCAAAATCTTCTAAACGATGAGATTTCTCCAAAAGATTACAATTCAGTAGTTGAAGTAACATCGTCACAAGTCACCGCACAAATCAGTGAATTTGTAACATCAAAACCACCTGAAGAATGGCAAGATAGTTACATTAGTTACATGGATGCAATGAAAAAATTCAATGTGTATATTGGAGAGACTAAAGTTTTAGCAAATTTGATTGAAATAGAGAGTTCACAAGAAAAATTAACAGAACAAATACAGAAAATTGAAACATTAAAAGATGAATTCAAGGAATTTATTAAAATTTCAGATCAAACAAGACCAAATTAGCCTCAAAACCAAATTTTACGAATCATAGTTGTTGGAAATCGTTAAAAAGCAATTAAGTGATAAAAATAGAATGTCACAACATTCAGGTAAGGTTGAAAAAGATGTCAATGCATCTACTGCAAACAAATTACTTGTCATTTGTGTTGATAGAGATAACGATGTAGGAGAAAAGGCAGGAATCAAAACGCCTGTCATAGGTAGAGATGCATGTATTGAGGCAGCACAGAGATTAGCATTAGAAGATCCTGAAGATGCAGATTCAAATTCTATTTTTTCAGCAATTAAAACATATGAAGATTTAGTCAGTAAAGGGTATCAAGTTGAAGTAATTACAATTGCAGGAGTTAAAAATAGAGGGGTACAAGCAGATGAAAAAATTCTTTCAGAAACTAGAAAAGTATTAGAAGTTTTTCCTGCCAATGGCGCAGTAATTGTTTCTGATGGAGAAGATGATGAAAGTGTTATTCCAGTAATTCAAAATGTCTTGCCAGTAGTTTCAGTTCAACGGGTTGTAATGAAAGTAAGTAGAAGTGTAGAGTACTCCTATGCAGTTTTTGGAAAATATCTAAAAATGATTGCATATGATTCAAGATATTCAAAATTTTTCTTAGGAGTACCAGGAATACTTTTGTTAATTGGAGGAATTGCAAGTATCTTTGAGCTTACAACAGAAATTTTTGCAGTTCTTGTAAGTATTCTAGGAGGAGCATTTTTGATTAGAGCATTTGATATAGACAAAGTTTGGTCAAGTTGGTCAAAACCAACACCAATGGGTTTCATCAGAATGTTTACAATGGTTACAGGAGTATTGCTTATTCTCTCATCAGTACCAGCTGGAGTTGGTGCCGTAGATCCAGAATTAATGGAATCAAATATAGAAATTGCTGAGAAAATAACAGACAAAATAATTATTGGTCAATTTGTTGCAGGAGCTTTACCAATATTATGGATGGGTTTAGGAGCAATATTCGCAGGAATATTACTTAGTAATTGG
The DNA here is from genome assembly GCA_964511485.1 of uncultured Nitrosopumilaceae archaeon. GTDB lineage: Archaea > Thermoproteota > Nitrososphaeria > Nitrososphaerales > Nitrosopumilaceae > Nitrosopumilus. The sequence goes on from CAZEFL010000003.1 coordinate 40,245, forward strand.
ATTGGAGGAATTCATAGACAAATTAGTGATATTTTGAGAATTATTGTTTTAATTTCATTATTCCCAATTGTTTTACAATTTACCAATTTAATGGTTCATGATGAAAGTTCATTTACTTTAATTCCACCATTGTTAGGAGGATTATCTGCAACTTTAATTTCAGCCACAATTCTCTTCAAAAAATATAGAAAAAGTAAAGATCATGAGATGATTTCAGATTAAATTGACCATCATCTCAAAACTTTAACAAATTTTTGAAAAACACTGATATCTTCAAGAAACAATTAATCATCAAAGGGTGATTAGAAATTAGTAAATTTAGAGATGTAGTTTTCCAACTATCAGGACTGTACAAAATTTACGGAAGAAGATTAGAAAATGAGATCCAAGATGGGGATATTCCAAATCACGTAGCCCTAATTTTAGATGGGAATCGAAGATGGGCAAAAAAACATCTCTCTATAGCAAAAAAAGGACATTGGAAAGGTGCAGACGCTGTTGAAAATCTTCTTGATTGGTGTGAGGAATTAGATATCAAAATTGTAACATTGTATGCACTATCAGCAGAAAATATGAATAGAAATGATGAAGAATTAGAACATCTTTATGAATTAATTCGAATAAGACTAGAAAAATTGTATAATGACCCTAGGATTCACAGATGTAAAATGAGAGTGACAGGGATTGGCAGGATTGAATCACTACCAGAATCGATAAAAGAAATTTTGAAACGATTAGATGAAACAACAAAAAATTATGATAATCATTTTCTCAATATTGCATTAGCATATGGAGGTCAATACGAATTAGTAGATGCTGTAAAAAAAATTGGAGAAAAAATAAAAAACGGAATACTAAATGTGGAGGATATTAACAAAAAAGAGATTGAATCAAATCTATATACATCATATTTGCCACAATCATCTCCAGATATGATTTTACGGACATCGGGGGAAAAGAGATTAAGTGGTTTTTTGATGTGGCAAAGTGCATATAGTGAACTTGTGTTTATGGATATTTTTTGGCCAGAATTTAGAAAGATTGATTTGATGAGAGCCATTAGAACTTTTCAAGAAAGGAAAAGAAGGTTAGGAAAATGATTGAAGAAACATCTGCAGGGATTGTAATTTTTAGAAAAGAGAATTCAAAAAATCTATTTTTATTATTACGTTATCCTTCTGGACACTGGGATTTTGTTAAAGGAAAAATGGAAAAAGATGAATCAACTCATGAAACTGCAGTTAGAGAAACAAAAGAAGAAACAGGTATTACAAATATCATGTTTTTAGAAAACTTTGAAGAATGGATTGAGTATAATTTTCAATTTCAAGGAGAATTAGTTCAAAAAAAAGTTGTGTTTTTTTTGGCTGAAACAAAAACTAAAGAAGTTGAAATATCACATGAACATCTAGATTATACATGGATGGATTACAATACAGCGATGGAAAAAACAACATTCGATAATGCAAAAACAGTGCTTACAAGAGCACAAATGTTACTTACTAAAACTTTGTAATTGTAATTCCTTTGCAACATCAATAGGTGTTTTTGAATTTAGTATTGTTCTGCCAACAATCAAATAATTTGTTCCAGATGAAATAACTTCATTTGCACTACCTCCTTGAGTTCCTACACCTGGAGAAAAAATACTAAGATTTTTTCCTGCCTGTTTAGAACAATATTGAATAATTTTTGGAAAAGTGGCACCCACTACAATTCCATCAACTTTAGCAGTTAATGCCCAATTAAGAAATAATTGATACAATTGTTGTTTTTTTGTCATTTTTATCTCCATATCATAAGATAATTTTGCCTCCGGTGCACTCATGTGGCATAAAGTAATGACACCTTTTTTATTTTGATGTGCAGATTTTACCAAATTTTTTAAACTATCTAACCCCATGATGGGATTTGCAATTACTGCATCAAATCCTAAATTCCACAAATGTTCAGCAGTTACTCTATTTGTGTTTCCAATATCGTTTAATTTGATATCTGCAATTGATTGTAAACCATATCTGTGAGCAGTTTTGTTAATTTTGATAATGTCTTTACCACTCAAAGGCAAAAGTAAATGAAAATTTAATTTGATTCCACATAGATACGGATGTAATTTTTTTATATTTTGAATAGTTTTTGATTCTAAATTTTTTACACCAATATCATAATCATTTGCAAGAATTACCTTTCCATTGGTTTTTGAGATCTGAGATAATCTAGTTTTGAAGGTGGCCATAATCAACTAGAGGATGAGTCTCTTTTAATTTTATTATTTTGATATACGAATAGCCATGTTCAGAAGGATTTTCTACAAAAGTTGGGTCTATTCCATTCGTAGATGAAAATTTCAAAAATGGTTTTTTTGGATCGCTGTTTAAGACAACATGACAATAATAAGAAGTTCCTTCGTCATTAAAATTCATGAAAACACCAAGAAGCCATTTATCATCATGGGGGAACAAAAACAAGGGAAAAGGAATTTCATCAAAACCCCAAGTAAGTTTGGCAAGACTGGATACATCTTCTAATTCAATTGGCTGATATCTGTCAAGAGTTCCATTACCAGGTTTCAAAGTTTTTGGAAGAGATTTTATTCGAATAATTGGAGAATAAAGTTTGCTTGAATCAGAAGTAGTATCAACAATTTTAGATTCTTCTTTTCCACCTTTTAATCCATAACAGAGATACTGACCATTATGTTCTAAAGGAGTATAATACACAATTGGTTTTTCTTTTAGAACATCCATTTGTACGGATAGAATTTTTTTTCCTTCATGATCATGTAAGAAAGATACACGAGGTGCACGTTCAAGGGCACAAACAAGTCTAGAAAATTCTAAAGTAGAATTTACTTGAACATATCGTGGTAATTTATCAATAGATGTATTTTGTAATTTGTTAGTAGAAATATTTTGTAATTTGTCCACGGGAATTTTTAATATATTATCAAATTAAACTTATCCAAAATTTTAGAGCCTATCTTCTATCAACAACGTCATTAACAGCTGGACCAGTACCAATAATTGTTACAGGCGTGTTTAATTCATCTTCAATATTTTTTATGAATGACTTTGCATCATCAGATAATTCATCATACAAAGTTTTTCCTGCACAATCTGAAAATAAAACATCTAATTTTGTAATTGAAATTTGTGTTGCACCATTAAGCATGATTGCACGCCTAGCTAAATCAAAATCAAAGTCAGCAGCACGTCTTTGACGACCAGTAACAGTTCCAAATTCAGACCATCCTTTTTTCTCAGCCTCATCTAGTGAAAGTTCTTTTTCAAGAGGGCCAGTACCAACACGTGTAACATATGACTTGAAAACAACAATAACTTCATCTACTTTAGTAGGACCAATTCCAACATCAGCACAAATTCCAGAGGCAGTCACATCTTTAGAAGTTACAAAAGGATACGTTCCATGCCATAAAGAAAGGAAAGTTCCCTGAGTACCTTCAATCAAAACATGTTCATTTGCAGAAAGTGCTGAATTAATCTCAGAAGGGACATCAGTGATTAGTGATGATAATGAATCAAAATCTTTTGCTAATTTTAATACTCTCATTGCTCTATCTGAATTTGCAGGACCAGTTCCAGAACCAGTGCTGCCAATTTTTTCTTTTAGTTCACCTTTAGAATCACGATTTAGATGAGTTTCTTCAATTACGCCACAATGTTTGTCTACAAATGAACGTCCTGAAACATCAAAATCTTCAATCTCTTTTTTTAAAACTTCTGGACTAATGACCACACCAGGACCAATCATAACTCTAGCATTTTTATTTAAAAATCCACTAGGAAGCATTCGAACTTTATACACTCGATCACCGTCTCTAATAGTATGGCCGGCATTTGGTCCAGCTCCTCCTCGAACAATTATTCTAGGATTATCTTTAATTGCCAAATATGAGATTATTTTCCCTTTACCTTCATCTCCGAAAAACCCTCCAACAACCACAGTTGATGTCATAATCTAGAATTTCTATTTCGTTTATTTAAGCTAAAGTATTTCAGTATGATTTTATATTCAACATTGATTCTCCGAGATCGATGGTGGGAGAAAATTTTGCAGGTAATATCATAGTAAATTTAGCCAGTCTTCCAGATTTTTTAAGAAATCCAATTTTGAAGAAAAGAATGATGGAGTTCTTTTCATTGGCAGAACCGGATAGAAAAGAAGTCATTAACAATGCATTAGAAGCAGGACCCACAATTCCATTTCCAAATTTTTCAAAATTATTTAAAACATGGTTGAAGATTTTGGCAGGTCTTTCAGAGGAACAAAGAGAAGGGTTATTTTCAGCATATATTGTAGAAATTTCACAAAATCCTCAGAAACTCATATTATTCAATTTAGATGGAATTCTAGAAATATTTTTGACTCTAGAAGAAAATGAAAAAGAAACAATTTCAAACACAATTAAAAAAATCATTAATGGTTTAGGAGAAGAAGAAAGAAGAAAAGTGCTAGTTATAGTACCAGATAATGCTAAAAAACATTTGAAATTTTAGTTGTTTGTAGGCTCATCAGGTTTTCTATTATCTTCGTTGCTAAAATCAACAACTTCTCCTTCAGGAGATAAAACGCCAACAAAGATTTTTTCATGTTTTTTTAATAATTTTCTATGATCAAGCATAGACATGTCAAGTTTCATTTCATTCATCACCATTATTTGATATTCTTTCCATTCGGCCCAACATTTGTTACAAGTAGGATATTTTTCAGCAACAATACCAAGATTTTCCGTCTCAGGAATTGAATTTTTACATTTTGTACAAATACGGCTCATGAAAAATTACAATAATAAACTACTTTTATCTTTTTTTGAATGTAAAGTAATAATAATTATCAAAGACGCATGTGGACATGAAGATCAAATGCCCAAAATGTAAAGAAGATGCAGAATTGGCAATGGATTACTCAGTTGTGAAATGTGGTTCTTGTGATTTAGAAATGAGTTATGGAGAATATATTAAATTCGTAGCACATAACGAATCAAAATATTCAGATATTTTAGGGGATTATACAGGTAGTACAGAAGGTCAAACTTCAGGATCATTGGATGAATGGGATTAACAATATGGTAAAATCATTCATCAGATTAAAATAATTAGTTCAACATTATTCTAAACGTTATTGGAATTTTTGTTAGAAAATATACTTAATTTTGTAGGATTTTTGGTAGGTCTTTCTATTGGGATAATGTCATTGATTGGATTTAGGAATACAGGCAGTCCAACATTATTTAGATTGACATTGGCATTTTTTTCAATCAGCATAGGGTTTTTTGTGATATGGTCAGGATACATGGCAGAAGATTTTATTTTTAAATCAGGGAGTATCGAACGATGGATTCAAACTATAGGAATTGTAATTCAAACGATAGGTTACTTTTTCATTGCATTTTCACATAGCATAAAATCATTTTTCCCAAAATCCAGTTATTTTAGATCTGTAGGATTTTTTCCATTATTCCTAGTATCATCTGTTCAACTAGAGCATATTTTCAGATCAGTGTCATTCATTTTGTTGGCATATGGAGCTATTGAAACAATGTTATCATATTTTGAAAACAAAAACAAAGGTGCAATTTCAGTTTCTGTAGGATTAGCATTTTTAGCATTTGGGGAATTTTTAGGATGGTATTCTTTTATGTTCCCAGAATCAATGTTGTATTCAATATCGATGATAATCAAAATTGCAGGATTAATTGCATTATTCATTCCAGTAAGTAAAGTGCCTTTAACTAAAATAAAATTTGATAAAGATTTTGAATAATTTCAAAATAGGCTCAAATAGATAAAAAATATAAAATTTGTCAAATTCTTTTATCTTTTTTGTTTATTGGAAATATTCAACGTCCTATCATAGAAATTTTAGGTATTATCAATTAAGAAAATGCCAGAATATAGAACTCGTATGAAAATAATTGGAGAGATTTTATCAACTACCAGAGATGATCTTCAAGATGAAAATGGAGCATCAGTAACTTATCTGATTAGAAAAGCAAACATTTCCCATTCAAGAATTTCAAACTTACTTAAAACACTAGTATCTCAAGGACTCTTAGAGCAAGTAGAATCACAAGGTTCAAACAAATACAAAATTAGTCAAAACGGAAGAGAGTTCCTACAAGCATATTATTCATTTACAAACTTTGCAGATAATTTTGGATTAAGTATCTAATTCACTGTGTCTTCAAAGATATCATCAAAATCATCTTCAAAGTCATTTTCATCAAAGTTTGAAGGTGGATGGGACATACTTTTCAAACAATCAAAAATCTCTGTTAAAAATGTATACAAAAGAAAATGGTAATAAAACAAAAAAAAGTATAATGTATGTTGAAAGTAAATTGTGACAAAAAAGGAATTGATAAGGCAATACAAAGTATCAACCAAGGAGGAATCGTAGTTTTTCCAACAGATACAGTATATGGAATTGGATGTGATCCATTCAATAAAGAAACAGTAAAAAAAATTTATCAGATTAAATCAAGAGACTTTTCTAAACCATTTCCTGTTTTAGTATACTCAAAAGAGGTAGCAAAAAAGATTGTAGTATTTGATGAATTTACAGAAAAGATTGTAGAAAGATTTTGGCCTGGACCATTAACAATAATTTTAAAATTAATTGATAAAAATTTAAAAAAATCGTTGAACTTAAATGAAAAAATCGCAATAAGAGTTCCAAACAACAAATGCACATTAGAATTATTAAAAAAATGTAATTTTCTAGTAGGAACTAGTGCAAATATTTCAGGTAAACCATCATTTACAAATCCTGATGAATGTTTTAAAACCATACAAAATTTTGATGTTTTTGTAGATGGAGGGAAAATAACAAATTCGGAAGAATCAACCATTATTGAAATTGAAAAAGGTGAGATTAAAATTATTAGAGAAGGGCCTTTGAGTAAGAGTGAAATTTTAAGATCATGAATTTAATCATTACATGTCCCAGACATCTTGAACCTGAAACTGAAGAAGAATTAAGAGATATTTTAGATGAAATGGGGGATTCAGAACCTGTAATAACAATTACAAATATGTCTGGGATTTTAACTGCCCAAACAAGTTTAGTCCCAGTGCAGATTGTAGAAAAAATCAAAGAAATGGTTTTAGATGAACCATGGAGTATCAGATATTGCTCACGAATAATACCAATTCAAAAAGTCATCGAGACACAAATCGATGAAATAGAAAAATGTGTTTCAGAAATGTCTGGACAAATTTTACAAGATGAAAAATATAGAATTTCAATAGAAAAAAGAAATTCAGACATATCAAGCAAAGAAATCATTACAAAAATAGCAAATCAAATTAAAAATAAAGTGTCGCTTGAATACCCAGACAAAGTGGTTTTAATCGAGATTTTTGGTAACAAAACAGGGGTTTCAATATTAAAAAAATCAGATATTTTGAGCATTGAAAAAACAAAACGAAGTATTTCAGAATAAAATTGCTGCTTTTTCAACCAAAATATCTTCTAAAGGAGTTTTCGAATGAACAGTATCAAGTTGTTTTTTTGTTATCTTAAAATATTTTCTAAGAAATAAGTCATTATTTTTTTGAAAGATGTTTACAGATTTCAAGGACATGTCATTAGAAAGTAATTGTAACATTTTTTTATTACCTATCGCAATTAAAATAAAATTACTATTGGATTTTATTCCAACAGTGTCTATTGCAGCAGATATTTGTGTTGTTAAAGCAAATCGCATCAAAATATCAGTTTCCAATTTTTTTGAAAGTAAGAGATTATTTTTTTCAGATTCCAAAGACAGCGATAAAATTTTTTTAAGATGAGAACCATTTAAAATAAAATTGGTTGAAATTGCTTGAAGATGAATTTTTGGAAATTTTTTTCGTAATTCATCAATAAATTTCACATCAATTGTTTTTTGAATTTTTATTTCAATGGCTAGAATTGGTTTTTGTGCTATTTCAAAATTTAATTTTTTAGAAGAACCACCATGAATAACAGGAATAATACTTACAAGATCATTATTTTTTATAACAGTAGATAATCCATTCATCGCAGAAGAATCAACACCATTAATTGCAATCAAAACATTTTTGGTATCAAAATCTGGAGAATTATTAGGTTTTAATTTCAATAATAAATCAAACAGTTCCAATATAGTGATATCAAATGCATCAATAACCAACTGATCTTGCAGAAAAGATTTTTTTGCACCACCAACAAGTTTTACTGTAATCATATCTACTAGATTTAAAATTTAGAGATGAATATTTAAAATATTATTCAGTTGTTTGTTCTGTAGATTCAGATTTTTCTGAGTCAAGAGTATTTTCTTTAGTTTCAGATTGAATTTCCTCAGTAGGGATAGCGGTTTCTGGTATTTCTTCAGTAGAGACTTGAGAAGAATCAATTTCTTGTTCAGTTTCAGTTATTGTTCGTGAAGCATCAATTCTATCTTGTTTAGTTTTTTCTTCACGAATCTCTTTTTTTATGAATTTTGTTATATAGCCTGCAATTTCGTTTTTGAGACCTTTTGAACGAATAATAGAAATTTGATTCAGGACTTTCTTGTTATCAGCAAAATCTACGCCAAATTTTGACTTGTGTTCATCAAGTACTTCATACGAAAGGCGTTTTATTCTATCCACAAAATGTCTATAAAATAGGGTGTTTTATACCTATATTCTCAGATAGGTGTTTGAATTTTTCTCAAGTAATAATGACATCTCTTCAAATGTTTTCCCGAGAATTTTTGAGGCACAAAAAATTACGCTTGGGATAAAGCTGATTTGTCCAGTTTTCATTTCAAAACATCTAGAAAATCGTACAGGACCATCAGTCTCAACGAGAATTTTTGATTCTTCTGTTTTAGATAACAATGTTTGTTTATCATTGGCGTAAATTGTTACAGGTCCAAAAGAAACAAAAAAATCCATATCCATGGCTTTTTGAAGCTGTTTTTTACTTCCATCAAACCAATGAAGTAAAGCATGTTTTGTATCATAGGATGTCATTATTTCAAAAACATGATCAAGGCTTTTTCTAGAATGAATTGATATAGGCTTTTTGAATTTTTCTGCTAATGACAATAATGTTTCAAAAACATGAATTTGTCTTTTGTAATCTTTATCATCTTTGACATAAGTAGGATCTAAACCAATTTCTCCAATTCCAGAAAGAATATTATGATGATCTTCAATTAAAGAAATAATTTTTTCAATTTTGTCATGTGCATATTCGGGATGAATTCCAATAAAAGGCAAAACAAGATTACTTTTTTTTGCAAGATTCAATGTGTGAGAAGAATTTTCAACATTCATAGATACACAACATGCTTTCATATTCATACATTCCATTCCTTTTAAGATAAATTCCATATCAGGCAAATATTGAGGATCAGACAGATGTATATGAGAATCAAAATACCAAGTCATTTCTTTGTAAATTCTTAAAATAGTCTGTATAAATCGATTCCTTAGTGATATTTTTTCACTCATCATCTTTTTTCGGAAAAAACTAAAATGAATATTATGAAATCATCAGAACTTGGATTGTCTGCAATGTATAGAATTCTAAAGAAGGCAGGAGCAGAAAGAGTAAGTGATGAATCAGCAGATGAATTGAGAAGGGTTATTGAGGAATTCGCTGAAAGTATTGCAAAAAGTGCAATAGACATGGCATCTCATGCAGGAAGGAAAACTGTAAAAGGTGAAGATGTCAAATTGGCTTCTAAACCATTTAACAAATTCTAATCTAAAGAGTTTAATTGTTCATTTTGTATTTTTTAAAACGGTACTCTGGCAGAACGGTTATGCGTGAGCCTGCAAAGCTTATACAAGGGGGTTCGACTCCCTCGGGTACCTTATTCAACAACTACTTGGCCCTTCATCCAAGGATGAAGAGTACAAAAATAATCAAAAATTCCAGATTCGTTAAAAGTAATTGAATATAATTCAAAAGGATCCAAATGACCACTATCAAAAAGAGAAGTAGGAGAATCATAAGAACCGGAAGTCACACTATGAAAAGCTGAATCTTCATTTATCCAAGTTACTTCTTTACCTTTTTCGATAAAAATTTCAGATGGGATGTAACACCTATCTTCATCTTCACATCCAGGACGAGAAACTTTTGAAGGCATGACCACATCAAATTCAACTGTAGTTGATTCAAGATCAGATTCAACTGTAGTTGATTCAAGATCAGATTCAACTGTAGTACTTGAAAAAGATAAGGCAATACTGGCAATTATCACAATTCCAATTATTCCTAAAACAAAAATTTTTTTTATCAAATCACATCATTTCCTTAATAGAGTTATTACATAATTACCAAAGTCTCTAAATATATAACAATCTAGAAAAAGAATGCCCAAAAACGCGAATGGTTTATTAGAATATATTCCAGGTTCTCACACGCTACTAGTACAAAAAAATTCCAATCCACCATTAGAAGGATTCACAGAAAATATCAGGGATAGTATTCAGGAATATGCAGAAAATTCAAAAAATGAAGTAGAAAAAGGAAATAATTTTCTTCAGTGGATTTTAACAAGAGTTTTTGAGGCTACAGAAGATGATGCAGCAGATGCAATAGTAGATGGAGCAAACGATCTTGGAATTGATGCCTATTTACCAGTAGATTTTTCAGATAATACAGTCAGGTTATTTCAGTCAAAATATGGAACATCACACTCACTAGAGGCAATTGCAAAATTCAAAGAAGATGCAAAGCGACTTTTATCAAAAGACGTTACCAAGATGAGACCAGAGCTTGCACAACTAGTAACAAAAATTAAAGAAAAAAATCTCAAGATAAAATGTTGTTACGTTACAAATCAAAAAGTAGAGTATGATGATGAAATTGTTGAGATAATAGATGAAGAAAAAATAATTCAGAAATTATGGGATCGAATAAAAAAACCTGCTGCGGGAAAAAAATCAGCAATCAAATTAGAAAGAATGCTCAGACATGAAAACACAATTTTAGGGATTTTAAAATTACGTGAACTAACTGAGTTTGTAAGTAAAAATAGAGAATATGTATTTGAATCAAATATTAGACAATGGATGCAATTTAAGACAACAGTAAACAAAGGATTACGTGAAACGTTACAAACCAATCCGGGAAAATTCTTTTTTTACAATAATGGAATTACAATTGTAGTAAGTGACTTTGCAGAATTAGGAGAAAATTTGATTGAACTTTATGCTCCTCAAATAGTCAATGGTGCCCAAACATCAAATTCTATTCTAGATCATTCAAAAAGAACGAAGAACATGGATGGCTCTATGACAGTCACAATTATCAAAGCAGATGATGAACAAGAACAAAACAATATTACAAAATATAGAAATTCTCAAAATTCTGTCAGGGGAAAAGATCTTGTTTCATTAATGGACTTTCACAAATCTGTCAAGTCACAATTGAAAAATTGTGGTTATTTTTATGAAATACAAGCAGGTTCTTTTGATACAAAAACAAAATCAAAACAATGTGAATATGATGGAGATGCAACATACAATAATTATCTCCCTGATAATCATAAAAAGGTCATTGTTGCAAAAGATGCAATCCAGTCACTTGTTGCAGGAATTGAACAAAGACCTACTGAAGCTTATAGTTCTCCAGCCCAATTTCTACCAAGAGGAAGAAAGTATGATGATATTTTTAATGATAATTTAAAAGATGATTATAGAATTTTATTGTACCCGTATCTTGTAAAAGAATTTGCAAAAAAATTACTGAAATATGGGAAAAAAGGAGGTCATAAAACAAAAAGATATTCTACACTATTTTTCGTTGCAGTTTATTTTAGAATACTTCACAAAAATATTCTTGAATCAAAAGGGGATTTTAAGATGGACATTCGAAAATTAGAGCCTATTTTTCGAAGTTTCAAGCTTAATTCTAGAATACTAAAAGTCACAGATGTTATTGTAACAAAATTTCTCGAGGATACAGTAGTAGATGATGAGATTGAATTAGCCAATACAAAACATAATTTCTTTTCTCAACATGTGTGGAATGAAACAATGCTTCGTGTAATTGATAAGAAAATCAAACAAGAAGAGGATGAAATTCATGCATTAAAAAAGCTGGTCAACAGTTTACTTTAATTTTAAAGGTAGAAGTCCAACCAAGTAAAAATCTTGCAGGAGGTTTACATTGGTTAGAATTACTACCTAAATTCAATAGAAATTAGTAATATTTAACATAATTTTAACAAGAAGAATTTATTCTAGAATGTTTTTTATATACAAGAAAAAGAGCGAAAATGCTTTGGGGTCAAAAGAAAAATGTATTGTTTGTAACGAAAAAATTGAACTTCCGTTCAGACCCATGAAAGAATGGGGGGTGGATGGAACATTATGTGGAAAATGTTATTCAAAAAAAATCAACGAATTTTATCCAGGGGATCATAACAGAGTAAACAAACATTTGGATTAGTTTATTTTGAATATTTATTTGCATTAAGACAATTCCAAGACAAAGTATCATCTTTAACATCTTTTTCTTCTAGAAATTTAATATCAGTAATTGTTTTCTTTCTTTTCAACAAATTTACTTGAAAGCTAGAAAATTTTTTACAGTCACATTTGTTGAATAAACACACATCATTATCTCCTTCATCATGGTCTTGTGCTTCATGACCACAATTACACACTGCATCTTTTTTCGCATCATCAAGTGATTTATCAGCATAGACACCTAATCGAAGGTATGCTTCTCCATCATGGCCTTTCTTAAATCGCTCATAGTTTTCTGACTTTGGTAATATTTTGAAAAATGATAAATTTGTATCAGGTTTTTGTGAATCGGAACCCATGATAAACCAATACTCATCACCCATCTCTACAAATCTGATCTTAATCGATGAATCTACCCACCAATGGATAGTATCATGCCAAAGTGATGCAGATTCTTTTCGATCAGTAATTAACGGAACTACATTCATTCTAAGATCATAATATCGATAAGCAACACCAACAAAATCATCAAACCATGGAATAGATGAGGACAATAAATGAAGAAAATATCGTGCTTATTTATCTGATCTGAATGAACGGTAATACGCTTATATCTTAGTTTTGAACTAGAACACACATGGTCTCCTATAGAACTAGTATGCAAATTGTTGCGGATCTACTTACAGTTACTGAACAATCTGGACAAGAAGGTATCAAAACAACATCTCTTCTAACAAAGGCAAACTTATCACATTCAAGATTATCCAAATTCTTAGAAAATTTGACTGGTGCAGGTCTTATTAACAAAATAGAATTTGATGGTAAAAATACATTCATTATTACTTCAAAAGGAAGACAATACTTGGAGTCTTATGTTAATTTCTCCAGTATCGCAGAATCATTTGGATTAGAACTTTAAAGCCTATTTTTTAGATTTTTTTCGGTTTGCTTTAGCTTTTTGTCGTTCTTTCTTGTCTTTGTAAGAACCATAGAAAATAATGATGATAATTCCAGCTATAGAGCCATAAAATAATGGGATCAGTGGTTCTTCACGCATCTCACCAGTGGTAGGAGAGACAAATGAAATAGGAATTCCAACAACCATAAAAATCAAAATAACAGTAAGATATTTGTCCACAATGTTTCTAATTTACAAAACCATATATCTTTTTGATTTTACGAGATGAGAGGTAGAAAAGTATGGCAAAGATTCTCGATATCATAGGATTGGTTCTAATTGCAATAATGACATTAAGTTTTGTAGGAACATTTGTGTCATATGGGATTAAAAGTGGAACGTCATCAGAAGTGTTTTGGGGATGTGCAGGAGCAACATTGTTGATTATTGTATTTAGAAAAATGAAAAGAAAACAAGAAGAAAAAGAAAATTAAAAAAAATGGTATTATGATCTGATAATATACAGATCAACCAGCAGATCTATAAAGGAGTAATTCAAGAGAATAATGAAAAGGGGTATGACAGAACAAAGTAAACAATGGTGGAAAGGTTTAGGTATTGAATTAGAAACAGACATTGAAACCTTTGATGAGTAAAAAAATAATTTTTTTAAAATAATATTACAAAGCCTTGAACGGGGTACGAACCCGTGACCTAACGCTTACGAGGCGTTCGCTCTACCAGGCTGAGCTACCAAGGCATGATTGGACAAATCCATCAGAGTTAATAAAAAGCCTTTCCGATTGGGGTTAATTGAAGAAAACAATTTCAGGAATTAGAGGCATATTTGGCAAAGATTTAGACCTTAAAGATGTATTAGAATTTTGTAATAATTTTTCATCATTAATCAAATCTAAAAAATGTGTCATAGGTAAAGATACAAGACCAACAGGATCCATAATTAAAGAAACAGCCAGTGCGGCATTAATGAAAAATGGGGTTGATGTTTTTAATTTAGGAACAGCACCAACGCCAGTAATTTTTAGAGAATCTAGAAAATTTGGAGCAGGGTTAGTAATTTCATCTTCACATAATCCAATTGAATGGAATGGGATGAAATTCATTATTGAAGGTAGAGGAATTAATGAACAAGAGCTTCCAAAAATAATTGAACATCAAGATATCATCAAATCAAAAATCGGGATAGAGCAAGAAGTATCTTCATCATATATTGAGGATGCGCAAAAAGTCATTGGCAATATAGAAAATCAGCCTGAAATTGTAATTGATGTTGGGGGAGGGGCAGCAAAAGGATATGCCTCAGATTTATTAAAAAATGTAGGATGTAATGTTACAGTTTTGAATGAAGAATTATCAAACTGTTCAAGAGGTCCAGATCCTACATCAGATGAATTATCAGATTTATCACTAGCATCAATTAAAAAAGAGATTGGATTTGCATTTGACTTAGATGGAGACCGATTAGTAGTAATCAAAAATGGGCAAAAACAAACTCCAGATGTAACATTAGGATTAGGTATAGCAAAATCTTTAGAATTAGGATACAAAAAATTTGTTTTAAGTACAGATACAAGTATTTCAATCGAAAAATTCATCAAAGAAAAAGGAGGTATTGTTCAAAGATCAAAAGTAGGAGAAGCAAACGTAATAGATCTCATGTTGAAAACTTCATCTCAGGCTGGTGGAGAAGGAAGTAGCGGAGGTTTTATTTTACCAAAATTCAATTATTGTAGAGAAGGTATTCTCACTAGTGGTTTAATAGCATCCATGTTAGGAACATCAGGATTTAATGAAATTTTGAACTATATGAAAAATTATTTCCAAATTAGAGATAAAATAAAAATTGGTTCAAGTTTTCATGATAAAGTAATTCAAGAAATAAATATAAAATTTTCAAAAGAATATTCTGAAATAAATACACAAGATGGAATAAAAGGAATCATTGATGAAGATAGTTGGGTATTGATAAGAAAATCAAACACTGAAGATATAATCAGAGTTTCAGCAGAATCAAATAATAAAGAAAAATGTAAAGAGATTATAAAAAATACATCAGATATGGTGAAAAATAGTTATGACAAAATTAGATGAGTCTTCAATTATTGAAATTTTTCAAAAGAACTTAGGCAAAAAAAGATTTGTTTCGGAAGACGTAGAATTTTTCAACATAGGAAAAACAAGAATAGTTGCAAAAATAGATACCATGGTAGAGAGCACGGACATTCCATCTAAAATGAAATTATCTGATGCTGCAAGAAAAAGTGTAATCGCGTGCGTTAGTGATTTTGCTGCAAAAGGGATTAAACCTCAATATGGAATTATTTCAGTATGCCTACCTAAGACTATTTCACGCACAAAAATCAACGATATTGCGAAAGGATTCAAAAAAGCATGTAATGAGTATAATATTTCAATTCTTGGTGGCGATACCAATGAAGGTAAAGAGATTGTGTTTAATGTTTGTATTTTTGGAGAAAGTGACAAAATAGTTTCCAGAAAAGATTCTAAGAAAAATGATCTGATATTTGTTACAGGGCCATGTGGTTACACACCTTCAGGGTTAAGCATGATTCTTGGAAAGAAAAAAGGAAAAGAAAATTTTATTAAAAAATCACTTTATGCAGTAACAAATCCAAAACCTAAACTAAATTTTGGATTAAAAAATAAAAAATATTTTTCCTCTTCAATGGATTCCAGTGATGGGTTATCAACAACATTAAATGAGATGTCAAAACAGAGTAAAAAAAAATTTGTCATAAACAATACACCTGCAACAAAAGATTTGCAAGAACATGCAAAATTAAATAAATTGAATTTAAATAATTTAGTATTTCATGGTGGGGAAGAATATGAATTCATATTTACTATAGCACCAAAAAATAAACAAAGAATTTTGAAAAATGCACAAATACTCAAAACACCCATTATTGAAATCGGATATGTTACATCAGGAAAAGGTGTTTATCTACAAGAAAAAAATAATCAAATTATGTTAAAAGATTTGGGATGGAAACATTTCAAATAATTATTCACCATGAGAAAATTCTCGCTCTACATTATTGATAATACTAAATAAAGAATCAGCGGGTAAAACAGAAACACATTCTTCTATCCATAAATCATCAAGATACAACAATCGATTCATATCATCACCAAGAATTTCATCTGGATTGGAATCAGGATAAATTGTGTGAATTTTATATCCTTCATTAGCAATTTTTTGACATTTTTTTCTTGAGGGGATAAGGCTACCTCATTGATCGAGTTTAGGGATTGAAAAACTACTGATCCCAATAAAACAGCTACAATCCCAATTCCAATGGCCAATATGATTATCGAGGGCATCAAAAACACCCACATGACTACAATATATGAATAATAATAAATTTCAAGCCAAATTTTCAAATTTTAGAAAAATCAATGTTTTTTAAACCCTTTAAGGCGTGAATACACATTGTCAGAAATTGAGGCTAAAGTAGAAGAAGCACCAGTTGAAGAAACTGAGGCTGTAATCGAAGAAGTTGAATCTGAGGTTAAAGAAGAAACTAAAACACAGCCAGAGACAAAAAAAGAAGGCCCTGAAAAATGGGGAATTGCACACATTTACAGTAGTTATAACAATACAATAATTCACATGACTGATCTTACAGGAGGTGAAACTGTTGCTATTAGTTCAGGAGGAAACCACGTTAATGCTGATAGATATGAATCATCACCATTTGCTGCAATGAAAGCTGCAAATGCAGTTGTAGAATCTGCAAGAACAAAAGGGTTTGTTGGATTTCATATCAGAGTTCGTGCAGTTGGTGGAGTTGGTTCTAGAGTTCCAGGTCCAGGAGCACAAGCCGCAATTAGAGCATTAGCAAGAGGAGGATTTAAAATTGGAAGGATCGATGATGTAACACCAATACCACACGATACCACCAGAAAGAAAGGTGGAAAAAGAGGAAGAAGAGTCTAGTCTACTATCTTTATTTTTAGATTACATCCTTTAGAAATAAAATAATCAGTAATGAATTCTGCAAGTTTTTCTTGTTGATCTTTTGTTTTGTATTTTTTAAGCATGTCAGAAAATTTTTCTTCAATACCATTTTGCAAATTAGGTTTAAAGGTTAATCTAAAAAAAGTCCATCCAAATTTTGATTCAGGTTCACTTAGAACATATCCATTGTAACCACCTACAAGAGTTTCCATATGAGATAACGCTTTTTTGATTAATAATAGATCATCGACATATTTTTTTGTTCCAATTTGTAATACTAAACTCAAATTCAATCACCAGCTTCAGATGATTGATTACTAAGTTTGTCATTTAAGGATACAAATTTTCCATCTTGTTCAATATTGATTTTTGTATCCATTCTAATATTCAATCCAACTGATCTAAATAATGTCAACAATTGTCCACCATCAATAATTTCATTAATTTCACTAGTTTTAATTAATTCAAATAATTTTAGGATAATCATTTTAGTTTCATTTGGAAATTGTGATTCAGCATTTTCTAAAACTTCCAACCCTCTAAATCCCAATTTTGAAATAACTAAATCTCGAGGATTTTCAGAAACCTTTTTTGGTGATTCTGGAGTCAATTGCGTATCATTTTTTGAAGAAATATTTTTTTGCATTTCAGCTAATCGTTTTGCCTTTAATCGTTCAAGTTCAGAATCGTCACTCAACCCTTAATCACACCTATAGGAACTAATTTTGCAACTTTTGTAGCAATTCCTAGATTATGAGAGACGTTAACCACAGCATCAACATCTTTGTATGCCTGAGGAGTTTCCTCTACAACACCATCCCTTGTCAATGCCTTGATAAAAATACCTTTGTCATTAAGTGATTTTTTTACATTTTCTTCAGTATAATTTCGTCTAGCTTTTGAACGTGACATTGTCCTTCCAGCACCATGAGCAGTTGAACCAAAACTCAAATCCATAGAATTAGGTTGTCCAAGCAATACCCAACTTGCAGTTCCCATAGATCCAGGAACTAAAACTGGTTGACCTAAATCTCGATAACGTGATGGGATTTCATTTCGATTTGCAGGAAATGCTCTAGTAGCACCTTTTCTATGAACAACAACTTTTCTTTCTTTGTCATCAACTTTGTGTTTTTCTACTTTTGCAATATTATGGGCAACATCATAAACTAATTTCATTTCTAAATCAGATTCAGTTTGATTAAACACTCGTTCAAAAGATTTCCGTGTCCAATGAGTCAACATTTGCCTATTACTCCATGCAAAATTTAATGCAGAAAACATTGCTTTTCTATATGACTCTCCTTCTTCAGAATTATTTGGAACACATGCAAGTTCTCTATCAGGTAAATTGATATCATATTTTGTCATTGCTTGTTCAGCAACTCTAAGATAATCACTACATACTTGGTGACCAAACCCTCTAGAACCACAATGAACTAAAATTGTAATTGTTCCTTCTTTAAGCCCCATTCTGTTTGCAGCTTCCTCATCATGAACTTCTGCAACTTTTTGTACTTCAAGAAAATGATTTCCGGAACCTAAACTACCTAATTGAGGTGCACCTCTTTTTCTTGCTTTATCTGAAACTTTGTTTGGATCTGCATTTTGAATTTGACCATTTTCTTCACAAACATCTGCATCATCAGAAGAACCATAACCATGATCAATTGCCCAATTCACACCCTTTACTAAAACTTCATCGAGTTCTGAATGGCTAAGCTTAACAGCACCTTTAGAACCAACGCCAGAAGGAATAGAGCTAAAAAGGTCAGTCACTAATTCTTTTAGTTTTGAACGTACTGTTTGTTCAGATAAATTTGAGCGAAGTAATCTCACACCACAATTGATATCATATCCAACGCCACCAGGACTAATCATTCCTTCTTCAGCATCCATTGCTGCAACTCCACCTACAGGAAATCCATAACCCTCATGACCGTCAGGCAATACAATACTTTGACCAACAATACCAGGGATTGAAGACACATTTCTTGCCTGCATTATAGTTCGATCAGACAACATTTTTTGAAGTAATGGCTCATCAGCGTAAATTCTTACTGGAACTTTCATTCCAGAGTTTGAATCAGCATCAATTTGATACTGATTTTCTCCAATTTTCTTGGGAATTACATCAGACATAAGTATCGGTAAAATTTTGCCTCAAGCCAATTTAAATCATCAATCAAAGAAGTAGATTTATTTTCCATGGATAGAATGTTACAATGTTGGCAATTTTACCCATAGACAATGGTCGTTATGGCACTAAAGAAATGATGGAGATTTTTAGTGAGCAAAAAAAAGTCAATTATCAATTAGAGATTGAAGGATCAGCCGCTATTTCACAAAGTGAGATAAAATTAATACCAAAAAAAATAGGTAAAAAAATCCTAAAGGCAGCCACCTCAGGAAAAATTACTGCAAAAAGAATAAAACAATTGGAAGCAAAAAGTGATCACGATACTGCAGCACTTGTTGAATCACTAAGTGAAAAATGTACTAAAGATGCAAGACCATGGATACATTATGGATTAACAAGTAATGATTTGGTAGATACTAGTAACTCAATGCAAATGCGGGATGCTTTAGAAATAATTGAACCAAAAGTTGCAAAGATGGCATTAATCCTTGCAAAAAAAGCAATTAAACATGGAAAGATTCCAGCTGTTGGCAGAACACATGGACAACATGCAAGTATCATATCATTTGGATTAAAATTTGCTAATTGGGCTGCAGAGATGACAAAACATATTGAAAGGATTGAAGAGATTAAAAAAAGAATTTTAATTTGCAAAACATTAGGGGTTGTCGGTACAGGTTCTTTGATGGGAGCAAAATCACTTGAAGTTCAAAAAAGAGTTGCAAAAAGATTAAAACTTTTCCCAGCAGAAGTTACCACTCAAGTTGTTCCAAGAGAAAGATATGCTGAATATGTATTTGAATTAGCATTGATTGGTGCAACATTAGAAAAAATTGCAATAGAGATTAGAAATTTACAAAGAACTGAAATTGGAGAAGTTGCAGAACAATTCAAGAAAGGTCAAATGGGAAGTAGTGCAGTTCCAGTAAAAAGAAATCCAATCAAAAGTGAACGAGTTTCATCATTATCTAAAATGGTTAGGAGTCAAGTAGCCATTTCTTTTGAAAATATTCCATTATGGCATGAAAGAGATCTTTCAAATTCAGCAAATGAGAGATTTGTCATACCAACAGTTTCCATTTTAGTTGATGAAATGTTAGAAACGATGACTAAAATTACTTCAAACTTGTTAGTTAATGAAAAACGAATTGTAGAAAACCTATACATCACTAAGGGCCAAATTTTTGCAGAGTTTGTGTTAGAAGCACTAATCAAAAAGGGAGTTCCAAGATTTGAAGCATACAAAGATGTTCAAAGAGTTGCATTTGAGGCTAATGATAAAGGAATGCAATACATAGATGCCATCAAAAATGATAAAGCATTTTCTTCAAAGTTAACTGACAAAGAAATAGATTCTATATTTTCACCAGAAAAACATCTAGGAGCATCACCTGTAATTATTAGTAATGTAAACAAATCAGTTCAAAAAACAGTTAAAAAATTTATCTAGTTTTCATTAAAGCTTTATGAATTTTAGAACCATATTGTAATGCTTTTTTTCTTTTGGTACATGATGATTTTGGAACATCTATTTGACTAGCTAATTCTCTTATGATGTGTTTACGATACAAGTCCTCAGAATCATAAATTTTTTCAGATATTGGAATTGTTTTAGCATAATCAATGAATTTTGAGAAAAGTAATGGTTGGAGAATTTTTACACCAAATTTAGATGCAACTAAATTTACAGCTTTCATCATTTTTAATTCATTATCTAATTTGGCATTCATTACTTCATGAATTTTAGATTCGCCACCAGCAAAAGCTTCTCTATATGCATTATAGCCACAAAATAATTCATCAATTCCATTTGCCGTAACTACTGTATCAAGTTCTAAGCTATGTGCCAATTTAGAAACATAATAGAATGCAATACTATTTTCATTCCAAGATAAATTATCTGTGTTAATTATTTGATTAATTTTTGATGAAACTATTGGAAAACTATCTGAATCAATTTCTAAAATATGATGAGGATAATTAAAAAAATCATTTACTTGTTTGGCAAATAAGATATCATGAGATTCAGGAAAACCAATGGTTAACAATGTAATATCATAATCCATGTCTGAACAAATTTTTGAGATTAATGAACTATCCACACCGCCTGAAAAAGCAATTCCAATTTTCTTTTCCTTTACAGTTTCAGAAATAGAATTTTTGACATTATACAGTAATTCTTTGATTGCCTCATCCACAATATTTCACATTGAATATTATAAAAAAAGGGTAATGAATCAATCTTTTATTTTAGTTCAAAGGAAATCACTATGATGAAATTATCACAAATAGACATCGATAATGAATTAAAAGATCTACCAGGCTGGAGAATTGAAAATGAAAAACTCCACAAGGAATTCATCTTTGAGAGCTTTAATCAAGCATTTGGATTTATGACCAGAGCGGCAATGGAAATTGAAAAAATGAATCATCATCCAGAATGGTTTAACGTGTATAACAAAATCACCATTGAGTTAACGACACACGATATGGGAGGCATCACAAAAAATGATGTTAATTTAGCTAAAATTCTAAATTCATTTGAATAATTGAAAAAAAGATTTCAGGTGAAGATATTACAGAATTTATATTATATCCATAGTCAGATGTCTTCACATGGCGTCAAGTCCAACAATTTTAGATTCAGATTTCAAGTATATTGATAAAAAGGGGAATTTACTCAGAACACGAACAGAATTAACACTAGCACAAATGTTTGATTTTCTTGATGAAGAATATCAATACAATCACAAAATAGTCTTAAAAAATGGAAAAGAGGTTATAATTGATTTTAAAACAAAAAAAGGGTTAATCGAAGTCATCGATAACGAAGAAGATATTGAAAAATATAAACAAATCAAAGAAGATTTCCCTCAAGAAAAAGTAATGGCAATTGGTCATGCAAAATATGTTGCACAAATTAAAGAATTACAAGACATAGTATTTTATGATAAAACTCCTCAAACAGGTTCTATATTTTTAGAAGATGCATCATTTTCATTTGATTATGCACACATTCTACCTTTAGTAGAAAAATGCTCCATATTACATGGGCACACATCATCCGTAATGGTAGAATTAGTCGGACAAATGAAAAACAATTTACTTTTAGATTTTGGAGAAGCAAAAAAAATTATCAAAGAGGTTGTAAATGTATTTGATCATAAATTTTTCATAAATAAAAAATATCTAAAATCAGAAGATGATTCACATTATGTAATTTCATTTAACGGTCCAAAAGGAATGTTTGAATTACAAGTTCCAAAAGACACCACATATCTTTTAGAAGGCGAAGCTACTGTAGAAAATCTTTCAAGTGAAATTATTAAAATTCTAGCACCTAAAATGCCATCAAATGTAGAAGCAGTAGGAGTATACATCTATGAAGGTTACAATAAAGGCTCACACATTATTTCAAATATTTCAAGATAATTTTAGAAATGGACTCAAAAATTTCAGACAAAGCATGGAATCCAGAGTTAGAAAAGGAAATTCTAAGACAATGGCAAGAAGAAAAAATTTATGACTTTACACCTCAAGAAGATAATTTTACCATAGATACACCACCTCCATATCCATCAGGTAGACCATGGCATATTGGAGCAGCAGCACACTATTCACAAATTGATATGATTGCACGTACTGCAAGAATGTCTGGAAAAAATGTCTATTTTCCAATAGGGATTGACAGAAATGGGCTCCCAGTTGAGTTGTACACAGAAAAAAAACATAAAATCAGAATGAGGGAAACTGAAAGAGGAGAATTTTTGAATCTTTGCAGAAATGCACTTGATGACCTAGAAGCAGAAATGATTCTAATCATGAAAAATCTTGGAATTAGTGGGGATTTTACAAATTACTACAGAACAGATTCAGATGAATACAGAGCACTCACCCAATCTACATTTATTGATTTATGGAAAAAAGGACAAGTGTATTTAGCAAATAGACCTAACAATTATGATTGGGTTTCTGGAACAACAATTGCAGATGCAGAAATCATTTACGAAGATTTACCAACTAAATTAGTATACATGAAATTCAAAATTAAAGATACAGAAAAAGAGATCATCATTGCAAGTACAAGACCAGAATTAATTTGTGCATGTAAAACAATAATTGTCAATCCTGAAGATGAAAGATATACACAGTATATTGGAAAAAAAATAATTGTTCCAATTACTAATGAAGAAGTTGAATTAAGGACACATCATTCTGCCAAACAAGAATTTGGTTCAGGAGCTGTTATGGTTTGTAGTTATGGTGATCAGAACGATGTAGCACTATTTCGAGAATTGGAAATGGAGGAAATTGTTACAATTGGATTAGATGGTAGAATGACAGATGTTGCTGGAGAATATGCAGGATTAAAACCTAAACAAGCACGCACAAAAATTATTGAAGATCTAGAATCAGAAGGATTTTTGGAAAAGACAGAAGATATTGTTCATAGAACCCCAATATCAGAAAGAAGCAAAATTCCAATTGAAATTATTCCAATGGAAGAATATTACCTTAAACAAAAAGAATCAGTTGAAAAAATAAAAAAATTGGGACAAGAGGTAACATTTCACCCAGCTATGCATAGACAAATTCTGATGAATTGGTTAGAATCTATCAATATTGATTGGCCAATTTCCAGAAGGAGATTTTATGGAACAGAAATTCCAATTTGGTATTGTAAAAAATGCTCTGAACCACATGTTCCAGAACCTGGAAAATATTACAAACCTTGGAATGAAAAATGTCCAATTACAAATTGCAATAAATGTAATTCATCTGAATTTATTGGAGAAGAAAGAACATTTGATACATGGATGGATTCCAGTGTTTCTCCTCTTTTTGTAAGTAAATTTGGAAAAGACGATGAATTTTTCAATAAAGTATATCCAACTAGTATAAGACCACAAGCAAAAGATATTGTCAGGACATGGCTATACTATACACTTCTAAGATGTGAGCAACTAACAGGAAAAAAACCATGGTCTGATGCCTGGATAATGGGGTATGGTCTTGATGAGAAAGGAATGAAAATGAGTAAGAGTAAAGGAAATGCAATAGACCCTTTACCAGTTATTGAGAAATTGGGTGCAGATACTTTTAGATTTTGGAGTGCAAGTGAAATTAATCACGGGTATGACTTTAGATGTAATGAACAAAAAATTGAGTCGACAAGAAAATTCCTTAGTAAATTATGGAATGTTTCAAGATTTTTGTCTAGTTTTCCTGTAATTAAATCAGGTACACTAAGTGCATCAGATAAATGGATTTTATCAGAATTAGATAATTTGATTAAAGAATGTAAAAAAGGATATGATGATTACAACTTTTTCATTCCAGCAATTGCCATAAGAGAATTCACCTGGAATATTTTTGCAGCTCATTATATTGAAATGGCAAAAGCTAGAGCTTATGGAATTGAGTTTTCTGATGAAGAAAGAGATGGAGCAATATTTACACTGCACAAAACATTATCAACAATTTTAAAATTATTAGCACCAATCACTCCATTTATCACAGAATATTTATGGAAAATTTTGTATTCAGATGAAAGTATTCACAAACAAAAACAAGTTGAGACAGAAAATATAGAAGTTCAAAGTGACATTACAAAAGAAATTACAGAATTTAATTCTAAAGTTTGGAATGAGAAAAAATCTCAAAACTTATCCCTAAAAGATTCAATTAAAATTGAAATTCCTGAAAATCTAAACCCATTCATCAAAGATTTGAAATCTATGCACAATTTACTAGATTGAAATTAATTTTTCAAAGAACTAACTAGACTTACAAAATACTTGTGTAATGAAACATCTTCAACAAGTTCTGGATGGAATGCAGTACCAATTACATTTCCTTTCTTAATCGCAACAATTTTATCATTGTATTTTGCCAAGATTTCAATATCTGAACCAACATCTGAAACAGATGGTGCTCGAATAAAGACACCATTGAATTTTGGAATGCTTATGGAATCCATAGAAATTTCAGTCTCAAAAGATTCCCTTTGACGTCCAAAAGAATTTCGCTCTAGGGTAATATTAAGAATATCTAAAAGAGGTTGATTAGTTTTTCCAACAACTCTATCATTTGCAGTATTAGATAACATAATCATACCTGCACAAATGCCTAGAACAGGCATTCCAGAGTCAATTTTTTCTTTTATAATTTTTAGCGAACCATTAACCAAAGAAAGTTGT
Organism: uncultured Nitrosopumilaceae archaeon; assembly: GCA_964511485.1. Lineage (GTDB taxonomy): Archaea > Thermoproteota > Nitrososphaeria > Nitrososphaerales > Nitrosopumilaceae > Nitrosopumilus. The sequence continues at coordinate 65,947 of CAZEFL010000003.1, forward strand.
CCAATAGTAGTACTCTCACCACCAGGAATGATTAATCCATCCAATTGAGAGATTTCATCAGGTGTTTTAACATCAGTAATTGTGCCATCAATACCTAACTCATCAAAAGCAGATTTTGTGGACAAGAGGTTTTCTTGAACATCACCTTGAATAGATAAAACACCAATAGTAAGACTCATGCTGAACCACCACGATCTTGCATACGTAATTCTAAGGTATTGACATCTAATCCCAACATCGATTGTCTTTCATCAATCATTTTTTGTGCTTCTTTTACTTTATCTGATTCATTCCAGAAGGTAGTAGCTAAAACAATTGCTCGAGCTCTTTCTTTTGCATCATCAGAATTAAAAATTCCAGAACCAACAAAAATTCCATCACATCCAAGAGACATCAAATAAGCTGCATCGGCAGGGGTTGCAATACCACCAGCAGCAAAATTCACAACAGGTAATCTTCCAAGTTTTGCAGTTTGTTCAACAATATCATAAGATACTTTGAACTCTCTTGCCATTCTAACTAAATCTTGATTGTCACCAGAATCATAAATTGATTTTATTGTTCTTAATTCATCATTTACTTTTTTGATATGTTTGATAGCTTCTGCAACATTTCCAGTTCCAGGTTCACCTTTTGTTCTAATCATTGCAGCTCCTTCTTCAATTCTTCTTAAAGCTTCTGCCAAAGATCTTGCACCATTAACAAAAGGTGTTGTAAAATCCCATTTCCAAATATGGCGTAATTCATCAGCAGGGGTCAGTACTTCTGATTCATCAATCATATCAACATCAGTTTCTTTTAGAACCTGTGCTTCATTGACATGACCAATTCTACATTTGGCCATCACAGGAATTGTTACTGAATCCATAATATCTTCAATTATTCTAATACTTGCAGTTCGTGCAACACCACCTGCCTTTCTCACTTCAGATGGAAGTTTATCTAAAACCATTACAGAAACTGCACCAGCTTCTTCTGCAATTTGTGCTTGCTCTACAGTAGTAACATCCATCACAACTCCATTTTTTAACATATGAGCAAAACCTCGTTTTAAAGTAGATGAACCTCGTAAAATGTCAGCAGAATTAGTTTGATCAGAAATTATTCCTTTTGCATCAAGCCTTTCTCCAGATAATGGTAGCATGATGTAATTTTCACTAAAGACTATTTGTACCTATTCACTTATTTCTAAAATTATCTTATCTAGTTCAGATTCAACCATAGTGATTATTGGAGGAATAAAATCAGCTGTGGCATTTTCTTCAGGCCAATGAATTTGATTTGTTCTACCATTAAGAGTGATTTTCACATTTGATTTTTGATAATCTGTAACATCATCTAAAATTGAAAATGACTCAGAAGGAATTGCAATAAAACCAGTTTCTTTGATTAATGCTTTTATTTTATTCAATGTCTTTTCGTCTAATTTCGAACGAATATCTGGCTGAAGATATCCTTGTTCGGAAACAGAATATTTTGTTTCACCGTTATTTTTTATTAATAAAATTTCAGTTTTTTGGGACCCAGTTCTTTCAGTTACACCATAAGAGATTTTTTTTAATTGATGTTTGGTATATTCTATCTGAATTTTATCAATAGAATTTGCAGCAGAGATTGGAATTTCATTTTTCGTTAGTAATGGGACTGAAATCAATAATGCCACAATTACAGGGATTGCACCTAAAGCCAAGTAAATGGGTCTCACCATAATTAATTATCAATCAAAATTAATGCATATTGCAAATAAATCTTGGTTAAAAATAACTTAAAATTCAAGTCCATTTTATTCTTGTTTGTGGGGTCGTAGCCTAGCCTGGTAGGGCGACAGTGTCTACGAAAAAGATCACCGCTAAGGGCTCCAAAGGTTAACTAAGCTAAACTGACTCACGGATGATGTAAGTTTGGAGCTGTAGTGACCCGTAGGTCGCCGGTTCAATTCCGGTCGGCCCCACGTTAAAAATTTCATACAGATGTTCTTAACAAAGAATTTTCAAATTTATTTTTGAGTCCAGGTTATTTATTTCTCAAAACATTAAGTGCAGAACCAGACTTGAACCATTCAATTTGTGATTTGTTGTAAGAATGATTTAATAAAATTTCTTCTTTATTTCCGTCATTATGTAAAATTATACATTTGATTTGTTTTTGTGGCTCAAAGTCATTTAGATTTGTAAGACTGATTTTATCATCTTCAAAAATTCTTTCATAGTCATCAGGATTACTAAATGTCAATGCTAGAACACCTTGTTTTTTCAAATTTGTTTCATGAATTCTTGCTAAACTTTTGGTAATTACCGCAGCACATCCCAAAAATCTAGGAGTCATTGCAGCATGTTCTCTACTACTTCCTTCACCATAATTATTATCACCAATAATTATCCATCGCATTTGTTTTTCTTTATACTGTCTTGCAATTTTTGAGAATGATTCAAGTTGATTATTCAAAATATTCTTGCCGTGACCAACCTCATCATTAAATGCATTAACTGCACCCAAAAGCATGTTATCACTAAGATTATCCAAATGTCCTCGAAGAGACAACCATGCACCAGCTGGAGAAATATGATCAGTTGTACACTTTCCCTTGGCTTTAACTAAAATTGGTAAATTCTCATAGTCTTGTCCATTCCATTTTGAAAAAGGTTCCAAAAGTTGTAATCGTTTACTAGTTGAATCAATTATCACTTCAACATTATCAGAATTTTCTGGAGGCGCAATAAAAATTCCTTCAGGCTTCATAAAACCTTCTTCTGGAACTTCTGGAGCAGGTTTTGGAGGATCTAGTTTGAATTTTGTTCCATCTGATGCTGTCAATTCATCTTTTAACGGATTAAAAGAAAGTCTTCCACCTAAAGATAATGCAATTATCATTTCAGGACTTCCAATGAAATTCAAAGTAGTTCTTTGACCATCATTTCGACCAGGGAAATTCCTGTTAAATGTAGTTACAATAGAATTTTTTTGATTTTTTTCTAGTTCAGGTCTATTCCATTGTCCAATACATGGACCACACGCATTTGCAAGAACAGTTGCACCAATATCGATCAAAGAATTCATTTGTCCATCTCGTTCAATAGTTCCACGAATTTGCTCAGAACCAGGTGTAACTAAAAGAGGAATTTTTGTTTTAATTCCTTTTGCTTTAGCCTGTTCAGCCAAACTTGCAGCTCTAGACATATCCTCATAAGATGAATTTGTACAACTTCCAATTAATGCAACAGAAATTGGATCAACATAATCATCTGATTCAACATCATCAGATAATTGAGAGATAGTTCTTGCTAGATCAGGGGTATGTGGCCCTACAATATGAGGTTCTAATGTTGAAAGATTAATCTCAATTACTTTGTCAAAGAATTTTTCAGGATTGTTTTCTACTTCAGGATCAGCAATTAAAGATTCTTTATTTTGATTTGCTAATTCAGCAATTTCACCTCGGTTTGTATATTTCAAGTATGTTTCCATTCTTTCATCATATGGGAAAATAGAACATGTTGCACCAATTTCTGCACCCATGTTTGCAATGGTAGCCTTTCCAGTACAGCTAATAGATTTTGTTCCAGGACCAAAGTATTCAACTATTGAATTGGTGCCTCCAGAAACGGTTAATTCATCTGCAACTTTTAGAATAATATCTTTAGGAGCTGTCCATCCACTAAGTTCTCCAACAAGTTTAATGCCTATTTTTTTAGGATAAAGTAATTCCCAAGGCATTCCAGCCATAGTTTCAGCTGCATCCAATCCACCAACACCAACAGCAATCATTCCAAGACCTCCAGCATTAGGAGTATGAGAATCAGTTCCAATCATCAATCCTCCAGGAAAAGCATAGTTTTCAAGAACAACTTGATGAATAATTCCAGCACCTGGTTTCCAAAAACCACAACCATATTTTGCAGAAGCTGATTGTAAAAATTTGAAAACTTCACTATTTTCATCGAGTGAAACTTTCATGTCAAGATCACCTCGAACTTCTGCCCTGATTAGATGATCACAATGAACAGTTGTTGGCAAAGATGCTTGTTTCAAACCTGCTTGCATGAATTGAAGCATTACCATTTGTCCAGTAACATCTTGTAATGCAACTCTGTCTGGTTTAAGGAAAACATAATCTTTACCGCCAGTGAAATTGTTCTCATCAATATCATGTAAATGTCCAGATAAAATTTTCTCAGTAAGAGTTAATGGTCTTCCAGTAACATTTCTAAATTTAATAATATTTTTTTTTAGCTTCAAATAAACATCAGAAACTAGTTCGGGAGTTGTTTCAATATTCACAATATGTGGCAAAATTATCCCGAATTTAATATTTACAATTAAAAAATTTTAAAAATTTTTTGAATAGGCATAAAAATTCTTAACAATTATAAGCTTAAAGCAACTTTCTAAGACAATGTTAGGGGACTCTAGATTTGGTCAATAAGGGTTTCCCAAAATTTGGAATGTCACAAGCAGGTGCATTTGTTGCTGCTCTAAAAAATTATAATTTACCAGATTTTATCCTAGTACTTGTTGCTAAAGAATGCAAATCGGATCTTCTCGAAAGAGGAAGAATCGATGACAGATTACAAAGTATGAATGATGAATCTTTAGAATTACTTCATAGAGTTTTTGTTGGTTGTGAAGAAGATGATGCTGGCAAATATGCACAATACAGATTTTATGCATACGTTTCAAGCATGTATCACAAATGTGAAGTCATAGTAAATGATTCGGTTCCAGGAGAAACAGGTAAAAATCACAAAGTTCCTGTTGCAATAAAAAATAATGGAATGTATATTGCAATAGCATACAATAAAGCAACTGGGAATCCAGTAAATAAAAAAGAAATCACCAGATTTTATGATATGGTTGATGATATCAAAAAAGGAGATCATGGAACAATGTTAACTGATGGCATCTATGGTTCATCAGTGAACTTTAGAAGAGATGCATTAATAGAATTAAAAAATCTAAGCGAATCAAGAATCAATGATCCGGAAAATATGTTAAATTTCAAAACAGCAAATTTTGAAAACAATATCTATTCTGTTACAAAGTGTTAATTTTAAAAATTATTTACAAACTTAATTGTGAAGTATCCATTGTAAGAAACATGGGTTTACCATCAGTTTTTTGAAAATCTTCTCCATATTGTTCAAATTCTAATTGTTCAAACAAATGTTTTGTCCAAACATCATGAACTTCTTGAAGAAATTTTTTGTGACCTGTTATTCGTAACATTTCATGAAGCAATTCATGAGAAACAGTAGTGCAATTTTTTTCTGCTAAAAATAATGTATCATTAGATTCCTTAAGAGGTTGCCAAAAAATCATTCCAAAATTTTCAGCATGGTATCCTTCACATGTACAATCTGTCCAAAAGGGTTTGAAATGAGTCAAATAGAAATGATAGATTTCTTTCCCTCTTTGCTCATGATCTCGCAATAACACGTGAGTATCAAGTTTTTGGAGAATACTTCTAGGTTTTGTAATCATCACATCACATTGAATTTCAAAATCTTTTCCAAATTTTTCTTTAAGCCATTTCTTGTAAAACTGACTCATTTTTTGGATATATTGAAATTCAAATTGTCGTTTTTCACGATCTTCCTCTTTTACAACAAAAATAAAATGTAAAATCATAATAAAAAAGGGGTTTGACTAGGTTTGGCCTTCAATACCCATCAGGGTAAGAGTTGAACGAATCTTTTCAATTTTTCTGATTTTCCAGGTAATTGTTTCCCTTAGTTTTTCAACAGTGTCAGATTCGATTTTGGCCAAAATATCATATGCACCAAAAGTTCCATGGACTTCTTTAACGCCTTCTAGACCTTTTAGTTGTTGAATAATAGATTCTTCGGAACCTAGTTCACAGTTTATTAAAACATAAGCTGTAGCCATAAAAATAATTGGGGAAATCGACTATATCAATAAAGCGGTCATACTCAATCTTGGGATATTTTCAAAATTTCATCCCAAATCAATTTGGGTACAGGCATAACAGATAATCGTGAAATTCTAACCAATTCCCAATCTTTGAATTTGATATTTTTTTTAATTTCATCAAGAGTCACAGGACGTTTCAATGTTTTTTTATATTTTACATCAACAACAATAAATCGTTCAAAATTTTCTTTAGGATTTGGATACGGATTTGAAATAATCTGCATTATTCCTACGACTTGTCTTTCACTACCAGTATGATAGAATAATACAAGATCACTAGATTTCATTTCTCTCATATGCTTTAATGCTAAATTATTATGAACTCCATCCCAAATGGTAGTTTTATCTTTTTTTAGATTTTCAAAATTATATCCTCTAGGACCGCTTGGTTCTTGTTTTGCTAACCAATAATTCACCATTTCAATTACAATGTTATTGATAGGTGTTTAATCGTTTTTGTACAGTTAATGTTCCCCGGTTCTGACTCGCACAAAATCATTGGATCATAGCCATATGCCTCCTCGCGTTCTGAAACCGGGGTTGCCCATAATGTAGCACACCTGGGTGAATTAGAAATCATTGGTATCATCACGATCGCATCATCCTAATCCGTCTGTGTGCCTGCTCTTGGGCGTTTAATGATAGGACCACTCCTACTAAAAACCATTGAAGAAATTATTCATTCACAAAGGGGTTTTTTTAAAACTAAAATTGAATTCAAATATTTAAAAAATATGGAAATTAAAAACATAAAATTATTTTTGATAGGAATAATTGTATTAATTTTAGGATTTTTGATTATAGTTTTTGATTATCCACAAATTCAGTATTTTGAAAATATTGATTTAAAATCATACAATTTACTTATTGAAGAAAAAAAGAGTATACATCAAAGATTAGTTATTGAATTTTCAATTGGTGTAGTAATTTTAGGAGGTGGTGTAGTAGTCTTGATAAGCTCTTTTCTAAAAAGATTTGAGAATTGATTCAGATAATGATATTTCAAATCCAACAACAGGAACACGGATTTTATAATTTTCAATAATTTTAGAATTGATTTCACCAATAATACCAATCGGTTTTCCATTTAGCATTACTTTTGCACAACGTCCTTCTTCAAAAGATGGATGAATTGCAGTTTTAGTTTCAATTTGAATTTCAAATCCAGTTTTTAATGCAGATTGGAGAACAGATTTGATTTCTGAAAAATTTGTATCCTGATGTGCACTAATACATGAAAAACTAATTTTTTCAGAAATAGGGTTATCCAAGGTGAAAACAGTTCCAATTTCAAACATTTTTTGTGGATATGATTCATGAATATTTTTTGAAAGGTTTTCTAGTAATCCAGGCAGTATAGAATCACGTAAAATTGTATGTTCCTGACTTTTTGAATCAAGAACAGAAATGATTTTTTCAGTATTTCTATTAGTCATTTCATAAAGAACACGTTTACTTGTTAAACTTGAATTTAGTGCTTCAAGATATCCAATACCAATCATAATCTGACTAAGTGATTTTAATTCAGAAGAAATAGGGTTTATTTGTCCAAGAGTTTGTGAAGGGGTCAAGATAGGTTCAAGATTATCAATACCATAACCCAGAGCAGTTTCTTCTACTAAATCCATTGATCCAAAAATATCAAATCTATATGCAGGAATTGTACAGATGATTTGTTTTCCTTTAGATGTCGCATTCAATCTAGATTTTTTCAAGGACGAAATTATTTTTGAAGTTTTTAGATTCAATCCCAAAGTTTGATTAATCAATTCAGGAGTGATAGATATTTTTTTTTCTTTAAATTGAGGTGAGGAATTTTTTGGCCCAGATATCTGAACAGTTTCTAAAACAAATCCTGCTTTTTGTAAAATTGTTGCAACAACAGAAAGCATGTCTTCAGCATCATCTTTGTTAATTCCAGTTACTTCAACAAAAAGATTTTTTGTTTTTGTTGTTACAGTAGTTACAGCAGCATTAATGATAGGAGGGAAAGAAACAGTTTGTTGATTTGAATCCAAAATGATAGGAACTTTAGTAAAATTACCAAGAATTCCACCATAATCTTTTCCTAAATCAGTATCTGTAATAATTTGAGAAATTGAAAGTGTTTTTTCAGAATTCAATGGAATAAATTTATGATTTTTATCAACTGCTGTATAATGCAAAGGAAAAGAGATTTTATCTAAATCATGAATACCAATTGAAGATTTTTTTCTTTTTCTTCCTATTCCAAAATGAAGATCCTCCTGCATCGTCATAAATTGTTTGATAATTTTATCATCGATTTTTCCATTTTTTGCAACTATTCCAGTAACAAAAGGACGAATTTTTGAGACTCTAGAATCTACAGAGATTGAGTAGTTTTTTGATTTTTTTACATCTAGCTTAATTGCTCCAGTTTTAATCCCAAGTAATCCTTGTAAACCAAGTGCAATTCCAAAATCAGTAGAATAATCAGGTCTATTTGGACTATACTCAATTCGAACTAAATCCCCATGTTCAGATTCAATATCTAATCCAAGAAAAGGCAAAGAATCAGAAATCTGCTTAATTGAAGCTTTCCCAATTAGTTTTTGAAGACGAGCATAAGATAGTTCAATTACTGGCATTTTGTAGTACTCCTTAACCAGCTTAAATTATTATTATAAAATTCCCTAACATCATCCAATCCATACTTCAACATCGCAATTCTTTCTATTCCCCCACCCCATGCTAAAACAGGTTTTGTAATTCCAAGAGGTTTTGTAACTTCTGGTCTAAAAATTCCCATCCCAAATAATTCAATCCATTTTCCCAACCTTTCATTATACACCATTGTTTGAAGGGATGGTTCAGTATATGGAAAAAACGTAGGCCAAAATTTTATTTTTGTAATTCCAATTCGTTTATAGAATTCTCGCTGAATTCCCATCAAATTTCTCAAATTAGCATCTTTACCAACAACAACACCTTCAATTTGATTAAACTCTACAAGATGTTTGTAACTAACTTTTTCATTTCTAAATACTCTACCTAATGAAAAAATTCTAGATTCATCAGGTTTGTTTTCAGCTAAATGTTTGATAGTAACACAAGTGGTATGTGTTCTCAATGCCATTTTTCTTGCCTCGTTAATATCCCAATTGTATCTCCAGTTTTTTTTATGGGATTCAGAAACTTTTCTTATTTGTTCAGATGTTGCAATTTTTTTGGCAGAAATTCCATCTAGATAAAATGTATCCTGTAGCTCTCTTGCAGGGTGATCTTGAGGAGTAAATAATGCATCAAAATTCCAAAAGCTTGATTGAGTCATGTTTCCAATAATTTCTGAAAAACCCAATGTTACAAAAATTTCACGAATTTCATCAAGTGTGTCTTTTAATGGATGTGTCCTTGCAACAAATATTTCAGGTACTTTAGCTTCAACATCAATTGCTCCAGATGAATCTGAAAGTGATATAGATTTTGCAGATTCGGTTAAAGAAATTTTTTTAGTTTTTATTATTTCCTCTACAATGAAATCAGGTTTTTTTAAAAGTACAGATAAATCATTTTTGTCGATTTTGTCTACAGATAATTTATTTTTTCCAATATTCTTTAATGTTTTTTCACCCGGAAGTACAGGAGGGTTATTTTTTAGAGAAATTTGATCAGATGATACATTCACCCAATTATTTTTTCTAGCTAATCCCATTGCAGATCCAAAAACAAATCCAAGTTCTTTTTGTAAATCAGATAATTTTCTAGGTCCTTTATTTAGTAAATCCAACAACCTTCTTTCAGGTAATCCTTTTTGAAAAGATTCAAGGCCGTTTTTACCTAGACTAATAGTACTAGTTTTTGATTCATCAACAATTGCCAAGTCTTTTAGTTTGAGCCATTCAATACCACGTCTAACTTGATCTGACGATAGTTCAGTGGATGTTTCAAGGGTTTCAGCAGTTTGTGTAGAATTATTTTTTAGAGAAAGGATAATTTTCTTTTCAATATCATGAAAAACTTGTGCCAACAGTAAAAGTTCGAAAAAGACTTTTTAAACCTTAACCTAAGTCAATTTGAATGTCAGCTGATGACTTTGTTGTAACTCCTTGGCACGTTGAAGGTGATATTGACTATGATAAATTAATCAAAAAGTTCGGCACAGAAAAAATTTCTTCTGGATTATTAGAGAGAATTAAGAAAATAACAAATGAAGATCATTTTATGCTTAGAAGAGGGATTTTTTTCTCACATAGAGAAATGAATAGAATTCTTGATGAATATGAAAAAGGGAATAAATTTTTTCTGTACACCGGTAGAGGACCATCAGGACATACACATATCGGTCATTTAGTACCATGGGTTTTTGCAAAATGGTTACAAGAAAAATTTGATGTTAACATGTACTTTCAATTAACTGATGATGAAAAATTTTACACAAAACCCAATCTAACTTTAGAAGAAACTGGAAAATATGCATATGAAAATGCATTAGATTTCATTGCGTTGGGTTTCAAACCAAAAAAAACAAAAATTATTATCAATACAAAAAATATTCAAACACTTTATCCAATTGCAGCTCAAGTAGCAAAAAAAATTAATTTTTCAAATACAAAAGCAACATTCGGATTTACAAATGAAACAAATTTGGGGATGATTTTTTACACATCGCTACAATCTGCACCATGTTTCATTGAAGATAAGCCAGTTTTGATTCCATTAGGAGTTGATCAAGATCCGCATTTTAGATTAACAAG
>CAZEFL010000004.1:0-62717 GCA_964511485.1 uncultured Nitrosopumilaceae archaeon
CAGCAGCAGAAGCAGCAGCAGAAGCAGCAGCAGAAGCAGCAGCAGAAGCAGCAGCTGAAGCAGCAGCTGAAGCAGCAGCTGAAGCAGCAGCTGAAATGGCAGCAGCTGAAGCAGCAGCTGAAATGGCAGCAGCACCAAAAACAGTAGTTGTGGATATTCCAGTAGGAACCGCAGTTCCAGGATGTGAAACAACAGACGAATGTTTCACACCAGCATCGATTTCAATCAATGTAGGCGATACTGTTGAATGGGCAAATGTAGATACTGCAGCGCATACTGTGACTGGAGGAAGCCCAGCAGATGGTCCATCCGGAGTATTTGATAGCAGTTTACTAATGGGAAGTGGAAATTATTCATTCACCTTTGATGATGTCGGAAGTTATGATTACTTCTGTATGGTTCATCCTTGGATGGTTGGAAGTGTTAGTGTAAACTAGCCAAAACTTTTCTTTTTTCTATTTTATTTTGTTTTTCTGGATTGTTCGATTATATGTTACACCAAATCTGTGAGTTTCGTCTCTTACATGTTGTAAAATCTTTAATGATAATTTTTCTTTAGGAATGATTATAGGATTTTTGTTTTTTAAAACATATACTTCTTCATTTTCTTTTGTCAAAGAAATACAAGATAATTTCAAACCAAGTGATTGCAAGGATTTATGAGCAGCAGTAAGTTGTCCTTTACCTCCATCAACTACCACTAAATCAGGCAACTCAGAATTTTCTTCTAACAATCGATAATATCGCCTTTTGATAATCTCACTAATCATTGCAAAGTCATCTCGTCCAGTAACAGTTTTAATCTTAAATTTACGATAACCAGATTTGTTAGGAATTCCTCCAACAAATTGTGCCATAGAACCCACAGCAAAATCTTCACCATGATTTGAAATGTCAAAACATTCAATGATTTCAGGAATTACAGGCAGATGTAAAATTTCTTTTAGTTCAACTAATCCAGGATCACCACCCTTTTGACGAATCAAAAAAATATTTTTTAAAATTAATTTAAGAATATCTTTTTTCTTTCCCTTGTTTGGTGCAACAAGTTGTACAGAAAATCCAGCTTGTTCAGATAGTAAAGACTCAAGTAATTTTTTATTGTCAGGCAATTCACTTACAATAATTTGTTTTGGAATTTTATGTGTCGAATAATACTGATAAAGAAAATTTGAAAATGAATTATCACCAACCAGATCAAAAAAGAATTTGTCACTGTCTCTAATCACACCATTAATCATTCTAAAATTCATCACAATTGCAGTTTGTTCTTCAATATCAATCCCAAAATATTCTTCATCAGAATTTTCAACATATTCCATTTTTTGTTTTGTTTGAAGACTTCCCAACCTAATCAAAGTATCACGAATATCTTTTGCACGCTCAAATTGTTCTAATTTTGCGGCCTGGTGCATTTCTTCTTCTAATTTTTTTGTAAAAATCTTTGTTTGATTTTTCCCCTTTAGAACGTGTTCTAAAGAATCAACATGTTTCGAATATCTCTCTTGAGCATCTTTGAATTCACATGGACCTTCACAATTTCCTAAATGATATTCTAAGCACACTTTTTTTGGTAATGTTTTACATATTCTTATTTGAAATGATTTTCTTAATGTGCCAATTGTAAGTAGTTTTGAACTACCTTGAGTAAAAGGACCAAAAGTTTTACCTTTCCCCAAAAATTTTCCATCTCTAGTTCTTCTAGATACAAGTAATCTAGGATATTTTTCATCAGAGATTCGAAGATATGTGTATCTTTGTTGATCCTTTAATTCAATGTTAAATCTAGGACGGTATTTTTTTATCATGTTGGATTCTAAGAGAAACGCTTCACTTTCATTATCAGTTAAAATGAATTCAATATCTGAAATATTTTCCACCAGTTTTTGAGTTTTATAATTTTGATTTTTATTAAAATAAGTACGAACTCTGTTTTTTAGATTTTTCGCTTTACCGATATATATTATTTTTTTATCAGAATCTTTCATCAAATAGATTCCAGGATCTGTGGGAATTGAAATTGTAGAAATATCAAAAGTCATTTTTTCAATAATTTTTTCAAATATTTTCCAGTATAACTTCCAGGAGCTTTTGCAATATCTTTAGGAGTTCCAAAGGATACAACTGTGCCTCCTTCATCGCCACCCTCAGGTCCAAGATCAATTAACCAATCAGAATTTTTGATAACATCCATGTTATGCTCAATCACTACAACAGTATTTCCTAAATTTACTAATCTGTTCAATACATCTAACAATTTTTGGACATCTGCAAAATGCAATCCAGTAGTAGGCTCATCTAAAATGTAAAGAGTCTTTCCAGTTCCTCTTTTTGATAATTCAGAAGCAAGTTTCACTCTTTGGGCCTCTCCACCAGAAAGTGTTGTAGAGGATTGTCCTAGTTTTATGTAACCTAAACCAACATCATAAATTGTTTGTAATTTTCGTTTAATTGAAGGAATATTTTCAAAGAAATTTAATGCCTCATAAACGGTCATATCTAAAATATCAGAAATATTTTTTCCTTTATACAATACAGATAAAGTTTCAGAGTTGTATCTTTTTCCTTTACATTCATCACATTTCACATAAACATCAGACAAAAATTGCATTTCAATTTGTTTTACTCCATCACCATCACATGCAAAACATCTACCATGAGCTACATTAAATGAAAATTGTCCCGGAGCATATCCTCGCTCTTTTGAAAGTTCGGTGTTTGCATACAATTCCCTAATCGGAGTAAAAGCACCAATGTATGTTGCAGGATTTGAACGGGGAGTTCTTCCAATTGGAGATTGATCAATGGCAATCACTTTATCTATATTTTCCAAACCTACAATTTCTTTATGATTTCCAGGCCTAACATTTGATTTGTAAAAATGACTTTCTAAAGATTTGAGTAAAATGTCATTAATCAAAGTAGATTTACCAGAACCTGAAACACCAGTAATTGAAATAAAAAGCCCCAAAGGAATTTCTACATTGATATTTTTTAGATTGTTTTCAGATGCATTTTGAATAATCAATGAACCTGAACGATTACGAATTTTATCTTGCAAAATTATAAGAGAATTGTCTTTAAGATAATTTCCAGTAATTGATTTGTGGCCATTAAGAATTTTATCTATTGTGCCTTCAAAAACAACGCTTCCACCATGAATTCCAGCACCAGGACCTAAATCTATGATCCAATCCGAATTTCGGATAATTTCTTCGTCATGCTCTACAACAATGACAGTATTGCCCAAATTTCGTAGCTTGTTTAGCGTTTTAATGAGTCTAGCATTATCTCGTTGATGAAGACCAATTGTAGGTTCATCAAGCACATACAAAACACCAGTTAGATTAGAACCAATCTGAGTTGCTAATCGGATTCGTTGAGATTCACCACCAGAAAGAGTAGAGCTCAATCTATTCAAAGTCAAATAATTTAATCCAACATTAATTAAAAATTCAAGACGTTCTTTAATTTCCTTTAAAACATCTTTTGCAATATATTGTTCATTTTCAGTTAACTTCAAAGTTGAAAAAAAATCATAGCAATGATCAATTGAAAGATCACATACATCCATTATTCCCTTGTCATTGATTTTAACTGCAAGCGATTCAGGTCTTAGTTTTTTGCCATCACAGACATTACAAGGAGTATCCCTCATGAATTGCTTTAACCATTCACGTTTTGAATCAGAATCTGTTTCCATGAAAACACGTTGCAAGTTTTCAAGTACACCTTCAAAAGCATTAGTGTATTGCCAAGAAGAATCACCAGATTTTGAACGATAATTAAAATCAATCAAATCATCAGTACCGTATAAAATTATTTGGAGATGTTTTTGATCTATTTCATTAATTGGAGTCATTAAATTAAATCCAAATTTTTTCCCAACAGATCTTAATGCTTGTCTTCTAAAAGATGAAAATCTACCGCTCCAAGGAACAATTGCACCATCTAAGATAGATTTTGTTTTATCAGGAATCACTAAATCAGAATCAAACTCCATTTTTACACCAAGACCATTGCAAGTTTTACATAAGCCAAATGGAGAATTAAATGAAAAATTTCGAGGTTCTAATTCACCTACAGTTAATCCACAATAAGGACATGCATTATTTTGAGAAAATATTTTTTCTGTTTTTTCAGAGGATACCATTACATCTCCTTTTGATGCTTTTATTGCAGTTTGAATTGCCTCAAATAATCTAGATCTCTCAGACTTTTCAGCAGTTAATCTATCAACTACAATCTCAATATTATGCCATTTTTGTCTATCAAGAAGAGGAATTTCACCATCTAGGCTCAAAATTTCATTATTCAAACGTATTCTTGAATATCCATCCTTTTTGATTTGTTCAAATAATTTTTCATATGTTCCTTTTTTTCTCTGAATGATAGGAGATAAAATTAGTATCTTTTCTCCAGAAAAATCTTTCAAAACAGAATCACATATTCTTTCAATTGATTGAGTGGAGATTTTTCTTTTACAGTTTGTACAATAGGGAATACCAATTCGTGCAAAAAGTAATCGCATATAATCATAAATTTCAGTTGTAGTACCTACAGTAGAACGGGGGTTTTTACTTGTAGTTTTTTGTTGAATTGATATTGCGGGAGACAAACCATCAATTGAATCAACATCGGGTTTGTCCATCATTTCTAAAAATTGACGAGCATATGCAGAAAGAGATTCAACATATCGTCTTTGACCTTCAGCATAAATAGTATCAAAAGCTAAAGTAGATTTTCCAGAACCCGATAAACCACTAATAACTATTAATTTATTTTTTGGAATGTCAATATCTATATTTTTTAAATTATGATGACGAGCACCACGAATTTTTAATTTACTTTCTTTCATTTTTTAGTTCAATCTCCTTTTCCAATCTTTTTATTCTATCTCTACATTCAATTGCACGTTCAAAATCTAAATCTTCTGAATATTTTTTCATTTGTGCTTCTAAATCAATAATATCAGTAGCAATATCATGAGATGATTTTAATTTTGAATCATCCAAAGTGGTTACCTGCTCAGGAACTAATTTGATAATTGTTTTTGGAGTGATGTTATGTTCTTTGTTGTATTGTGTTTGTTTTTCTCTCCTACGTTTTGTTTCATTCATGGCATTTTTCATTGATTCAGTAGTATTATCAGCATACATTATCACAGTTCCATTTTCATTTCTTGCTGCACGTCCACATGTTTGAATCAGACTAGTAAAATTTCTCAAAAAGCCTTCCTTGTCTGCATCTAAAATTGCAACTAATGAAACTTCTGGAATATCTAATCCCTCCCTTAACAAATTGATTCCAACTAAAACATCAAATTCCCCTAGTCGTAATTGTCTGATCAGTTCAGTTCTTTGCAATCCTTCAATTTCTGAATGCATGTATCGTACTTTGACTTGTTTTTTTGAAAGATATTCAGCCAAATCTTCTGCCATCCTTTTTGTCAAAGTTGTAATCAAAATACGCTCAGATTTTTCTACTCTTTTACCAATTTCTTGTATCAAATCATCCATTTGGTTTTTTGTAGGCCTGATCTCAACTAGAGGGTCCAATAAACCAGTAGGTCTAACTAGTTGTTCGGCAATTTTTGACGATATTTTTTTCTCATAATCTCTAGGAGTTGCAGAAACGAATATTGTATTTTGGATATATTTTTCAAATTCTTCAAATTTTAGCGGGCGATTATCAAATGCACTTGGCAATCTGAACCCATAAGTAATTAGTTGATTTTTTCTTGAATAATCACCTTTGTACATTCCATGTAATTGAGGTAAGGTTACATGAGATTCATCAATTACCAAGAGATAATCATCTCCAAAAAAATCCATTAAACAAAATGCTTTTTCACCTGCTTTTCGCCCATCAAAATGTCTTGAATAATTCTCAATACCAGAGCAATAACCTAATTCTTCAATCATTTCCAGATCATATTTTGTTCTCATTTCAAGTCTCTGTTTTTCTAATTCATTTAATTCAGGTAGACGTTTTTGTAATTCTTCATTAATAGAATTAATTGCATTTTTTCGTACATCTTTTGCAATTAGATAATGTTTTGCAGGAAATATTTTCATTTGAACAGTTTTCTTTTTTTCTTTTAATGAGACATGATCAAGTATATTGATTTTTTCTATTTCATCACCAAACATAGAAATTCGAATTAAGTCTTCAGAATATGCAGGAGTAATATCAATAGTATCTCCCTTTACTCTGAAATTTCCAGGGGCAACTTCAGTATCATTTCGTTCATATCTTGCATCAATTAATCGTCTAATGATTTCACTGCGTTTGATTTCATCACCTTCGTTAATTGTGATTGCCAAATCTTCCCAATCCTTTGGATTACCAAGAGAGTAAATACATGAAACAGTAGATACAATAATTGTAGGTTCACCTGACAATAACATTGCAGTTGCCTCTAGTCTTAATTTTTCAATTTTTTCGTTAATTTGGGTATCTTTTTCGATATAAGTATCAGTTTGGGGAAGATAACTTTCAGGTTGGTAATAATCATAGTATGAAACAAAATACCCTACATTGTTATTTGGAAAAAATTGTTTTAGTTCAGAATATAGTTGTGCGGCCAGAGTTTTGTTATGAGAAATTACAAGTGTATTTTTTCCAGTTCTTGCAATAACATTTGCAACAGAAAATGTTTTCCCACTCCCAGTAACACCCAATAATGTCTGAACAGAGCCTTTTATTACACCTTTTACCAATTCGTCAATAGCCTGAGGTTGATCCCCTGTAGGCACATACTCAGATCTTAATTCAAATTTAGTGATTTGTTCCAACATGTACAATCCCGAAAAACTGAATTTAAAGTAATGGTGATACTAAACTAAAATTACCAAACAGGTTCATCAATCATTTTTAAACTACCATCAACTATTTCAAATCCCATAATTTTCAAAGTATTCATTGCAGTATTAGAATTTTTTTCAAAGATTTTTTGAGCTAAAATTGTTCGAGAATCGGAATTCATGTGTTGACCAATCTTATATTTCCCTTTTATTGATTCAGGAATAATTTTGATTACTGCCACTTCATCTAAGACAATATCGTTATTTTGGATAGGGTCATAATGCCCTTCAGGCTGATATTTTTCCATCATTGCATTTAGTCCCAAAGCTTTTTCCTCATCATCATCTACAAAAACAGCTTTTCCTTTTATCACCACACTAATGTAAAGGGTATCTGCTTGTGATGCATTTGTAGGATGTGAAAAATAAGAAGGCAAAAATTCTAATTCACGATCAACTTCAAAACCAACTTTCTGATTCCTTTTAATATTTTCAAGTTTCTCACCTCTAGGAAAAGAATGCATATAGATTGTATTATCAACAAATGCAAAATTCATTGGAATGATTTGAGGATAGCCATTCTCATCAATACTAGCAATCCGTCCAACATGTTCAAACTCTAAAAATTCTTTAATTTTTTCAAAAGATTTAATCTCTAATTTCCCTAATAATTTCAAAGTAAGGTAACTCAACTGTTTAATCTAATAAACGTAAATGTAACAACTCATTTCAAGAATTATGCGAGATCCATATTTAGATGAATTAAGAAATGATTTTGATAAATATTCAAATCAATTAAAAAAATTAAAAAAGAAACTTCTAAAAACTAATTCTTTAGAGGAACAAGCAAAAATCATCAAGCAACTTGACTCAATTGCAAATAAGATGGAAAATAATCAAAAGCAGTCAGTAAAAGTGACAAAATCAAGAATCAAAGAAAGAAAACAAAAATCAAAGAAATAAACTAAAGATCTTCATCCAATTCTTTTGCCATAGCTTTGATTTCCAGAATTTTACATTCAAGTTCTGTACACTTATTTTTTAATTCAGAATCCATGAAACAATATTACAAAAATAATCAAAAAGACATTACATTCAAAAATTTGACTTGTCTCATCCAAACTTTTCATAAATGAAAATTGCTAAATTTAAGAGGGATTTTATGGGTTCATGGATGAAAAAGATGAAGAATATGAAGATGCAACAGATCAAGTGTTGAAAGTGCTTGAAGAATGGGGCTCAGAATCAAGATTCATTTGGTTTAGAGAACTACATAGAATTACGGATATTGATAAAGGATTATTGCGAAATATTCTCAATGAACTAAAAAAATCAAAAGAAGTTAAAGACATGCATGGAACAAACAATAGAATATTTTTTTGTCTTAAAAAATACTATATCAAATGCAGAGATGTAGAATTTAGATTTAAAGGAAAACAAATTATGTTAAAAGATGGAAGTAAAACAAAAATTATTCAAGGTTCAACAAATGCCACAGAACGTACTAGAAAAAGATTAGAAAAACAGAGAAACAAACGTCGGGCAAAATCATTTACAAAAACAAAAAGCAAAAGACCACATAAATCATAATGATGGTTCAGATTGTCTTCTTGCAAAATTAGATTCTGCACGTTTAAGTTTTACAGACTCCGCAACATCCTCAGTCATATCATATAGATGATGAAGTTCTAAATCTGGAATTAAAGTATCTTCTTTTTCATCTTCTAAATCAAGTTCCAAATTTGCTAAAAGTTCTACATTTTCTTCTAAAATATCAAGACATTTTTTTACTGATTCAGGAAGTTCGTCATCCATTAAACAACACTAGAAATTAGTACCGTAAATGATTTGCTGCGATACAATAGAATTAAAGGCCTTTTTGTTTTGCTTTTTCTCGCAATACAGGCATCACATGACTGGCAAATTTATCAATAGAGCCAAAGTAGTTTTTACCCCAGAATCTAATTACAAAATGATTTACACCAGCATCCATGAATCTTTCAAATGTTGGAATAATATCTTCAGGAGTACCAACAGCAGTAGATGAACGTGCAACTCCATCAGGAATTTTTGTTGCAGCTTCTCTCATTTTGACAATCCAACTTTGATCAGACATTGAATATTCTGTAAAGTATTTGACAAAATCAAATCCTTCTATTTCTTTTAATCCATGTACACGTAATACTTCAGGCTTGAACAAACTAACCTTTACGGCCTCTTTCATTTTTGCCCATGAAGATTCTGCATCTTCAGAAAAGTATACATCGATATCTAAAGCATATTGGAAATTATCTTTATCTTCTTGTGTTCTGTTATTTTCATCCATTGATTTTTTAATTTGTGCAGCATGATCTTCAAATAATTCCGGAGTATAACCAATAGGCAACCAACCATCACCTAATTTTCCAGTCATTGCAAGTGTTCTTTTTCCACCTGCTGCCATGTAAGTTGGTGGATGAGGTTTTCTAATTGGAGGGGCTTGTAAACATGCACCTTCAAGTTTGTAATATTTTCCTGTATAATCTACAGTGGAGTCAGGAGTTGATTGATATAATTTATGAATAGTTTCAATTTGTTCTTCCCATTTAGATACTGGTTTTTCAAAAGGAATACAAAATTCTTTCAGATTTTGTGCCTCACCAGCACCAATTCCAAGTATTGCTCTTCCTTTTGAAACTCTATCAAGAGAAATAGCAGCTAGTGCAATATTAGATGGATGTCGTCTGATTGCATCGGTAACACAAGTTCCCAACTCGACGTTGCTTGTTACTGCAGCAATTGCAGATAGCATTACCCAAGGATCCAATACAATGGCATTTTTCCATTGTGGAACATTTGTGTGATCCATATAGAAAATTGAATCATAACCTGTTTTATCAGCAAGAATACATGCTGTCAAAATTTGATCTTCAGTATAACCAGCTCTTGCTACATTTAGTCCATTTTGAATACCAAATTTCAATTCATTTTCAGTCAAGTGTATTTACACCGAAACATCAGCATAAATAAGTTTATCAAAATCATCGAACAACACAATTTTATTAATACTGATTACGATTTTCGCAAGTTTAGAATTCAATAAAATAGAAAAAAAGTAAAAAATTATTGGATTTTTTACAAATTGCCTGCATTGATATCTTCAAGACATTTTACAACGTCATTTTTTGATATTGGTATTGGATTTGGATCCAAATGTCCTTTATCAGTCATTACGACGTCAGCAGCTTCTGAAATATCAGCTTTGAGTTCTAATTTGTCAAAGCCAAGTTTATCCATTGCTTCTTTGAATCTATCATAAAAGATTGATTTGTTATGCTTGTGTGCAACGGTAGTACAAGAAGACAAAGAATATCCATGAGGTACACCTTCATTTGAGAACACATAGGACAATGCATGTCCAAGAGTTGTAGAACAATTACCAAATCCCATCCCAGATAACATTGATCCATATGGATAATTTTCTGGTTTGTCATTCATAATTGCATCATAAAGAATCTCAAATGCTTGTTTACATAGAGTTCTAGTCAAGTCACTACCAAGTTTGCTATCATAGCCTTCTGTAGCTTGAGCACATGCATCACAAACAGAATTTTTAATGACCTGTTCTGGAGTACCGTCCATGAAATAGGAATCTACTACCGCCATGTCAGCCAAAAATCTGTCTTCACGTAACAATTTCTTTTTACCATCAAATTTTAGAACACAATAAGTTGTCATTTCAGCTCCTGTTCCAAAGGTTGTCGGAATTAAGATCTTTTGTTTGTTCATCTCAGGTGCAGCATATTTTACTACATCCATTGAACTTCCACCACCCAATCCGATTAGAACAGATGGGTTTTTGTCTTTGAATTGTGAAATTACAGTATTGACATCATCAATTGATGGTTCAGGTTTTACTTGATCATACAACATGTAATCCTGAATTCCCATTTTTGCCAACCATTTATCCGATAGTGTAGGAGGAACAGTTGTTACAACTAGGGCATTTTTTGGATACTCTGTTTCACCAAGTGCATTTTCTCCAAAGTTGATAACTTTTGGAATGCGTACTGTGTGCATGAAATAAAAAAATCATTGATGATTATATATCTTGCATTATTGGGTAGAGTATATGATAATTCAAAATTTTGAGGAATTAGCAACAACTGACAAAAAAAAGCAATGCTTAGAAATTTTAGAATCAGGATTAGAATTTGCTGATCCAAAAAACATTATTTCAAAATATGTAACACCTAATGAAATCAAAATAGGGGACAAAATCCTGAATATTAGAAACTATTCAAACATCTACTCAGTTGCATTTGGAAAAGCAGCTGATTCAATGACAAGGGCACTTAATGCAATAATCCCTATCAAAAGTGGAATAATAGTAATTCCCAAAGGATCTAAGGCCAAAATCAAGGGCAAAAAATTTCAGATTTTTAATTCCAGACATCCAAAACCAGATCAAACAAGCGTAAAGGCTGCAAAAGAAGTAATGAAATTTGTTCAAAATAAAAGAAATGATGAATTAATTATTTTTCTTGTTTCAGGGGGGGGTTCATCATTACTTGCAATGCCAAACGAAATAACACTAGACGATAAAATTCATGTAACAAATTTACTTCTAAAATCAGGTGCCACAATTCAAGAAACTAATTGTGTTAGAAAACATCTATCAAAAATCAAAGGTGGGAAACTAGTTGAAAATATCAAGTGTGATGGGATTAGTTTAGTATTGTCAGATGTTGAAGGTGACGATCTTTCATCTATTGCATCAGGAACAACATATATCGATAATACAACATATGAAGATGCATTAGATATTTTAGAAAAATACAATCTCAAAAGAAAAACACCAATTGAAGTTTTACAAGTTTTAAAAAAAGGAGAAATAAATGAGAAGGAAATCATTTCAAAAAAAGCAAAAATTGAAAATTTTGTTATTGCAAATAATGAAGGTTGTCTAAAACAAATGCAAAAAACAGCCGAAAAAATGGGATTCGATGTTATTGTGATTCAAATTTTTGGAGATATTAAAAATGCAGTGACAAAAATTTTGGACAATATTTCAGAGGATCAAAAAACGTGTTTAATTTTTGGGGGAGAAACAACAGTACGAGTTTTAGGAAAAGGAATGGGAGGGAGAAATCAAGAAATAGTTTTGAGAATTTTAAAAAATACACAAAAATTCAAAAAAATAGTCATTGCATCCATGGGGACAGATGGAATAGATGGAAATTCAGTTTTTGCAGGAGCAATAACAGAAAATATCAAAATAGATGTAGGTACAATGAAAGAATTTCTTAAAAATAGTGATTCAGGAAGATTTTTTCAGAAACAAAAAGCAAACATTGTAACTAATTTTACGCATACAAATCTCATGGATATAGGAGTAATTTTAAGATAAATTAAATCAAATAGCAATTAAAATTTCTGAAATTTTAAAAATTCAATGGGAATTGAATGTAATTTTAATACTTTGAACTACTATAAACAATAGGTAGCAATGTTAGAAAAACAATTCAACCCAGATGTATTATACAACAAAGTTGTCCACTTCTATATTGATAAAAAAGGATGTTCAAAAGAGCAAGCAAATTTAATTGCACAGTTAGTTGTTCAAAAAGAATCTCAAAGGAGAATATGTAAAAATGAAAAATGTAAACACTTTACACACGATCATATCAGAAATTCTGAAACATGTCTAGTAGCAAATTGTGAATGTAATAAATTTACAAAATAAAATTATCTAAAGAATTTTCCAATAAGGGTTGGGCATCAAATCCAATTGTTTTCAAATGGGTTGCAAATTCATCTACAAATCCATGAATGGTGTAAACCTGTTCTGCACCAGATTGAATCACCATTTCCACTAATTCATTAAAATCACAATGATCACTCATTGGAATAGAATAATCAGTTCGTCTTCCAAAAGAAAATTTTGTAGATTGGGCCCATCCACTAAACCCTATTGTTACTGCACCATATTTTGTTTTCATCTCTTGAATGAATTTATTTTTATTTGATACCATTGGTGCGACCATCACCCAAGGTTTTTTTGCAAGTAGTCCTTTTTTTTCAGCCTCAGAATGACCTATACCATCTTTCAAAGAAACTCCTAATTTTTGGTGAAGTGAATTCATCTCTTTTACAGAATCATGAAAATAGAGAGGACCCCAATGTCCAAATAATTGAGTAATTGTTTGAGCTTTGCCTAATTGATATCCCATCAGAATAATTGGAATACCTTTTCCATATAGTTCAGAAATCAATTCATTAACTTGTTTTTTAATTTCTTTTAATTTAGGAAAAATAAACTCAGATAAACCAAATGTAGATTCAGTAATCAAAATTTTACATTTTGGGATTTTTGCACCTTGAAGAAACCCTCGATTCCGAGTACAAATATCACCAGTATAAAAAATATCATCAAAAAGTAAACCCTTAGAACCAAGAATATGTCCACTGTCAACTAAAGTAAAATCATCAAGGGATTCAACATGATTTTCCATCTTAAAACCTCGAAGATTAGCTATTTCATTTGTTTCAATTGAAGATAAAATGGTACCCCCATTTTTTGAGGGGAGGTGATCAGTATGTGCATGAGAAACAAAATTTATTCCAGAAGTATCGGAATTTTTAGGATCTAAGAAAACACGTTTTTTGTTGACCTCACACAGGATTCCATTTTTTGTCATCCTCACTAAACTAGGCAATAAAAATGAAAATAATTAGAGATGATATAAATTCCAGTTTTGATTTAATATTGACTAGTTGCTAAATTTAGGAATTTTAATCTCAGGGCGGGGGAGCAACATGGAGTTTATTCTAAAATCAATTAAAAAAAAGAAGATCCCAATTAATCCAGCTATAGTTATTTCAAACAAACCAGATGCAAAGGGTCTTAAAATTGCAAAAAAATTGGGAGTGAATATTGAAGTAATTGAAAATAAAGAATTCAAAAACAGATTGGAATACGATAAGAAAGTAATTTCCATTTTATCAAAATATGGAGTTACTCAAAAAAATGGACTTGTCTGTCTCGCAGGATTCATGCGTATTATTAGTCCAGAATTTGTAAAAAAATACAGAAATAGAATTATCAATATTCATCCAGCAATTCTCCCAGCATTTCCAGGTTTGGATTCACAAAAACAGGCATTAGAATATGGTGCAAAATATTCAGGGTGCACAGTACATTTTGTAGATGCAGGAATGGATACAGGACCAATAATCATTCAAGCAACAGTCAAAATCAAAGAAAACGATACAGAAGCAACATTATCAAAAAGAATTCTAAAAGAAGAACACAAAATTTATCCTCAAGCAGTTGAATTATTTGCAAGGAAAAAAATCAAAGTCTCTGGAAGAAAAACAATAATCAGTTAAAAATCAGGTCCACCAAAAAAATACAAAACTTTGAGTTCTTTTGTATTACTATGAAAAAAATGTTCTACATCTTTTGCAACAAAAAATAATCTATCTTTTGAAACAGGATAATCTTTATTTTTGATTTTTAAAAAACCATCACCTGAAACTACATAATATACTTCATCACTTGTATGTGGTGTTTGGGTATCTTCTTCTCCAGGTTGTAAAACTAAAACGCCTACAGCTAAACTATCTCTATTAATAAAAGTAGAAAAATAAGAACTGCTTTTTTTGATCTTCTCCAAATAAGTGGATAAATCAAAATCTAGTTTCAATTTATTCAGCAGCTACAGTGTAAGTTTTTCTTTGAGGAGGTTCACTCATAAAAGAATGTCCAGCGGGATGAAGTTTTTCATGTTCAGGACTGTTGTGCATTTTGATGAAAGTTTCTTTACTTTCATGTTCTACAACAATTCTATAGCTTCCATCAGCAGATTTTAAGAATTTTCTAGAAACAAATCCAGGAAAACTGGATAATGTCTTATTTGATTCTGAAAACCAACTTTTGAAATTATCTTCTGCACCGTCTTTGAGTTGAACGTCTGCTATCATTACAAACATGTCATTTTTAAAAAAATCACCAATTAATTTCTTTTCTACGATATTCATCAGAGAATTTCAAGAATTAAATATCTAAAAATTAAAAATAGGTTATGACGGGGGTAAAAATAGATGGAAAAGTTATTGCTCAATCAGTCAAAGATAGAGTGAAAAAAGCAGTAGATCAATTAAAATCTCAAGGGATTAATCCATGCCTGGCAACCGTATTAGTCGGAAATAATCCAGCATCTGCTACATATGTAAAAAACAAGCATAGAGCATGTGATGAAGTTGGAATAATTACAAAAGATCACAAACTGGATGCAGAAACAACTCAGATTCAACTTAATGAAACAATTGAAAATTTGAATAAAGATAACTCAGTACATGGTATTTTAGTTCAGCTTCCACTACCAAAACAATTAGATGAGTTTTCAACCACATCAAGAATATCACCATTAAAGGATGTAGACGGATTAACACCACATAATTCAGGATTGTTAACAATGAAAAAAGCAGCATTAGTTGCATGTACCCCATTAGGAATTATGGAGATGTTTGAGTTTCATGAAATTGATTTAGAAGGGAAAAACATCGTATTAATCAACAGGAGTAACCTGATAGGAAAACCACTATATCATTTGTTATTAGAAAAAAATTCAACAGTAATAACATGTCATTCAAAAACTAAAAACTTGATAGAACTTTGTCAGTCAGCAGATATCATAATTACAGCGGTTGGTGATAGAAATAAGTTCACACTAACATCAGATATGATAAAAAAGGATGCAATTGTTATTGATGTTGCAATATCAAGATTTCATGACAAACTTGTAGGGGATTCAGATTTTGAGAACATTATACAAAAAGCATCATTTGCAACACCTGTACCTGGAGGAGTAGGACCAATGACAGTTGCAATGCTATTAAAAAACACAATTACTGCAGCATCTTTGAGTAATCAAATTGGAAAACAGTGAAAAAAAGAAATCCCTCAGGAATAATCTTTTAGAAAAAAGAGACAACACATCATATGATATGTTAAAAATTGCTAGTGACAAAATCCAAAAAAAAATAAATAAAATTTTTGCTTTTAAGAATGCTGAAAAAATTGGAGTGTACTATCCAATTGGAAGTGAAATTTTAACTCAAGATATTATTCAAGAATTGTTAAGTAAAGGAAAACAAGTATTTTTGCCAAAAATAATTGAAGGAAGTTTAGAATTTAGAAAAATTACAGATTTTTCAAGCCTAGAAACGGGGAGTTTTGACATTATGGAGCCAAATGAAACGTGTCCCATTGATAACAATCTAGACGTGCTTTTAGTTCCAACTGTAGGGATTTCTCAAACAGGAGTCAGACTAGGATACGGTCACGGATTCTATGACAGATTTTTAGCAGAACATAAAACAATAACAATTTCATTGACTTTAGAAAAGCAAATTCTAAAAAATATCCCAAAATCAGATCACGATATATTGATGGATTGGATAGTTACTGAAGATAAAATGAGTAAGATTCAGAAATAAGTTAGACCTTTTTTCCCAATATCAGTTCTATAGTATTTACTAGACCATGAAATTTTGTCTACAGCGCCATATGCATTTCTAATAGCAGACTCCAAAGTATCTCCTAATGCAGTTACTCCCAAAACACGACCTCCATTTGATAAGATTTTTCTATTTAATTTTTTTGTACCAGCATGAAAAACAAACGATTCTTCAGAAAGTAAATCAAATCCAGAAATTACTTCATCTTTTAGATAAGATTCAGGATATCCTTTAGATGCCAAAACAACACATACTGCATATTTTTCATTCCATGAAATTGGAGGCATTGAAGATAACTGACCATCAGCACTTGCAACAAAATAATCATACAAATCAAAATTCATTCGCATTGTTATTGGTTGACATTCAGGATCACCCATCCTAACATTATATTCTAATACATATGGTTCTCCATCTCTAAGCATGATTCCAGCATACAAAAATCCCTTAATTGGAATTCCCTCATGTCTCATGGATTGAATTGTTTTATCAATTATTTTTTCTTGGATTTTTTTTGCCAACATATCATCAATAATTGGAGTTGGGGAGTATGCACCCATACCGCCAGTGTTAGGACCTTTATCATCATCAAAAATTCTTTTATGATCTTGGCTTGATGCCATAGGAATTGCAATCTCACCATCAGATAATGCAATGAAAGATGCTTCAATTCCATCTATTCTCTCTTCAATAATTATTCGATTACCAGCATCACCAAATGTTTTTTTCACCAAAATAGTTTGAATTGCAGATAATGCCTCTTCATTGTTATTACAAACAATTACACCTTTACCTGCAGCAAGTCCATCAGCTTTTATCACTACGTTGTAATCAAGGGATTTTACATAATCCTGTGCTTTTTGAGCATCGTCAAAAATTTCAAATCGTGCAGTAGGAATGTTATTTCTCTTCATGAAATTTTTTGCCCAAATCTTACTTGATTCAAGTTGTGCAGCTAATTTTGAAGGACCAAAAACAGGGAGGTTTTTTTGAATAAATTTATCTACAATTCCTTCAGCTAAAGGAGCCTCAGGTCCAACGACAGTAAAACAATTATTTTTTTGAGCAAAATCAGCTAATCCATCCAAATCATCTACATCTATAGAGACATTATTTTCAGTTCCGCCATTTCCAGGAGCAGTAAAAACGGTTTCAACTTTACTACTTTGAGAGAGCTTCCAAGATAATGCGTGTTCTCGACCGCCAGAACCAACTACTAGAACATTTACCAATAAAAAATACTCATTGCCCAATTATATATTCCAAGTCTCATAAAATCAATTTAGCTTTATAATGCCATATACATATCAAAATCCAGATGGAATTATCCACAAAATTTGATGCAAAAGCCATAGAATCTCAAGTAAAAGAATACATCAAATCAATAGATTTAGAAAAGCAAATTTTTGCGTCCGATAAACCAGAAAAAATAAGATTTATCGAAGGGCCACCTACTATGAATGGAATTCCACATGCAGGGCATCTAAGAGGAAGAGTCATCAAAGATTTGTGGTATAGATTCAATACACTACAAGGAAAAAAAATTGAGTTTAATGGTGGATGGGACACTCAAGGACTTCCAGTAGAATTACAAGTTGAAAAAGAGTTAGGGGTTACGGGAGGAAAAACAGATGCAATAAGACAATTCGGAGTAGAGAAAATTGTATCAGAATGTAAAAAAGTGGTAGAGAAATTTAACAAAACATGGGTTGAAGTTGATGAATTGCTCGGTATGTCTTTTAATCATGAAAAAGCATATTGGACTTTTAGAGATGAGTTTATTGAAAGAGAATGGCAAATTCTAAAAAAAGCATATGAAAATAATATTTTAGAAGAAGATTTTACGGTAATTGCATATTGCCCAAGTTGTCAAACATCTCTAAGTCATGCAGAAGTGAATCAAGGGTATGAAGAAGTAAAAGATCCATCATTATACTACAAAGTAAAACTAGTAGATGAAGATGTATTTTTAATTGTCTGGACTACAATGCCGTTTACTCTAGTTACAGATGCAATGGTAGGATTGCAACCTGACGAAGATTACGCTTATGTCAAAGTTGAAAATGAAACATGGGTTGTTGGAAAAACAAGATTAAAAGATTTCATGTTAGAAGTAAAAATTGAAGAGTATAAAATTGAAAAAACTGTAAAAGGTTCTGAATTTGAAGGAAAAAAATACATTCATCCATTACTTGATTTGATTCCAGAATTAAACGAATTTTCAAAATCAGATAATTATCATGTTGCAGTTTCTGAATCGTTTGTTGATGCAAGCACAGGAAGCGGTCTTGTACATTTGTCTCCTGCAAATGGTGAAGAAGATATCAAGATTGCAAATAAAAGAAAAGTCAAAATTTTTAGTCCTATTAACGATGAAGTCAAATTCACATCCCATGCAGGGAAATATCAAGGAATGTTCGTAAGAGATGCAGATAGGCCTATTGTAGAAGATCTTAAGGATTGCAATGCCCTAGTAAAGATTGGAAAAATTAAGCACAAATATCCACTATGTTGGAGATCTCACCATCCTATTGTATGGCTTGCAAGAAGAGGGTGGTTTTACAAATTAGACAGATTGGAAAACAAAGCAATTGATGCTGCAGAAAGTGTAGAATATTTTTTTGAGCAACCAAAAAACAGATTTCTAGGAATTATCAAAGAAAGGCATCCATGGTGTATTTCTCGTGAAAGAATTTGGGGATGTCCACTACCGGTTTGGAATTGTGAAGAATGTAATGAAAAGAATTGGTTCTTTACAAGAAAAGAGATTGTTGATGCTTCAGAAAGTCTTCCAGATGGTCCAAACTTCGAGTTACACAGACCATGGATTGATAACATTACTGTAAAATGTAGAAAATGTGGCAGTACCAAAACAAAAAGAGAAGAATATGTTTTGGATACTTGGCACAATAGTGGCGCTGCACCATATTCATCATTAACAGACGAAGAATATTCTAAAGAAATCCCTGCACCGTTTTTTACTGAAGGAATTGATCAAACTAGAGGATGGGCATACACATTACTCATTGAAAATGTAATTCTGAACAATTCGGCAACACCACCATACAAAGCATTCTTGTTTCAAGGACATGTGCTTGATGAAAAAGGAGGAAAGATGAGTAAAAGTAAAGGAAATGTTTTGGAGGGGGCAGAATTATTACAAAAATATCCTACAGATTTAATTCGGTTCTATTTCATGTGGAAAGCAAGTCCAATAGAACCACTCAGTTTCAGTACAGATGAATTAATGTCAAGACCATACCAAGTAATCAACACACTTTTCAATCTCCACCTATACTTTAAACAAAATAGTCAATATGATAATTTTGAGAGTTCAAGTACAATTGAATGGGCAAAACAAAATAATCTGTTAACATCTCCAGATATTTGGTTATTATCAAAACTTCAAAAACTCATTCAAACGATGACAGAAAAAAATCAATCATGTAAATTCCATGAAAGTGCCAAGGCAATTGATGATTTTGTAATAAATAATCTAAGTCAAATTTACATTCCAATTACGCGAGGAGAATTGTGGGATGAGGATGAGGAAAAGAAAAACAGAAGACTTGCAATTTATGCGGTGTTAGATAAAGTACTCAAGACATTAGATATTCTAATTCATCCGTTTTGTCCGTTTACCAGTGAATATCTCTATCACACAGTATTTGAAGAAAAACAAAGTATCTTACTTGATAAATGGCCAAAATATCAAGAATCACTAGTTAATGAAAAAATTGAAGAATCATTTGATATAATGAAAGATGTCGTATCAATTTCTTCAGCTGCAAGAATGAAGGGAAAGTTAAAGAGACGATGGCCTCTTAACGCGGCACAAATTTGTGTAAAAAAAGGACAGAAAATTAAACTTGAAACATTATCAGAACTATTACAATCCCAATTAAACGTAGAAAAATTTACAATAATTGAAACAGAACAAGAATCAGGATTGGACCAAATTTCAGAATTGAAACAATTAGGATTACCAGCAAGACCAACAATAGAATTAGAAAGAAAAAAGATTGGACCAAAAGCAAAACAACACATGGGGAAATTAGTTTCCACATTTTCTGAAACAGCACCAGAAGAAATCGTCGCGTCATTACAAAAAGAACAAAAATATGATTTTAAGATAGATGGTAAAATCATACCATTAGAAAATGAAGATTTCATTATAGATTTTGATGCAAGTGAAAATGTTGCAATGGCAAAAAGAGACAACTACATTGTTTTCATTTCAACATCACGAAATCAAGAAATGATGGCAAAGGGATTGATAAAAGATGTAGCAAGAAGACTTCAAACTCTTAGAAAAGAAAGAGGGTATACACCAACTGATATTTTAGAAACAGCATCGATTCTTGATTTAGACAAAGAATCACTTGAAATGATTAAAGACAAAACAAAAGAATTAGCATTTCTAGTCAGAGTAAAACAAGTTAATTTTAGAGAATCATGTAAAGAATACAAAAATGATGATATTGATGGGCAAAAAATCAGAATTTCAGTAGAATAATTATTTTTGATGAGTGCAGTGCAATCATACTTTTTATCTATTCAAAACATTAAACAAGATTTATTCCAGAGAACCAAATATTTAGTCCCCAACTGATATTTTCCCAAGAATTCTCTGGAAACACATTTCTAAAATTTTAATGAAATATTTTTTAGTATACAATAGATCATACATCAAAAATAATTTTGTGTTTCTTTGTTAGTAGAATTTTGGAGATCAGGTAAACTCAAATTATTTTCTTTTAGTCAAATTAATTATAATATTGATTTAATTGATAACAAATAGTAAAAATTCCTTGTTTTGTCACGGTTAAATAGAAAAATCCCATAATATACTCATGGTAAAACAGATTAGTCTGGATGCTTGGCAAATTCAGCAATTAGTAGATCTATTAGAAAAAGGTTCAAAAATCGTAGAAAAAACAAACAGACCAATTGTTCTTTTCAGACAAACATTAGAAGAGGAAGAAGAAGCATATGAAGAAATTGTATGTACTCTGACCAAAGGATTTGTGATCGAACAAAGAGTTACATCAGGAGGAATCTTAGTGCCAAATTTTCATCAACAAGTTGTTTTCACAATTGAGGAATATCCTAAAGAATTACTTAGAAAAAGTAAAGATCGATTTTTAGAAATGATTGATTTTCTCGAAGAACAATTTAGATAACTCATAATTAATAAAGACCGAAAAAATCAAGAATTTTGCATGCAGTTATTAGAGTTTCAAGCCAAGGAATTATTTCGAGAATATGGAATAAATCTTCTTGACAGTATATCATCAACAGATATTGAAGAAGGTCGAAAACATGCAAAAAAATTAGGATATCCGTTCGTAATTAAGATACAAGTTCCAGTTGGAGGAAGAGGAAAAGCAGGAGGCATTCAAAAATGTCAAAATGATGATGAATTTGAGTTAAAATATCCTCAAGTCATGGATCTAACAATAAAAGGTGAAAAAGCAAGAGCAATTCTTCTTGAAAAGATGGCAGATATCAAAAAAGAGTTGTATCTATCATTGTTTTTAAACCGTTCAAAGAGATGTTATACGATTATTGCATCAGTAGAAGGCGGAGTTGAAATTGAGTCTGTTAAAAATCAAATTATCAAAGAAGTAGGATTAGGGGAAGTCTCAGATGAACTTGCAAGAGAAGTCGCTAAAGAAATGGATCTTGATGGGAAGACAGCAGAAGGATTTGTAGATACTTTAAAAAAATTATCAAAACTTACAATTGAAAAAGAAGCAGAACTTGTAGAAATTAATCCGCTTGCAATAATGCAAGATGATTCAATCATGGCGTTAGATGGAAAATTTGTTACAGATGACAACAGTAATTTCAGACATGATGAATTACAAAAATATCAGGAAAAAACAGAGATCGAAGAAAGAGCTGAAAAAAGTGGGTTCTCATTAGTAGAATTAGATGGAAATATTGCAGTAGTTGGGAATGGGGCAGGACTTGTTATGTCAACTCTTGACATGTTATCAGACAATGGTGGGAAACCAGCATGTTTCTTAGATGTGGGCGGAGGTGCAACTAC
The DNA here is from genome assembly GCA_964511485.1 of uncultured Nitrosopumilaceae archaeon. Taxonomy (GTDB): domain Archaea; phylum Thermoproteota; class Nitrososphaeria; order Nitrososphaerales; family Nitrosopumilaceae; genus Nitrosopumilus. Next base: position 22,366 of record CAZEFL010000004.1, read on the forward strand.
AGAATCGGTATACGAAGCATTAACTTTGATTAGTAAATTAGATAGAGTAAGAGGAATACTTGTAAACCTCTATGGAGGAATTGTCAAAACAACTGTAGTAGCAGAGGCATTTCTCAAAGCTTACGAAGATAATTTAATCGACTTACCAGTATTTTCAAGATTAAAGGGAACCGAATCAGAAAAAGCAACTGAAATGCTAAAAGGATCTAGAACTAAAATTTTCACCACAGTAGAAGAAGCAATCAATGCAGCAGTTATGGAGGTAAAAAATTGACAGACATTTTTGGGATATTAAAAGGAACTCCAGAAGATTCAGATTATGAGAAAAAAGGAGTAATCGTACAAGGCATAACCGGAGCATATGGATCACTACATGCAAGAAACATGATTTCATATGGAACAAATGTGGTTGCAGGAGTCACTCCAGGAAAAGGCGGTCAAAAATTCGATGAGACAGTTCCAATTTACAATACAATGCAAGAAGCAGTGGATATCACAAGTGCAAAAATTTCAATAATATTTGTGCCAGCAAAATTTTTCCTGAGTGCAGCTAAAGATGCATTAAATGCAGGAATTAAATTATTGGTTGCAATTCCAGAACATGTACCCATAAGAGATACAATGGAAGCATTAGAACTTGCAAATCAAAAAGGGGCAGTAATCATAGGTCCAAATACACCAGGAATAATGATTCCAGAATTAATTAAAATTGGAATTATGCCACCAATGCCTTTCAAAGCAGGCAGAATTGCAGTTTTATCAAAGAGTGGAACATTGCTGTATGAAATTTCTGATGCATTAACAAATGCAGGATTTGGACAATCAATTACAATTGGAATTGGAGGAGATCCAGTAAACGGAACACGGTTAATCGATGCATTTGAGATGGTAAAAGATATTCCAGATTTAGAAGGAATGGTAGTAGTTGGAGAAATAGGAGGAGACTCGGAAGAAATTTTAGCTCAAAGAATAATGGATAGTGGATTTAGCAAACCAACTGTTGCATATATTGCAGGAAGAGCAGCACCTAAAGAAAAAAGAATGGGGCATGCAGGAGCAATTGTCATGGGAACATATGGATCTGCAGAATCTAAAGTATCAATGTTTAACAAAGCAAACATTCCAGTTGCAAAAAGACCTACAGAAGTACCAGTTTTACTAGCAGGAAAAATGGAAAAATCCGATTAGAATAAAAGAGAGAGATTTTGGAGAAATACAAATGCCTATCACTGATCCTGAAAAGAAACGTATAGCACAGCAAGCACGTCTCGTAATGAGAATATGTTTCAAATGTGGATGTAGAAACGATATAGGTGCAACAAGATGCAGAAAATGTAGAAATCCATACTTACGATTAAAGAATAGAAATCTCGGCGTTAAGAAATAGAATTAAAAATTCATCAATCTTTGTCTATATTCAACAATTACAGTTTTTAGTTCAGTAAAATATGTGGCAGTAAATGATTTTGCAGATTCAGGATCATCTAATTCTTCAAAAAATAACTGAAGATCATCAGGCAATTGTTCATTCATTTGAAACAAGATTTTCGCAGCATCCACGTATTGCCCAAGATTTTCAGCATATTCAAATGCTAATTTCATTCGATCAATTAATGAATCAAATTCCTGCAAAGACATATGAAATATTTTAAAAATCAGTTCAAAAAGACAGGGTAATTACAGAATATTCAAAATCTAAAGACAAAAAAGCTTGTCCTTATACAAATTTGTTGGACTGGTCGTCTAGTTTGGTTTGGATGACGCACTCACACTGCGTAAGGAAGAAATTCCCGCAAAGGTCGTGGGTTCAAATCCCATCCGGTCCATACCTTCTAATTAAAATTAGATAAAATTAAAGAAAAAATATGAAAGCCAGATTTAATGGAAAATGTATAGAATGTGGAGGAGAAATAAAAACTGGAAAACAAATTTTGAAAAATTCAAAAGATCAATGGGTACATGCAGCATGTTCAGATTTAGAAGAAGAATTGCCATAAAACTAATTTTTTAACTAGACAAAACATAGTGCAAATTAGTAATAAATTTTTTAAAGGGTTATGAAAGAGTGTTAATGAAATGAATTTCAGATTGAATTTCATATTGATTGCATCAGTTGTGATGGTATTTGGAATAATGATTGTTCCCGGAAACATTTCAGCTGAAACAAATCAAAATTCAGTTATAGTTTCTCCAATTAATGAAAAATTAAGTTTGGAGAAAACCACTATCACTATGAATATTTCTCAAGAAAACACACTACCGTGGGCAGCAGTTAGAGGAGCAACATCTGATCATGTTGAGGGGTATCCAGCAATCATTCAATTTTACAAAGGAGGCGAACCAGTACATGTTGCTCAAGTAGATGTAAAAGAGGATGGAAGTTATGAATACAAATTCAGAGCCAGAAGCGTAGACAACAATACAGGCGAAATAACAAATATTTTTGAAGGTCAACACACAATAAAAATTTCCATAGTGGTACATAACCAAAATGAGTTAATCTAATCAAATTTTTCATAGAATTCATATATTGAAAGATTTGCTAACTTAGTAAAATGACTAAGAATTTTTGGCATGATATAGAAACAGGAACTGATGTACCAGAGATCATCAACGTAATAGTTGAGATTCCAAAAGGTTCCATGAACAAATATGAATATGATAAAAAACATAATTTGATAAAACTCGACAGAGTGTTATTTTCACCATTTCACTATCCTGGGGATTATGGGCTTATTCCTCAAACATTGTCAGAAGATGGAGATCCGCTTGATGCATTAGTGTTAGTTACAAATCCAACATATCCGGGAATTCTAATTGAATCAAGACCAATTGGACTACTTCAGATGGAAGATAATGGAGAACCAGATGACAAAATTATTTGTGTATCAACAAATGATCCAAGATATTTACATACAACAGATATTGACAATATTGAAGATCACTATCGCTCAGAAATTGCACACTTTTTTCAAGTTTACAAAGAACTAGAAGGGAAAAAAGTGGAAATTATAGGATGGAAATCAGCTAAAGAAGCAAAAACAGTAGTCATTGAATCAATTAAAAGATACAAAGATACTCTAAAAAAATACTAGTATGCAAAAAGAATGCAATCATTTTTCTGAAGAAAAAAAAGGGATTATGCCAAATACTAAAGGATGTCAAGAATGTGAAAAAGAGCATTTACCAGTAGTAGCAATCAGAATGTGTTTAACATGTGGGCATGTAGGTTGTTGTGATTCATCAATTGGAAAACATGCAACTAAACATCATAAAGAGACAGGACATCCAGTAATGAAAGCAATTCCAGGAGATATTTGGAAGTGGTGTTATATCCATGAAGAGTACTATTGATTTTTTAATAGTCAGATAAGAGATAATTCATGTCAGAATATCAGTTGGGAGGATGGGATCTTTCAGAATTGGCAGAGAACCCAAAAAGTGCTGCATTCCAAAAACAAATTCAAGAATTAGAAAAACAAGCAATGAAATTTGAAAAAAATAAAATAAAATTAAAATCCAAAATATCACTAAAAGAATTTAAAAATATTTTACAGCAAGTAGAGAAAATTTCTGAGAACATGAGTAAAATAGGAGGATATGCATCATTGTCGTATTCTTCAGACACACAATCAGATGAGGCAACATCTCTGATGACTAGAATGTCAAAACTTGGGTCTGAAGTTTCAAACAAAATTTTATTTTTTGATTTATGGTGGAAAACTCAAGTAGATGAAAAAAATGCAAAACGACTCATGGAAAATACAGGAGACTTGAGAGAATATTTAGCACATAAAAGATTATTTGCAAAATATGCACTTTCAGAACCCGAAGAACGAATCATCAATACACTAGACGTTACAGGAATATCTGCACTTGTAAAATTATATGATAAAATTACAAACGCGTTTGAATATCAGATGAAGATAGGAAATAAAAATAAAAAAATGACAAGAGAGCAATTAACAAATTTTGTTAGAAGTACAAATCCAAAAATCAGAGAAACTGCGTATAAAACCATCCTTACAAAATATGTTGAAAATAAAGGAGTAATTGGAGAAATTTATCAAAATATTGTTCTCAATTGGAGAGATGAAGGTATTGAGATTAGAGGATACAATAGTCCAATTTCAATGAGAAATATTGGAAATGATGTTGATGATAAAACAATAGAATCACTTCTTTCTGTTTGCAAGAAAAATTCACCAGTTTTTCAAAAATTCTTTGCTCAAAAGGCAAAGATGTTGAAAATAAAAAAGCTAAGAAGGTATGATGTGTATGCACCAGCTGCTGCAAACATAAAAGAAAAAAGTTACACTTACAATAAATCAGTCAAATTAGTTTTTGAATCACTTGGGAAATTCAGTGATGTTTTAGAAGGGCACGCACGTAAAGTATTCAATGAAAATCATATAGATTCAGCAATAAGACAAGGAAAAAGAGATGGAGCATTTTGTAGTACTCTGACTCCAAAAATCACACCATTTGTGTTAGTTAATTTTACAGGAAAATCAAGAGACGTGTTTACATTAGCTCATGAATTAGGTCATGCTGTTCATAGTCAAGCAGCACAAAATAAATCAATTTTAGTTCAAGATGCACCATTGCCACTTGCAGAAACAGCATCTACATTTTCAGAATTGTTACTTTATGATAATTTATCAGACAAAATTTCAGATAATGAAAAGAAAATAATGCTGTCAGAAAAAATTGATGATTTGTATGCAACAATTCTCAGACAATCATTTTTCACAATCTTTGAAGTTGATGCTCATAAGCAAATAGGGGATGTCACTACAATAGATGAGATTTCAAAAACATATTTACAAAATTTGAAAGAACAATTTGGAAATTCAGTAAACATTTCAGAAGACTTTGCAATAGAGTGGAGTTGTATCCCACACTTTTACCATACACCATTCTATTGTTATGCATATTCTTTCGGGAATTTACTTGCATTGTCACTTTTTCAAAGATATAAAAAAGAAGGAAAAGATTTTGTTCCATCATACATCAACATTCTTGCAGCTGGCGGTTCACAAAAACCAGAAAAATTACTTTCAGAATATGGATTTAATATAAGATCACCAAAATTTTGGCAAGAAGGTTTCGACTATATCAAAGAGCAAGTTAAAGCATTATCATCATTAAATTAGTAATAAATGGGGCTGACAGTCCAACGCATGGACTGCCAGCTTGTCCCCCGAACGGTTTGAATTCGATGTCAAGTCAAAATTAAGAAATATCTGATTTAAACCTTTGAAATTATTCTAAATCTAATTTTTTTGGTTTAATTTTTCGTATAGTGCCTATCAAAATCCCAATAGTTATTCCTAATTGATAAAGGAAATACAACAAAACCTCAAACGTACTAGGAGTTAGGTCTGTAAATCTGCTAATTGCAGTAAATATCAATAAAAGAACACTAAAGAAAAAGACAAATGATTTTACAATTCCATTAAGATTAGTAAATTTCAAAATAACAAAAGTCATCACAGTAACAGAAATTGCAAGAACTGTTAAAAATCCCGTATTCATACCAAATATCAAAAATAAGATAGATACAGATTCAGTTGAACCATTTTCAAATAAACTAGAAAGGTCAATTTTTTGAGGAGATGCAAAACGAGGTACACTCAAAATTGCATTTATTAAAAAAACAATAAACAAAGATACAGATACTGTTTTGAGATGATTTTGTAATCTCGGAAATCTAACAAGAATTGCCCTTCCCAAAATAATTCCTTGTGATAATCCTATTCCAAAAGCACCTAAAATTGTAATAATTGAAAAAACAGGATCTTGAAAGATGTCAACAAGAAATGGAATCAATGCCAAGGCTAAATGACTAATAGTTAAATGAGAATATTAGCTACTCGGTGACATGTTTTAAAAGAATAACCAAAATTGCAAAAGTAAAGTTAATAATTTCATTATTTAGGAATATTTTATGAGAAATGTTTTGTTGTTTTTGACATTAATTTCATTAATAATAATTTCATCAAACTATGCATATTCACAAGAGATTAGTCTTTCAACTTTTCATGAGATTGCACAAATAAAAATAGATAAAAATACATCTCAAAATGTTACAGTATCAATAATTTTACAAAGCACTAACGTTCAAGAAATACAAATTCCCATAGAATTTGAACAAAAAATCAGAGAAAACGATAGGATACAATCAATTTTTGTTACCAATCAAGAACAATGTGTTTTAGGGGTTACTAATCAATCATGTATTTTGATAAATGTGTTAAGAGATCCAGAAGATAAAGGAATTAATGCAATTACATCGTCTACAAAAGAAATTTCAGAATCATATATTGATGAAATTAATCAAATATTTGACACAAATGCCGAATTTCATTCAACATACATCTATACTGAAAATGAGTCAAAGAGCATACTTGCAATATCAGACAATTCTTCAGATGAAATGATAATTGCAGGTGTATTCACAATGCCTATGGAAGATACGAATTCAATGTATGAAAAAATTTCATCCATACTAATTCCAAAAACAATCAAGGATGGAGGAGGATTTCACAATATTGCAAATAATTTATCATTTGAAGAGAATTCGGAATTTTTGTTTTCATTAGTTCCACTAGATTCTAAATCACTTTTACAGCTAAAACTATCAAATAATTATCCAAATTATGTAGAAACAATTTCAGAAATTAGCCCATTAGATTTTTTCAAGACAGATTACATTCATAGATCAGATTATTTTTCATCAGGATTCTATCCAATTAATTCAATAATTCAAGTGATTATTCTATCACCAGAAAATGAAAAAATTTCAAATATCAATGGTAATATCGTGCCAACACAGATAATCGATAATGAAAAGATTCCTACAGATGTTTCAAAAGAAGGGTGGATTTTTGATCCTCAAGAAGGACAAATGATTCAAGGAAAATACATTTTTGGTAATGAAATGTCAATTAGTAAAGAGAAATTAAAATTTTCATTAGAGGGTAATGAAATAGTTCAACCCAAAACAGAATTTGATGAATCAATTGCAATAGTAATAATTATTTCAATAATTGCAATAGCTGCTGCAATATTTTTTCTTAAAGGATTTAAAAAATAGTCACAACAAAAGAACTGCTGCTGCAAACACAGTAGTCCATTTCCCATCTTTATCACCTCGAGTTGATTGAGTAACATGATGAGTATTGTAAATTTGACCTGAAATTGACCACTGTTGTCTTTTTTCATCCCAGTTCTTATCAACATCAAATGGAATACCTAACGAGGATGCAAGCATCTGTGCTGCAATATCTTCAGCATAATCACCAGCTTGAATTTCATTTTGACCAAATGATTCGTATTCAGAAAGATATCCATATCTTTTTGGATCTTTTGGTTGTGCAATACCTACAGATGCAGAACACATTCTATGAGGTTCATTAGTTTGATTTTTGGAATAAATTGTAAAAAGAATTTGTCCAGGACGAATTCTTTTCAAACCTTCTTTTCTAGAAATAAGTTTTGCTTCAGGTGGGAAAATACTTGAAATCAATACAAGGTTTGTCCCAGCAATTCCAGCATCTCTTAAAGCATATTCAAAACTAGTAAGTCGATCTGCATGAACACCTTTGCCTTTTGTAAGAAAAAGATTTTTTGCAACTAAGTCTAACATTTCTGAATTGATGAAATGGAAATATTATTTATATTTTAATAGATAGGGATAATTCTTAGGAATTACAATTGAATATCAAATATTCATAAAATTAACTAATCGTCACGACGTTTTTTCTTCTTTCTTTTGTCGGGGTCTTTTTTGATTTGAGTCAAAAATAGAAATGTAAAAAATGCACCTAATCCAATATTTATCACACCCATGAAAGTAATCATGAGTTTAAAGTTAGGAGGAGTAAGTCCAGACAATCCAATAACTATTCCCAAAGAACCAGTTGCGAAAAACATCATCATCAATACCTTAACTCTAGTAGGTTCAATGTATCGCATAATAGATATCAAAAAAGGACAATATTATAAACTCACGCTTAAATGAAATTTTTAGTTAAAAGGAGTGTTCAAATTTATTCTCAAGTAACATTTTAAACCTGAAAAAGTTCATTTCAATTTGTGCCAATGTAGCTCAGCCTGGTTAGAGCAACTGATTTGTAATCAGTAGGTCGTGGGTTCGGATCCCGTCATTGGCTTTTTTAAATTTCTAAAATTATTCATGAAATTATTTGTCAGTAGAAGAAAGCAAGGGATTGTTTGGATTAATTCAACCAATCTCACATCAAAGAATTTTAGATTACAGGGGAATTTCAAGAAACTTTACATTCAAGGAACAAGCGTTTATTAGACCTTTTTAGACATAGCGGATATCGGAATAATGACGAGCAAGTAATGAAGCTTTTCGTCATTGCTTAAGAGAAGAAAACAAAATGACAAAATTTCAAGATTTAGGATTAAAAGACGAGATACTAAAAGGAATTGTAGATCAAGGATTTGATGAAGCATTCCCAATTCAAGAAGCAGTTATTCCAGTATTGCTTACAGGTAGAGATGTTGTAGGACAAGCACATACAGGTTCTGGTAAAACTGCAGCATTTGCATTAGCAATGTTGCAAGAGATTCAACCAAGAAATGGAATTCAAGGATTGATCATGGCACCTACAAGAGAACTTGCAATGCAAATAACAGATGAAATTAAAAAATTTGCCAAGCATACAAAAATCAAAGTGGCAACAGTTTACGGAGGACAAGGAATGGGAGTCCAATTAGATGCACTGCATAGAGGAGTGGAAATTGTTGTTGCAACCCCGGGCAGACTAATTGATCATCTCAAAAGAGGTTCAATAGAACTCAGAGATATTTCCCATATTGTCCTAGATGAAGCAGACACAATGTTAGATATGGGGTTTGTAGACGATATTTCATTTATTTTAGATTTAGCACCAGAAGAAAGAGTCATGTCATTGTTTTCAGCAACAATGCCAACTGAAATTCTAAGATTATCAGAAGAGTACTTGAATAATCCAAAACAGTTTCTTTTGGATGCAGATGACCTTAGTGGGGAAGGAATAGATCAATCATTTTTAGTAATTAAAGATAGAGACAAATTCAAGTATCTTATTGATTTTATCAAACCAATCAAAGGACAATCCATTGTGTTTTGTTCAACAAAGTATAGAACAAGAGATGTCGCAAAATTCCTTCATCAAGAAAAATTTGATGCAGTTGCGATTGAAGGAGATATGTCACAACACAGAAGAGAACAATCTATGGGTAAGTTCAGAAGTGGTAAAGCAGATATTTTAGTTGCAACAGATGTAGCATCCAGAGGTATTGATGTTCCAAGAGTTGAATTAGTAATTAATTATGATGTCCCAAATGTAGAGATGGCATATTTTCATAGAATTGGAAGAACTGCCAGGGCAGGTGCAGAAGGCAGAGCAATTACATTTGTATCATATTCCTCAGTAGGAGATTGGAATTTAATTAAACGCCAAATCAAAGTTCCTCTAAGAGATTTAAACCAAGAAATGGGAATTCAGATTTCAATCCCAGATCCACTAAAAAGACAAATGCCATCAAGAAGATATGGTGGCCAATCAAGATCAAATTATTCTAGAGGAGGTCGTTCTGGAGGATATGGAAGATCTGGAGGAGGATATGGAAGATCTGGAGGTAGAAGTTCGAGAGACGATAGAGGAAGTAAAAGAAGACAAGGAGACAAGGATGGGAAAAATAGCTACGGCGGACGTAGTAGATGGTAAGAACTGTAAAACTTAAAGACCTGAACTTTGTAATTTATTATAAGAAAAAATAATGCAGAAAGGATTCATTTTATTAAATTGTGATCTAGGTGCAGAAGAATATGTTGTAGATGAATTAAATCAAATGCAGAGCATAAGTAATGCATATCTTACATTTGGAGCATATGATGTCATTGCTGAAATTCAAACAAAAAACCAAGATGATTTTGAAAAAACAATTGCAGTAATTAGAAAATTATCAAGAGTTGTAAGTACAATGACACTTAATGTGATCAGCCCAGAATAATCATCCAGATAAGATTGTCTATTTTGCGAATAATTGTTATATGAGATAATTGGGAATTACTTCAAATTGCAAAAAATTGATTATGAAGGAACAGTATGGGTACTAAATTATAATAATCCTCAGCCACTAGTAGACCACACACTCCTTATGTTAGAAAAACATGGAATTAAACGAGAAGATATTACCCTAACAGAAACACCAACTGCAAAAGTAGGTTCAATAGTTGTCGAAATTTGGCCATATGAATTAGTCATTGGTAGAGTAAGAACAACACGTAATGACTCATTTATCAGCGGTACTGAATTTACTATTGAACTAAAATTAGACGAAAATGGGAATTATTTAGATTATCTTTGAAAAAGAAAAAAATTCAAAATATCATAATTGGTATAATACTTATTTCAATAATTGGAGCAATTATAATCTATAATTATACATTTGAACAAACAAAACAAAAAGGATTACAATTCGGAACAGAGTTAGAACAAATTCAAGAAGAAGTAAAAGAACTACAAATAAAATTCTATTCTGAAAAAGTAAGATGGGAAGAAGGAGACATTACAAAAGAAGAGTTAACAAAATTCTATGAAATCCATGAAAAAGAATTTGAAAAGACAATTTCAAAATATGATGAATTATCACCTCCAGATCTGTTCAAAAGTTCAGTAGATTTGTTAAAAATATCATCTACCACACAGTTAGAAAGTGATTTGGAATTCATAAAATGGATAAAAACAGGAGACCAATCAGCAAAAGTTCGTTCAGATACACAGTTTCAAGAATCATTAGAATACGAAATGTTAGGATTAGTTGAATTTTATTCTGCAAAAACAGGAATTAAGAATTACGATGAACCAGAAAAATTCAACGCCCCACAAAGTGGATTAACCCAAAGAGTTATTCAAATTTCAGAAAATATGAAAAATCAATGTGATGTTGAATTTAAAAATGAATCAGATGAATTTGATTCAGATGAAATAGAAGTTGAATGGTTTAATTGTAATAATAAGGCTCAAAAATGGAAGATTGAACATTTGCCATAATTGAGAAAAATCCAAAAAGTACAAACATCAAACAAGATCACAACAAATCTGATTTCTGTAACAAATCCAAAATAGGAGAGATTTCCAAAATTAGTTGTTTTTTTTCAAGAGAAATGGGTTTTGAAAATTTTATTGGAAAAGTGATTGTGAGCATGTCTTGATCTGTATGAGATATTCTTATAGAATGAAATTGAACTTTTGTGTTAATAATAAAATTATTCCATTTTTGCAAATGTTCAGAGACACGAAATATATTTTCTTGTACATTAGATAGAATAGTTTCCAAATCAGTATCAAACAAGCGAAATTTTACTAAAGGAATTTGTAACATACCACCCAAAATAGGATCATGATTTTTTTGCATTAATGAAATTATTTGTTCAGAATTTTCTTTAGGGAAAATATCACCATAGTCAGGATCAAAATATCCAGCAATCAATTTTTTCGAATCAAAAATACGAAAATATTCTTCCTCGTTGTCTAATTTCCACATTATACTTTGAAATAATTTGTGACCAAATAAACAATTTCTCAAAGACAATTAAATAAACTAGGAAACGAAGAAAAAACAATGGCAATATCTAAAGAAAATAAAGAATTCATCGACAGTTTAATAGATTATTACATTAGTGAATCAGAATCTTATAGACAGATTGCAGAGAATTTCATTCCAGAAGTAGAATCTATTCCAGATACAGCATTTGGAATCATTACAGGTTGTGTATATGCAGGATTTCTACAAGCATATCAAAATCAACAACAAACACCAGATCTAGAAGATGTAAAAGAATTTAATCAGATTATGAAAAAAAGGGCGCCTCTAATCAAAAAATCAATTTTAGAACCTGAAAAAGTACAAACAAAAGAAAAAGAAACAAGTACTAACGCCAAAAAAAATGATTTGTAAATGAAAATTGGGAAATGTATCCAGATATTATTAAAAATCAATTCAAAAATCAATACAGTTTAATTTCAATCAAAATTTAATTGATTTATGAAAATTGATGGAAGTAAAATTATTTTTTATTTGGGAGTAACATCTGCTATCGTTACAGCAATTATGGTATTATATTTCTCAATTCGTTAGAGATAAATCATCTAAAGGATTTCACTAAACATTGTCAGCAACAAATGAGTTCAAAATTACACAGATTGTAGATAATGGGCAAATGATCCAACTTACATTAATTGAAAATGTTTCAACTGAACCAGTTTCACAAAAACAGATGATTATAGAAAATGTTGCAAAAAAATTAGATTCAGAAACTAAAGAGCAAGTAATGCCATTGTTAGAAGCAATATTACAAGCTCAACCAACAGTAAATATCAAATCATATCAACAAACACAAATCACTATGGCAATGCCAAAATCAAGATATGACAGTATGGGCAGACCACAAGTAGGGAAGATAATTTCAGTAGATTTGAAAACCAATTAGATAACAGAATTTATCTCATCAATAGTTTTCAGAGGTAAAGAGCACGAAAAATTTTTACAAACAAAAACGGTTGTTTTAGAAACAAATTCTTTGCCTACAAAGAAAGGGTATTTAGTTAATTTTTCTAATTGAGAGTTATCATCAATTATTATCCTAAATGAATTAGGCAAATAAGTTTCTGAAAGTAATTTACAAATTTCAGAATTTTCTGTATTAATGATTGTTATTTCTACAGGTCTTTCTAAGTAAGTTGCAAGAGTATTTAGTAAATATCCAAACCCAAAAGGATTTTCTGCAGCTGTTTGTGCCTGAGATTCTAAAATTTTTGTAACAATTTCAAGAAATTTTTGTTCTTGTGAAAAATGAAACAACCTCAACATTACAAAAGATGAAACAGAATTGCCAGAAGGTAAAGATAAATCATAATTACTTTTTGGTCTAATGATTAATTTTTCATGAGAATCTGAAGTCATAAAGAAACTACTACTAGATGAATCCCAAAAATGGTCAACTAAATGATGACCTAGATTTAAAGCCATTTGAAGATATTTTGAATCAGGTTTAATTTCAAAAACATCAAGTAATGCATTGATAAAATAAGAATAGTCCTCAAGATATCCATCAATTTTTGCAATTCCATTTTTATAAGTTCGTAATAATTTTCCATTTTCAAAAAGGTTGTGTTCAAGAAACGAGATACAATTTATTGCTGCATCAAGATATTTTGTATTATTAGTAACACAATATCCTTTTGCAAATGCAGTAATCATCAAAGAATTCCAAGAAACTAGAATTTTATCATCTAATTCAGGAGAAATTCTAGTGGATCGTATTTTTAATAATTTTTCAGAACAAGATATTAAAATTTCTTGAACCTTTTTTTCTGTTATTCCAAAAGTAAAGGCAACATTAGAGAGAGGTAAATTATTACATAAAATATTATTCCCTTCCCAATTTCCACCATCAGTAACATCATAAAACAAACAAAAGATATCAGCATCTTTACCAAGAATTTCTTTGATTTGTTTTTTTGACCAAACATAGAATTTTCCTTCAATTCCTTCAGAATCTGCATCAAACGCAGAATAAAATCCACCTTCAGAAGAAGTCATCTCACGTAAAACAAAATTGAGAGTTTTTTGCATCACATCAAGATAGAAAGAATCTTTGGTAATCTGATATGCTTCAGCATAATTTATGGGAATCAAAGCATTATCATAAAGCATTTTTTCAAAATGAGGTACCAACCATTTGTCATCAGTAGAATATCGATGAAAACCACCACCAATCTGATCAAAAATTCCGCCATTTGCCATTTTTTTGAGTGTTTTGAGCCCAAATGCAGTGAATTTTGAGTGGCCTGAAAGTTTTGCGTAGTGAAATAAAAATGAAACATTTGCAGCGTTAGGGAATTTTGGAGCCGCACCAAATCCACCAAATGTCGGATCACCCAATTGAAACAGATTCAAAGCTGCCTCATCAAGAATTACTCGTTCTAGTGTAGAAGGAATTGTCAAAGTTTCTGTTTTGTTTAGTTTCTCAAGGAAATTTTCGGCAGACTTTTCAATATCTTGTGGTTTTTCATTCCACGCTTGTGAAAGTTGTCTGCAAATACTACCAAATCCAGGTCGGCCGTAAGAATCCAATATTGGAAAATAAGTTCCAACATAGAATGGTTTTTGATCAGGAGTAAGAAAAATACTCAACGGCCATCCACCTTGGCCAGTGGCAATCTGACAAACTTTTTGGTAGATATCATCAATATCAGGTCTCTCTTCTCGATCAACTTTGATGTTAACAAAATTTTCATTCATAAATTTTGCAACATCTTCATTTTCAAATGATTCATGAGCCATCACATGACACCAATGACATGCACTATAACCAATACTTAGAAAAATTGGCTTGTTTTCATCTTTAGCTTTTTTTAACGAAACATCATTCCAACCATGCCAATCAACAGGATTGTTTACATGTTGTAGCAAATATGGACTTGTTTCAGAAGAAAGATGATTTTCCATAATTAATTACTATGAGATATAGGATATTTGTATCTAGTTAGATTAACCCCAGATTCCTCGTCCTTCAGTTAATTCATAAATTCGGACATTGATTTTTTTTAATAATTTTTCTTTAGATTTGTGTGCTTTTTTATCATGACTGTAATCTTTTTTTCTAATTAGTTGTTCCAATCTACTTAATTGATCTAATGAGAGATTTTTAAATTCGTTTTTTGAACTTGAGATTAATTGTAAAAGACTCACTCGTTCTTTGTCTTCATCAGAAATTTCAGTCATAAAATACCATACAAGAGGTTCTTTATTTTTCTAGTGGAATAAAATTCTCAAACATCAAAATATTTGAAACAAAAACTAATTTTTGAGTAATTATTTCATATAATTAATTATTGTGTAATATTTGCAAAGTTAGAAAATATCAAATTAAAAGAAAAAACATCATAAATTAGACAATCAAAGACGAAAATACGCAATAAAAATTGATAATTTGACCAAATGATTTGTCAACTCAGGCTTTAATCAATTTTTCAGGAATATTCAAAATGCGCAATTGGGAAGGAGCATTCCAAACAAATGAACCCAAATACCTAGGATTGATTTTATTTGGGTCATCTGCATCTGTTGCAATAATTTTGTTTTTAATTTTTCATCCCCAAATTGAAGCCATAAACAAAGAATCACCTATTTTGATCAATATCATGTTTATTCCAGCCATGGCAGTAGGATTTCTTTATGGGGTGAGAATTACTGAGAGAGCTGTAAAACCATCAGAAATTCGTAGTCCTATAAAACGATCAATTGTAAAGATTTTCTTATTTTTCTTTGTTATGGGAGGAATGTTCAGTTCAGTAAATTTTGCAATAAATGGAGGTAGTATAATGCCAGATATTTCAATCTTAGACGGAGGTCTAATCACATGGGTAAATTCATTCGTCATGTCAAATGGAGGAGCAACTTTTCTTATCATTACCAGCATCACATTGATGGCAGCAGCCACAAAGAGAATAGTTGGAATGAATTGTGGATTTTTAGACAGATTAGTAACATGCGCTGGAACATTTGTGTTCGTTACAATGCTCGTACTAAGTTTTACAAAATCAGATCCTACATCTTCAGGAGTTTTCTTGTATACATTTTATCAAGCTGGGATTGTAGGAGGAGCATTTTTTGCAATGAATAGATTAACAAAAAATCAAAACAGATTAGAAGACTTTGGTAATGGCTATTAATTATTCAGGTAAATCTACATAAATTCCGGAAATTTTGCTATTTATTCGATCCCAATATTTCTCACAACCATCAGTCTTGAAATCATTTGCTTTACATTCATTGAAATGTGCAGTGTTGTCTCTTTGCATATTATCAGCATATAACACATTTCCTCCAATTGCTAATGCAATAAGTGCAATAGTTGCAAGACTGGCTGAAACTACAATCATAGAATATCCTACTTTTGCACGATTATGAGGCGGTTTCATTTATAGAAAATCCATTTATTCCAGAATTTAATCTTTTCAAGTTTTCATTTTGCGATCAAATAGAATCAATATTGCAATAATTTACGAAAAAAAGAAAAGAAAGTACTCAAAAATATACTCATTGAGCATTCAAATTTTGCAATATGAATTTCTTGGACCTATTCCATTAGACCAATGGGGACCACCAATGGAAAAAGTAGTATTTTTAATCATGTCTAGAGACCAAGACAAATTTAACATCACATATGCAGGGGATTGTGAAAAAACTGAAGAACTTACTTTTTTTACAAATCATTCAAATTTTGAATGCTGGGTAAAAAAATCAATCTCAGAAAAATCACTACATCTAGCAATATTGCCATTATTTGAATCAGATAAAGAATATAGAGAAAATATTCTCAAAAAGATAAAAACACATTACAAGCCTGTTTGTAATTCAGATGAATCTATTAAAACAAAACCAGATTATATTGTAAAAAATTCTGAAAAAATTTCTTGCCCAAATTGTAAGGAAGAAATGAAATTAGAAAAAGTTCTTGAAAAAGCAACCCAGTACAGATGCAATAGTTGTGGAAACAACTACACGGAACCTAGCTCTTGATTTTATTTTGAACATTAAACAATTCCAAAGTTAACAAATCAATTGCTTTTTTCAAATGATCAAACTCATTGATTGAATGTATTTGTCCTTCAACTAATAATCGTAATATTTTGATTGAATTTTTTTGATAATCATCAGATGCAACAATCTCCATTGCATTTATTTTTGATTGTATATCATCTAGTTCTTTTAAAATTTCATCGGAAGGTTTGTGTTTTTCCATGATAAACCAATAAAATTTTGATATATGAATTATTACAACAATTCCCCCATAATATGATAGATTATCGTGTGTTTTCATTAATTTTGGAATGACAATCTAGGATGTAATGATTAAACAAAATAGATTTTTGAGGGATTATTTCTAATTTAGAAAATAGTATTTTCAAATACATCACGTACTCACATCATAGTGTAAATTTTTTTATAATTTCTTTCTCAGTCCAACAACAACTACAGCTGGAATTCCAAGATACATTCCCAAATTAAGTAAAATTAAACTAATTCCATATCCTAATACTGAACTTTCAGAATCCATATCTACATAGCTCAAAATAGATAGACTGGAAATCATTGGAGTAATTGTAAGTTTAACCACTTCCTTGAAAATAGGATTTGTTCTTTCATAATCTGCAACAAACGGTGAGAATGAATAATAGATTATGTTAAATGTGTTCATGAAAGATTTTCCAGATTCAGTTTGCAGTATTATATTGTCTCTGAGTTCTCTGAGTTGTTGTACTTGTGATGACATTTCAGAACCGTAAGCGGCGGTAGCTATTAGACAGCCACCCTCAAATTGATCAATAGAATTATTGACAGCACAATTACCATTAATGAGGACATCACCAAATGGTTCATCAGTCATTCCTTGAGATAATATCATTCCGTTTTGAATTACAACAATATGGGCATATCCATCTTTATTCATTTTTTCAATTTTTGCACCAAAAACTCCTTGACGGTTAAAAGAGGAATCACATTGAAAAATTACACTATCGTCACCTTGATCTGAAATTTCTAAATAATCAAAGCTTGAAGACTGTAATGCAACATTCCATTGAGTATTAGAATAAATTAGTAATTTTGCATCACCATTGGGTATTTCCAAGTCTAATTCAGTTTCTATCATTTTTTCCAATGGTTGACTGGTGTTTGAAACAGATTGTGGCTGATATGCTTGGGTTCCAAATATAGTAATTTCATAAGTAGACCTTGTAAATGGAATTGTTACAGTTCTTTCATAAGCAGTAATTACTTCATCATAGGAGTCAACTATTCTGAATCCTGCACGAATATCAAAATTTATGTCTTCAGAATCTTTTTTTGCATCAATTAGATCTCGAGGTAATGTAATAGTTATTTCTCCACGAGCTCGGACATCTATTGAGATTGTCAATGATTTGTCATTAGAATCTAATTCAAATCCAGTTACTTTTGCACCACTAATTTGGTATTCCAAATCCTCAATTTCTTGTGCAGAAATTTCAGAAATCGAAAATGTTCCAATTACAAATAATATTAAAATCGAGTAAAATGCAGTATATTTCATATTTTTTTATAGAATTAACAACATAAAATAGAATCTATTTTTGTTCGTAATCAAGATTAGAAATCAGTTACATTTTATGTTTGATTGGCGATTTTG
The DNA here is from genome assembly GCA_964511485.1 of uncultured Nitrosopumilaceae archaeon. GTDB lineage: Archaea > Thermoproteota > Nitrososphaeria > Nitrososphaerales > Nitrosopumilaceae > Nitrosopumilus. Next base: position 40,625 of record CAZEFL010000004.1, read on the forward strand.
AAAAAAAAGTCACAACAAATCTTCATCAATGGTACTAATTGGATCTAAATATTGAGAACATGTACAATTTGGGACATTGCACTTTCCAGCCTTGATTAATGATGTACTGTTTTCATTTAATGTGTGAATTTCATCTGTATGATGACATCGTTTGCAATTCATGAATAATCAATCTCACAAATATTTAAGTTCAAAATCATGGGATTAACACAGCCCTAGCTTCAATTTCAGAATTTTTTAATTTTTTGAGCGCATCATTTGCATTTTCTAGTGGAAATGTTTGAGTAATGACCTCGATATTTTTTTCCTTACAAATTTTGATTACTTGTTCCATATCAGCAGTAGAACCAATCAATGTACCTCTAATTGTTTTTTCTTCAAATGCCAAAAATGAAGGGTTTTCACCAACTGTAGCAATTACAATTAACCCGCCCTTCTTAACAGATTTTATTGCAGCATCAGTTACAACATCTGCAGGAGCAAATACAATAGCTGCGTCAAGTAATCCATGTTTTTCTTTTAAGATGTTAAGAAATTCTTCTTGATTTTTTAAAAATTTCATTGTGTCATCAGCACCCAATCTTTTTGCAACATCAAGGTGATTTTGAGTTCGAGAAAAAGCAACCACATCACAATTTTCAACTTTGGCAAATTGAACTGCCATATGACCCACTCCACCAATTCCAAAAATACCTATTTTTTTATGTTGTTTTGGTTCTGCAGCTTTTACTGCCTTGTATGCAGTGATTCCTGCACAAAACAGGGGAGCGGCATACTCTGCTTTCATTGTATGAGGGACCAGTGTTGCAAAATTCTCATGAACTGTGATATATTCAGCATAACCACCTTTGAAAGATTCACCCGTAATAATTGAGGATTCACAAAGGTATTCTTTTCCATCTAAACAATATTGACATTTTTGACATGCCTCAAGTAAGGGAGTAATTCCTGCCATATCACCAACTTTGAATTTTGTTACAGCAGTACCAATTTCAATTATTTTCCCAACTACTTCATGACCAGGAACTGTAGGTAAAGAAGGAGGAATTCCAATATCTTGCCAATCTCCCTCAATTCCATGAAGTTGTGAATGACAAACACCACATGCTTCAATTTTTAATAAGATTTCATTTGGCCGTTTAATTTCATGTCTGTCAATTGTAGTTAATTTCAAAGGATTTGTTTCAACATTTGCACATTCTGATAATACCATTGCACGCATTTTTTCCATGATTTTAAAAATTATTTACCGAATTTTAAGATTTGATTTGTTTTTTTAGTGCTTTAAAAATGATAAAACAGTGAAAATTTCAGATTTCATAATTGCATCAGGGGTTATTTTTTTAGTACTAGGGATAATTTTTCATCTTCAAGGATTATCCATAATTGGACCAGAAAAATCATTTATGCACTCCAATCCAAAATGGGTCACATATGGGATTCAAATAATAGTTGCAGGAGTTTTCATGATGAGTGTAGGAATAGTAGTAAGAATTTTCAAAAGAAAGTAAATTTTCACAATAAAAAAATTGAAACTAAAGCATTCAAAAAAATCAAAACCCGGCAGTTATAGGATTATCAGGTTTCATGATTTCTCTTAACAGAACAGTTGCGAAAGAACCACGAGATAAGGAAAACTCCACAACATCATGATTTGATGAATAGTTAGTACAATGAATTGCAGCTTGCCTAAAACCACCTTCACTACTTACCTCTTGCATTTCTTTAATGAAGAAATCTTTAGGAGTAATTTCTTCTTGTCGTAATATTTTAGATATTTGAAAATCAAATCTTGTTTTTTTGTAATATGAATATCCAACAAAAGGCAATGCTAATTTTTGATCCAACCCATGAACAAATTTTCCAATAATTCCTTTAAAATCAAAACAAACATCACCAGATTTTGCTTGAAACAAATTTTCACCATCAGAAAAAGCCAAGCTCAAAGACTGATTAAAAATGAAAGATTGGTATGCTTGAATGTAAAATCTTCTTAAGGATAGAGGAATTGCACGTATTGCTTTAAAAGAATCACCGTGTTCAATCATTTCTTTTAAAACAATTCTTTCAATATCCATTTGATAAGGAACCATATCAAAATATTTTCTATAGTTTTCCCTATCAGTTAATTTTTCTCTAATCTCAGTATTTTCTTTTGAATCATAATTTGAGGTAAATGATAAAACCAAATCAACCGCTTTTGAAAAATCCCTTTGTAGAATTGCTTTTCCAATTAGATGAGTTACAGGTCTTTTTGAACCAAATCTTTGATAACCATAAAAATTTAAAATTTTTTCATATTCAGAAAACAGGGATAATCCTTTCTTACATTCAGATATTTTGATTTTAAAATGATTCCCAACCATATCTTTTTTTGAAAGTGGTTTTTTTACATGACCAATTTTTTCAAGAGAATATTTTTCAGTAGAATAATTCTCAATACATTTTCCTTTATTTCCTGAACAAACAAACTGTTCTGTAATTGCAGACGCATCTTTCAATCCAAGCGATTTTAACCTAATACCTTTTTTTCTAAAAATATCAGATAATGCATGATTAGTATCAATTTTTTTCTTTTTTAGTTTGTATACAGCATAACCTTCTTTATCATTAATAGAGTTTTGAGATTTTTCAGAAATTTTTTCAGATACAAGGAAATCTTCAGGACTAAGTCTAATTTTTCCACCAATTCCTGAAAATTCTGTACTGTAAACAGAAATTCCAATTTGAGAATCTAAATCAGAGATCACTCTATAGTCACTGTAATGAATTTACTCACTGCAACATCTGGCAATTGTGCTCCAAGAAGTATTTTGTAAGAACCAGAAACTGCATCTTCACCAGCTGAAATCGCTATATGGATTGGTCTTGGAGTATCAAAATCTAATTGGAAAATTTCTGGAGTATTAGATTCAAGGGATACACTAAGAAAATCATGCGTAGAATTATGAATTAACGATACATCAAACAAATCATTTTTAGAATTAGGAGATACAACAAAGTTGAATTGTTTTGATTCCCCAGGAGTCAAAACAATTGAATCAGTGTCTAATTCAATATCAAGAGGTAATGGAATGGAGGTATCAACTACTCCAATATTATTTTCAACCCATTCAGTAAACCAAATTTTTTCACCACTTATAGCAAAATCAAAAGCTTGTGCTATTCCACAATTCTCCATCACAATGCCATCACCAGATTCACAATCGCCCCAATGAGGATTTTTCGATGGAATTTGATATTCTACAAGAGATTGTAATTTTGGATCCATTACAGAAATGTTATTTGCAGTTTGTGCGTTAAAAACTAGACGTCCTTGATCATCAGTATCTATCCAATAAGGTCTAGAGATAGGAGATTTTACAATACCAGTTTGATTTCCATATGTTTCCAAAATAGGATCTGCTGTAACATATTGAGTAAATTCTTTTGTTGATGGATCAAAACTAAAAAACGAAGAAGAAGTAGTATCTGCTAACCAGATTGTTCCATCATGAGATATGGTTGCACCATTTGGAGTAAGTAAGGTTCTTGGCAATTCATAAATTTTAACAAAGTCAAGTAATGGTAAAGATTTTTCAACAGAACTTGCAACAGAGTCAAGATAATCATTTTGATTAAACTTTACTAAAACTCCACCCTGTTGATACAGCCAATTAGTGAACCAGATGTTATCATTTGCATCTACTGCAAAATCGGCAGTTACAGAATTATCGATAGGAGATGGAATACTAAGATAATTTACATCCTCACTTGACTGATTTGGATCCAATAACGTGATCTTGTTTCCCGTAAAATCATTTATAATAATTTTAGAACCATCAATTTCGAGTTTTTGAGGTAAAGAGTTTCCTTCGTTAGGATATGCCAATCGAACATATGTCTCATCAATGCTTGAAAATTTCCATACAGAATCATAAGCCTCATCAGTAAACCACACAGAACCATCAGGACCATAATCAATTCCCCACATCATAGAGCGTGTCCCTTCAGGCCATATTGGATTGTCATACTCAGTAAATGTTTCAGTAGTTGGATCGAACTTTCCTAAATTACCAGTATTAGTTTCAGTAAACCAAACATTTCCATCAAAATCAGCTACAATAGCTAATGGGTTTGTACATAATGTAGGAATTGAAAATTCTTGAATGAATTCCGTAGATTTTGCATCACTAGAACCACACAATTGTGCACGTTCTTCATCAGGGTAATTGTCAGCTGGAGTTCCAGTAATAGTTAATTCAGAAGAATCAGTGTCAGGATCAATTCCAGGAAATGCAATTACAACTCCAGAAGTTACCATGATTCCGCCTAGAAAAATAAATGCAAGAATTCCTTTAGTTTGTTTTTTCACAAAAATTGTCATTCAGTGGTGTTAATATCTCATACCAAAAAAGATCATAGTAACTTTAAATCCCCAGTTATTTTATCAATTAAATTTTCAGGAGCAGGTCCAATTGAAATACAAGTTGTTGTGCCAGGAGATATCTGTGTATGTCCAGCATCAGTTACTTCAGACCAAGGAAGATTCAAATCAATTGCATGTCTTTTTACTTCTTGTAAAGGTTTGATTCCCGATACCTTAAGGACAACCTTTTCTTGACCGCCCCACCATTGCTCATACCATTCAGGATGTGATTTTCTAACATGTTCTGCACCCAAGACACAGGCATGGCCAACTTGTGCTGCAATCTTTCCTTTGCCCATTTCAAGATCAGTCCTAACAACAATTACTTGTTTTATGTCGTCCATACCACTATACAATATAGGCATAATGAAAAACTTTGGAATTAAATAATTGACAAAGAAACAAAATCTGTGTACTTTGATGTAATAATTGCAGGCGGAAGTGTTGCAGGGCTATTATCTGCAAGAGAGATTTCTTCAAATGGGTTCTCGGTTCTTGTGATAGAAGAAGACTATGAGATTGGGACGCCTGAACATTGTGGCGGATTAGTAAGTATTGCAGGATTAGAAGAATTAGGCATTATTCCATTTAAAAAAACATTTGAACATATGATTGAATCAGCACAAATTTCAGCACCAGATGGGAATTATTTTCAAATCAATTCAAAGAAACAAAAAGTAGTTGAGATAAGTAGACGTGAATTAGACAAACAGATTGCTTTTCAAGCTCAAAAAAATGGAGCAGTGATCAAAGTTAAAACAAGTTTTCAAGAAGTGACAGATACTGGAATTAGAACAAATGAAGGAAAAATTGATTGTAAAATTTTTGTTGATGCAAGAGGAGTTTCATCCTTAATACATAAAGACAGAACAGGAATTATTTCATCAGCTCAATACGAAATTTATGCAAATTGGATTCACAAAGGGGAAATCAAAGTAATGTTTGATCAAGAAAAATATCCAGGGTTTTTTGCTTGGATAATTCCCTCAAATGAAGGAAAAGGAAAGGTAGGAGTTGCAGGAAGAGGGATTAATGTTGCAGAAGCATTAGATGAAATTTTAGAAGGAAAAGAAAATTATTCCATAATTAGAAAAATTTTTGCTCCAATTTGGATCAAAGGACCAATTGAGAATTTTGTTGAAGGTAATACAGTAATTGTAGGAGATGCTGCAGGTCAGGCCAAACCTACAACTGCAGGAGGTATTTTTACTAGCGGCATGGGAGGGGTTTATGCAGGTCAGGCAATTTCCAAATTCCTAAAAACAAATAATCATTCTGAGCTTTTAGAATATCAAAAAAAATGGATCGATAGATTCGGTAAAGAATTTGAAAAACAGATTTTTGCAAGAAAAATATTAGAAAGGATAAACAATCAAACAATCAATGAATTATTCAAATCAATTACACCAGAAATCACTAAAGATATTTCAGAAAAAGATGATTTTGATTTTCATACCAGTTCAATAATCAAATTACTTGGAATAAAGGGTTCGATAAAAACTGCTCAAACGTTAATTGGTGGAGAATTTAAAAAATTATGGAGATGAATTGCGCTTAAATTCTAAGGAAGGTATAAATGATGTTTACAGAAATTCGGGTTATGTCATCTAGTATATCATTACCAACTTGTAGTTGTTGTAATAGACATATAATGCCTAATGATAAATGTGTAAAATTCAATTGTCCAGATTGTGGTGCAGATTTAATCTGGAGATGCCAAAGTTGCAGAGAAGCTGCAAGAAATTATACTTGTACTGCATGTAATTCGAGAGGACCTTAGAAAAATGACACAATTATTATTCATAACAAAAATTTTGCCTGAAGGAACAGAAGTTGATCTCGATAAATTAGTAGAAACTCTCAAAACTTCATTGCCAGAAGGAATGTCAATGAAAAGACATGCAAAAGAACCACTAGCATTTGGACTAGAATTTTTGAAAGCAGAATTTGTTTTAGAAGATAAAGAAGGTCAGAGCGACGCATTAGAAAATGCAGTTAAAAATACAGAGGGAGTCAGTGAATTTGAAGTCCTCAACATGAGCCGAATGTCAGTTGACATGAAATAGGAGTTTTTTTTTTGGTACGCAAAGAAGAGCCTTTGCAAATGAGGATTGGAGAAGCAAAACAAAGAGACGTAGGTAAAAAACGTGCCAGAATTGGTCCAGAAGCAATGGATTTTCTCAAAATTTCTCCAGGAGATATTATCGAAGTAATGGGGTCACGATCTAGTTGTGCAATAATTTGGCCAACAGATGAAGATGAAAAACTACCAGATATTATCAGAGTTGATGGACAAACAAGAAAAAACGTAGGTGCATCAATTAATGACATTGTAAAAATTAGAAAGGTATCATCAAAAATTGCAAAAACAGTTTCACTGACACCAGTTAATGATTCAACAACGATAGACAAAGAATTTACAGATTTTGTTAAAAATAGATTGAAGGGATTGCCAATTGTTCACGGTGATGAAATCTCAGTAATGATTTTAGGAAATTCAATGGATTTTAAAATTACAAAAACATCACCAAAAGGAGTTGTTAAAATCGACCGTTCAACAAACCTTAACATCTCATCAGAAACGACAATAGATAGAAAAGTTCGTGTTACATACGAAGAAGTTGGAGGGTTAGAAGAAAAAGTCAAAGCAATGAGAGATATTGTAGAACTGCCATTAAAACATCCAGAATTATTTACAAGATTAGGGGTAGAACCACATAGTGGGATTTTACTTTATGGTCCACCAGGATGTGGAAAGACATTACTTGCAAAAGTTCTTGCAAGCGAATCAGAAGCTAATATGTTTTCAATTAACGGTCCAGAAATTATGAACAAGTATTATGGTGAAACTGAGGCAAAATTAAGAGATATCTTCAAAGAAGCTAAAGACAATTCTCCAAGTATAATTTTCATTGATGAGATTGATGCAATTGCACCAAAAAGAGAAGAAGCATACGGAGATGTAGAAAAAAGAGTCGTAGCTCAAATCCTTGCATTAATGGATGGTCTTAATGATAGAGGAAATGTAATCGTTTTAGGAGCTACAAATAGACCAGACAGTGTTGATCCAGCACTTCGAAGACCAGGGAGATTTGACAGAGAGTTTGAAATATCAGTTCCAAATGAAGATGGTCGATTAGAGATTCTTGAAATTCATACAAGAGGAATGCCAATTAGCGAAGATGTAGATCTTAAAGAATTATCATTAGAATTACACGGATATACAGGTGCAGATATTAAATCACTCTGCAGAGAGGCTGCACTAAAATCGATTAGAAGATACTTACCAGAAATAGATCTTGAAACAGAAAAAATTCCATCTGAAATTTTACAATCAATGCAAATCAAGCTAATTGATTTTTACGAAGCAATGCAAGAAGTAATCCCTACAGCAATGAGAGAGGTATACGTTGAAAGATCCAAAGTATGGTGGAAAGATGTAGGAGGATTAAGTGAAATCAAAAAAGCACTAACAGATAATCTCACTACAGCAATGAAAGAACCAAATAAATTTACAAAAATGGGAATAAAACCCCCCAAAGGCGCATTAATCTATGGCCCACCAGGATGTGGAAAGACATTACTTGCCAGGGCACTAGCAACTGAAACGGGGGCAAATATGATTTTGGTAAGAGGCCCAGAAATTCTTTCAAAATGGATGGGAGAATCTGAAAAAGCAATAAGAGAAATTTTCAGAAAGGCCAAAGCATCATCACCATGTGTTGTTATTTTCGATGAAATGGATTCTCTTGCAAGAAATAGAACAGGAGAAGGAAGTTCAGGAGAAAACATACTTAGTCAAATTCTAACCGAAATTGAAGATGGAATTTCTTCAAGAGTGGTAGTAATAGGAATAACAAATAGACCAGATATTTTAGATTCTTCATTATTAAGAACAGGTAGATTAGATTTATCATTATACATTCCACCTCCAGATGAGAAAAGTAGATTAGACATTATCAAAATTTTAACAAAAAAAATGCCATTAACAAATGATGTAAAATTACAAGAAATTGCAATAGCAACACAGAATTTTACAGGAGCTGATTTGACAGATCTCTGCAGAGAAGCCGCAATTCTTGCAATGAGAAATAATTCATCAAAAATTTCTAGTCAAGACTTTGCGAATTGTTTGAAACAGGTTAAGCCATCAATTACTAAAGAAGTGGATCAATGGTATAAGAATATGAAGGAAAGTATATCTAACGTAGTACCAAAGTCAGAGGATAAATCATTCTACGGATAAAAATGGCAATTCCAATTCGAAATACAGTATTTGACAGAATCAAAGAAGCGAAATCTTTAACGGATGTTGAGCTTCAAAAGATTTTACTTAAAGGAGAATATGAAATTCCAGATGCCAAATTTAACAAAATACTATTAGATTTAGAAATATTAGGACTCATCAAAGTGTCATGGATTACAAAAGAAGAGCGTCGAATAGAGGTAGTAGTTATTGAAAAAGAAGTAGATGAAATCGAAGAACAAAATAAAGAAGTAATGGAAAAAGATTACGAAGCCAGTTTCCCAGGTATTGATAAATAATTTCTAAAATAACGGAAAATGAAATGCTGCATCTAATGCAACAGCTGCAAAAATTATTGTAAGATATGGAGCAGTTACCTTGTATGCCTTCCAAGCAAATTTGGAAGTAGGAGTCTTTGTTAATTTATAATGATATACAAGCATTAACCCTCCAGATACTGCAGCAATGACAGTATAAACAATTCCCAATCCATCTGGAATAAATGCAAGTAATAGGGAAAATGGAAGTAAAATTATCGTATTACCTAAAATGTATTTGGATGTTTTTTGCATCCCGATTACTACAGGTAGCATAGGAACATCTGCTTGGGCATATTCATCTTTAATTTTCATAGCAAGACACCAAAAGTGAGAAGGAGTCCAAACAAATACCAAAAATCCTACCAAAAATCCTAACAAATCTAAACTGCCAGTAGCTGCCGCCCATCCAGCCCAAGCTGCAGCACTACCTGCAATTCCACCAATAACAATATTTGAAGAATTAAGACGTTTTAACCAAACAGTATAGATAATAACGTAAGAGAAAATTCCAACTGCAATAAAAAATGCAGAGACAATATTTAATGCAAAGAACCCATAGATAACAGAAATACAACTAACGGCTAAGCCATATATCAAAACATGTGATGATGCCATTCGTCCAGATGGAATAGGTCTAGAACTAGTTCTAGACATTTTAGGATCAATATCTTTATCATAGTAGTGATTCAAAGCACTAGAACCTGCCGAAGCTAATGTACCAGCAACAATGATGTGCAAATAATGAGACAATTCAAGTTCAGGTGCGCCATCAACTAATTTACTTGCAGCATACATCGATGTAACAGCAGTAATTACTAGAAGAACAATTATCCTGGGCTTAGATATTTCCAGTATTTCTTTTAATCCCAATCTCATTCTATCCTATTCCAAAGCCATTTAATTTCTTCGTACATCTGATCTATGCAATTTCAAAAGGAATAAGTATCTCACTCCTGCCAGCTACTTTAAATGAGTAATTGGGACCTCATGATGCCGGGAATGGGACTTACAGCCATAGGTTTGGCTGGAGTTGTGATATCGTATGCAGGTATTGCGCACACATTCATTGACGGTATGCATGCTATGACTGGTTTGACTATGTTTATCGGGTTAATTTTCCTCGCAGTTGGTATACTAGACGGAGGAGTTTCAACTAGTAATAAAGCAAAAGCAACCACTTTGGTAATTATTTCAATTGCATTAGGATTTGGAATGTTTGCATTTACAATGAATACATCAAACTTTACAGTTACAATTGCAGGAATTTTAATGGCAATAGCATTCCCAGCAATTATCATTTCATATTTAGCAATGAAGCATCCTCAATATGCAAAGCCAGTTGGATCTATTTCAGGCATGGCAGCAGCCACAGGAATCATTGTATGGTTGGCATTTGGATTTGTTAGTCCAGATACATACATGATACCAGCAGTTCAAATTGAAGAACCAGAAGAAGACCTTACACCTTCAGGACCAATTTTTGCAATTGAAATTCTAGAGGATTCTGTACAAGAAGGCAATCCAGATTATAAGCCAGATGTTGCAATAGTTTCACAAGGATACAACATTGAATGGACAAATGCAGATTCTGTAGCGCACACAGTTACTAGTTCAGAAGACTTTGGAGAAACATTTGATTCTAGTTTAATGAGTGCAGGAGATGTTTTCACTTTAGATACAAATAACTTAGAAATTGGAGAATACAAATACTTGTGTATTGTACATCCTTGGATGATTGCAACGATAATTATTGAAGAGGCAAAAGAACCAGAAAGAGTATTAATTCCAGAAGGTGCAGGAATTCCAGATGATGGTCAAATTTACTATGATCCACAATTAATTGATGTTTCAGTTGGAACTACAATTGTATGGGATAACATAGATAGTGCAGTTCACACAGTTACATCAGGTCAAGTACCAGAGGCGGATGGATTATTTGATTCAGAAATGATGTCAGCAGGAGATGTTTTTGAATTTACATTTACAGAGACAGGAAGTTATGATTATTACTGTACATTCCATCCATGGATGGTAGGAACTGTAAACGTAGAATAGATTTGCAAAAAATTATTCTTTCAAAATTACAGAAAAAAATTCTCTTAGACCATTCTCAAAAAGAAGAACCAAATGAATCATGTGCGATTTTATACGGAGACAAAAATAATGAAACATACACAGTGAAAGAAATCTGGTTAACAGAAAACATCGACTCATCTCCAAAAGAATTCACATTATCACCAGAACAAACTTTTGAAATGTATCAAAAAGAGAAAGAAATGGATTTAAAAATTATTGGGATTTTTCACTCACATCCAAACTCAGAAGCATGCCCATCAAACACAGATAAAAAATTTATGAAAAATAATTCATATGCTTGGATAATTTATTCAGGCATAAACAAAAATTTCAAAGCATACGTTCTAGAATCAGATATTTTAGAAATTCCAATTCAAGATTAATTTTATTGTAAACTAAATTCTGCACGATTCCCATCAACATCATCAAGAATGGTCTTATCAGTTGTGATGATCTTGCCAATCACATTAACAGCAGATGCGGGAGTTATTTCTCCAGGATTTCCAATTGGAGTAGGACCAAAAAATAGACAAATTGCTTTTCCAGTAGGCCAATATGCAACATCATAAAGGGAAACTAGATGTTTTGCATTTTCTTCAGGTTGTGTAATTGGAGATTTTGAAGAATAAATTTCATCTCCCCAGACATTAAGATCAACTGTAAAAGGCAATGCCAAAAGAAAATCGTTTACAGTTTTGGGGGAATTAGAATCATCTAATTCAAAAAGGATAGAAGGCAAAGGAGGAATTTTTACTTCAACTACATGTTTCATGAATTTGGATAATTTTAGGATTAGAAAAATATTGAGGTTAAAAAATGTAAATCATACATAGTGCCAAAATAGAAATTTTTAGTACCAGTTTAAAAGAATCGATGGATAATTTTTTTAGATTTGAGAAAAAATGTGATAGTCATAGGAGCAGGGATTAGCGGATTATCCACTGCAGCATTGTTAACAAATGAAAATATTTCAGTACAAGTGTTTGAAAAAACCTCAAAGGTAGGAGGTAGAACAGCATGTTCCTTATTTCGAAAGCATATACTTGATAATGGATTTCACATAATGCCATTCTACAAGACATCAGCAGTTTACCAAATTTTAGAAAAAATAGATGTTGTTTCAAGATTAAAACTCACAAAAGTTGATAAAATTGAATTTTTTCAAGGAAAGAGGTTTTTTAAATATCCTAGAGGGATTGTCGATATTCTAAAATTATCAATGATTCCATTTTCAAATCGCCTAAAATTATTATTCATTTTACTTCCAATGGCATTCTCATCAATGGAAAAAGCAGAAAAATTAGACAATAAGTCATTAACAGAAATTACTAAAAAACTCGACAAAAAAACTAAATCGTTTTTTGGTGCAGTTTGTATGCTTGCCTTTGCAGATACACCAGAGCATGTCTCATTAGGGGAATTTGTAAGGACAATGATAAGATCCAATCCATTTAAAGGAGGAACTAGTGAATTTGCATACCCTACCGAAGGAGGGTATGATAAAATTTCTGAACTGTTAACAGAATATGTTCATGAAAAAAATAACAAAATTCTACTCAATTCATCCATCAAAAAAATCGTAGTTGAAAAAGGGTATGTAAAAGGAGTAATTGATCAGAAGGGTAAATTTGTAGAATCAAATTGTGTTGTGGTATCCATTCCAGCTTACACGGCTGTAAGACAGTTATTTGATAAATCTGTGTTTAAAGAAGAATTTTTGAAAAAAGTGGAAAATCTAAACAAAACTACATCAGTGATTGAAACTCATTTTTGTACATCCAAGAGAATTGATTCGAATCAAGTTGTTTTCCCAATTGAAGAAAATTTTACAACAAAAGGGATTTTCTTTATTTCAAATATCACTTTAAAAGTATCACCTCAGGGAGAACATCTTCTCATAGCAGGAACACCAGTTCCCTTAGAGTATACCAAAGATCCATCAAAGATCAGAGAAGTCAGCGAAAAAATGAAAAATGAGATTTCAGAAATCTATCCTGATTTTAAAAAATATCTCCTATGGGAACGACCTATAGCATGGAGTCTTGTGGAAGCTGTAGCAAAAAAACCAGGAATGGTATGGAAACAAAAAATGCCACACGAAATTAACGAAATTAAAGGATTATACTTTGTAGGGGATTCCACTATTAGTTATGGAATTGGAACTGATTCAGCAGCTCACAGCTCAATTTTATGTCATCCAAAAATTATGACATATCTGAATCCATGAAAAGAGAATATCATTTTAAATTAAATATGCCCTTTTTTTGTTACCAGTTATGGAAATTCACGTATACGACACATATGTCAAAGCAGCAGATGGTCATACCATGCACTTTGATGTAATTACTGGTGAAAAAGATCACGATAAAGCCCTCACATATGGCAAAGAGTGGTTACAATCAGTAGGTGAAGGAGAAGCAGAAATGACTACAAATGAATGTCAATTCTGTCACTCACAAGGAGCACCAGAGCCTGTAGAACAGGCAATTAAAGAAAAAGGCTACTTTATCCAAAAAATGGAAGGTTGTCCTTAATCTTTTTTCTTTTTACAAAAGAATAGATTTTATTAATTAAGAAAGCAATCCAACACATGTCTGAACAAGAATATTCAAAGTTGACAGTGGAAGGAAATAAAAAAATAAAATGGATTTGTGGATGTTTTATCACAGTAGATGATTATTTTAAATTCTGTAAAGCACACAATACAACTTTGAAAAAAGCAATTCAATCTCAAATTGATGAATTAGATATGACGTTATTTGTTGAAGATTAGATTGCAAGTATTGCGACAAACGCAGATACAAACACTATAGCAATAGTGTTTAGTAATTTGATTACGGTGTTAAGTGCAGGACCAGCTGTATCTTTGTACGGATCACCAATAATATCACCTACAACTGCAACTTTGTGTACTTCAGAACCTTTTTCACCTTTCATTTCAACTAACTTCTTTGCATTATCCCATGCGCCGCCAGTATTTGCCAAATGGTATGCCAAAAGAATTCCAGTAACAACTGCACCCATTAACAATCCAGCTACTGCAGTAGGGCCCAAAAGAATTCCCAAAATTATAGGTGCAAGAATTGCGACAATGGCTGGCTTCCAAAGTTCTTTAATTGACGCAACAGTTGCAATATCTACACATTTAGCATAATCAGGTTTTGAATCACCTGTTAGAATTCCAGCATCTGCTTTGAATTGTCGTCTAACTTCATCAACCATTTTTCCTGCAGCTCGAGAGACACCATTAATCAGTTGACCCGTGATGATAAATGGAATCAAACCACCAATTAACAATCCAACAATAATTGCAGGATTGGTTAAACTATAATCTAAATCTAAAACTCCTTCAAAAATATGGGCTGCTTCAAATTGAAATGCTTGAATCATGGCTAATGCAGCTAGTGCGGCACTGGCAATGGCAAATCCTTTTGTTACAGCTTTAGTAGTATTTCCAACTGCATCAATCTCATCTGTCACTTTACGATTTTCTTCACCCATTCCAGTCATTTCAACAATACCACCTGCATTATCTGCGATTGGACCAAATGCATCAATACTTAGAACAATTCCTGCCAGACTCAACATTGCCATAGCAGTCATAGCAGTACCAAAGATTCCATAAAGCACAGGATCTGCACCTTCAGGTGCAGCACCTGATGCAATACTATAAGATACAATAATTGCGACAACTAAAGCAATCATGAATGGTCCTGTAGATTGCATTCCTTTGATAATTCCCATCAATGTTAATGAAGCATATCCCCATTTTGCAGAATCTGCAATTTCTTTTACAGGACCTTTTTTGTAACTAGTATAATTATCAGTAATCTTTTGAATAACTGGAACCAAAATAACACCAATTACAGTTGAACCAAATAATGCATATGATGAAATAGAGTCGCCAATAAATTGCATGATAAATACATAGTTTAATCCAATTGCAATTGCTGCTGAAACATAAAATGAACGATTAAGCGGTTTCATAACATCGGTGATATTTTTAGACCCAACAATTACAATTCCAATAATGGATGCAACCATTCCAGAAGAACCAATTAAAATCGGATAAAGGAAAAAGTTTGGTGCACCAATCAATGCAGCAATTAGTAATGCTGCAAGTATTGTAACAATGTATGATTCATAAACATCAGAACCCATTCCTGCTGCATCTCCAACATTATCACCTACATTATCTGCAATAGTGGCAGGATTTCGTGGATCATCTTCAGGAATGTTCACTTCAACTTTGCCTACTAAATCTGCACCCATATCTGCAGCCTTTGTGAAAATACCACCACCAATTCTAATGAATAATGCAATAAGACTAGCCCCAATTCCAACACCTGCAATAGTAATTGGATCAGGGAAAATCATGTAGAGTCCGGTTATTGCTAAAAGTGCCATTGCAGGAACTGCAAGACCAACTGTCGCACCACCTCTAAATGCCATAGCAAATGTCTTTCCCAATCCACTACTACTCAAATTTGCAGCCCTAACTGCCGCTTTTACTGTAATTTTTAATGAAATAACGCCTGCAACTGCTGAAAGAGTTGCACCTACTGCAAATGCAATTCCGTTTGAAGGTGTCAAAAATGCACCAATAATTATGGATAATGCAATAGCTACTGGAACAATTATTTTCATTTCTCTTTTTAGAAATGCAGCTGCACCTTCTCTAACAGCATTTGAAATATCCATCATCTCTTTTGTTCCCGAAGGTTGTTTGGAAATCCATGCAACTAAACCTCCCGCTACTAAAAAGGAGGCAATTCCTGCGATGAATGGAAGAATTTCAGGAATTTCCATAATCTACTCAATATTCATGTTTATTTAAGTATGAATCAGCATGAATCACGGTTGATAATATTTTTAAACAAACAAAATTATAATTGTTTTTGGAGAAAATAAATCTGAAAAATTATTTTCTTTTTTTGTAAGGAGCAAAAGTTTTTCCACGCAATCCTTGACGTACAAGTTTGTTGAATCTTTTACCATGTGCCAAATATGGAAAACGCATATGAATTAATTCATGAACAATTGTATTTTCCAAAGTTTTTTCATCAGGGATTTTTCTTACATTTATGAAGACTAAATTGTATGGAATGTAAGATACCCCATAATATTTGTAGGCAGATGTACGTCTACCTTCTGTCATTTCTTTTGGAGCATCAAGGACTTCTTTTGTTGCAAGTAAAATTTCGGGTTCAGTAATAGAAAACCTATTAGAATAAATTCCAGCTTTTTCTAAAATTTGCAGTCTTAGTTCAGGATCTAGTTTCACAAAAAATTATCATTAAAAGGATGTTTATTTACAAGTGTCAATTCTTCTAAGAGATTTAGTTTATTTTCATTCTTTAAATTTATGAATTAATAGGGTCAGAGGTATTAGTGGAGTAATCATCAATCATACAGCCACCGTCTCATCATACCCCAATTAGTCCATTGAATCAAGTAGTCTTTGTGTTTTATTTCTAATTTCGGGAGTGATTTTAACTATAACCAATCCTTGATTTGGTTGCCCATACAATACAATTGAGTTTTCTGGTGCAAAAATACAAGCAGGAATAACCAAAAGATCCTCCTCACCATTAACCATCAAACGTACAGGTGGCTGAAAAGTAAAAGCCCGCTTGAGTACATCTATGCTTTGAGAAGTAATTTGTGCAGCAGGATTATCCACATTTAGTTCAATAGCGCCTTCAAGTTTTGGGGGTTCTCTTTTTTCTCTTTTTTCAACACCATCAATAATTTGCAATGAAGGAATTAAACCAAAATCAATCATTTTTTCAGTAGTCCTATCTCCAACTGTAATAATGTAGGAATTATCTAAGAGGTGTTTTTCAATATTTTCTTTATTTACTTGATCATCAGGTAAGAGAAACCCTAAAGGAATTTTCAATTGGTCTCTTAAAGAATCAGGTAATTTCACGAAAATCAGTTAGTAGTTGTCTCAGGAGCAGACTCGTCACCAGAACTTTCAGATTCGGTTTCTTCTCTAAGTTTGGCAGCAAGAATACTACATTGTGCAGCAATATTTTTTGCACTAGTTCTAAAAGCTTCAGCACTAGGAGAATCAGGATTTGTAATCATAATAGGTTTACCTAAATCAGAACCAGACATTATTCCAGAGTTTAATGGGATTTCACCCAAAAATGGCATTTTAAATTCTTCACTAATTTTTTTGGCACCACCATCACCAAAGATATAATGTTTGTCAGAACAATTAGGACAGATAAAATGGCTCATGTTTTCAACAACTCCTAGAATCGGAACATTTAGTTTTTCAAACATTCCAATTGCTTTTACTGCGACATTACTTGCAACATCTTGAGGAGTAGTAACCACCAAGATTCCAGTAATAGGAATTGTTTGTGCAAGAGTTAATGGAATATCACCAGTTCCAGGAGGCAAATCCACAATTAGATAATCTAAGTTAGACCAGTTAGTATCAACTAAAAACTGTTTTAAAATTCCAGAAATTATTGGTCCACGATAAATTGCTGCTTGATGAGATTGCTCTGCAAAGAATCCAAATGAAACAACTTTGAGACCATTTGATTCTGCAGGTTGAAGTTTATTTTCTTCCACTTCCATGAACCCATCTTTCATTCCAAGCATTAATGGAATACTAGGACCATAGATATCTGCATCAAGTAATCCAACTTTTGCTCCAGTTTGAGATAATGCCAAAGCTAAATTCAATGAAACTGTTGATTTACCTACTCCGCCTTTTCCACTTGCAACACCAATAATATTTTTGACTGTAGCCATTCCAGCATCATCTTCAAGTGAACGACCTTCCATTACTTTGGCAGTTACTTTCATATCAAAATTTTTCAAGTCAGAAATTTCTGCAATTACTTTTCGTACATCGTCTTCAATCTCGACATTAAATGGACATGCAGGAGTTGTTAATTCTAAAGTGAATTTCAAATTTCCTTCATTAAGTTCCAAGTCTTTTATCATACCCATAGATACGATGTCTTTTTTCAAATCAGGATCTATCACAGTGCTAAGTTTTTCAAGAACTTGATCGATAGCAACCATTGCGTCAAAAAACAAGTCTACATTATTTAAACATAAGTCATTAAATTAGATAAATTATCATTTTTTTAGAAAATTTCTAAAATCTTTGAAAATTTATGATTAAATCACCCAAAGATTCATAAATTGAAATTCAAGAAAAACAGCACAGTTGTTTTCTATATCTACCTTAGTTGATGTTGTTAGGATTCCTCCAAGCTTATTTGGAACCACTCTCAAAAAGGCTGCAACAAACATTCTCAAAGAAAAGTACGAGAGTATGATTAATGCAGATTTAGGATATATCATTATGATTTTAGATGCAAAAGTTGACGAAATGGGAAAAATGATTGCCGGAGATGGGGGAACATTTCACAAAGTACAATTTGAAGCATTAACATTTTATCCAAAATTACAAGAAATTGTCCAAGGTGAAATTGTAGATATTACAGACTTTGGAGCATTTGTAAGGATAGGTCCAACAGATGCATTACTTCACTTGTCACAAGTGATGGATGACTATTTGAAAAGTGATGTTAAATCTGGAATGATTTTAGCTAATCAAAGTGGCAGAACACTAAAAGTTGGTTCTACACTTCGTGCAAGAATAACTGCAGTATCATTAGGTAAAGCCGCTGCAATGGGTAAAATTGGAATTACATGTAGACAGCCATTCCTTGGTGCAGATGATTGGATTGCTGAAGAAATTAAAAAATCATCAGACGATACCGGTAAACCAACAAAAGAAGCAAAAGTAGAGGCAAGTTAAGATGGCACGAGAAATGGCATGTAGAAAATGCAAATGTGTAACAACAGGAAAAGTTTGTCCAGGATGTAAATCATCAGACTTGACACCAGATTGGAATGGAATTGTACTTGTAGTTGATCCAACAAATTCAGAAATTTCAAAAACTTTAGGAATTACACAGAAAGGCAAGTATGCCATCAAAGTAACTTAAAAGTTCTAAATCTTTAAAATCATATTAACATTTTATCATAATGTTGTCATTAAATTCTAAAAAACAGTTATCACAATTTCTATCTGAAGATATAGGTAAGGGGGATATTACTAGTGCCTTATTACCAAAAAAGAGAATCACAGTGACAATTATTTCAAGAGAACACGCAATAGTTGCAGGAGTAAATCATGCTAAAGAAATTTTTAAAATAAAAGGATGTAATGTAAAAATTTTAAAAAAAGATGGGTCAAAAATCAAACCAAATCAGAAAATAATGAACATTACAGGAGATGCCAAAAAAATTCTGATGTGTGAAAGAACTGCACTCAATTTACTTACAAGGATGAGCGGGATTGCAACTCAAACAAATCAATTAGTGAAAAAGATTCCAAATAAAACTAAACTATATGCTACAAGAAAAACAGCTCCAGGTCTACGATTCTTTGACAAAGAAGCAGTTGAGATTGGAGGGGGTAAAAAACACAGATTACGTCTAGATGAAATGGTGATGATTAAAGATAATCACATTGCAGTAAGTGATTCACTAGAGACATTAATCAAAAAAGCAAAGAGGAGACATAAGAAATTTGAAGTGGAAGTTGAAAATATTACAGATTTGGCTCTTGCAGCAAAAAACGGGGCATCAATAATTATGTTAGATAATTTTAAACCAACACAAATTAAAAAAGCAATCACAATTCTCAAAAATCAAAAATTACGAAATAAGGTGTTGCTTGAAGCATCAGGAGGAATAAATTCAAAAAATATTTCAGCATATGGAAAAACAGGGGTAGACATAATTTCAGTTGGAAGTATTACCAATTCTGTCAAAGGAATTGACATGAGTTTAGAGATTTAGTTCTGCCAATAATTGTTGTACAGATTTATTTTTAGGATCAATTTCTTTAATTTTGTCACAGCATTGAATTACACGTTTGTTTTCATTTAATTTTTGATGAGAATATGCCTTCAACAATAACACATCTACATCATATTCACCAATTTCAAGAGATTTCTCAAAATAAGAAATTGCAGTTCTATGCTTATTTTTAAGATAATAGATACTACCAACCATAAACAGTGCATCATGATGATTCGGCACATTTCGTAGTAATTCTGTGCCAGACTTGAGCGCTTCAGTATACTTTTTTTCCTTGAGTAGTTTTTTGAATTCTTTGAATTTTTTAATATTATTTTTTAAATTAGGATCTTTGGGAGTCCTACTGAATAATCCAACCAAAAATATCACATACTTTAGCTGATTGCTAGCATCCTATCTATTGCCAAACGTGCTTTATCAGCAATATCTTTTGGAACAGTAATCACATTTTTCTCATTTACCAATGCATCGTGAACTTTTTCAAGAGTAATCATTTTCATATATTGGCATTCTGCTTTTTCAGATGCAGGAATGAATGTTTTTTCAGGATTTTGTTGTTTCATTTTATATAAAATTCCAGTCTCAGTAGCAACTACAAAATTCTTAGCTTTTGATTGAGTTACATGTTTTAACATTCCTTCAGTAGATAAAATAGAAACTTTTTTGTCATCAAAACTTCCATCAGCAACATCATACATGAATGGAGTAGTACATCCACATTCAGGATGTATTACTAATTCTGTATCTTTCATAGAATTTAATTTTCCAGTAACATCTTCAGGAGTGATTCCTGCATGAACATGACATTCACCTGCCCATATGTGAATATTTTTTCGTCCAGTCATTTTTGCAACGTAAGAACCCAAAAACATATCAGGTAAAAATAAAATTTCTTTATCTTCAGGAATTGCTTTTACAACATTTACAGCATTAGAGGATGTACAACAGTAATCAAGTTCAGATTTAATTTCAGCAGTAGTATTCACATAACCTACAGCAATTGCACCAGGATGTTGTTTTTTCCAATTTTTTAATTCATCAAGTGTAATTGAATCAGACAATGAACATCCAGCTTCAAAATCAGGAAGTATCACTTTCTTTTGAGGGCTAATAATTGCTGCAGTTTCAGCCATAAAGTTAACACCACAAAATAGAATAGTTTTTTGTGAAACAGTAGCTGCTTGCCTTGATAATCCTAAAGAATCTCCAGTAAAATCAGCAATATCCTGAACCTCAGGAATTTGATAATTATGTGCTAAAATTACCACATCTTTTTCCTTTTTGAGATGCATTATCTTTTCTTTTAGTTTTGAGGTGGATTGAACTAACATAAATCGTAAAAATTTGAAAGCGTGGGGATTTAAAGAATAGGAATTTGTCCAGAATTTTCTTAAAATCCATCAAATGTGGCAAGAATTTCCCCTTTTTTGTTAGCAAATATTTTTATGTTCAATTCAAGATCAAACATAAAAAGATGTTTTGTCATGGTAAAGTGGCTTTGTTCACTATCTAATTTTTTTAAATTTGACAATAGTTTTGTTAATAGACTTTAAAATTTAGTTTAATTCTGATTAAGATATTCATTTTACAATCAATATCAGATTATGTTCCAATCTGGATATCGTTAGAGCAATATTTTTTTAAAGTTTCAATTGCGGACAATATTGCCAATCTACTTGTTTTGGGATTATTTACATCAGGAAAATTCTCAATGATAAATGTCATTTTACCAAATGTTCCTACAGCCTCTATTTGATGAATATTTTTGTCAGTATCAGGATCTGCAATTATTTTAACACGAGTTTTTTCACTACCAATTCCAGTGAGAGATAAAAGTGCTGCAACGTTAATGTTTGCAGGGAATAATGATACTGCCTCTTTTGCAGTTCCTTCAAAAATACTTGTGACAGATTGAATTTCATCTAAATTAATTTTTGAGTTTTCAAAGAATTTGGCACCCTTAAGAGAAATGGGATGTTTTGTAGTAGTTATGGATATGGAATCCAATTCATCCTTAATTGATTTTATTCCATCTAATCCGGCAATTGCACCAGATGGAAGATAAATGGTTTTTTTAAAATCCTTACAAGCATCTGATAAAATATCATAAATTGATTCATCAAGTAATGCACCCACACTCATAATCATCAAATCTTTTTTATTTTGTAAAATACTCAA
>CAZEFL010000005.1:0-13903 GCA_964511485.1 uncultured Nitrosopumilaceae archaeon
TAAAGATATTTCTGAATCTGCAATACCCGTTTTAGTTGATTTTTGGGCAGAATGGTGTGGTCCGTGTAAACAAATTGGCCCTATTTTAGCTGAAATTGCTGAAGAAAATAAAGATAAGATAAAGATTTTGAAATTAAATATAGATGAAAATCCCCAAACTCCTCAGAAATATGGAATTAGGGGTATTCCCACATTAATGATATTTAAAAATCGATTACTGAAATAAGTGCTGGTTTTTGAAGAAAATTTGTTTTGTGTGTTAATTGACACCTTTTCTTCGAACCATTTTCTCTTTAGGGAATTTTGCATTATCTTCCTCAAAATCTTTAACTTCTTTATCCAATGTATCTTTCTCCAATTCTGTAAACTCTCGAATAATTTTGTCATCAGCATCAACAAAATTTTTACATTTTTCACATAACCAAAATGAAGTATTTTCAGTTTTTTGGAAAACAGGTACTCGCCTCCCCTCACATTGTTTACAAAATAATGGCATGATTTCCTCTAATTTTACCTCTATTTGTATTCATGATTTTAAGATATCTCTCAAATTTCTTTTTGATTTTTTATTATCTTTTTCATTGAATATTAAATCAGAATCACCATCAATCTGTTTTTTCTTTTCATAATCTTCTTTTTGTTTTAACATCTTTTTTCGATATTCATCTTCAAAAGTCATTTTTTTGATTCCAGTTGACCTTTAATGAAAGCAAGATCATAAGTTCGGACTAAAACCTCCTCTCCATCTTCTGGGTGTGATTGTAGGTGTTTTGCCATATTTTTGATAATTTCTTCCTTTGATGGAATTTCTTTACTTGTCATTTTTCTTTAATTTGTTTTATTTTTCATATTTTAATACGTTTCAATAATTAGTAATTTTTGGTGCATCAATAGTTCATTAATAGTAAAATAATCAAAATGATTATTCATGAAATTTTGTTCAAATTGTGATACAAAACTCACACAAAATTTAGGCGATGTTGGAGCTCCAGGAATTTGTCCTAAATGTAATCCAGAATTAATAATTCCAAGAAAACCAGCATACGGAATTAATTATTCAGGTAGAACAAAACAATGCTCCAAAGGATGTGGTTCTGAAATATACTGGGATGAAGAATTCAAATCAGATAGTGGGAAGTTTATTCCAATTGATGCAAGAACAGATGAACCACATAGATGCAATGGACCAACAGAATCGAGTCAATCATACTATCCAGAAGAAATCAAGGAAATTAGTCAAAAAACAATTCCAGCAAAACCAAAAATTGCTATTCCACAAGAAATTTTATTTGACATCAACAAGATTCCTAAATCTCTAATTGAAAATGACTTAATCATTCAAAAAATCATAGAAGGTCATGTTGATGAAACATTAGGATTAATTCACTATGAGAGAAGAATAGCCCCCGAACCTGAAAAAATCCCAGTAGATAACCTTAATGACGTATTATCTGAAAAAATTATCTCAGGATTAAAAAAATATGGATTTAAGGGATTACTTCCATTTCAAAAAGAATCAGTTTATTCAATTCTTTCAGGTAAAAATACAATAATTTCAGCACCAACAGGCTCTGGAAAAACTGAAGCATTCAGTATTCCAATTTTGGAGAAAATTTCAAAGAATCCCACACCAGGAGTCTTTGCATTATTTGTATATCCACTTAATGCACTAATTGATGATCAAGTATCCAAAGTATCAGATCTCATTTACAAATGCGGATTGCATGATAAAATTGCAATTTATTCAATTCATGGTGGACAAAGTACAGAATACAAAAACATGATATTGGCAGAATCAAGTAAAAAGACAATAATTATTGCAACAAATTTTGATTTTATTAATTACCATTTAATTTTACAAGATAAAAAATGGAATGAGTTATTCAAAAATGCAAAAATCATAGTTATGGATGAAGCTCATTCATACACTAGTTTTCATGGCTCAAACGTGTATCATGTTCTAAAAAGAATGAAAAGATACATGAAAGATATTCAGTTTATAGGATCTTCTGCAACATTGGATAACTCCAAAGAATTTTTTTCAACCATGTTTGATTTACCTGAAAAATCATTTTCATATATCAAAAGTGAGTTTAAACGAAAACAAAACATGCACATGTTTTTTATCATGCCACGAAAATACGGACAAAGAACAACCATGGAGTTTTTGTCATCAATTTGTTACAAAAACGATTCAACCCAACTAGTTTTTAGTAATTCTCACAATGATGCAGAATTTCTTGCATCAAACGTTGAAGAATCAAACAAGGGGATCAGAATCCAAATTCACAGAGGAGGTCTTGATCAAAATGATCGAAAATTATATGAAACTCAGATGAAAGCAGGAGAACTCGATGTTCTTTCATGTACTCCCACACTGGAATTAGGGATAGATATTGGTCATGTAGATGTAGTAATATCTGCATTCAAAAGTGAATTTGATTCATTTGTTCAAAGAATTGGGCGTGCTGGAAGAAAAGGTCAAAAATCATATGCCATCTGTGTGTTTGATCCTGAAGATGCAACATGTCATTATTTTGCACGTCACATTGATGAATATCTAGCACAAAATCACATTATTCCAATTAACAAAGAAAATTCAATCATTTCAGATAAGCACATGGAGTCAATCGAAATTGAAAGGGAATCAGCAGTAGAGACAGACAAATCACAATTTTTTGATTTTGCAGGTAGTGTAAATCTTCGTGGCACATCAGGAGAAATTTCAATATATTATAATTCCAATAAAATAGGTACTCGAAATGTTCCTACAGGATATTATCAATTACATCAAAAAGCAATTTATCATTTTAATAAAAAAAATTATGAAGTTAATTCATTGATCAAATCATCAAATGGTGCAAGAGCATATTTGGCAAGGTCTACTGAAAAAGGAAAGAGAACAATTCCAATTGTCAGAACTTCAATCGTTCAAACATCAAAAAGAAATGAAGTACGTAAAGAAATTATTTTGAAAAATAAAAAAATTTCATTACGATATGGAGTAATAGATTTGGATAGAACAATTACAGGGTATTTGAAAGGAAACTATAATGAATCAGCAGACAAATTTGAAACACACAATGGTACCACTATTCCGTCTTGGAGAAATTTTCATTGGAAATCAAAACATTCGTCAGTTGGAATTGAACTGCCTTCAGATATTATACCAAAAACATCATCAGACTCAAAAAGTCCAATAGTTTCAGATTCAAAAATACATACAATTGCACACGTTCTAGTAAACGCAAGTAAAATTTTAACAAAATCTGAATCAAATGATATTGATGTGTATTATGAAAAAGGGATCATCTACATGTATGATAATTCATCTGATGGGTACAACGGATGTAGTAAAATAATTTATGATGAATTTGATAAAATCCTAAACGCATGTTATTTGCTTTTGAGTGATTGCAATTGTTCTGAGGGCAAATCTAAAGATTGGGAAGGGTGTCCAAAATGTACATTTACTACCAATTATTGTCAAACAAAAAATAAGGAATTATCAAAAAATAAAGCAATAGAATTTTTTTCAGAGTTCAAGCAGGCATGAATTTACTCAATATCAATTTTCTTGTTATAGTCATCTATTTCCCGATTATATTCATCAATTTTTGTATTTTCTGACTCAATTGCATCATCAAACAATTCAGGATTTTCAAGTTGTGCTTTTTTCATCAATTTTTTAAAAGTATCAGGATCGTCTTTTTGTAAATCCAACAAAATTTTCCCAATAGAATCATCAAGATTACTCATATTACTAATAATACATTAGGCATATTTTTGTTATTCTGATTTAATAACGAGAGTACATGGAAAACACTGAATTTTACAGACGTTTTCATAACATGATGTGTTTTCCAAACCTATAGTTCTACGACGCAGAACAATGGCTTCTCGTTAGATATACTACGTTAAAATAATATTTAACAATGATCTTTTTTTTAGATAATAATTTTTTAAAATAATTTAGTTTAGCCTTGAGCATCCACATTTCACATAAACCACTTTGAATTCCCCACCTGATTTTATATTATGAGAAATAGGCTTATGACAATATTGACAATCAACAAATCCATGATATTCCTCAACTTGTACTATTTTGTATTGCCAAGACTTTGAATCATCATCCCAATAAACAGAATTGATTTCAGTGGGATCAGTCATGGGAATTACAAACCTGATTAGTTAACACTCTCATCAATTGTTTCATCAGTAGATTTTTGGGAAAACATAGATGACCAAAATTTAATTGCTTTTTCATTTAGTTCATCAATGATTTTTACATTGTCGTTCCATACTTTGGCATTTTCTTTTCCAGATTCTATTGATTTTATGATAATTTTATGATACATAGATTGATACTGAATAATTTCATTATTAATATTTTCAATCAATTTCTGAGAATATTCAGGTAATATGAAATTTAATTCAGATTGAGTCTTAAATTTATTGGGTAATGAAATGTTTGAATTAACAAAATTTTTCCATATTTTGTAATATTCATTTTGAAAATCAAATAAAGATTGTTGTAAGTGTGGGACATAATGTTCAATTTCTGAAAAATATTTTTTAGAGATGTTTTCAATCATAACAGAGTCATTAATTGATGATTTCAAGGATTTTTTCTTCACAAAAAATTATGAATTGTATAAAATTTAAAGAAATTGGACTTAAGGATTGAGGCTTTTCATATCAAGACATTTTGAATCAAATTCATTCAGATATTTTTTCCCACCAATTTGAGGATCTTTTAGATACAATTCACAAGTTTGGGGGTCTATGAGAGTATTATTTTGTTCACTTGCCATGTATTGTACAACTAAAACACCCACAAGTACAATAATTAGAATTATTGGAAGTCTTTTTTGATATATATCCACAGATGTTACTTGGAGAATTTTTGAACTTAAGCCTATTGATTTGTCTAAATTTTTGAGAGAATCTTTTTCTTTTTTTCTTCAAATTCTTTTGAAGTGATAATACCTGCTTTTTTTAGATTTCCCAGTTTTTCTAACAAATCAAGATAATCAGATTTTGATGTACTAAATTTTTTAATTGCACGGGTTTCAATGGATTGTTTTTTATTTTTCAATTTTGATTTTAGACGCGTACTTTTATTGGCTATTCTTTGACTAAACTCATATCCTTTTTTCTTTGCATGTTGAATTATTTCTTCAGATTTTTCTTTAGTTACATCATCTACTAGTTTTTGTTTTTTTGCCAGATTATTCAACTCTAGACTTTTCTTTTTAGCAAGATTTGTTTGGAATTTCAAATCCTTAACAAGTTCATTCTTTGTTTTTTGTTTAAAACGTCGACTATATTCTTCAATTAATAATACTGGAAATGGAGTATATTCAACATCCAAATAATATTTAATTATTGTATCATCAGGTAATGTCTTGAGATATTCTTTTATTGATTTTTCTGATTTCAGGTTCATGATTTTTGTTTAATTTATTCTCTTAAAAAGATTCAAACTGTTATTACCATAAATTTCCTTGTTCTTTTAATACAGATTTTGCACTATCAGAAAGGGTATCAAAAGTATTAGAATCATAGTTTGCACCTTGAAAATTAACTGATTCTAAAATTGCACCATCAAAGTTTGCATGCCTAAGATTAACACCACAAAGATTGGCATTTGTTAAATCAGCAGTTCTCAAATCAGAAAAAAACAGATCAGCAGACATCATATTAGCATCACGAAGAGTTGCACCATACAATTCAGCATCCCATAATTTTGCAGTTGATAAATTAATTTGTCTCATATCAGAACCTCGTAACTTTACAGAAAATAATATCGTTCCACTCAAATCTGCTCTGCTCAAATCACAGCAACTCATATCAGCATGATGAATATCTCGCTCTTTTAGATTCACACCAGATAAATTTGAATCCGAAAAATCCCTACCAATCAAATCCTCATACTCAAAATTTACATTTGTAAGATTTCGTTTTCGAAAAACATCTGAAGACTCCATGGAATAAAATAAGGCTGTAAGGCATCTAATTTGAACTATTGATAACATTAAGTTAAGAATTTGACATAATGTATATGAAATTGGGAATTAAAATTGTAATTATTATAGCTGTGGCAATTATTGCCCAAATTTTTGGCAATTTGTTATTTCAGAGAATATTCCGTTGACCAAATTTTTTAAAAATTCTGTTTGCACTGTTTAGTAAAGTAATGATTTGAGGGTATTGAGAATTTTCCATTAAATCATTTTTTATCAATATCAAATGATATCTATTTTGTCTAATTTGACGCATAATTTTTGATTTTGATGCATCATAATTTTTCAAATCACTTAGATTTGTAGAAATATCACATAGTTTGATTAGTTTGGCGTTAAATGACGCATTTTGAAGTTGCTTTGTAAAATTTTTGTTTCTCTGTTTTCGGGGAATGGTCATATCTTTGGATATCGATGAAACTAATACTGCAATTACATCACCAAATTTTTCATACAAATCATCAAAAGTTACATCAGTGTTTTCAAGTATATTGCACAACCATCCCGCACACAAAATTTCATCATCAATTACTCCCAAACTTTTGAGCCTACTAACAACATTTTCCAGATGTTGTGGGTACGGCATTCCATTTGTGATTTTTCCCGAATGACGATCTTTCGCAAATAATTCAGCATTTTTTATTGATTCCAAATATATCATTTGCAAATATTTAGTAGATTAGAATGTTATTTGTTTGAAATTATATTAAAAAAAAGAACTAGTAGCCTTCTTCTCCAGGAAAAAGAAGACACCAATATTTTGCACTAGTCTTTGCAGATATTTTTTGGCCAATTTTACATGGACCAAACACCTTTCCTGCAGCCAATTCTGACTTGTAGTTAGGTACTCTTTGAATCTGTTTGACAATAGCGGGGGTTACAAAAAAAGAACTTACTTTTTGATTTTGGACATCAAATGTCTCGACAGTATCAATTACGTTATAATCAGTCATACCATCATCTCCAATAGATTCTTTTGGAGTGTAAGGAGATGGTTTGCCTCTGTTAGTTTTGAAATCTTTGATGTTAATTACTTTACCTAGGATTTTTCCAATTCCTATGGCTTTGGTTTGTTCTTGTGGCTTGTTGTAATCACCCAAGTTGATTTGAGTTTGTATCATTTCGTTCATTTGTGATTGATGAGATTAGATCATAATTTGTAAAGAATTATTGGTTTTGAATTATAGTAAGTATTAGTCAATGTAAAATCTATTTCATATATATCAAATTACATAACTAAACAACATTAGATAATTTCAAAAAATTAGAAAAAAATTAGGAGTTTACTGTAAGTTGTAATGGACATCACAAAACAAAACTATTCCATGAGGTAAAGTTTTGGCAGAAATACTATGGCCATCTTCAATTCCCTTTCCGCAAACATAACACTCTACTTTAGATACGGTAGTTTTGCTTTCTAGAATTTGTAAATTCTGATACATTGATTGGTTTGACCTCTGCATAATTTTAATAGCGATCAACTATACTATAAAGGTACCGTACTATACGGTAACCTGCTCACACCTGAGAAATCAACAATTTTGAAGTAAAATGGAAGAGATCAGAGATTCTTATCAATTTAAATAATAAACCTCCAAAATTTCATTTATGGGTGGACACCTTTGGAAAAACTACAGCAAAAGTAATACCTCTAGATTTATCTGAAAATCAATTTCAAATTTACAATAAAATTTCTCGCAACTATTCACATTCATTTCTTTTTGAATCATTGACAGGTCCCGAAGTTTTGGCAGAAACTTCAGTCATGGGTTTTGACCCAAAAATAATTCTTAAGGGATATTCGGACAAAGTAGAAATTATTGAAAACGGTTCCACAAAAACCATATCAACAACAGAGCCATTTACTGAATTAAAAAAATTACTTGAAAAATGTGATGATCAATCATATAGATATCTTGGTGGAGCAGTAGGTGTT
The DNA here is from genome assembly GCA_964511485.1 of uncultured Nitrosopumilaceae archaeon. Lineage (GTDB taxonomy): Archaea > Thermoproteota > Nitrososphaeria > Nitrososphaerales > Nitrosopumilaceae > Nitrosopumilus. The sequence goes on from CAZEFL010000005.1 coordinate 7,963, forward strand.
GTAAACTATGATGCAATAAGATTGGTAGAAGATATTTCTGATTCTCATAATTCAGTAGAACCGTTAATGGAATTTGGAGTGTATGATGATGGAATAATTTATGATAATGTACACAAGAAATTATTTTATTTTTATCACAATGAAAATAGATTTGAAAAATTGATAATGAATGATGATACATTTGGAGAATTTCATTCAAGTGAAGTAACTCCAAACATGAACCAAGAAAAATTCTCGAACATTGTAAATAAAGCAAAAAAATTAATTCATGATGGAGATATATTCCAAGTTGTATTATCTAGAAAATTTGCTTTTGATGTAACAGGAGATAATTTGACATTATACAAAACATTACGAAAATTAAATCCATCACCATATATGTATCACTTAAAACAAGATTCAAAAACAATAATTGGTGCATCACCCGAAATGTTAGTTCGGATTACAGGAGACAAAGTAGAAACATTCCCAATTGCAGGCACTAGAAAAATCACCGAAAATGAAGAGAAAAATAAACAACTATCTGAGGAATTAATTAATGATGAAAAAGAATTGGCGGAACATACAATGTTAGTGGATTTAGGTAGAAATGATATTGGTAGAGTTTGTAAATATGGAACAGTACATCCCAAATCATTAATGCAAATTAAACGATTTAGTCATGTTCAACATATAGTTAGTCATGTAGTAGGCAATTTAGCGCCTGAAAACGACATGTTTGATGCATTTCAAGCAGTGTTTCCAGCAGGTACAGTATCTGGTGCTCCCAAAGTTAGAGCAATGCAGATTATTGATGAATTGGAAACAGAAACTCGTGGACCATATGCCGGGGCAGTAGGATATTTTTCATACAATGGATGCTGTGATTTTGCTATTGCAATTAGAAGTATTTTCATTGAAAATGACAAGGGTTTTGTCCAATCTGGCGCAGGTATTGTATCAGATTCTATTGCTGAAAACGAGTTCAAAGAAACTGAACATAAAGCAGGTGCTATGCTTCAAGCATTAAAGGAGGCAAATTGAAATTTTTAATTATTGATAATTATGATTCATTTGTGTATAATATTGCACAGTATTTGGGAGAACTAGGTGTTGACAGTGATGTTATTAGAAATGACAAAATTACCATTGAACAAATTAAAGAAAAAAACTATGATGCAATAATAATTTCACCAGGTCCAGGAACCCCTGAAGATAAAAAATACTTTGGAGTTTGTTCAGAAGTAATTAATACGATGGGTAATGATACACCAATCTTCGGAGTATGTCTTGGACATCAGGGAATTATTGCAGCATTTGGGGGAAAAGTTACCAATGCAGGATGTGTCAGACATGGAAAAACTAGTTCTGTAAATCACACTAATGCAAAATTATTCAACAATGTAAAAAATCCATTTAGAGCCACAAGATATCATAGTTTAGTTGGAGATAAAACAATAATTCCAGATGTCTTAGAAGTTACTGCAACTGCAGAAGATGATGGAGAAATTATGGCAATTCAGCACAAAGATTATCTCATTCAAGGAGTTCAATTTCATCCAGAATCAATTATGACAGAGGATGGAAAAAAGATCCTAGACAATTTTATTGCTCAAGTTAAGGAGAAAAAATGATTTCTGAACTAATTTCAAAACTTCAGGAAAAAACAGACCTGAGTTATGATCAAATGAACAATATTATGACAGACATGTTATCAGGAAAAACTACAGATATTGAGAATGCAGATTTTCTATCAAAACTTGCACAAAAAGGGGAGACAGATGATGAATTACTTGGAATGCTAGATAAAATGCAAGAATTTTCCCTTAAGGTTGAGACAAAAAATTCGGGAACAGTAATTGACATGTGTGGAACTGGAGGAGATTCTTTGCAGACATTTAACATATCCACAACAGCATCATTTGTGGTAGCAGCAGCTGGAGGAACAGTTGCAAAACATGGAAATCGTTCTAGTTCAAGTGTTTCAGGAAGTGCAGATATTTTTGAATATTTTGGATACAATTTGAATATGAATCCCATTGAAATTTCAGAAGTTTTACAAAAACATAACATCTGTTTTATGTTTGCACAAAAATTTCACCCTGCAATGAGATATGTTTCAACTGCAAGAAAACAGTTAGGGATTAGAACTGCATTTAATTTACTTGGACCATTATCAAATCCAGCAGGAGTGAAAAATCAATTGATAGGAGTTTTCTCAATTGATTTTCTTGATAGATTACCCGCCCTACTCAAAAGAAAAGGGGCACAAAATATTATGACCGTCAGATCTGATGATGGAATGGATGAATTTTCAACTAGTGCAACAAATCGTGTATGCATATTACGAAAGGACAAAGTGCTAATGAATGCAATTGATCCTGAAGTAGTAGGATTGCACAAATCATCATTAAAAGATATTCAAATAGAATCAAAAAAAGATGCAATGAGTTCATTTGTCGGAGTACTAAACAACACTGCAAATCAGGCCATGATTGAAACAACTGCACTTAATGCAGCTGGCGGATTAATTGTTGCAGGTATTGCAGATAATTTTGAGCAAGGGGTAGAAATTGCACTAAATACAATTAAAGACGGTAAAGCATTTTCATTACTAGAGAAATTTGTTACAGATACAGGAGATATTTCAAAACTAAAGGAGATTATAGATGGCTGAAAATATTTTGAGAAAATTAGTAAACAACTCACAAATAGCAATTGATGATGGAGTTTATGATGTAAGTTGTAATCTAGAAAGATCAACTAAGGATTTCATACAAATCATAAAAACAAACTCTCATGCAACACTTCTAACTGAAGTAAAGTTTGCATCACCATCACTCGGAAAGATTAGAACACAAAGTGATCCTGTAAACATTGCAAATCAGATGATTGCCGGAGGGTCTAAAGCATTATCAGTATTGACACAGCCACATCTATTTCATGGTTCACCAGAATATTTCATGAAAGTTAGAAGTGCAGTAGATGTACCTTTACTAATGAAAGACATAATGATTGATAAAATTCAGATTGATACTGCAAAGAAAATAGGAGCAGACTATATGTTGGTAATTCAGTCTTTATTTGACCAGAAATTCTTATCAGATATTGATGAGTTCATCGCATATGGACACAAGCAAGGATTAGATATTCTACTTGAAGTTCACACCAAAGAAGAATTTGTAAATGCCCTCAAAACAGATGCAGATATTATCGGAATTAACAATAGAAATTTAGACACATTAGAAATTTCTCTCAAAACTACAGAAACAATATTGAAAGAACAGAACAAATCAAAAATAATATTATCTGAAAGTGGAATTAAAACCCCTGAAGATATCCAATATTTAAAAAAGTGTGGGGCGGATGCATTTCTAATAGGTTCAAGTATTATGAAAAGTGATAACATTGAAGAACAGGTAAAAAAATTGGTGAATGCATATTGAAATATCCAAAAAATGGTAAGTTTGGGGAATTTGGTGGAAAATACATTCCAGAAACTCTAGTGCCAGCAATTGAAGAGTTAGAAGAAAATTATCTCAAATTCAAAAATGATAAAAAATTCAAAAAAGAACTTGATTACTATCTTACAATATATGCAGGTAGACCTACACCTCTATACTATGCAAAAAATTTATCTGAAAAAATAGGTGGAGGTAAAATCTATCTCAAAAGAGAAGATTTGTTGCATGGGGGCGCTCATAAAATAAACAATACGTTAGGTCAAGCATTACTTGCAAAAAAAATGAACAAGAAAAGAATTATTGCAGAGACAGGGGCAGGTCAACACGGAGTTGCAACTGCAATGGCATGTGCAGCTTTGGGATTAAAAGCCGAAGTATACATGGGATACAAAGATACTATTCGTCAAAAGCTAAATGTGTTTAGAATGAATATGTTGGGGTCAAAAGTTCACCCAGTTAAATCAGGTTCAAAAACTCTCAAAGATGCAATTAATGAAGCAATTCGAGACTGGATTACAAATGTTGAAAATACGTACTATCTATTAGGTTCTGCAGTTGGACCTCATCCATACCCTGTAATGGTTAGAGATTTTCAAAGTGTAATCGGAAATGAAATAAAATCTCAAATGAAAAAAATAAACAACAAGACACCTGACAGTGTAATTGCATGTGTCGGAGGCGGATCAAATGCCATTGGGACATTTTATCCTCTAGCAGATACCAATTCAGAAATTATTGGAGTGGAAGCTGCAGGTCATGGATTAAGATCAGATAAACATTCAGCAACACTGTCAGTAGGCTCCAAGGGAGTAATCCATGGAATGATGACATATCTGTTACAAGACAAAGAAGGGCAAGTTACTGAAACTCATAGTATTTCAGCAGGATTAGATTATCCAGGAGTGGGGCCAGAGCACTCATTCTATAAAGATACAAAACGTGTGAAATATCATTCAGCAACAGATGCAGAAGTTATTGATGCATTTCTAATGTTAACAAGAACTGAAGGAATTATTCCAGCTTTGGAATCAGCTCATGCAATTGTTGAGGCAGTCAAAGTTGCAAGAAAGTCAAAACCATCAGAAACAATTGTGGTTACACTATCAGGCAGAGGGGATAAAGATGTTGAAGAAGTACAAAATTATTTGAATAAACACAATAAAAAATGAACTGAAATCAAATGGTTTCTTTGCTGATAAAATAACCTATGTTTAATATCGACCAATTTGAAAATTATTCATGAAAATAATTCTGGCACAAATTAGTTTATTGGTTATTTTAACAGGAATTGGATTTTCAAATCTGTCTTACGGTCAAGATGCTCAAACATCTAATGGTGTCAACATTGATGGGACATGGTATTTAGGAGAAGGTCTCAAAAAAGGAGATTATTTTGAGTATTCGCTATGTGAAATAAATCTTAATGATTGTTCGCCAATTACATTAAAAATTTGGATTAAAGGAGAAATACAAAATGTTAGTGAGACATTATGGGATGCAAAAGTACTAGTGAATGATAATGATAAAATTATCAAAGGTTCGTTAGGTCTTGGAAAAACTACACCTGAACCAATAATATTTGATGATGATCTTTCCGATTATGCTATAGCGTCAAGATCTTCATTGATGTGGCTATCTGCTTTTGCAACTGCAAATGAAGATGACAGGATTCATGGACCACAAGAATTTAGAGCATCAACATGGGGAGATTTAGGCCCAGTCGGAGGAGGCACTAATGCTCACCTAAATCCAAACAGAGTTGAAAGAATAGATACACCAATGGGAGTTGTAGATGCAATTGTTCTAGGATGGTATGGTAGTAACGAAAACGAAATAACAATAGTGGACAATTTTCCATTTCCAATCAAGGCAATCACTTATGCAGGAATTAATGTTGAAAATGCTCCAATAATGTATCAATTTGATTTGTTAAATTACAAAGAAAGTATCAATGATGATCCTTTCAAAGATATTGAAGAAACAATTCAAAAAGAGGAATTATTGAATTGTTCTACAAAATTTTACGATTATGAAAGTGGGCGTATTTCCACTAACACATATTCCATGATGATTCAATACAATTATTCTCCAGAAACACCCATTGAAGGTTGTAACATAGATTGGAAAATTAATTTCATTAGCAAGTATAACGACATGGAAATCTTAGATCAAATACATTATGATATTTGGGTAGTAGATGAAAAGGGTAACAAACTTCGTTCATATGCACAAGAAATTGGGAAAAATAATTTGTTTAATGAATTTGGACAAGTTCATCATCTTATTCCTGTAAATGAAAAAGCAGGACTTGTAAGATATGCCATATTTGTTCATGGTACGGGTGCAGAACAAGAAAATCCTGACGTATCCATGGCAGGGTACGCAATCATTGAAATTAATATTGAGAAAAATCCACTGCTTGAAAAATTTAATGAAGAGAACAATGATGTAAAATCCAATATCGTAGAAATTCCAGAATGGATAAAAAATAATGCAGG
>CAZEFL010000005.1:14003-62475 GCA_964511485.1 uncultured Nitrosopumilaceae archaeon
ATGGTGGGCAGAAGGAATTATTGATGATGAAGCATTTGTGAATGGAATTCAGTATCTGATTAAAGAAAAAATTATACAAATCACATCCAGCACTCAAGATTCCAGTCCAGAAAATAACAAAATTCCAGAATGGATAAAAAATAATGCAGGATGGTGGGCAGAAGGAATTATTGATGATGAAGCATTTGTGAATGGAATTCAGTATTTGGTAGAACATGGAGTAATTCAAACATAGACTAGGCAGAAAATTACAATATATTATAAAAAATATTTTCAATTGTTAAATTACAAAATTAAATGATTTAGAAACGGTTTTAATTATATCAAATAACACTTGTTAGTCGATAAAGAAATGACAAGAATTAAAGAAAAATTTGCAGTACTTGAATCTCAAAATCAAAAAGCATTGATTGCATATATCATGGCAGGATTTCCAAATGAAAAATCAACCATCTCAACTGTCAGAGGACTGGTAAAAGGAGGGGCAGACATTATAGAATTAGGATTTCCATTCTCAGACCCATTAGCAGATGGACCTGTAATTCAAAATGCCAGTACTGTCTCACTTGGAAAAGGAACAAAAATTGAAAAGTTTTTTGCATTAGTGAAAAAAATCAGAAAAGAAACAGAGATTCCACTTGTACTCATGACATATACTAATATTTTGTATCATAAGGGGTATACAAAATTTATCGCAGATGCAAAAAAAGCAGGAATTGACGGATTCATTTTGCCTGATATGTCAATTGAAGAATCCAAAGATTATCTACAAGCTGCAAAAAATAAAGCAGATACAATTTTTCTGATTTCACCCAATACAAGTAAAAAAAGAATAGAAAAAATATCCAAAGCCACATCAGGGTTTTTGTATCTTGTTGCTGTTTATGGAACAACGGGGGTAAAAACTGGAATTAAATCATATACAATTAATGCCATAAAAAGTGTCAAAAAACAAACCAAAGGAAAAATTCCAATTGGAGTAGGATTTGGAGTATCGACTCCAGAGGATGTAAAAAAATACATCAAAGCAGGCGCAGATGCAGTAATTGTAGGGAGCGCATATCTAAAATTGATCGAGAAAACACCTCAAGGAAAACTTGAATCAAAAATTACATCATTTACAAAATCGCTTAAAAATCAAACAAAAAAATAAGTCCGTCTAAGAGTGATGGCCTTGTTTCTACTTTATTGAGGGAAACTCTCGCAGTTATAGACCACCAGACTAGAGGTTCTCAAAAAGCATTACTCATATAAAAAATAAAAAATCTTCGACAAAAATTTCTTAAAATTGTTTAAAAATTAATAATTTTTTCCACAGATGTAAAGTTCAAAAATTGATTTCTCAATTTAGAAAATAGTTTTCCATTATTAATCTCAAACATTTAGGAGAAATGAATTTTTAGAAATCTAATTTACAACCAAAATTTTTTCATTAATTAAATACTTTATTGCATTAAGTAATTCATCTTCTGAAACTATATTTTCACCATACCAAACAAAAATATTCTTAACCCAACTAGGGATCTTTTCGATAGACTGAATAGTGTCGACACTATCTATGACATGAACAATTCCTATCATCCAGGGGTGAAGACTACAAAAATAATTAAAGTCACCTAAATTATCGAATTTTTGATTGTATGATTCACCAACGGTAAAAAAACCACTATCAAATATTCCATCCAACTCACCTGATGGGGTGATTGATGTAACAGTATGAAACGCAGTATCTACATTATTCCACGTAACAGAATCTCCTTGATTTACAGTGATCTCCCCAGAAGTAATTTCAGTTGATTGTTCAAACCAAAAATAAGCAGAACCAGCGTCTGATGCACCATAAGGAATATCAATTTCATACGTAGTCTCAGCAAAGGCTACAGTTCCTGAACCTAGAATAATCATCAAAGATAAGACAAAAAGTATTTTCATATAACCCGCAGGTAAAAACGGATATTTCAACTAATCTCTAATAACAAAACATACAAAAACTAGATAATCGTTTCATTAATGTGCAGACGAAGTTTATTTTTGTCACAGGCGGTGTGATGTCTGGCCTTGGAAAAGGTGTAACAACTTCCTCGATTGCAAAGCTACTACAATTAGCTAATCAAAAAGTGTCTTGTGTCAAAATAGATCCATATCTGAATTATGATGCAGGAACAATGAATCCAGTAGCTCACGGTGAAGTCTTTGTCACAGATGATGGCGGGGAATGTGATATGGATATTGGAAATTATGAAAGATTTCTAAATCAAGATATTCCAAAGAGTCACAATATTACAACTGCCCAAGTGTATTCCTCAGTAATTGATGCAGAAAGGAAGGGAGAATATTTGGGAGCATGTGTTCAAATAATTCCACATGTAACTGATGAAATTAAAAATAGAATCAAAAGAATTGCTAAAGATGAAGAATTAGACTTTTTGATAGTAGAATGTGGCGGAACTGTAGGAGATATTGAATCACTACCATTTCTTGAAGCATTAAGACAGATGAAAGTTGAGGAAGGTCCACAAGGAGTAATTTTCGTACATGTTACATTAGCCCCATCACTAGATGTAGTAGGCGAACAAAAAACAAAACCCACACAGCATAGTGCACAAGAATTGAGAAGGATCGGTATTCAACCTGACTTTTTGGCAGTAAGATGTTCATTGCCATTAGAAGAAAAAACAAAAAAGAAAATTGCAATGTTTACAAATGTTACCACGAATGACGTATTATCATGCCATGATGCAAAATCAATTTTTGAAGTACCACAGATGCTTTATGACCAAGGAATTATGGATTCAATATTTACAAAATTTGGAAAAGTTGGAATGCTCAACATCTCAACAAATTGGGATAAATGGAATCAAATTGCTCAAAACATGATAAATCATGAAGATCAAAAAATAAAGATTGCAATGGTTGGGAAATATGTGACACTTGCAGATAGTTATGTCAGTGTTAATCATGCACTAAAACATGCAGGAGCTGAGATTGGAAAATCAGTCGAAATTGGGTTAATAGATTCTGAATCAATTAGTGATTTGTCTGTTCTATCAGAGTATGATGGAATATTAGTTCCAGGAGGATTTGGAACACGAGGTTCTGAAGGAATCATAAGCACCGCAAATTATGCACGTGAAAAAAATATCCCATATCTTGGAATTTGTTTTGGATTCCAACTAGCTGCAATTGCATTTGGACGAAATGTTCTAAGATTAGAAGACAGTAATTCAACTGAAATCAATCCAGAGACAAAAAATCCGATTGTAGATTTACTTCCTGAACAAAAAAATATTTCAGATATGGGAGGATCGTTAAGACTAGGGGCAAATGATGTTCAAATTAAAGATGGAACAAATGCACAAAAAATCTACAGTACTGAAATAATCAGTAAACGTCACAGACATAGATATGAAATTAACAAACAATACATCCCAGAATTTGAGAAAAACGGACTCATATTTTCAGCAAATAGTGATGAAGGTAAACGAATGGAAATGCTTGAAATTCCATCTCATAAATTCTATCTTGGCGTTCAATTTCATCCAGAATTTAACAGTAGACCAGGATTTCCTGAAGAATCATTTTCAGCATTTATCAAAGCTGCATCCCAATGAAAGTATAAAATCCAGATCATTCTATTTTTGAGATTTGATAAATTTTTTGTCTTGCATCTCGAATTGAAACTTTCTTTTTTACATAACCTTTCTTTAGGAGATGACTTAATGCTAGCCTAACTGTTCTTTCAGGGAGTAATGTTTTGTTTACCAAGTCTTTTTGTGTTAATTCGCCTTCATATTCCAGAGTCTTAAGTAATAATTTTGAACTTGGAGGCATGCTTAGTAATTCTTCAGCCAAATGAACTTTTTTTGCAAGTGCAGATATAGCAGTAGAATCTTTTTTGAGCCGAATAATTTTAGCTGGAGGAGAAAACTGTGTACATTCCACAGTTTTGTTTACTTTGTATCTATCCAATCCATCCAAAACTACTTCACAATGAAGTCTAGCAGAAATATCATCTATCTCAATTAAACTGTCATTAGATACAATAATTGGTCGTCGAGTTACATCCAAAGAATTAACAGAAATTATTTCAAAAACAGCAGAGTCTTGGAATAAGATTGGACCACCTGCAGACATAGAATAAGCTGATGAACCTATAGGAGTGGAAACAATTATCCCGTCTCCATTATCGTGCCATACTTCTTCTCCATTTACACGGAGTGTATGCTCCATGAGTATTGCACTTTTTGATGAAAATACTGCAACATCATTTAGAACAGGATACACATTTCGCCCATCAATTTTCACACCAAGTCTTGGAACTTTTTCAATGGTGTACTTTTGTTTTTTTAAAACATCAATATAGGTTCTAAATTCTTTAAGATCAATTTGAGCTAAAAATCCGCTTGCTTCGCCTTCACTTATACCTAAAATTGGCAAAGTTGCATCAAATGTTCTATGAAAATAATTTCTGACACCCTTGTCTCCACCAAGTACAATTACACAATCAGCTTGTTTCCCCTTTAGTTTTGTAACAGAAAATGATTTTATTCCATTATCATCAAGTATTTTTTTAATAGTTTTAGCTGCAGTGTCTGTTGATGATGAACTGTAAATGCCTATTTGCATAGATGAAATGAGATAATCAGTTTAATAAAAGAATAATGTACTACAAATCTCGAAATTTTACAAGATTATAAAAATATGAAGCATTATTTTGTACAGTCCCTTTTTTAGGGATTTTCTGTAATCCTATATTTTTTGAATCAAGTGCTGCTTGTGCAGCACCACCAGCAAAACACAATGCCCACAAAAAGTCCTTTTCTTTAAGTAAAGTACAACAAAATGCAGAACAAAAGATATCGCCAATTCCAGTAGTATCATGAATTTGTTTATTGGGCAATGAAATTGAATAGACCTTATCTTTAACTAAAAGAGAAACTTCAGTTTTGTTTGTCAGAATTACGTATTCTACTCCTTTTTTTTGCAATGCAGTCATCATTTCATCATGAGTACCTTGAACAATTCGTTGAGCTTCTTCAGGATTAACCTTAATTGCATTTACGTTAGATAAATCAAGATTATTGTCTTCTAAAAATACATTATTTTGTGAATCTTTTTGTCTCAAAAATCCCTGAGGATCAATAAACAAAAAATTAGAATCTTTTTTAATATTTTTTAGAGTTTCATTGGTTATCTCGTGAAAAATTGGACTTACAAGATGTCCATCTGCATCTACATTTGAATAATCTATAGGATCACATTCATTTTCAAGTTTTAGGGTTCTATCAGCACCAGAAATAGAAATTGCAAATTTTGTGGTATTTTTTTGAGATTCAGAATTTTTGAAATTTATTTTATTTTCTGAGAGATATTGTTTTGGGAAATCAGAACCAAACTTCGTAAACAAATCAACATCAAATTTGAACTGTCTTGCAGTGATCCCACAATAACATGCAGAACCACCAATTTGTTCATAGTGAGTATCATTTATTGTAATTGTGTCAACTGCGCAATGAGCTGCTATTGCTAATTTCATTTCTATTAATTCAAAACACAATAGATTTAGTTATTTGCATTTTTTTTCATCCATACAAGATGTACAAATAATATCACCATTTGAAACAATTACCTCTACACCTGACGCATAACAGATATGACACAAGCCTCGCATTACAAATCAATTACAATAAGACGATCTAGGATTAAAAGTTAGATTAATTTTATAGAAAAATCAGGCATAAACTAAGAAATTTTCATCATTTATCCGCAAGAATATAAGTAGGATATTAGCGATTATTTTCATGCCACTAAAGCGTGCAAGTAGAGGACGTACCAAAGGAGGAAAAGGATCTTCAGGTGTAGTACAATGTACAAACTGTGGACAAACAGTTCCTAAGGACAAGGCAAAAAAGGTTACATCCAAACTAAATTTGGTAGAACATACATTGGCAAAAGAATTACGTGCACAAGGGGCATACATTGCATCACCAACAGTTCTAAAACACTATTGTATTTCATGTGCAATCCATTTCAAAATTCTTAAGATTAGATCAGCTGATAATAGAAGAAAACGTGGAAAACTTCGTTAGTCTTCTTTAATATTTTTTGTAGTTACAATCATTCTTTGAATTAGAGTAATTCCAGCTATTATTACAACAATAATTACAGCGTAATCCATAAATCCAATAATTCCAATTATTGCAATTACTAACAGTCTTTCTGCACGTTCACCAATTCCAATCCCCTGTAATTTTACATTAATAATATCGGATTTTGCACGAGCATAACTAACCAATAACGACAAAGTAATTGCAAGAAATACCAAGTATGGTTCTGCATATCCACCAATTAAAATTCCCAAAAAGATTGCAACTTCGGCAATTTTATCAAACATTGAATCAAGATATGATCCTTTTTTAGATGTCTTACCAGTAACGCGAGCAACTTGTCCATCAACCATATCAAAAAATCCAGAAACTAATAACAAAACTCCACCAATAATTAATCCAAATTCAATCCCTAAACCGTAAACCACAGCTGATAGCAATGCAAACCCAAGACCTACAGATGTCCAAAAATTGGGAGATAGTCCAGTTGCTGCAAACCCCTTTCCTAGTTTTTCAAGGGCAGGTTTGAGAGTATCTCGTAGGTTATTTAACACAAAATATCCCCCAAAACACCATCTAATAAAGTGAACAGAATCAATTACACACCTTTTTTAAAAAAAATCGAGAAACAAGGGCATAAAGTAATTAATTTTGAGAAAGATTCATTGCAATTAAAGTAGACATTATTTTTGCAGCAAGTGATGCAGTTGCACCATTATCATGATATGGATTTAATTCTACAATATCTGCACCTGTAACCTTAGTGTCACTAAATGATGAAATCATATCAAATAGTTCTCTAGAAGTAATCCCTGCAGTTTCAGGATTTCCTACACCTGGGGCAAATGCAGGATCCAATACATCAAGATCAAAACTAGAATAAATTGAATCAAATGAAGACACATAATCTCGTAATAATTGAGGTCCCTTATCATCACGAATTTCTTTATCAGTAATTGTTTTGATATTGTTTTCCTGTAAAAATTCCAGTTCTTCTGCAACAAATGCACGGGCACCAACATGTAAAATATTATCAGAACCTCTTTCCTCAACTATTCGTCTTAGATAGGATGCATGGCTTAATTTGATATCAGCAAATTCATCTCTCAAATCATAATGTGCATCAAATACAACATAGCCTGTTTCTTTTGGAAAACTTGTATACGTTCCATATGTAATGGAATGTTCACCACCTAAAATGAAGAGTTGTCTTTGTTTTGCAACGAGTTCAGTAGTAATTTTTTTTACCATATTAATCATTTCAGATGCAACAACGGTATGTCGAGTATTTCCCAAATCTTCAATGTTAGCAGTTTCTAAATCTACTTTGAGGTCTGGATGAAAAACTTCAATGTTATTAAAAGAATCACGAATTGCATCAGCTCCAAATCTACATCCAGGTTTGTATGAGTGTGTTGCATCAAATGGAATTCCAAAAACCGTTGCCACAGGATCTGTTCCATCATCTGATGAAGTGATTAGAGGGTTTTTGTTCATGTATAAATCAAGAAAACTCATAATTTTACACCATTAATTGTGGTCTCTTTGAGAGATATTTAGGCATATTCAATCCAGTGAAAGGTTTTCCTTTTGTCTGCTCATTAATTTCATTTAAGAAATCATCAAAAGAAATTTCTTTGACATTTCCTGTCTGTCTGTCTCGAACACTCAGATTCTCAGAATTTGCTTCCTTTTCACCAATTACCAAAATGTATTGAATCCATTCTTTTTCTGCTTCACGAATTCTCTTTCCAATACTTTCGTTTCGGTCATCAATATCTACACGGATATTATTTGCAGATAACCTATCAGTAAGAGTATCACAAAAATCATAAAATTCTTCATTAAGTGGAATAATTCTGATTTGTGTTGGTGCAAGCCATAATGGAAGTTGTGCTTTCCTACCTTCCTTGGAGTCTTTGGCAGCTTTTTCTAATAATGCATAAATGATTCTTTCAATAGCACCACTAGGAGAATTGTGTAAAATTATTGGATGTTGTGCAACATTATTTTCATCAATAAACTCTATTCCATACCTATCACCATTTTCAACATCTATTTGATCAGTAGATAATGCAGACGCCTTGCCTAAATTATCGATAAAATTAAACTCCCATTTTAACACAAAGTAAAAGAATTTCTCTTTCCACATTTCAACAAGGACAGGTCTTCCATGTTTTTTTACTAGTTCTTCAATGGAGGATTTATTTTCATTGTAAAAGTCCTCAGTAAATCTAATTGCCATTTCATAGTCAGATTCTTGAATCCCTAATTCACGTAATACATTCTGGGACAAATCAAATCTGACCTTTATTTCATCTACTGCTTGTGGCATGTCTTTACAAAATGCATGACAATCAGGCATGGTAAACGCTCTAAGACGTCTCAGTCCAACTAATTCCCCAGATTGTTCTCTACGGAAACTATACCTTGTTAATTCATAGAGTTTGTAGGGCAAATTTTTGTAGGATAATTGAAAATGATTTGCCATCAAAAATTGACCAAAACAAGCTGCAAATCTCAAAAAGAGTTTTTTTCCTTCCGAATCAATATTGTATTGTCGAGCAGGGAATCGATTAAAGTAACTAACCATACTTGGATGTTCAGAATCATACATGATTGGGGTTTCAACTTCATAACCACCATACTCTTTTACTTTGTCAGTTACAAAACGTTCAATCAAAGATTTGATTAATCTACCATTTGGGAAAAATCTCATGTTGCCTGAATCAGATGCAGGTTCGTAATCTGCAATTCCCAATTTCTTCATCAATGCTACATGTGGAGGAGGTTGATCAACTGCACGACTTTTTGCAGATTCATACTTTGCGAGAATCTCAAGTTTTTTGTAATTGGAAAAATCAAAATCTCCAATATTTGTTAGTGTGCCATCAGGGGAAAGTATCTTCCAAAAAGAACGAATTGTGGATTCTCCTTTTAGGGCATCAGAGGTAATTTCTGAATCTTTGGAATCAGAATCCTTTGTTACAACTTTGGAGCTCTCAGCTAATGGATGTCCTTTAACCTGAATTTTGTAAGATTTGGTCCAACCAAATGGAGAATGAGAGACTTCAAGTTCAGATGAACCATCTTCCATTTCTTTAAGTAAAGAAATTGCAACAGATGGTTTTGCTAAATTTGAGCTAAGATGAGCATATGGATATAATAGTAATTTTTTACAACCAATTTTTTCCATCGAATTTTTAATCTGATTAATGGCATTTTGTGCAACAGATGAATCATCACCATCTTCAATTGCAACAAACACAACTACAAGTTCTTCCAATCTCTGAGTCTGAGGATTTTCAATGTCTTCAGCTGATTTGATCTCTTTTTTTGTAGGAGTGTACTCGATATGATCACAATGTAGTTGTAATATTCTCATGATTACATTATTGATAGTTTTACTTATGAACTATTAGTTTGTCAATATCATAAAATTAACAATAATTCATCTAGAAAAGCCTTAAGTTGACAAATAAATTATAATCTCCAATGAAGAGAAATACACTTCTAGGGTTGACCATAATCAGCTGTATCGGAGTTATTTTTGCAGTAATTGTCAGTGATGAGTCAGAGCCAACAGAAACCAACGTAGTTGAAGAACAAATTAGTGAATTTGAGTTAGATCAACAAAAAATAGATGAATTACAATTACAATATGATGAAATAATCAAATATTCTTGTATGGAAGCAAAACCCCAATCATATTTTGAAGTCAAAATAAAAGAAAGAATTCTAGAAGCAGAACATCGTTTAAAATATTTGTCTGATCAACAATCAGAAATTGAAAATATTAAAAATCAAGTTGCAGTGTTAAGTGAAAAATATTCAGAATCATTTACACTACATGAATGGGAATGTGTTAATCAAAAATTTTGGGTTGAAGAATATCCTCACTTACAAGATATTCTAGATTCTAATTAAAAAATTGGGAACATGTTTGAAAAAGATACAGATTAAATCTGAATTGATAGATTTTATTTTGTCCCACGTAGAGAAATAACTGAACGTAAAATTAATCCAGAAATTCCTAAATTTGATGTTAAAAATTGTACAGCTCTTGAAAGGGATTGTTCCCCACGAAATCCTTCATCATAAATCATCTCAACTGAACCTTTATCAGTTTCAACAAAAGATGTAATCAAAGAATAAACACCTAATTTTTCATCAGTTCTTTCACAGTATAATCGTAATTCAACTTGAAAAATTTTAAATTCATCTTGAATAAAATTGCCAGAAGAAAATAAGACCTTCACATCATCAGGAGGTTTGTTCACTCTAGTAGGATCATGTAAATCAACAATATTCATGTGTCATTATTCCAATACATTCCTAATTAAGTAATATTTTATTTCTCAGAAACAAAGAATTACGCAAGTATTATTTACAGTTAAAATTATTTTTTGCCGTGGACCCACACAAATTTCATGGAAAGGATATTCCCCACATCAAGTTAGATGAAACGATGACCATAGAGGATCTAGTAAATGTATTTTCAAGTTCTGGATTTAATGGACGGCAATTAGGGGAGGCTGCAAAACTTTATGCCAAAATGATTAAAGAAAATGCAACAATTTGTCTTACAGTTTCAGGGGCTTTAACACCAGTAGGATTTGGAGGGATCATCAAAACACTAATTGAAAGAGGGTTTGTTGATTGGATCATTACAACAGGTGCCAACGTATATCATGAAGATCATTTTGCATGGGGCTTGCCAGTAAAACAAGGAAGTTTCAATGTTGATGATATGAAATTATATGAAAATGAGATTGTAAGAATTAGAGATATTTACATAAAATTTTATGAAACGTTGGAAGCAGAAGACCAAGTAATTCAAAAAATGTTTGGGGAAAATTTTCCAGATGAATCATTTACAACTGCAGAGTTTTGTAATTTGATGGGTAAAATGAGTAAAGAAAACTCAAAATTCCCTGAAAAAAGTTTCATCACTACAGCATACGAATATGATGTTCCAGTGTACATATCAACAATAAAAGATTCATCACTTGCATTAAACTTGGCAGTGCATAGACTGGCAGATAAAAAATATAATTTAGATTTTGTAAGGGAGATTATTGAACAGGCAGCAATTCTGTATGATTCAAAAAAATCAGGAATTTTAGAGTTGGGGGGAGGAGTTCCTAAAAATACAGCTCAGCAAACAGGCCCACTCTTAGATCAAATTTTAAGAAGAAATGATGGCGGACAAGACTATATTGTTCAAATTACAGATGCAAGACCAGATACGGGAGGATTATCAGGAGCAACACTTCAAGAAGGGAAAAGTTGGGGCAAAGTTCAAGATGCACATAATGGGATGGTGACAGTATATGCAGATGCAACAATTGCGTTTCCAATTCTAGCCTTGTATGTACTTAGTAATCAAAAAACAAGAAAACCAAAGAGATTATACAAAAAAATTGGTAAACTATACAACAATCTAAAAGATGATTATTTTAAAAATCCAGCAAATAATCTAAAGAAATCAAAAAAGAAAAACTAAAACTTGTCAAATCTAGCACGTTCAAGGTCTCTATCACCTTTTGATTCCTTTTTGTATTCCTTGTAATGTTCTTTACAAAGAACTGATTTTTTGCCAGCTGAAGTTACTCTGAGACCTGCATTTTCAACTTTTGTGGTATTTAATGAACGTGCACCATTTTGGTCACAACCTTCAACATTACATTTTGCACCTTTTGAAACTACTCCCATACAAATTACTAATCAAGATGTTATTTATATTTGAAAAAACTCAAGATCGTTTCAAATATTACTAATTTGATTAAATAGGTTCATCGTTTATAAGAGGAATATTTTTTTCTCAATTTATGGGTGGAGCAAAGAAACCAACTACTGCAAACAAGGACAAGACACCTAAAGATTCCAAGAAAAGTAAAAAAGACAAAGGTGAAGGAGGTCCAAGAAAAGCAGAGATCACAGTAATGGTAAATGAAAAACAAGGCTTGAAAATTATTGAAAACTCTAAAGTAATTACAGTACAAGACTTGGCAAGACAAACAGGTGTTAAAATTTCTGCAGCTAATGCTTTCCTTATTGAATCAACAAAGAAAGGTATCATCAAACGAGTTGGCGGTTATTCAGGACACCATTTGTATCAATCAGTATCTTCATAGAGACACAATACATCTCCAGATTTAACATCTTTTAATGCATCAATATTTTCATTTAATTTTCCAATTGGAGTCATAGGTTTCCCAAAAACAGCATCATTGGTAAAAAAACAGATACTTCCAGAAGAAGGTAAAAATGCAATGTCACCTTTTTTGAATTCGGTTCTAGCACGTTCTGTTCCAGAATCAACACTTGTTTCAAAATAAACAATACTTTTCCCCAATAGATGAGCATGACCCTCCAAAGGAAGAGATCTCATTATTGTTCCAACAGTTCGCGGAGATAAATGACGTTTAAGATCACAAGAAAGTTTTGCTTTTTCTCGAATTTCTAAAATTAATTGTTTTTTTGATACAGAAGTACTCAATTTGTTATTTAAAATGATTAGATTATATAACGTTTTAAGAGAAACTGGATACTTGTCTGATGCTAAAGAATCTGAATTAATTGAAGTTCAAGAAGGGTCAGAAGTGGAAACCAATTTAGGGTTAACCAAAGCACTTGATACTTATCGAAAATTAATAGAGAAAAAAGACGGAGTAGAGGAATTAACAGAAAAAGAACAAGAAGGTTTAGAAAAAAGAATTAAAGAAATAGAAGAAAGGGAAGTTGTTGAAAAAATTGAAGAGCACGATCCAATAGAAATTCCATGTGAAAATAATAAAATCACAATTGGACCACCAACATTAACAAGATTTGAAAAAGCACGAATTATGGGTGCCAGAGCATTACAATTATCTCTAGGAGCACCACCATTTATCCCAATTCCAAAAACTGCAAGAATTTCATTAGATATTTCAATGGAAGAACTAGAACAAAGAGTGATCCCAATTACAATTAGAAGGGAGCTTCCAAACGGAGATTATCAAAATATTCCTATTGATTATTTTGAAAAGTGAATCATTTTAAGATAAAACTATAAAAGAACTAAAAATTGCTGGTTGTTGAATAATGCTCATGGAGGAGGTTAATGAACCGCATGGTCAAGAGCAGACCGAAAAGTCTGAAGGAACCATCATAAACATTGGAAATGACCCTATAATGCAATCAGCAATTGATGTATTATCAATTTTTGGAAGTGAAAAAATAGTGATTCTAAGAGCAAGAGGAAATGCAATCCCAAATGCTGTGGCAGTTGCAAATATTATCACTGAAAAAATGATGAATGGTAATTCAAAAGTTCAAAAAATTAATCTAGATACAGAATCAGCTGCAGGGATAGGCAATATGACATCAACTGTTGAAATTATTTTAAATAAAATTTAGTAAATATTACCAGGACCTTTAAGAAGCATATTTTCACATTCTTTGCACACTTGTTCATCTATGTTAGATTCAAGGTTATGGTGAATCTCACAAATCAATAAACTAGATTTGATATAATTACACAATCCAATAAATTTTGAAAGACTTGATGGAGTGTAAGCCAAATCAGAAGATAAATTATTACACAATTCATTAATCATTATTGCAACTTGCTCTTGTGCCAAAAGTTTTGCAATTAATGATGGATCACCACGAGTTCCACGTATATAATTACTTACAGCAGCTTGAGTAACTCCAAGCATTTTAGAAATTTCATCTTCTCGTACATTGTGTTCCTCTGCAAGTTTTTTTGCAAGAATTGCTCTTAAAGCAGGAATCAATGTCTTTGATTCAATTTCAGCAGGTAGTAACATTGATTTTCAAGCATCTCACAAAGAATTTAAAGTTTACAATAGTAAGAAAAAAATTTCAAAGATTAGGCATACCTATTTTAATTTCAAATTCACATGTAAAATATTGGAGAAATTTTCCAAGGAACTTTACGATGTTTTAGGAGAATCTTGTAATTCATGTAAATCAAATTTAATTTCTCTTTCAGGAGGGTTAGATAGTACAATAATTGCATATTTCTTAAAAGAAAAAAAACCAAATTCCATTTCCATTATTGCAGAGGATTTTGTATCAACTGATCTCACATATTGTCAAATGGTTTCAAAACAAATGCAACTGCCATTATCAATTTTCAATGTTAAAACTGCAATAATTCTTGAAGCAATTGAA
Source organism: uncultured Nitrosopumilaceae archaeon (assembly GCA_964511485.1). GTDB lineage: Archaea > Thermoproteota > Nitrososphaeria > Nitrososphaerales > Nitrosopumilaceae > Nitrosopumilus. The sequence continues at coordinate 28,292 of CAZEFL010000005.1, forward strand.
GAAACGATAAAAATTTTAAAAAATTTCAACGATATAGAAATTAGAAATAATGTTGTGATGTATTTAGCAATGAAATGGGCAAAAGAGAATGGGGAAAATTCAATTATTACTGGAGACGGGGCAGACGAGTTGTTTGCAGGTTATAATTTTTTAATAAATAAACCAGAAAGTCAACTAGAAGATGAAATTAAAAGAGTTTGTTCCATCATGCATTTTCCTACACAAAAAATCGGCAAAGCCATAGGAATTAAAATAGAATCACCATTTTTAGATGATAAAATGATTGAATTTGCAAGAACTGTTCCAGCAAATCTTAAAGTAAAAAACGAAAAAGGAAAAAGATATGGAAAATGGATTTTACGTAAAACATTTGAAAAATTCATCCCACAACAAATTGTATGGAGGGAAAAATCCCCTATGCAGGAAGGTTCAGGTACAATAGGATTAACAGACCTATTTGATTCAATAATAGAAGAAAAATTGTTTGTCGAAAAAAAACTAACAGTTGAAAATGAAGATGATGTGATTATCAAAAGCAGAGAATCAATGCATTATTATGAAATTTTTAAAAAATTGTTTGGGAGCCCAGTAGACAATAAGTCCAAAAACAGATGCCCATACTGTAAACATGAAATTATTAATTCTAAATTTTGCAGAATGTGTGGAGCTTTTCCAATCTAAGAATTATTTTTATATTTTCGGGGTTTTTTTATGAAAATTTTTCTACAGCCATTACAACAAAAATAGAAATTTCTCCCACCATGTTCATGAAGCAGTGCTAATGATTCATCAAGCTCAATTCCACAAACAGGATCTACAGGCACAAAAAAAATTAGAAATAAATTCTATTTATAGATTAAGAACAAAAAAATTATTGGTCAATTATTTCAAGAATTTTTTTAGGAAGAATCCCATAATCGGCGTCGGGTTCAGAGACAACATACAAAATATCTTCACCTAATGGAACACTAATTGCAAGTGCGCGTTCACGTAATGCCATTGCAAAATTGACATTTCCAAGTTGTTTATCAAACTCTTTTCTCATTTTTACACGCAATGCAAGTTCCATGAAAATCATCTCATCATCTTTTTCATTTTCTAATGGTTCAACGTTTTCTCTCATACCTCCTCCTACTAGCCTTCCACGCTCATTAATTACACCGGCAAATCTGATTTTAGTGTCAATTTGCATCACAGATGTGCAGATTTGAGAATAATCATAAATCTTTCCAGACATCTTAACTATCATTAAAAAAAGAAGAATTTAATCTTTCCAAAAAATTGTCAATTTCTAAGAAAAACTAAGAAACTAATTCTTTACCAGAGAAACTAAAAACCCAATTACAAACAACACCCCAGTCAATCTGCTAAACATTAGAGTAGAGGACATAAACGGAACCAAATCATCAACGGAATCATAATTTTTTTGTAAACCACATCCAGATTTTATCATCAAAGGAATACTAAAAAAACTAATCAAAGACAATACAGGAAACAATCCAAGAAATACACCGACTATAATTGCACAATATGAAATGATTGGAAATATCCAAAATAGTTTTGCAGCTTTTTGTTTTCCAACTGAAATGACTAATGATTTTCGTCCCTTAGATTTATCTGCATCATGATCAGGAAATGATGCAATAAATAATACCATAGAAGATAATGTACCCACTACAATTCCTGCAAGAACAGATTCCATGGTTATCTGTCCAGATTGAATAAAAAAAGCGCCAATTACTATCATGGATCCTTTTACAGCAACAAAAAATTCACCTAAACCAGAATCAACAATCTTTGTGGAATAGAAGTAAATAGATAAAATTGCAAATCCCAAAATTACTGCAATGATAATTCCATCAGTTAATACAAAATAACTTCCAATAAGGGAGCCAATTATTAGAAAAATAATTCCTGCCCGATACACAGATGTAGGGTTGAGTAGACCTTCAGGTAAAACACCAGTTCCACCACTCATCTTAGTTCGTTTTGTTGCAGTATCTATTCCTCGTTTAAAATCCCAATAATCATTTAACAAATCCACACTTGCATGTAAAGCCATAACTCCAGCAAATGTTAAAACCGCAGATAAAACATCAATTGATGAATTCAACCACCAATTCAATGATAAAGCAGTTGATACAGCAATAACTGATGCAAGTAAAAAACGTACTCGAATTACTCTAAACCATACTGATATCATTAAAAAAGAGATTAATTTTTCAGTATAATATTCATGAGTTTTGAATTTTGGAATTTTTTATATCAAGGCTCAATTAAACATGCCTATGATAATCGGTAAACTCTCAAATCATGAAAAAAGGGTAAAATTCAACGAGGAAATTCATTGTAGTAATTGTGGAAAGCAAGTTCCAGGAGGGCTACAAACAGGAGAAGCATACTATCAAACAAAATTATTTAAAATAGAATTGGAGAATTTCAAAAAATCATATCTTTGTGGTATTTGTAGAGACAAGAAGAGACAAGAGAATAATTAGACTAGAGAATCATCACTGACTTCAATTGGTTTTCGTCCCATAAACCCAGAATCCTTTTCATGCCAGAACTTTATTTCAGTCTCACCATGTTTCCAACATAACCAAACCTCTTCATTGAATCTTTTTGAAGGAAAATCAAGGAGTCCTTGCTCCAAACTCTTTACAACAACACCAGTATTTTCAAGAATTTCCAGAGATTCATAAAATTTTGTGATTGCGGAATTGAGGTTTTGTTTTAGAATTACATAATCTTCAAATGAATTAGTAGTAGAAATATTCACTTGCAGTTCTTGCTCAATTTTTCTTACTTCATTATTTTTAGATAATGCATATTCAAATTTTTTAATTATATCAGGAAGTGCTTTGTTTGCCTCATCAGTAGTAAAAAATGAAAACATAATTCTAAGCTAAATATCTCAATTAAAAATCTTAGGCACTACTAAATTAGATGTAATGAATTTTAATACAAAACACAGTATAAGATGAAGTGTCAAATTTATTAAGAAATCATTTGGATAATTTAACATGAGTGAAGAACAATTAGAGACAATTATTGTCCAAACTATCAATGGAGCAATAGCAACTATTCCAAATTATCTAGAAGAGATTAAAGAGAATAAAGAAGTGCTCAAAGTAGAAAATCCACAAGAATTTGTATACGGAATTGTCATGGGAATGGCACTTGGGATGAGTGGAGCCATTCTCAGCGCACAAAAAGAGATGCCAACTGCAGAAGACCAAATCAAAGTCAGAGATATTGTATACAAGCATATTCCTGAGATAAGAGAACGAATTTTCAATTGATACAATTTAATCAAAAAGAAATAGAGTTTTTAAAAACACTAGAAGAGGCACGGATTGCAACGTCACATCAAGACATACCACATGTCAAACCTGTTTCATTTGTATTTTATCAAAAATGTATTGTTATTGCAACAGATTATGATACAAGGACATTTTCAAATATCAAAACAAACCCCAATACAGGTATTGTAATTGACATTTACAAATCAGGTCAACACAAATCAGTGTGTATTCAAGGTCAAACAGAGATTATAGAATTTGGAGAAGAATTTCAGGAATTATACAAATTATTTTATGAAAAATTTGAATGGGTTAGAAAAGATCCGTGGAAAGAAAGAGAAGCACCATTTTTAAAAATTATTCCCAAACACAAAATCAGCTGGGGATTAAATTAAAGGAAGCATATTTCTCAAATAATAAAAATAACAATTGAATTATAGAAAGACAGTAAAATATCCCAACAAATAAAGATACGAATTAAAAAAAACATTCATTGTCAAACAAAATAAAATGTTCCCATATTCTTGTTTCAAAACAAAGTGAAGCACTGGAGATTTTAGAAAAAATCAAGAGGGGTGAGAAATTTGGAAAGTTAGCAAAAGAATTTTCAACAGATACAGGAAGTGGTAAAAGAGACGGCAACTTGGGATATTTTACAAAAGGGGCGATGGTAAAACCATTTGAAGAGATGGCATTCAAATTAAGTATTGGAGAAATTTCTGAGCCTGTTAAATCAGAATTTGGATATCACATTATCAAAAGATTAGGATAATTTTATTTTAAAAATCATCAATCTTAAACATGCATAATGTTTTTTTCTAGTTCAAGTAAATGAGTATAGCATGAAAGTTCTTTCAAAAAAAGTTCTTGAAGAGATATTATCAGATTTAGAAAAATCAGTAAATAATTTGGCAAAAGATGCATTTGGAAATTTAGAGATAGAAGGAGGGTTTGAAGGGATCGAAAATTTTCTTAAAAATCAATATGATTTAAGACTAGAGAATCTACTTCTAGCAAAAAATAGCAGTATTCATCATTTAGAATCAGAATTAAAAAATGAAATCATTCAAAAAAAACAAATAGTTTTTGAGAAAATGTCCAAGCAATATAAAAACTAAAGAAACGCATCTAGTCCTGTTTTTTGAGATTGAGAGTCTTGATTTTTCTCTAAAAATTTTGTCATCTTTTTACCCATTTCCTTTGATGCAGTAATCTTTCTCTTTCCAATCCAATAATAGGTCTCATCAATAGTATTTTTTGCAATTAATACTACAAGTTTTCCAGTATCCTTACGTCCAGTTCTACCACGTCTCTGAATAAATCTAATTGAGCTTGGAACGTTATCATAAAAAATTACTTGGTTTACCTCTGCAATATCTAGTCCTTCTTCTCCAACACGAGTTGCAACTAAAACTTGAAAAATACCATCACGGAATTTTTGGACAGTTTCAATCTGTTTTTTCTGTTTAAGTCCAGTTTCTCCTGCTTTACCAATTAAAATTCCAGCAGAAACACCCATCTCAATTAATTTATTGTGAATTAATTCAACAGAATCACGATAACTAGTAAATATCAATGCCTTTCCAGGAATCGTGTCAAGAATTTCTTTTAGTTTAGGAATTTTAGAATGTTCAATTCCTTGAGTTTGTGCTTTTTTTGCAAGAATAAGTGCCTGAGTAAAATTTGGATCAACCTCAAAAAGTTCTTTGACACCAATTCCTTTTTTCGATTGTGCACGATCACAAAATTTTAGAAAAGGAGTAATCCCATGAACTTCAAGCATGTTTAATGCATAATGAATTCTAATTGCGGTAAAGAGAGGTTTTGCAGAACGTCTATTTTGATTTAAGACAAATTGTCTTATTCTCAATAATGCTGAAAGGGATTGTTGTTGTGCCAGTTTAATTCCATTTTCACGTAAAGTGTCATATCTTTGATCAAGAGCAGATTTTAACAGAGTTTGGATTGTTTTGAGTTCATTTGGAAGTTCAACATTTACCCACTGTGTATCAGTTTCTTGGGTATATGGCTTCACATCAGGACTATCTTCAGTTCTTTCTGCAACACTTGCAATTTTGAGTTTTGTGAGAATTTCAGTTGCCTTTTGTTTTTCACTAGGTAAAGTAGCAGTCATTCCAACAATTCGCGCAGTTGAATTTTCAAAATACTGAGCAATTCCAGAATAAGCATAATCACCAACAGTTCTATGAACTTCGTCAAAAATTATTAAAACAAATTGTTCAGGAGAAATAATTCCTCGTGCAAAATCATTTCTTGCAATTTCAGGAGTAGCACAAATAACACTATTTCCCCAAAGTTTGGTTCGTTTTTGAATCGTATCCTCACCAGTAATTAATGAAATATCATCCAAAGTTAGATTTTTTTGTAAGAATTCATAATGTTGATTTACTAAAACTCTAGTTGGAGCTAGAAACAGTATTCCACCAGTTCCCTTTGCAAGATACTCTGCAATCACATTTAGTGCAATTGCGGTTTTCCCAAGTCCAGTTGGTAAAACAATTATACAATTCTCATCAATGGCCTGATTTGCAAGATTGATTTGATAATCTCTCTTTTCAATTGAATCTTTTTCAACATATTTTTTCTCTAGAAAAGGGATCATAGTATAAAAGAAAACCAGAAAGTATTGATTTTATCTTTTCGTGTAACAAAATACTACGTCTTGCTCAATTTTGAATAGAAAATTAATTTTCAATCATGCAGAGTTAGTTTTTTGAAAGTAATCTTTTCAGAGGCCATAACGTGATCCATATATGGAGTGCTCAAACAGAAAGGTCATGAGTACTTTTGAAAGACCAAATTGGGATGAATACTTTATGCTTCAAGCAGAACTTGCAAAAATGCGATCAAATTGTTTAACAAGACAAGTTGGAGCAGTAATTGTTAGAAATCACAGACAATTAGCAACAGGATACAACGGAACCCCTCCAGGAATTAAGAATTGTTTTGATGGAGGATGTAAACGATGTCAAGATAGAATGGAAGGTAAAATAAAATCAGGCGCATCGTTAGATAGATGCCTGTGCAATCATGCAGAAGCAAATGCCATTATGCATTGTGCAATTCTAGGAATTGAAGCAGGAGTTGAAGGTGCCATTCTATACACAACATTTGTGCCATGTTTAGAATGCACCAAAATGGCAATAACAATAGGAATTAGAAAATTTGTTTGTCTTGATTCTTATCCTGAAACTGATTTTGATTTGTTAGAAGAAGCAGGAGTTGAAGTAGTTCATTTGGATAAAAGTAAAATTACAAAATGGGCAAAAGAACTAGTAAACAAATATGAAAAATCTGAATAAAAATGCAAGTAAGAGTAGCAGAACCAGAAAAAATTGAAAATATGTCACCAGCTATGTTGGTATCAGCAACATATGATAGTAATTCAAAATCAGTTGTTCTAAAATTTTATGAACCTGAATCACAAAAATTAATTTTATGGAAAGACCGAACAGGTCACAAACCATATTGTTATTCAAGATTAGCACCAGATGAACTAGATTTTCTTCAAGAACGAGATGATGTCATAGAAATAAAATCCGTTAAACGTTATGATTTGATCAAAGATAAAGAAATTGACATGTCAAAAATTACAGCAGTGGACCCTTTGGCAATCGGAGGAACAACGGGGGATAAGAGTATTAGAAATATAATTGAAACGTGGGAATCAGACATAAAATATTATGAGAATTATTTGTATGATAGACGGTTAATTGTTGGAAAATATTATGAAATTATCAAAGGAGAGGTAAAACCTCATGATTTAGAAATTTCAGACGAAGTAAAAATTGCGTTGAAAAGTCTACTTTGGGATAAAGTAGACAGTGAAAGTATGGTAGACTCTGAACAATTCAAAGAATACATTTCAGAATGGGCAGAACTTCTCAACCAACCAATTCCAAAAATAAAAAGACTAAGTGTAGATATCGAAGTAGAGGCAGAGATTGGAAGAATCCCAGACCCAAAACTTGCTGAAAAAAAGATTACTGCAATAGGACTCAAGGGAAGTGAGGGATTTGATCAAATTTTTGTGCTTAAAACTGAGGGAACTGAACAAGGTAACAATGAATTAGATTCTAAAATCAAAATAACATTTTATGATTTAGATAAAGAAAAAGAAATGATACAAGATGCATTTGAAATAATCAAAAGTTTTCCATTTGTTGTCACATACAATGGAGATGAATTTGATTTACCATATCTTTACAATAGAGCAGAAAGATTGGCGATTAAAAATTCAGAAAACCCATTTTACATGATGAGAGATTCAGCAACATTGCGACATGGAGTTCATATTGATTTGTATAGGACATTGTCAAACAGATCATTTCAAATCTATGCGTTTAGTCAAAAATACACTAGTTTCTCATTAAATGCGGTTTCAAAAGCACTGCTCGGAAAAGAAAAAATTGATTATGGATTAAAATTTGATGAATTAACACTATTCCAGACTGCAAATTATTGTTATAATGATGCTTTGCTAACATATGAGCTTACAAGTTTCAATAATGATTTGTTAATGAATTTACTAATAATTATTGCAAGAATTGGGAGAATGCCAATTGACGATATTGCAAGAATGGGTGTTTCACAATGGATTAGAAGTTTATTGTATTCAGAACATAGAAAAGATAATTATCTTATTCCAAAAAGAACAGAATTAGAACAAAGATCAGAAGGAGTAATGTCTGATGCAGTAATTAAAGATAAAAAGTATAGAGGGGGTTTAGTTGTAGAACCAAAGGAAGGAATTCATTTTGATGTAGTTGTCATGGATTTTGCAAGTCTATATCCAAGCATCATCAAAGTAAGAAATTTGTCATATGAAACAGTCAGATGTTCCCACGTAGAATGTAAAAAAAATACAATTCCGGGAACAAATCACTGGGCATGTACAAAAAAGAATGGATTAACTGCATTGATTATTGGTTCCTTAAGAGATTTAAGAGTCAATTACTACAAGAGTTTATCAAAAAAAGAGACACTTACTGAGCAACAGAGACAGCAATACACAGTAGTCAGTCAAGCACTCAAAGTAATTCTAAATGCAAGTTATGGAGTAATGGGCGCAGAGATTTTTCCACTATATTTTTTGCCTGCAGCAGAATCAACTACAGCCATTGGTCGACATACAATTCTCGAGACAATTAAAAAATGTGAGAGTACAGGAATTGAAGTTTTGTACGGAGACACAGATTCATTATTTATCAAAAATCCAACTACTGAACAAATTAATTCAGTAATAGAACAAGCAAAAAAAGATCATGGTGTAGATTTAGAGATTGACAAAACTTACAGATATTGTGTACTTAGTAATAGGAAGAAAAATTATCTCGGAGTTACAAAAGATGGAAAAGTAGATGTAAAAGGATTAACAGGAAAAAAATCACATACTCCTGGATTTATAAAAAATTTATTTTATGAACTGGTGGATGTATTGTCCAAAGTTCAAACAATGGATGATTTTACAAATGCAAAAAAAGAGATTTCTGAAAAAATTGCCACATGTGGCAAAAAAATAGAATCCAAAGAAATTCCACTAGAAGAATTAGCATTCAATGTGATGCTTAGTAAAGCACCATCAGAATACGTAAAAACAATTCCTCAACACATCAGAGCCGCAAGACAACTTGAATCAGTAAGAGAGGTTAAAAAAGGAGACAGAATATCATTTATCAAAATTTTAAACAAACCAGGAGTCAAACCAGTGGAATTGGCAAAAAAAGAAGAGATGGATTCAAAAAAATACATGGAATTTTTAGAATCTACACTTGAACAAATTACATCATCAATGAATTTAGATTTCGATACAATCTTAGGAAAACCAAAACAGACAGGGTTAGATGAATTTTTCTGGAGTTAAAATGGAAATAGACGGAACGTTGTTAACAATTTTAGGAGTATCTGCAGGTATCTTAATCCTTACCGGATGGATAGAGCAAATCTACAAGGGATATAAAACAAAGAGCCTAAAAGATGTCTCAAAATTTTTAATGATATTTATCGCTGCAGGTTCAATTTTATGGCTGACATATGGATTCATTGTCTCAGATATTTTCATTATTGGAACAAATGCAGCAGGGCTAACTCTAATGATCATTGTTTCTGTCATGAAAAGAGTCTACGACAATAGATTAAAAAATTCAAATTAAGAATTAAATACAATAGAAGTAGATTCAAAAAGATGTTTATCATAAATTGTAAAAATTATGAAGAAATTTCAGGGGACAAAATAATTAAATTTGTAAAAACTGCAGAAAAAGTTGCTAAAAAGTTCAAAGTAAAAATTGCAATTGCACCACCTCAACATTTGATTGGAGTAGTATCAAACAGTTCAATTCCAATTTTGGCTCAACATATAGATGATTCAAAGATAGGAAGCACCACAGGTTTTATGATTCCTGAATTGTTGAAGAAATCTAAGATAAATGGTTCTTTGATTAATCACAGTGAACATAGAATTTCAAGCAAAGAAATTCAAAAACTTGTTTTAAAATTAAAAGAATTAAAAATGATCTCAATTGTTTGTGTAAAAGATGTTGCAGAAATAAAAAAATATGTAAAACTAAATCCAGATTATATTGCAATTGAACCGCCCGAATTAATCGGATCAGGAAAAGCAGTTTCTAATGAAAAACCAGAATTAATTGCAAAGGCTGCAAAAGTAGTAAAAAATGTAAATAATAAAACAAAACTTCTTTGCGGTGCAGGAATTGTATCAGGAGAAGATGTTTCAAAAGCTGTAGAGTTAGGATCAAAAGGAATTTTGGTGGCCAGCGGTATCATCAAAGCAAAAAACTGGGATAAAATAATTTCAGAGTTTGCCAAGGCATTAGTTTAAAAAGCCAAAAAAATTTAGAAAAATTCGTATGGTAAAAACAAAACCAGTTTATGCATTTGAAGAGGCAGATAGTAAAAAAAGAATGCTTCTAGGTGGAAAAGGTGCAGGCTTAAGTGAAATGACTAGACTAAAACTTCCAGTACCACCAGGATTTACCATTACAACTGAAGTTTGTAACAAATATTATGATAACGATAGTAAGCTTCCAAAGGACGTAATTCCTGCAGTAATGAAAAATATTGCAAAGATGGAAAAAAAGACAGGTAAAAAATGGAATTCAACTAATAATCCATTACTGGTTTCAGTTCGTTCAGGCGCTGCAATTTCCATGCCTGGAATGATGGATACTATTTTGAATTTAGGATTAAATGAAAAAACAGTAGAAGGATTTGCGCAGCAAACAAGAAATCCACGATTTTCATGGGATTCGTATAGACGATTTATTCAATTATTTGGTAAAGTAGTATTTGGAGTAAATGATGAAAAATTTGATCATGTGTTAGATTCTGCTAAAGAAAAACAAGGAGTAACAGATGACAGTAAACTAAATGTAGAATCATTGAAAGCAATTGTAGCAAAATACAAAAACATCTGTGAAGATCATACAAAAAGAAAATTCCCAGATTCACCAAATGAACAATTAGAATTGGCAATCATGGCAGTTTTTAAAAGTTGGATGGGTGAAAGAGCAGTAGTTTATCGTGAAAAAAATGGAATTACCAAAGACATTGCAAATGGAACTGCAGTAAATGTAGTTACTATGGTATTTGGAAATATGGGTAATGATAGTGCAACAGGTGTAGTATTTACAAGAAATGGGCATAACGGTAAAAAAGAGTTAGAAGGAGAATATTTGATTAATGCACAAGGTGAAGATGTTGTTGCAGGAGTAAGAACAGGAAAAAACATAGAACAATTAAAGAAAGATATGCCAAAATCATATTCAGAGCTTAGTAAAGCATGTACAAAATTAGAAAAACATTACAGAGAACCACAGGATATTGAGTTTACAGTTGAGCAAGGAAAATTTTACTTGTTACAAACAAGAACTGCAAAAATGAGTGCAATGGCACTTGTAAAAACATCAGTAGACATGGTAAAAGAGAAATTAATTAATAAAAATAAAGCACTTACAAGAATTCCAGCACAACAATTAGAAGCATTACTCCATAGAACAATGGATGAGTCAAAAATTAAAGAATACAAACAAGTGGCAAAAGGAATTGCAGCATCCCCAGGGGCTGCAAGTGGAATTGTAGTGTTTGATGTTAAAAAAACAATAGAATTAGGTGAAGACGGAAAAAAGATTATTCTAGTTAGAAAGGAAACAAAGCCAGAAGATGTTCCTGCATTTTTCTCAGCAGAAGGGATTTTGACAAGCCTAGGAGGAAAATCTTCTCATGCAGCAATTGTCTCAAGAGGAATGGGAAAACCATGCATAGTTGGATGTCCAGAATTAAAAATTGATTATGAAAATAACACATGTACTTCAAATGGAATTACAATGAACGAAGGAGATACTATAACAATTGATGGTAGTGCAGGCACAGTCTATTTGGGGGAAGTTCCAACAGTAGAGCCAAAAGTAACAAAAGACTTTGAACAAATTTTAGAATGGGCACAAAAAACAAAAACATTAGGAATTAGAGCAAATGCTGATACTCCAGAAGGAGCAAAACTTGCAAGAAAGTTTGGAGGGAAAGGAATTGGATTGTGTAGAACAGAAAGAATGTTCAATGGAAGTGATAGAATTAACTTATTTGTAGAAATGATTATGGCTGAAAATATTGAAGAACGTGGTAAGATATTGAAAAAATTAGGTCAATTACAAAAAAGTGATTTCATTGAAATCCTAAAAGCAATGGAAGGATATGAAGTGACAATAAGATTATTGGATCCGCCATTACATGAATTTTTACCAAATCCAGAAGAACTAGTTGAGAAAATTCAAAAATTAGAATCAAAAGGAGAAACAAATCAAATCAACGATGCAAAAGTTGTTCTAAAAAGAGCAAGAGAACTTGCAGAAGTCAATCCAATGATGGGTCATAGAGGGGTAAGAGTTGGAGTCACATACCCTGAAATTTATGAAATGCAAATCCGTGCAGTCTTTGAAGCACTAGTTGAATTAACAAAGAAAAAAGTTAAAGCACATCCACAAATCATGATTCCGCAGATTAGCAGTGTTGCCGAATTAAATCACATTAAGGAAATTTACGACAAAATTAAAAAAGATGTAGAAACAAAAAACAAGATAAAATTAAAAATTAATTTTGGAACAATGATTGAAGTAGTTAGAGCAGCACTAACAGCAAATGAACTTGCAGCAACTGCAGAATTCTTTAGTTTTGGAACAAATGATTTGACACAAGGAACATTTAGTTTCAGTAGAGAAGATGTTGAAGGTAAATTCCTTCCAGAATACATGGAAAAAGAACTTCTCGAAAAAAATCCATTCCAATCAATTGATGTCAGTGGAGTGGGCAATTTAATCAACATAGGAATTGCAAATGGTCGAAAAATTAGAAAGAATATGGAAGTAGGAATATGTGGAGAACATGGAGGAGATCCAAGTTCAATAAAATTCTGTCACAGTGCAGGACTAAGTTATGTCAGTGCATCACCACATAGAATTCCAATCGCAATTGTGGCAGCGGCACAGGCTGCAATTGAGAATTCAAAAAGAAAATAATAAAGTATAATTTAATATAGATTAAGCTCTACTAAATTTACCATATGCTTCCAAGAATTGATTCCATAAAACAACAACGTCAAAAATTGAATATCACTCAAAAAAAATTAGCAATATTGGTAGGAATTAGTACATCTATGATTAATCAAATAGAGTCAGGTAGGAGTCAACCAAGTTATGAAACAGCAAAAAAGATTTTTGAGAATTTGGCAAATCTAGAAGGGAAATCATCATCCCACAAAGCAGGAGATTTTTGTAGTGAAGACATAATAAAATTAAAACCTACAAACACATTACATGATGCAATCAAAAAAATGCACAAGTTATCAATCAGTCAAATTCCAGTCTTTGATGAAAAAGAAATTGTGGGAGTTGTCAGTGAAGACGGAATTGTAAAACATTTAGCAATTGGTAATGAGGCAGAACTGAAAAATGCAAAACTTTCAGAAGTGATGGATTCAGTTCCACCAATAGTGGATTGGGATACACCAGCAAATGTTCTTGTTCCATTAATTAGATATTCAAAATGCATCTTAGTTACAAAGAAATCAAAAATTGTAGGAATTATCACAGCATCGGATACCCTAAAAATGATGGAATGATTATTCTGGATGAGAACACAATTCTGCCAATACACCATGTAATGACTTTGGATGAATAAAGGTCACTTTGGTTCCAGCAGAACCAGGCCTGATATTACCTAAGAATTGAATTCCACAACCTTCCATTCGTTTTACCTCACCTTCAATATCACCAGTATCTAGCGCCATATGGTGTAATCCTTGACCTTTTTTATCTAGAAATTTTTTAATTGGACTGGAATCATTTGTTGGCTGCATTAATTCAATTCTACCATTTTCTAAATGAATAATTGCAACTTTAACGCCTTCAGATTCTACTGTTTCAAATTCAACGGAATCAACACCTAAGGCTTGCTGATATACTTTGGCAGATTCCTCCACATCATTTACTGCAATTGCAATATGATCAATTTTCATCTAAAAGACCTCTTTTGGACGATACTCACCAAATACTTCTCTGAAAGTATTACTAATTTCTCCAGTGGTAGCAAATGCTTTTGCAGAATCAATAATGTATGGCATTAAATTTTCATCAGTATCAGCTGCACTTTTCATTGCAGATAATGCTTTTTCTAATTTTTTATTATCTCTGGATGCACGTAATTTTTTAATTGCCTTGTTTTGTTGAATTTCAATTGTGCCGTCAATTCTTAACAAGTCTGGTTGTTCTTCTTGTTCCTCATATTTGTTTACACCTACAATTACACGCTCACCAGAATCTGCCTCTTTTTTGAGACGATATGCATTTGCTCTAATTTCAGACTGGAAAAATCCTTTCTCAATTGCTTTAACAGAACCACCCATTCTCTGAATTTTTTTAAGATATTTCCACACATCAGCTTCAATTTTATCACATAGATCCTCCAAATAGTAAGAACCGGCAAGAGGGTCTGCAGTTTTTGTGATTCCACTTTCATGAGCCACAATCTGTTGGGTTCGAAGTGCAATTTTTGCAGATTCTTGAGTAGGTAAGGCTAATGCTTCATCTCTAGAGTTTGTGTGAAGTGATTGAGTACCACCAGTAACTGCAGCCATTGTTTGTATGGCAACACGAATAATGTTGTTATCAGGTTGCTGTGCAGTTAATGATTCACCACTAGTTTGAGTATGGAATTTTAATTGTAAAGAACGTGGATTTTTTGCATGGAACATTTCTTTGAGGATTTTTGCATAGACTTTTCTTGCGACTCGGAATTTTGCAACTTCTTCAAAGAACTCAATAGTGCAACAAAAGAAAAATGATAAACGTGGAGCAAAGTCATCAATTTTTAATCCTGCATCAATACAAGTTTGAATATAGGCAATGGCATTAGCTAACGTAAATGCAACTTCTTGTGTTGCAGTACATCCAGCTTCTCTCATGTGATAACCAGAAATAGATACAGGATACCATGATGGAACTTTTTCTGCACAATACCCAATCATATCTCCAATTAATCTCATTGATGGTTGTGGAGGATAGATGTAGGTGTTTCTTGCAATGTATTCTTTGAGGATATCATTTTGAGTAGTCCCACGAAGTTCATGACTTTTGAATCCCTGAGATTCTCCAACTGCGATATAATATGCAAGTAATGTAGATGCTGATGAATTAATGGTCATAGAAGAACTTACCTTGCCTAAAGGAATACCATTAAAGGCAATCATCATGTCTTTAATTGAGGTAATTGAGACACCTACTTTGCCAACTTCACCTTCTGCTTGGGGGGAATCTGAATCATATCCAATTTGGGTTGGCAAATCAAAAGCCATAGAGAGCCCAGTTTGACCTTTTTCAAGCATGAATTTGAATCGCTCATTAGTTAATTTTGCATCCCCAAATCCAGAATACTGACGCATGGTCCAAAATCTTTTACGATACATTCCAGGATGAATTCCTCTAGTAAAGGGGAATTTACCTGCATCCTCAGTAGGTCTTTTTTTAGCAGATTTTTGATAAATACGTTTTACACGGAAATTAGAGTCAGTAAAAATTTCCTTTTCAGATTTTGTGTCTTTTTCGGCCATTTTATTTTAGTAAAGATTTTGTAATCTTATCTCCTGCATCATAAGGGTTTATTTTTTTTGTATTTAATTTTTTAAGATAATTTGAAAACGTTTTATCAGAATCCAGCATATCATCAATTTTTTCTTTGATGTTATTTAAAACAATATCTTTTAGTTCTGATTCTAGTCTTTCTGAATCTTTTTCTTTTTTAGATTTCTTTTTTGATTCCATTAATTTTACGAGAGTCTTTGCAAATTCTGAAATTCCTGAATTCTTTTTTACAGACGTTTTTAAGATTATAGGGTTTTTGTCAGTATCTCCAATAAAATCTCTAACTGCATCAAATAATTGATTTGTTCCACTAAGATCACTTTTGTTTACAAGATAGATATCGCCAATCTCAGTTAATCCTGCTTTTATTGTTTGAATACTATCGCCAGTATTTGGGTTAAACACAACAGTTGTGATATCTGCAATATTTGATATTTCAACTTCAGTTTGTCCGGCACCTACACTTTCAATAATAATTGGGTTAAATCCAGCATACTCTAAAACTCGAATACTATTTCGTAGTGAACGAGAAACAGCTCCTGTTGCACCACGAGATGCAATACTACGAATGTAAGTTCCTGAATCAGTGGATTCACTCATTCGAACTCTATCACCCAAAATTGCACCGCCAGTAACATGACTAGTAGGATCAATTGCAAGTACAGCAGGTTTTGTGCCCAATTTTTTTAAGACAATTGCAGTTTTGTTGATAAGTGAGCTTTTACCTGCACCAGCCGGTCCAGTAATTCCGATAATCATAGAATTTCCAGTATCTTTGAATATTTTTTTTAATAATTTCTTTGCTTCCTTTTTATCATTTTCAACTAGAGTTATTGCTTTTGCAATTGCTCCACGTTTACCTTTTTTCAAATCAGCAAGTAACTCCAAGATATTTCAAATATTTAGAGGTAGAATAAATTCTTTGAATCTGATCTATGGTTTTGAGTAAATCACAGGAGGAAGTGGTTGGTTGGATTCATGAATTTCAGTTTTTAATTGGATGTGACCAAGAGTTGGGTGATCAATTTCTAAAACTATTGGATGAATTGCCCAACCATATTGTGGAATGTTGGGGAAAGCCACTAGTTCAACAAATTGGGAACCAGGATAGTATTTCTGAAAAGTTTCATCCATGCCAAGAATTTCCATTGTCACTCCATCAGCCTGTCCAGATTTATCAAGAAATGAAATCTCAACATTTCCTGTTTCATAATATGTTGCATCTACTTGAAAGGTTTGGCGCAGGATATCTTTATCATCAGTTCCGCCACCACCAAGAAAAATTATTGCAAAAATAGTAATGACTCCAAGAGAAATAGCAGGAAGGATTTTTCTAGCCATTTTGTTTAAAGTCTTTTTTCATTTTTCGTAAGAATTTAGAATGAATTCTAATTTTTTCCAAAGTTTGAGTTTGTGTTCTTTCAGTTCCAGGAGTAGGATTTTTCTTGAAAAATGCCTTAATGTCGGACTCCATAGAATCATCAGCAACTAGAGCAATGCTTGCAACAATTCTATTGAAAAGAGGATTTCCATAACCCACTTTTTTACTCATCTTGCCCCAGTTTTTCTTAAGCCATGGCCACAAAATCTTTTTGCCATACGGATTTGCTGCAATTCTCATAATTGGCAATTGCATATTTTGTGAACGTACTTCAGATGTCTGAGAGAATTGTAATGTTTTGATTAATAATTTCTCATCACGGAAACTACACATGGCTCCCAAGAAGCGTAATTTTTCTTCCATAGTTTTTGCTTTCTTGTATAACGTTACAAACATAGAATGAGTTTTTGCATTTCCATTCCATGCAACTAGTGAAAAAATAGATTCTCGAATATCAGGATGAAGAGTAGAAGGATTTTTCAAAAATGCTTTGAATTTAATTTCAGCTTGTTCTATAATTGAGTCGTCACCAAGTTTACCCAGTACATAAATTGAAAATCCTCTCATAAATGCATCAGTGTGTTTGTCAGATTTTTTTGGCGCCCATCCAAGATTAGATAAAATTTTTCTAAAGTAATTAATTGCATATTCACGAATTTCATCAGTGAAATCTTCAAAGAATGTCAATGAAGCCAAAAAGTTGAGATTGTTTGCAACGTTTGTCAATGGAAGATAAGAGTCCTCATCAAAGTATGCATCAGTGAAATCCAGATAATTTGCAACGTCTTCTTTTCCAGCAATACACAAGGCAAACAAATCATTTTGGATTGCCCATCTATCAACATGAGGAATTTGTTTTTGGTCTACAAGCATTTTTAGATCAAGTAAAATTCCATCATCATACTTTACACGATAAAATCCAGTTCTACCAATATTAGCAACAAACCCAGGACTAGACGGGGTTTTTACTGTAATTGATTTTTTAGTTATTAGTTTTGTAACAGTCTCATTACCCAATCCAAGAGTTATTGGAACATGCCACAACCCTTTCTGAGTTTTAGGGGTGGGTTCCATCAAAAATCTACTCTGTTTTAGAACTAGAGATTTATCATTTTGAGTAATTTCTACTTGAGGGAATCCAGGCTGTTTTAGCCATGAATTGACCATTGCACTAACAGGCATTTTTGATGCTTTGCCAATTGCATCCCACAAATCTTGTCCTTGAGCATTTCCATACTTGAATGTAGAAAGATAGTTTTTGAGACCTGCTCTAAAGTTGGTTTCTCCAACATAATTTTCAAGCATTCGTAAAACACACCCACCTTTGTCATAAGATATGGCATCAAAGATTTCTCTAATTTCTGCAGGAGAATTTACAGTAACATCAATTGGATGTGTAGTTTTTAGTGAATCAAGTCCCATCGCAGTATTCATTGCATCCTCAATGAACTGGTCCCACAAATTCCACTCGGGGTAAAACTTGTCTACAAACTTTGTTGCCATAAATGTTGCAAATGATTCATTGAGCCACAAATCATTCCACCATTTCATAGTAACTAAATTTCCAAACCATTGATGTGCAATCTCATGAGAAATTACTTCTGCAATGAATTGTTTAGTTCTAGTAGAAGACGTCTTTGGATCATAAAGTAGAATTGTTTCTCTAAATGTAATGGCTCCCCAGTTCTCCATAGCACCTGCTGCAAAATCAGGAATTGCAATTAAATCTAATTTAGGTAAAGGATATTTTATTCCAAAGTATTTTTCATAAGATGTTAGTAATTTCTTTCCCAAATCCAAAGAGTATTTTCCTTTTGATTTGTTTCCCTTTGTGGTAATTACACGGATTTGCACTTTGCCGGTTTTACCTGTTAGATATTCAAATTCTCCAACTCCAAGATAAATCAAATATGTAGATACAACAGGTGTTTTTCCAAATTTGTAAAGAGTTTTGTTTTTAATTTTTTTCTTAGATTTTATCGGCATATTGGATATTGCAGTAAATTTGTTATCAGCAATAATTGATATTTCAAAAGTAGCTTTTGCCTCAGGTTCATCCCAGCAAGGAAATGCACGCCTAGCATCAGCTGCCTCAAATTGAGTAGTTGCAAGATATTTTGTTTTTCCGTTTTGTTTGTATTGACTTCGATAAAATCCCAGTAATCTATCATTTAGAATTCCTTGAAATTCTAAAGTAATTGTTACAATTCCTTTGATTTTTTTTGAGAGGTTAATGAATAATTCTTCTCTGTTCTCATTAGTTTTAGTAGTAGATGAAATGACATCATCTTCGGACTTTACAATACAGGATTTAATTTTTAGTTCTGCACAATGCATTGTAATTTTTTTGGTTGGTTTTTTGCATGAAACAGTTATAGTTTCAGTTCCAAAAAATGTGAATTTTTTTAAATCGGGTTCAAAAGTTAGTTGGTAATTAATTGGAGCAGTATCCACAATTTTTATGATTTTGATACGCTTTATGTAGATTTTCTATTAGTGAAATCTAACGATTTCTGTTATTAATTTAGAAAAAATCTAATCAACATTGAGAATTCTCTTCTCAACTAAGAATTGAATTCCCTGAATGAATGAATTATCATCTATTGTACCATCTGCCCACCAACCTGCATTGTTTTTAATCCAAGAGGGAATTTCATTGGTTCCAGAACTAGAACCTTTTGTTGTTGGAGGTATTTCCATTATACCTTCTTTAATTAAAAATTGAATTCCCTGAATGAATGAATTATCATCTATTGTACCATCTGCCCACCAACCTGCATTGTTTTTAATCCAAGAGGGAATTACGCCATCACTTACAGAAATTGTTCCAATCATCCAAGGATGTAAAGTACAAAAATATGAAAAATTACCAATTGTTTCAAATTTATATGAAAAATTATTAGACGGTGCAATAATTCCACTGTCAAAAAATTCCAAAATACCATTTTCAGGACTACCGGAAGTCACAGTATGAGCAGCAGAATCAATATTTTTCCATAAAACAGTTTTGTCCAGAGTAATTTTTACATCAGATGATAAATAACAGGAATCATCTATTTCACAGCCAGGAAATGAAGAACCGTCTGAAATGTCAACTATTTTATCAAAAATCAAAGTATTTTTTGGTCCAGTTACTTTAAATGAAAATTCTCCAGTAGTATCAAAATTATTTACATTGGATATTTGAACAATTACTGAACCAGATTTTGGAAAAATAACAGGAATAGAATCTCGCCCATCAGGAGTTTCTAATCCCCGATTAGATTCAATTTGCTGACCATTTAATAAAATATCAAGATCATATGTAATTTGAGAAATCAAAGTATTAGTCACAGAATCATGAAATTCTAAATTTAAGTTGATTTCATCTTGAGCAAAAATTTGTCCTTTCGGTGTCAACGATAAATGAAATTTCCAATCTTCTTGTGAAGATAAAACAATTACTTTGTCACCCAACTCTAAAGATGCATCATCTTTTTGTACATCTCTAAATTTTCCTGATTGAATTCCAAAAATTATTTTGTCATGATCATCATCAGAAATTTCATCATACAATTTCAATAATTTTTTTGTTGGAATTAAAAAGTGGACAACAATCTCTTCATCACCAGAACGGTCAATAGTTCCCAAAATTGGAATATCATTTACAGTCATTTTTATTTCATGATAGTTAAAAACATCCATCGATTTTGGAATATAGTATTCAGCATGTACAAAAGGGATTTTTTGAGTAAAATCAGGATTCCAATTAAAAGGCATTAAAGCAGTTAATTTTTTGTTTCTTTCATCAAAAGAAAATTCATCAATTTTATCAAAATATGTAGCAAACATGAAATCAAATGTTTCATCATCAAAAATTATTTCAAATGGAATGTATTCACCAATTGTTAACAAAGTTTCAAAAGTAGAGTTTTGAGAAATTGTATCCCCATTAATAGATAAAATAGTTACATTGACCTGAATTAATCCACCTTGAAGAAATAAGGGAGCATTAATTTCAAGAATATCCAGATTTGAGCCTATCCAGGCACCATTTTCGTTAGTTTCTCCTGAAAAATTTACCACAGAATCAGGAATTATTTTTGCATTAAAATGATCATCAGAAGAAAAAGCATCAAAAGAGAGCAGAAGATTTCCGGATTGAGCATCAAAAATTTCAACTCCATATTCTACATTTGAAACAAGAGTTTTTTGATCATCATTAATTGTGGAAATCTCAAATCCTATTTCAGTTTCATTTCCAGACAAAACATCAGGAGTTGTCTTTACTTTTATTTTGAAAAAAGAATCATTAAAAAATAAAATATCACTTTCGACATTTCCTAAACCATGTCCATATGCAATTTCAGAAAAACCTCCAATTATAACTAGTGCAACAAATATTGAAAAATATTTCAAAGAAATCATATCTTAAATAAATTAATTAATATTTAATTAAGGAATAAGCATTCCTACACGATGATCAAACACAGATGCTCTTGCTTTGATTTCTTCCTCATCATTAATTGAGTGTGGGCCTCCAATTAATCCATCATTATCTTTAGGCAATGTTTTATCAACGTATTCAACATAAATTGAATCACCATCACTTACTCGTAACGAATTCGTCTCTTTAGATGAATCATCATATGTAACAGTGAATTCTCCTTCTAACAAATCTACATAGTGTCCATGGACTCTGCCTTCCCACTCTTTAGGTAATTTGACTTCATTATAAGACGATGAGTTACCAACATGTTTCAAAATTGCTTCAGGAGCAATTTGGAATGAAAAGTCTATTTCCAAGTCTTCACCCATAATATCAAAGATTACAATCTTTGCAGTTCCTCTTTCATCAAATCGAATTGGTTCAATTGCTTGACCGTCATCTGCAAATCGTTCACTTCTAGTTTCTAATAATTCACCATTCAACCAAATCTCCATACCATATGAAAGATTAGGTTGATGAATATCTTTAATGCCATCATGAACCATAAAATTAATTGAATAATCTCTATCAACACCCATCACTCCTCCAGGTTGCCACCAAAGGTACATTTTGTATTCACCATTAGGCGTGTATTTAGTCAAAGAAGCCTCAGCAGGGGCTTTGTGATCTCCGTGTCCACCATGTCCAGAGGAAGCATCACCATGATTGGCATGATTTGGAGTAAATTGCACAGGAACATAGATTCCTGCAGTGTCAGTATCTGACCAAGTATGCATGTAATATGTATGAAATGTTGCATGGTGATTCCATAAATCAGCATCATGTAGTTTGAATGTAATAGGTTCATCTATACCAAATTTCTCTTTTGTAAACTCAATCTCCCCCAATCTCCATTCCCAAGTTGCAGTTTTTACAACAGTCATATCCTCATTTGCTTCCCAACTAACAGTCACTCCACCATTTTGATAATCTGTTTTTAGTTTGACTGCCCAATCATGTGGACTTTGTTCAAGTCCAACTTTACTACACATGCCCATATTTTTTTGCATCATAGTACATGTGGTATGATAATTATTCATGTTCATTCCCATTGGGGAAACTGTAACATCATTTTCATTATGAACTTCTTTAGATGATTGTCCTGTTAATTTTACAACACCCATAAAGATACCAGTGTCAATTCCTGTTTCAGAAAATACAACTTCATTTGATGAAGAATTTCTTGTGGAAACTTCGATGTTGCCACCGTTATGAGCCTTACCTATATGATCAACTTTATCAGAATCATGGTTCCAAGCAGGAGCATAAATTAACACATTAATTCTATCAGTCCAAGTATATCCATCATATTGTTCATCACAATCTTGCAAAGTCATTGCGGGGTTTTGACAAAATTTCATAATCACTCCAGGAGTTTTACTATTGAATGCATTTGCATCATCAGCAAGTACTGGAACAGAAATAATAAAACTAGTAATTATAGCAATTACTGCAACGTATAATGTTTTCACAAACTAAATTCTAAGATATTCCATTATATATGCTCAGGTACATTCTATGAATGTACCAATTGTATATTATTAATAATTCAAATAAATAAAACTGAATTGAAAATTACTTTAGCAATTATTCTGGTTTTAGTTATCGTATCTTTTCAAAGTCTTTCCTTTGCTCAAACAGATTCCAATGTATCAAATTTAGAAAAATATTTGCCTACTGAAGAGGAATTAGAGGAAATTACATACAGGCCAATTTGGAAATACATAGATAAAAATACAAATTTTGATGAAAATTCAGGCGTAATTGACTCAGTTTCAGTGCTTTTACGAGATATAACTAGATTTTATGAACCAATTCACTACAAATTCAAAGTTCCTACAGTTATGACGGAAATTACAGAGTATCAAGATAAAATCAAATTAAATCAACATTGGAATGAATCCAAAAATATCACAATACAAGAAATGCTAACAAAATCATACTTGAAAGGATCTCCAAATGAGTTTACTGATTGTTTTTTTAATTATTCCAATGATGGGGCAGTAACTGTTTGTGTTTTTGAGAACATCATCATACAAAGTACAATTTCTGATAAATACAGTGAACATTATAACTACGATACAAAAAAAATAGAATTAGACGAGTATGAAATAACCACTAGAATAACTGGGGAGATCATACAAGCCATTAGTGATGGAAAAAAAATAGAAAATGAAGATAAATTATACAAAATTCTACAATACAAAAAACCTAGTAATGAAAAAAATAATGATGTTAAATCATCTTACATGGAAAATGTAGATAAATTCGGAGTTCAAAAATTTTCATGTATTAAAGATGAATTCGGACTAATTACAATATCCGGACAATATAACAATAATGGTATTAAAAAAGATGAAGTCAGTTTAATTGTATCATTTTTAGATCGTAAAGGAACAATTCTAGGAGAGAGTATTGCAAATTTGTTAGATATTAAAGAATTTGAAAATAAACGTTTCATAGGAAATACTTTGGCAAATGATATGTTTTACACATGTACGATAGAAATTAAATAATTAAGAAAGTAATTTAGAGAATGCAGATAATGCAGTACTGAATTCTTTTTTATTTGAATCATACTTTGTAAATTCTACACGACCGCACAGCATTAACCACTTTTGTACATCATCAAAATTTTCAATTTTATGTTTTTTGAGCTGTAAGATTATTTCAAAAGTGGTCATCTCCATATCGATTTTTAATTTATGAGAATAGTAATATCTAATTGCCTGACTGAATTTTTCAAATGCTTCCTTTTGAGAATTTTTTTGAAATAAAATCATGGCTGATTCAAGCATTTCTTTTGTATGAGTTTGATAATCAGTAGATGGTGAAGCAATATTCAAAATAGGCACAGTTAATCGTGTTTTTGCCTTCTTTTGGAACAAATATGCAATAATTGCCAACCCTATAACAACAGGAAATAGAATTAAAATTGTATAATTATCAGATTTTAAGACAGGGTTTTGAGGATTCACATTTAGTAGATCAATTGCATGTTGTGTATTTTCAAATTGCACTGTACCAGGTACAGAATCCTCAAGTAAAGAATCAAAGACATTTTGTTGTAAATCAAATGAAGGACTAAAAGAAGAACCATCATCAGAATAAACAGAATTAAAAATATCAAGAGTTTGTTCAGTCATTACATCAATCATTTTTTCATGCATTGATTCAGAATCAACATAATACGGAGTTACAGTTGTAAGATCAAGTGAACCATCACTATTACTTTGAATTTGTGCAGAAATTAGTCGTGCATCATTATATTTTACAGGAGAAAAAACACTATTTGGAATGGATTCTAAATTATCAAGAGAAAATCCACGTTCAAGTAAAAAATATTCTAAATTAGAATTAATATTTGAATCATATGTTTGACCATTGATTTGATAGATTTGTTGGGTAAGGGGATCCAAAAGAGGCTCAGTCAATTGAACATAACCATCAGAGTATCTATCAAGAAAATGAATCAAATGTAGAAAATTTTCTTTTTGAATTTTTCTCTGTTCAATTAGTGCCTTGTTTAATATCTCACCATCTTCTGAATTGATATCAATTGAATTCTTACCAATAGAATATTGATTTTTTGTAATAAACTCAGTTAGAATTTCTTCAGTATCAAGAAATTCATCAATAGATAGTGAATCTTTGTCTATACTATTTTGCAAATTAGTTTGTGGAGACACCTGTCCTTCAATCAACCAATCAATGTCGATGTTTGGTGATTGACCATATACAGGATTTACAAATACAAGTAAAACTAGTGAAAAAAGAACAAACAGTTTAAGCAATTTTATTTGTTTTACATTAAAAATTTCTTTAATAGAATTGGTACATTTATCGAATATACCAGTCCATTTTAATTTCAAAATTGATTAATCAACAAGTTGACAATAGAAAAAAATGATATTTTTGAAATAACAAATAAAGAAATTCAGGAATTAAACAAACAATCAGAAAAATACTCAGAATTATTATCAAATGTGTTAAGTGAGGCACAAAAAACAATTGTAGGCCAACAAGATGTATTAAAAAAAATAGTAATTTCCATTATTTCTGATGGTCATGTTCTTCTTGAAAGTGTTCCAGGATTAGCAAAGACACTCATGGTAAAAACAATGGCAGAAATTTTTAGTGGAAAGTATGTTAGAATTCAATTTACCCCAGATTTACTTCCAGCCGATATATTGGGTACAAAAATTTACAAAATGAAATCAGAAACATTTCAAATAGAGAAAGGCCCAATCTTTCATAATTTTGTGTTAGCAGATGAAATTAATCGAGCTCCTCCAAAAGTCCAGTCAGCACTATTAGAAGCGATGCAAGAAAAACAAGTTACTATTCATGGGGAAACATTAAAAATTAATAGACCATTTATTGTGCTTGCAACACAAAATCCAATTGAACATGAAGGAACATACAAGTTACCAGAAGCACAAGTAGATAGATTTTCATTAAAAATTTTAATTGACTATCCATCCAAAGAAGATGAACTAAAAATTATCGAAAAATATACAAAAAATACTGATACAAATACAACATCAATAATTTCGATAAAGGAAATTTTAGAAATTCAAAAGTTCAATGAAAACATCTATGCAGATAAAACAATTTTGAAATATGTAACACAGATAATTGATGCAACAAGGAATCCAGAAAAATATGAATTAGATTTAGAAAATATTATTGAGTTTGGAGCATCTCCGAGAGCGTCAATTTGGTTAATTAAAGCAGCTAAAGCCAACGCAATGCTAAATGCAAGAGGATATGTAATTCCAGAAGATGTTAAAGAAATCGCACATGAAGTTTTACGGCATAGATTAGTTCTGACATTTGAAGCAGAAGCAAACAATGTAAATTCAGACAAAATTATAGACAAAATATTAGAAAAAATCACACCACCATAGAAATGATTTCAGTCTCAGAATTACTTTCGAGAATAAGAAAATTAGAGATTAAAACGGAGAGTTTTGTGGATGGTACCGAGTCAGGAATTCATCGTTCTAAATTTAGAGGTGAAGGGATTGAATTCTCAGAAGTAAGAAAATACGTTCATGGAGATGATATAAAACGAATTGATTGGAATGTTTCTGCCAGATATGGAGAATTATTTGTCAAAGAATTTGTAGAAGAAAATGAACTTAACGTATTGTTAATGATAGATATGTCTGCTAGTAATGATTTTGGACATATCAAAAGTAAACAAGAGCGTGTTTTTGAAATAACAGCATCACTTATTTTTTCCATACTTAAAAATAACGATAAATTTGGAATGGGTATTTTTACTGATCATCTAGAAAAATTCATTCCAGCTAAAAAAGGAAAAAAACACATGATGAAAATTTTAAAAGAAATCTTACAATACTCGCCAAAAAGTAAAAAGACAGATATTTCAAAATCTATTTCTGAAATAAACTCTCATTTGAAGAGAAAAAGTACAATTTTTATTATTTCAGATTTCATATCAGATTCTTTTTTGAAATCTTTGAAAATTTTGAAATTATATCATCAAATAGTTTTAATAAATTTATCAGATATTAATGAAAAAAGCATTCCAGAAATAGGGTATGTCTATCTTGAGGATGCTGAATCAGAGAAACAGGTCCTAGTAAACACTTCAGATAAAAATTTTCAAAGAAATTATTTAAAATACTTTGAAGAAACAAAAAAAGAAATTCAAAAAGAGGTCAACAAAAATGGGATCGATATGATCAATTTAGACGGTACAGAAAAATTCGATATCGCATTTAACAGATATTTTAGAAATAAACATAGGAAAAAATAATGCAAATAGAATTCGAATTTATTAATGCATTATTCATTTTTTTGACAATTCCAATAATGTTAATAATTTACTTTAAGCATAATTCAAAAAACAAAGAATCTGTTTTAAAATTTAGTTCTTTGAAAATTGTTGAAAAATCAACAAAACAAAACAATCTAAGAAAACATGTATCGTTTGCAATAACTCTTTCAATTTTATGTTTGATAATAATTGCCCTTGCAAATCCTCAAATTATGACCCCATCGACTGTTAAAGTGAATAATTTGAGCATAGTTTTAGATGGCTCTGAAAGTATGGCAGCAACTGATTACGAACCAACACGTCTGGAAGCTGCCAAAAAATCAATTTCAACAATTGTATCTAAGATGAATCCACAAAACAATGTAGGAGTGGTTCTTTTTGAAACTGGTGCCAGTACAATTTCATATTTGACACCTTCAAAAGATAAAACAATTAACTCAATTTCATCAATCAATCAAGGACAAGGAGCAACTGCAATTGGAGACGGTTTAGTTTTAGGGATAGATATGGTTTCATCAATTCCAGACAAAAAAAGAATTGTCATTCTACTAAGTGATGGAATACATAATTCTGGATTTGCAACTCCTGAAGAAGCTACAACATATGCAAAAAACAACAATGTGCAAATTCATACCATAGGAATTGGTTCGGATGCTCCAGTATTTCTTCGAGATGACATTTATGGAAATCCACAATTTGCGGAACTAGATGAAAAAACACTACAATACATTTCAAAAGAGACAGGAGGGAATTATTTTAAATCACTAAATTCTGAAACTCTAGATAATATTCTATCTACAATTAGTTCAGACATTGAATATGAAATGGAGTATTCAACACTACGACATTGGTTCATAGGAGCATCAATAATATTGTTAATGATAGAAATATACATTATTTATGGGAAATATAGAATTGCCGTTTAACATCAAGACACTAAAATGATTAAAGGTGTTAACTATCGAAAATCAAATAAAGCATTTAAAAGATACAGAATACGAATTACATCATGAAGCAAAAAACAACATCACGAAATATCAAAATTCTTGTTGCAAAACTAGGTTTAGATGGACATGACAGAGGTGCTTTAGTATTGTGTAGAGCATTTAGAGATGCAGGAATGGAGGTAATTTATTCAGGATTATTTGCAACACCTGAAAGAGTTGCACAAATTGCAGAAGATGAAGATGTTGATGCAATTGCAATGAGTTTGCTTAATGGTGCACATGGGACATTGTTCCCAAGAGTGGTAAAGGCACTAAAAAAGAAAAAGATCAACGATGTCTTAATTGTAGGTGGAGGAGTAATTCCAGAAGTTGATCATAAAGATTTAGTCAAATCAGGAGTTGATCATGTATACGGTCCAGGGACAACACTACCAACAATTATTGAACATATCAGTACCGGCGTTGCAAAATTAAGAAAAATATAATTTTATAATATTTTTCAATTGAAATTTAATGAAAATTTTATATCTTAAATTTGGTTATTCATAATATGGCAACAATAGAAGATCTTAGAAATGATATTCTCAAAGCCACTGAACAGCAAGAGCAATTGATGAGGTTAAGAAAACCATTATTGGGGTCTAAAAAAAATGATGACCAAATGGATGCGTTCCGTTTAACTTCTCAAATAATGAAATATGAGGATTTCATCAGAGACACTGAGAAACAAATCAGAGTAATGCATTAATTTTGATATCAACAGTTTAGAATTTTTCCTAAAGGTTCACGTTTTATGATTATCAATGAAACATTGTTTACATAATTTACTGCCAATTCTTGATTTCAAAAATAGAGTTTGTTCCTGACTTAATCGTCCATGTTGTATTAAATTAAGCAATTCCTCAGTCTCAATGGCTTCAAATTCTTCTCTACAATCACATTTTATACATTCACAATTAATGATTAATCCCAATAATTTTTGATATATTTTAATTGAAATTAGGTGTTTCTAAAAATTAAAAATAAAAAGATTAAGAAAAATAAAAAAGATTATTCTGTGGAATCAGGCCACATCATTTTACGCATTTCTTTACCAACTTTTTCAATTTGGTGTTCATCATATTCTTTCATGTATTTATCAAATGATTCTTTACCATTTTTCTGGTATTCAGAAATCCACTCATTATTGAAAGTACCATCTTGAATCATGGTAAGAACTTTTTTCATGTTCTCTTTACTTGATTTGTCCATAACCATTGGTCCTCGAGTCAATCCACCATATCTGGCAGTTTCACTAACTCGTCGCCACATACCATTAATTCCATATCTCTGAATCATATCTACAATGAGTTTGAGTTCATGTAAAACTTCAAAGTATGCAATTTCTGGTTGATAGCCTGCTTCAACTAGAGTTTCAAATGCATTTGTTACCATAGAAGCTGCACCACCACAAAGGTCTGCTTGCTCACCAAACCAATCAGTTTCTACTTCTTCTTTGAAAGCAGTTTTGATTAATCCAGCTCTGGCACTTCCAATTGCTTTTGCAATACCTAATGTTCTATCCCAAGCTTTTCCTGTAAAGTCTTGTTCAACTGCAACAATTGCAGGAGTTCCAAAATTATCAAGGTATGTTTCTCTAACTTTGGAGCCAGGTCCCTTTGGTGCAATCATTATAAGATCAACATTGGCCGGAGCTTCAATCCATTTCCAATAGATTGCAGCTGCATGAGAAAATGACAATGCTTTTCCATCTGAAAGATTTGGTTCGATGTCGTCTTTGTATACTTGACCTTGAATCATGTCAGGAATCAATATATGAATAATATCTGCTTGTTTTGTTGCATCTGCAACAGACATTACTTTGTGACCATCAGCTTCTGCCTTTTTCCAGCTGTTTCCGCCTTCTTTAAGACCAATTATTACATTAAGACCAGAATCTTTCATGTTATTTGCTTGTGCATCACCTTGGATTCCATAACCAATTACAGCGACTGTTTGATCCTTAATTGGGTCAAGGCTGATATCAGAATCTTTCCATGTTTTTGCCATGTCAATATCAAAGGTATTGCAAATATTAACTATGAAATCTAGATTTCAATTATTTTTTTGCAGTTGCGACATTTTACGGTGACTTTGTCTCTAGAAAGCCTAATGAATCTCTTTGAACCACAATCAGGACAAATAGGACAAGCACGTACAGGTTCCAATATTATTCATAAAAAATTTAGCATTAAATTAGAAAAACATTATGTTATTGACAATATCAACAAACTCCTACTTATAGCGAATAACTCCTAGTCTAAACTAAAAATCTATTTTGATTTAGGGTTTATATCTATACTTCAACTAGTAAGCAAATGGCAGAAAAACCTAAAGATATTGAGAAATATTTTGAAAACTCAAAATGTACAATATGTGGGGTTGTAGTCTCTCCACACCATCAGGGAAATAGAAAAACTCCAAAAGAAGAACATTGGGCTAAAGAGCATATTGATTTAGAATAGTATTTTATAAAAATCTCATTTTTAAATAAAATAATACTAATCTATTAGAAAAATTATTAGAAAATCATGACTAATGGTAGACAATCTTATCTAATTCAAATTGTGATATTTTTCTAGAATGGATTCAGATAAGGAACTTGAGGAAATAGATTTCATAATTATGACTTTAGTGAGAAATGGAGTTCAAAAGGTGTTTACAATTACAAAACGATTACCCATCAAAATTCATGGTAGTAAAATCAATGATAGTATAAACAAACTTGAAAGACTTGGACATCTTGAGATGGATAAATCTGTAGGTTGGATTTCAAGAAACATCAATCCAAAATTAATTCTTAAAGATTCTGGAATGAAGTTAGTTGAAGATAAAATTGAAGAGATGGAAGATAATTGGAATTTGTTAATCAAACACTATGAGGCAAAAGAGAAAGAACCACTAAGAAATAAAATGAATGGTATGAAAGGAATGTTTCCTATGATGTTCACTATGGGAATTGTAAACGGTGCAATGATGTCTCAAATGCTACACATGAATCACATGAACGTGATTGATTATTTCATTGATCAACCAATTCTGATTGATTATCTGAATGATCCTAGTGGAGAACCATACACAGATGGTTCAGGAGGAGAGGTTTAATCTGAAAGACGTACACTAAGTAGGAAAAAGTTGAGCTATTTTATTGAATTGCACCGCTGCCAAGAATTCGAATAGTAGTAGATTCGGGTTTTAGAATAACTGCCATATCTCCAGATTTACAAATTATAGGCTTTTCAAATTTTAATTTTAAGGGAGAAATAGAGACAAATTTAGCAGCTTTAACTTGCAGCCCCACACTTACTAAACAGCCCTGATTTTCAGCGATTTCACCCTTAAAGAATGGGTTTTTTGTAAAATCAAGTTCTATTTCAGATTTTACATCCACAGCGTTTTCTGCAGAAATCACATCACCTCGTGAAACTTCATCAGGTTTTGCACCCTTTACTGCTAATCCAACTCTCGCAGGACATACAGACTCAACAACAGGATCATCATGCATTTGAATAGATTTTATCAAAACATCAATATCAGCAGGATACAATTTTAGATTATCATATTGTTTTATTTTTCCATTAGTTACTTTTCCTAGGATTACAGTTCCAACACCTTTGACATCAAAACAATGATCAATTACCATCTCAGAAGGAGAATCATTTGAAATGGGTTCAAGTTTATCCATCTCTTCTTTAATTTTGTCTTGATCAACTTGGACATAATTTTCAACAACAGTTCCCTTGATCATTAAATTTAGTTTTGATTCATCAACATCAAAAGTATGAGATAAAATTCCTTTTTCTTTTTTGAGAGAATCAAGTGCAATGATTTGCTCTCCAGTAAACTTGTCTAATTTATCTACATGAAATATTACATATTCTGCTAAATTGATTGCTTGAAAAAGAGGTTGTATTTTTTCAGGAAATCCACTAGGTGTGACCCATGTTTTGATAATATCGGATTCCTTTCTATCAAAAAGAGAAAGATCAGTTACAGTTCCTTTCTTTCCAAATTCAGATGCAATATCTTGTTTTCCTAATACAACAAAATTTATCGATAATACCATTAGTTTTGAGTTAAAAATCTACTTTATGAATTATTGATTTGTAAATTTTTTTATAATTTTGATATGTAATAGGTATATCTTTCCCAAATATACACACAAATCATTTTTCTCTTCAGGCAAACCAAAGGAAATGCCGCGGTTCATGTTTCTGATACTTTTTGGGTCTGTTTGGATTGATCTTTATCTACAAATGGTTTCAATAATAGGTAAAAAATTTGTTAAATTCCAGATTTGTTTCATGTGAATTTAAAAATATTAGGCATAAAAACAAGTTTTGCCAACTTGAATTTCAAAGAAAAGTAGTTTTAAAAAAATGAATAAAAATAAAATTTAAGGAAAAGAATTCAATACAGCAGAATAGCTTGCAAACCGGTGATTTTTGGGTTTAACTAATTTTTGTCGATATTTAGAAATAGGTTTTCCAGAAACTCCATTTAGACCAAGAGGTCCTGAAACATATTTTTCTTTGTTGGCCCAAAAAAGAACCTCATCGGTAGGAGCATAATGGTTGATAATTTTTTTGTTGATTATTTTTTGTAACATACTTCCATATTTTTTTGATGATGGAACATCTTCAGTTATAGATGCACCAAAAAAATATACAGATTCGATAATTTTTTCATTCTTTTTCTTTTTTGAAAGATATTCCACAGTACTCAAAATTACCTGAGAACCCAAAGAATGACCCATTAATCGAATTTTTGTTTTTGGACTAGTTGATTTAAAATTTTCAATAAACAGTCCAAGATTTTTGCCATTTTTTACTGCAATTGTTTGCCCTACAGCAAGTGCATGTTTGGCGTGTTTGATCAAATGTGCACCAGTTGTATTTGAATCATAACTGAATCCAATTACAGGATGAGTATATCCTAGTTTGCGTAATCGATTCTTTGCTAAAACAACTTTGGCAATTGCACCGACATTATCATTTCTTAGACCATGAATCATTATTGTGAGTTCTTTGGAATCAACAAGTTTTGTAAAATTTTTTTTTGGATACAAATAATATTGATTTTTTTTCAGAGTTTTGCCATTGGATAAATCATAATATCCCCTAGTAGAGATTCGAGGGATTGGTTTCATTGTTTCTCAGAAGGACCTAATTGTTTTTTGTATTTTTCAACATCAGATGTTTCAACTCTTGCAAATAATGGAGAAGCCTCACCCAAAACATAACCAGAAGAAATACCTAATTCAGACATTTTATCCCACGTTGAATCGCTAACGTTTCCATCCAATCCCAACTGATTCCAGATTTTTTGTGCGGATTCAGGTAAAAATGAAGAAAGAGCTACCGCAATAGTTCTAACAGCATTAACAGACAAAAATACACAATTTGCAGTCCCAAGACCTTTTTTCCAAGGTTCTTTGTGTTGGAAGTACTGGTTATAGAACGAAGAGAATTCCATGATTTTTTTCAAGGCTCTATCAATGTGGTTTTGTTCCATTAGCTGTCCAATATCAGCAGACAAGTTTTTGATTTTTTGTTCAGCTTCTTCATCATTAGAATCAAAAGGTTCAGTTTCAGGAATTGTTCCATCAAATGCTTTTTTTGTAAAACCTAATGCACGATTAACAAAGTTACCAAGGTTTCCAATTAATTCTGAATTAATTCGTGTGGTAAAGTCATCCCAATCAAAATTCAAGTCATCTTGAGAATAAGGATTAATTGAAATTAGATAATATCTCAAATAGTCTGCAGGGTAATATTCCAGGAATTCTTTTAATCCAATATACCAGTTTCTACTTTTTGAAATTTTCTTTGACTCTAATGTCAGATGACCTCTAGTTGGAATGTAATCAGGCAACTTGTATTCACTGTCAATTCCCAATCGCATTGCAGGCAAGAAAAGATAATGATGATACACAATATCTTTTCCAATAAAATGGTAAATGTCAGCAGAATTCCAAAATTCTTTTCCATCAATTCCTTTGTCATTTAAGAATTTTAATGCAGTTGAGATGTATGCTAAGTGATTATCAAACCAACCATAGAATA
>CAZEFL010000006.1:0-56329 GCA_964511485.1 uncultured Nitrosopumilaceae archaeon
ACCTGAACCAACACCAGAACCTGAACCAACACCAGAACCTGAACCAACACCAGAACCTGAACCAACACCAGAACCTGAACCAACACCAGAACCTGAAATTTCTTCAGATGATCCATTTGATGGTATTAGTGATAATGAAATTGCAACTTATTCTGAATTATTTGATATACCTCCACCTGAAAATGATGACGAAGCATTCAAGCTTGGCAAAAAGATTCGTGAATGGATAAAAAATGGAAGATTGAAACCTGGTGAAACAAAAGATGATGATTATGAAGATGATTATGAAGATGAAGATGTACACAAACATGATAAAGAAGAAAAACCTGAAAAGAAACGAGGTAGATTCGGATTCTTTAGAAAATGAAACTTAAAACAAAAGATTTACTCACTCTAGCGGAATTAACCCCTAAAGAATTTTCTGGGCTAATCAATGATTCAATCAAACTAAAAAAACAATTCAAAAATAAAGGCAACAAATCTATCTTAAAAAACAAAACACTTACAATGATTTTTCAAAAACCGTCTACTCGAACACGAGTTAGTTTTGAAACAGGAATGTATCAACTGGGTGGTCATGCAATTAATTTATCATCTGGTGATACACAATTATCTCGTGGTGAATCTGTTGAAGATACTGCGAAAACTCTTTCTCGATATACTGATTGTATAATGGCACGTGTTTATGAACACAAATTACTAGAAACATTGTCCAAACATTCTACGGTTCCTGTAATTAATGGACTTTCTGATACTTTTCATCCTTGTCAAACACTGGCAGATTTTATGACAATTAAAGAGAAGAAGAAAAAATTCAAAGGATTAAAAATTGCATGGATTGGTGACGGAAACAATGTTTGTAATTCTATGATGTATGGTGCTGCATTATCAGAAGTTTCAATGTCTATTGCAACTCCTAAAGGATTTGAACCAAACAATACTGTTCTAAAAGAATCAAAAAAATCCACTGATATTGAATTAACTACAGATCCATTTGTAGCAACAAAAAATGCAGATGTTGTAGTCTCTGATACTTTTTCATCTATTCATAATCGCGATCCAAAAAGAATGAAAAAATTTCTTCCAACATTTCAAGTAAATTCAAAATTAATGAATAACGCAAATAGCGATGCGATCTTTATGCATTGCCTTCCAGCAAAAAGAAATCAAGAAGTTACTTCATCTGTAATTGATGGATCACAATCTGTAGTTTGGGATGAGGCAGAAAATCGTCTTCATACTCAGAAATCTTTACTTGCTGCACTCATTCACGCTTAACGTATATAAGAGCAGATTCAAACTCGATTTCTATAGATGGCTTATTCCAAAATATTACGTAGACTTAGAGAAGAAAAGACCAATTATCGTAAACGTGGTACGATGTTGATGGGTAAGCGCGATTTTATCACTGTAAATATTTCTAATCAAAATACTCAAGTTCAAATCCTTACACCTGGAATGACTGGCGACAAAGTTGTTTCATCTGCACATTCTAGATATCTGCTTGAAAAAGGATGGAAAGGTTCTAGAAAAAGTGTATCTGCTGCATATCTAACAGGATATTTGGCAGGAAAAAAAGCACTTGGTCAAGGAGCAAAAGATGCAATTCTTTACACTGGAACTAAAAGATATACTCAAAGAATGGCTGCAGCCTTGAAAGGTGTAATTGATGCTGGTTTACAAGTTCCAGCTAATGAGGAAACATTTCCATCTGAAGACAGAATAAACGGTGAACATCTTACAGTAAAAAATGATATTCCTAAAATGAAATCTACTATTGATGGTGAGGTAAAATAAAATGAGTCAAACAACACAATCAAAACCACAAGGTCAATCTGGCGGTAGAGGCAGAGATGCACCTGTTTATGGACGAGGTCCACCTGGTGGAAAAACTGGTGATAAACCACGAAGACCCCGAAGAGAACCAGTAGAAGAAGTTTGGGTCCCAAAAACAATTTTAGGTAAAAAAGTTGAATCCGGAGAAATCAATTCACTTGAAGAAATTCTTGAATCAGGATTGAGAATTCAGGAATCTGGAATTATCAAAAAATTACTTCCTGATTTGAAAAGTGAAGTAGTGGATGTAGGTATTATTCAAAAAATGACTTCAAATGGCCAGTCAACTCGATTCAAAGCTATTGTTGCTGCAGGAAATGAAAATGGTTACTTGGGAATTGGTAGAGGCAAATCTAAACAAATGAGAATTGCAATTGAAAAAGCAACCAGTCAAGCATTCCTTAATGTTAATCCAATCAAATTAGGATGTGGTAGTTGGGAATGCAGATGTGACCAAAAACATTCTGTTCCTTTCAAAGTTAAGGGCAAAGGTGGAAGTGTTACAATTGAAATTATTCCTGCACCTCGTGGATTAGGTTTGGTTGCAGGTGGTAAAATTAAACGATTATTAGAATTAGCAGGTCTTAAAGATGCCTGGACTACCGCAAAAGGCTCTACTCCTACAATGAGTTCAACTTCAAAAGCTATCTTGGATTGTCTTAGACAGACATTCAGTCAGGGTTGATAAAAATGGCAAATGCAGTTCTTGTTGTTAGAATTAAAGGTCAAGCAGATTGTCCTTATTGGGCAACACATACAATGAATTTACTTAAGTTAGATAAAAAATATCGTGCAACAATTCTTCCAGCAAAAGACAATTTGTTGGGAATGCTAAAAAAAGTACAACATTATGTATCATGGGTAGATCTTGATGCAGACTTAGCAAAAGAATTGATTGATAAAAAAGCAAGAAAATCTGGATATCAAAAAGTTACTGCAGAAGATCTTAAAGAACTTGGATTTGCAAGTTCTGATGAATTAGCAACATCCTTGAGTGAAGGAAAAACAATGTTATCTAAATTAAAACCACTAAAACCTTGGTTTGCATTAGCTCCTCCAAGACATGGCTTTAAGAGAAGTACAAAGAAGTTGTATGGTCAAAAAGGTGTTTTAGGAAGAAACAAGGAATTAGGAAGTATAGTGAGGAATATGATTTAACATGGCAACTCGATTAAGAAAAACTAGACGACTCCGTGGTGGACGACATATGGGATGGGGCCAAGTTGGTCAACATCGTGCTAGTGGTCACAAAGGAGGTCTTGGAATTACTGGTATGCAGAAACACCACTACAGTACATTGCTAAAAGAAGATCCAGATCATTATGGTCATGATGCTCCAAAACCACCTCACCCAAATATTACAAAAAAATGGGCCAGTGTTCGTGATTTAGATGATTTGTTTACAAAGTTTGGAAAAGAAGATGGTGGGAAGAAAATAGTAGATCTTGTAAGTGCCGGATATGATAAACTCCTTGGTGGTGGAAAACTAACAAATGCATATTCTGTTAAAGTAAAACAATTCACAGCTTCAGCTGAAGAGAAATTAAAGGCTGTTGGCGGAGAAATTTTTCAATCTGCTGTAGAAGAAAAATCTACTGAGGACTAGGTGTTAACTGATAATGGCTGAGGGAACTATCACTTCAATTATTAGAAAAATTGTTTTCAAAGCAGAACCGTATCTTCCACAAGTTCCAAAACCAAAAAAGAAAATTTCACTTCAAACTAGACTACTGTGGTGTGGAGTTGCGTTACTCATCTATATGGTCATGGGCCAAACTCCATTATTTGGAGCATCCGCACCAGAATTTGATTTTCTAGCCTTTGCTAGAGTTATTTTTGCATCACAACAAGGAACCCTTGTTGAATTAGGAATTGGACCGATTGTAACTGCTGGATTGTTGATGCAATTACTTAGAGGCTCAGATATTTTGAAATTTGACTTTAAAAAACCTGAAGAAAGAGGAATATTTCAAACTGCAACTAAACTTGTTACATACATTGTAATCATAGCTGAATCTATTGTGTATGCAATTGCTGTTTATGGTGGCTCTGTATCCGAACCTTACTTTTTGTATGTCATGATTGGCCAACTGATGGTTGCATCTATTATGATCATGTTCTTAGATGAATTAATTCAGAAAGGTTGGGGTCTTGGCAGTGGAATCAGCTTATTCATTATGGCCGGTGTTGCTCAACAAATTCTTTGGAGTATGTTCAGTCCGTTACCTGCAGGTGATGGGGGAATGATTGGAATTATCCCATATATTGCTCAATCTATAGGAGGTGGCGATATTTCAAATATATTCTTCCGTTCAAATCAACTTCCGAGTATCTTTGGATTATGCCTGACTGCTGGAATTTTGTTAATTCTTGTATTTACACAAGGTATGAAAATTGAGATTCCAATTGTTTCGACAAAATATAGAGGCTTCTCAGCAGTTTATCCTATCAAAATGATGTATGTTTCAAATATTCCAGTAATTTTAGCATCTGCTCTTACTGCAAATGCTGTGTTCATGTTCCAAATGTTATGGGCTAACATGAATCCGCGTAACAATAATTTCTTTATGAATTTTATAGCACAATTTGACCCGACAAGCCCGAATACTCCAATAGGTGGAATTATTTACTATATCACTCCTCCAAGAGGATTGGATGTTGCTGCTTTAGATCCTGGGCGTGCTGTAGGCTATGTATTATTTATGATTGGAATTGTCGTTGTATTTGGAAGATTGTGGGTTGAACTTGGTGGCTTATCTCCAAAGAGTGCAGCTCAGAATTTACTTGATGCAGATGTACAAGTTCCTGGATTTAGAAGATCAAACAAACCAGTTGAAGCATTACTGAACAAATACATTCCATCAGTCACCATCATTGGCTCCATGATTTTGGGTCTATTGGCAGGTGTATCTGATGTACTTGGTGTATTTGGTTCTGGAATTGGAATTTTACTTATGGTCGATATCCTCATCAACTATTACACACAATTAGTAAGAGAACAAGTTGAAGTTGTTATGCCGAGATTGGGTGCTTTACTTGGTAGAAAATAAGAAAATTGTACTGGTAGGAATACCAGGTGTTGGAAAAACTAGTTTACTATCTGAAATTGTTGAATATTTAAAAAATAAAAACAAAATAGTTTCTGTTATGAATTATGGCACTTTGATGTTTGATATTGCAAAAGAAAATGGTATGGATGATAGAGACTGTTTAAGAAAATTACCTGTATCTGAACAACAAGAACTTCAAAAAATTGCTGCTGAAAAAATTGCTTTAGACAAGTCAGAAATCATAATAATTGACACCCATGCATTTATCAGTTCTCCTGAAGGATACTATCCAGGA
Organism: uncultured Nitrosopumilaceae archaeon; assembly: GCA_964511485.1. Taxonomy (GTDB): domain Archaea; phylum Thermoproteota; class Nitrososphaeria; order Nitrososphaerales; family Nitrosopumilaceae; genus Nitrosopumilus. Next base: position 5,182 of record CAZEFL010000006.1, read on the forward strand.
CTACCTGAACATGTTTTAAAAATTATCAAACCTACAAATTTTGTTTCGGTAGCTGCAAAACCTGAAGAAATCTACAACAGACGAATGAAAGATGAATCTCGAGATAGAGATAAAATTACATTAATCAATATCAGAAAAGAGTTGGAGTATCAAACAGGCATGATTTCTGCATGTGCTGTGATTACGGGTGCACCTGTTAGACACATTCTTAACAGTGAGGGAAAGATTGATGAAGCAGCAGACAAGATAATTAATGCGATAGGACTGTAAAAAATGGATATTAACTTTATACTACTCTTCATTGACTCTGTACATCTTCAACTACCGGATTTTCTTGGAGGCGAAGGTAGAATGGTTTTGGGCAGTGATGACCCAATTGTCAAGGGATTAATTCTTTCAATGTTTACTGTAACTGGATTTGGGATTTTACTAAATCTTTTCAATTCAGGAGTTAGAAAGAAGATGGTTGATCAAACAAAGCTAAAACGAATTATGAAAGAAACTCGTGGGTGGCAAAAAGAAAGAATGTCTGCAATGAGAGCAAAAGATGCAGCAAAAACCGCCGAATTAAACAAAAAATCATCTTACATGAACAAAATGTCTATGGAGATGATGCAAATGAATATGAGGCCTATGATGATCACTTTTGTTCCTTTAATCTTGATATTTTATCTTGTATTGCCACAATTGTTTACTTACACTGTAGCTATTTCCCCAATACCTCTAAATGTAATTCCTGGAGATATGTTCCAACTAACATGTACTGCTGCACAAGCCGCAGATCCAGACAATGTTTGTACTGAAGAAAATGCAATATTCCTTTGGGCATGGTATTTCCTTTCATCAATTGCATTTAGTGGCATAATTATGAGATTAACTAAAACATCGATGGATCTCAGTTGAAAAAATCTATTGTTATCTCTGGTCCTCCAGCAGTAGGAAAAACTACTGTTGCCAAAGGATTGGCTGAAGAATTTGAATTTAAATATCTTAGCGGTGGTGATGTTCTAAAAAAAATGGCAGAAGAGCACGGTTTTGATTCTAAAGGTGATGATTGGTGGGACACTGAAGATGGTATGAAATTTCTTAGTCAGCGTGAGGAAAACTCTGAATTTGATAAAAAATTGGATAAAAAATTAATTGAATTATTTAATGAAGGGAAAACTGTTATCACTAGTTATACTCTTCCATGGTTAATTAAAGATGGAATTAAAATTTGGTTAGAAGGTTCTCGTGTAAGTAGTTCCAAAAGAATGCAATCTCGGGATAATATGAGCCCCGAAGATGCTTTTGAAATAACAAAACAACGATTTGATAAGAATAAGGCATTGTACAAAAAATTATACAATTTTGATTTTGGTGATGATAAATCTGTTTTTGATTTAATTATTAACACTGATAATCTAACTGCAAAACAAGTAATTGATGTTGCAAAAGAAACTGTGAGAAAATTATTATGATTTTAAAGCAATTTGAGAATTTGATTGAAATTGATCAGGATTTTACTGATGATGCATATGGTACATATTATGATAAAAGATCAATTGAGCAATTATTGAATTATGGGATAATTATTTTAGATAAACCTCCAGGTCCTACGAGTCATGAAACTGTTGCATGGACTAAAAGAATTTTAAAACTTCCAAAGATTGGTCACAGTGGAACATTGGATCCTCAAGTGTCAGGTGTTCTTCCTTTAGGATTGGGTGAGGCGACAAAAGCATTAGGTGTTTTGTTGTTTGGTCCAAAAGAATATCATGCATTAGGACGTGTACATTCACTTCCATCAAAAGAAAAATTAAAAGAAGTAATTGAAATGTTTCAAGGTGAAATTTTTCAAAAACCTCCACAGCGTTCTGCAGTGGTGAGACAAACAAGAACAAGAAATATCTATGAATTTGAAGTGTTAGAACAAAAAGAACGATTGTTACTGACTCGGGTTTTATGTGAAGCAGGTACATACATTAGAAAATTATATTATGATTTGGGAGAGATTCTTGGACCTGGTGCTACTATGATTGAACTTCGACGAACTAGAGTTGATCAATTCCGTGAAACTGATGGATTGGTAACTTTGCATGAACTTGCCAATGCATTTGCATTGTGGGAAGAAAAGAAAGATGGTAGCAAGTTAATGAAGATGATAAAGCCTGTTGAATATGCCTTTAGTGAATTAAAAACTGTAATAATTCGTGATTCTGCCGTTGATGCAATGTGTCATGGTGCACAACTAGCAATCCCTGGTATTTTAAAAATTTCCCCAAATCTAAAGACTGGTGATGTTGTTGGAGTTTATACTCAAAAAGGTGAGGCTGTTGCTTTAGCTGAATCTACAATGTCTGAAGAAGAAATTCGTGATGCTACCAAAGGTTATGCATTTGAGACAAAGAGAATCATCATGGCTCCAAAAACCTATCCAAAAAAATGGCGAACTAAACCGACACCTCCTAAGGATTAATTTGGAAATTATTTTGTAAATTGTTAGCAAAAAGTCTTGTAATCTTTATTGGAGTTGGCTTAATCACTGGTCTTGTTTTTGGAATTTATTTAATTGATGTAAAAAATACCAGTCAACTAGTATTTGTTGATGGTGCTTCTGTGTCAATTGTTACTGAAAAATTTGATTTTAAAGCAGGAGAAGAGATTAATATCAAAATTGTAAATTCTGGAACCACTCCCCTGAATTTTTCTGATGGGTCTTATGGTCTTAAAATTACTGGGTTGTCTGGAATTTTGATGTATTCTCCTGTTGCAGTCCAAGTAGTTTCTACTCTTGAACCCGGAGAAGAAATTACTTTTTCATGGAATCAAATCAAAAATGATGGCAATGTTGCATTAGAGGGTCTTTACAAAATATCTACAAATGCTATGGATTTATCTGGAAATAATGTAGAAAAATCTACTACAATCACAATCTGGAAATAATTTTTCAATTACAAAATAACACAATATATAATCTGATTTTATTAATCATATTTGTCGCAAGACTTGTGCCGGGGTCGCCTAGCCTGGTAGGGCGCGCGCCTGGAAATAATTAACCATAAAGCGCGTTCTCGCAAGGGAACGGGAGTTCAAATCTCCCTCCCGGCGCCTTTTTATTTTTCTAATTTATTAATAATTTCAGAAAATTTCCATGGACCGCATTGTGCATCTGTTGATTCATTTTCAAATAACTCTTTTTTGTTAATGAGATTTACAATGTGTGCTGCAAAAGGCAATGCACCAGTAGCTCCTGGAGAATTATAATTTAGAATATGAAATGATTTTTTTTCATCAATTAATATCACATCCGGAACAAATTTTCCATCTTCATTAATTACTGATGAACGTATTCCTGCGGTTCCTTTTTTTATAATTTTTTCTGAATCTAGATTTGGCAAGAATCTTTTGACTCTGTTAATCATTGTAGATTTTGACATTGATGATTGAATTTCATTTATTGCTAATTCTTGAAATTGTTTATCAAAGATTGTTTTTCTAGCCCCTGAACTAAGCATTTCCAGTATTTTTGGAATGAATTCTTTGATATTTTCTACCTTGTCATATCCATATGGACTAAAAACTGGAACCGCATTTGGCCCAATTTCACAACTTCCATCTACACGAATTATCCAATGAGGATCTAAAAATGGATAATCTGGAAATTCAGGAACTGAATATATGCTTGTTTTAGTTAGATTGTGGAATTCTTTTGGAACAATCCAGTATTCTCCCCTAAAATGCACATCTGTAAAGTTTTTTGCAACTCCAACATCATGTGCAATATTTACTGATTCTCCACCTGCGGCATTTATGAAAAATTTCGTAAAAATTTTGTTTTTGTCATTTAGTGTAATTTCCCATTGTTCGTTTTGCTTTTTAATTTCAGTCACTTTGGAATCTAGGAAAAATTCTGTTCCATTTTCTTTACTGTCTTTCATTATTGAATCAGTAAAAATTGCATAATCTACGGAACCGTCTCTGTAAACATAAAGAGCAGCCTCGCATTCTATCTCGGGCTCTATTTTCTTCATCTCGTCTTTATCTAATAGTTTGATATCTTTTTCTTCAAGACCATTTTGTTTCCCCCATTTGAGATATTTTTCAAGAACTTTGATACCTTTTTTGTCTAATGCAACTTCAATAACTCCATCTTTTTTAAATGGTAAATTTTTTAGCTTGGAATATTTTTCCCACATTTCAAATCCCTGAAATGCAGCTTTTGCAAACAATTTTTTTTTCTCAGGATTGTACAAATACGGTGCATGAACTTTTCCTGTATTTCGACCACTTGTATGAAATGCAACTTTGTTAGATTGTTCAATTACTGCAATTTTTTTTGATTTATTCAAAAATGACAGAAAATAAGATATGGATGTACCGAGAATCCCTCCTCCTATAATTATTACATCGAAATTTTTTATCACTTAATTCAATCTTTATTTTATTGATATTAAATTGAATCTGTTGTAATCAAACTTAATATCTAATAATAAATGCATTTCATCATGTTACCTGATAAATGCTCTGTATCAAAAGAAGGTAAACAATGTGTTAATCCTCCAGAATTTATCGTATCGATAATTGACAATAAAGATGAATATATGGTAGGTGTTACTTGTGGGAGACATAAACAGGTTGTAACTGGAAAAATTGGATTTCTTCAAAAAAAAGGAAGAATCCATGACGGGAAAGTTAGTTTCTCCCCTGTTAAGGCAGTTGGAACTGATTGCATTCATGGTGATGCAGATGATTTTATCCAAATTGATATGAAATAACTCTAAAAATTGAAATAATTTTAATTTTAACAGTTTGTATTGTTATTTGAATTATTATCAGATTTAGTAAAAATTGAAAATATTTTGTTTGTTGTAAGAAATTCAGGTGTTGTAAGTGAGACTAGAAATAATTCTTTTAGTATTAGACAAAAAGAAAAATGGATCACTATTGGTGATAATGATGGTCCTGCACACATGCATATTGATTCAGAATTGATTAAATCTGCAGAATTTGTAAAAGAGATAAAACCAGAACGTACTAGTTTTAGTGTGAGATTTTTTAATGAAAATGAGGAACGTGTTTTGGCAGCATTTTTTACAAAAATGTATGATGAAACTAAAACATTAATTTCTGAAAGAATAAAAATTTATGATCAATTAAACCAAAAATACTCTTCTGCGATTAAATTTTAAAAAAACCTTGTCTGAAAAAGACAAGGAGAAAAAATATTATTCTTCAGATTCTTTCTTCTTCTTCTCTTTTTCAGACTGTAGTTTAGCTAATTCTAATTCTTCATTTGTGTGCTTGAATTTTTTCATTCTGATTATATGTTACAATTTACATATAAAAACTGCAGTTTTTCTCTTTATTCTTTGAAATCATTCTCAAAATCTTCATAAATTCTAAAATCCTACAGAATAAATTGGTTTTTTCCCCTTTATTCCCAAATTCAAATTCTTTACAGTTATCCTTGCCATCTCCTCTCTTGTTTCTCTAGATGAACTCCCAATATGTGGTGCTAATACCATATTTGGGATCTTTGCAAATGGATGATTTTTCCCAATTGGTTCGGATTCAAATACGTCTAGCCCTGCTCCTGCAATAATTTTTTTCTTGAGTGCAATACTTAGATCTTTTTCATTTACAATCATACCTCTTGCAGTATTTATCAAAAATGAAGAATTTTTCATTTTTTTGAAAATTTTACTGTTAAACATTTGATCTGTTTCTGGTGTATGTGGAACATGTATTGAAATCACATCACTTTGTGTGATCAATTTGTTTAGTGAGACGTATTTTACTCCTAATGATTTTTCTATATTTTTTGAAACATGACTTCTATTGTGATAAATTATTTTCATATCGAATGCTTTAGCTCTTCTTGCAAGAGTACTTCCAATTCTTCCCATCCCTAATATCCCCAAAGTTTTTCCTTGAAGATCCATTCCTACATAATCATATGCACCGTAAATCTGTCTCCATTTACCATTTCGAATAATTCTGTCCCCTTCAGAAACTCTTCGTACCAAATCAATCATCAATGCAAATGCTAAATCTGCAGTTGCATCTGTCAATACTTTTGGAGTATATCCAACTCGAATTTTTTTCTTTTTTGCATGATTGATATCTATATGATCAAAACCTACACTAAACGTACTAATGACTTTGAGTTTTTCACCCATATCCATTATTTCATCATCTATCTTGTCGTATGGGAAACAAATCAATCCATCAATAATTTTGATTTTATTTTTTAAAATATTTTTAGGAATTGGGATTTTACCTGTATGGATTTCAATTTGGTATTTTTTCTTTAATTCTTTTAATGCAAAATCATGAAGTGTTCTAGTAAGAAACACTCTCTTTTTTTGCATTATCTTTAAGAATTATCTCAAACCATTTATACGATTTCCTTTTAATTAATTCAGATGTCTTCTAAAGTTGAGGAAGAATTTGCAATCTGTGTTGAATGTGTAAATTCTATTGAAAAATGCGTCTGTGTTTGTCCTTATTGTGGTGAACGTGATGAATGTGAATGTGCATTATTTGATGCTGCAACTGGAGGATAATAAAATTGACAAGACCAATTATTATTCAATATGTTGGTGATTTGTTGTGAGCTCAATTGATTTTTCGTGGCTAATCGGAGGTCCTCAAGGAAGTGGTGTGGAATCTGGTGCAAACATTTTTTCTCGTGTTTGTGCCGAAATGGGTTATCAGGTATTTGGAAAAAGGGAATTTTATTCTAACATCAAAGGTGAACATAGCTATTTTACAGTAAGAATTGCTGATGAAAAAATTCATTCAAATGTTAATGACGTGAATTTAATGGCATCATTTGATGCTGAAACCATTTTTCGCCATTATAATGAAGTAATTTCTGGTGGTGGAATAATTTATGATTCAGATATTGTCGAGACAAAAACTGACACTGTCAGAACTCTTGACACTCCATTCAAAGAAAGATTACATCAAGAATTAGAATCAAAAAATAAACCATTTACTGTTGCAGGTGTTTTGGATATTGCAAAAGAAAATGGTGTTTTGCTATTTCCTGTTTCTTTCAAATCAATTCTGCAAACATTATCTGAAGAGAATGAAAACCCACGTTTGCGTGGTTTAGTAAGAATGTATAATGTGATTGGGGTCTCTCTTTCTTTGGGATTGGTACGAATGCCTCCTAGTTCATTACAAAAAACAATTGATACAATTTTTTCAAAAAAACCTGAAATTGCAAAAATTAACCGACAAACTGCAATCTATTCTTACAATTATGCAACTACAAAGTTTGAAAATTTTGATTATGCTTTATTGGGAACCGAAAAAGAACCTGGAACTCTTTTGGTTCAAGGATTTCATGGAACTGCTTTGGGAAAAATGGCTTGTGGATGCAGATTTCAACCATATTATCCAATCACACCAGCTTCTGATGAGTCCGTTTTTTTAGAATCTCATGAACTTTTAGACATTATAGATGACCGACCTGGCTCTACTGCTGTTATTCAAACTGAAGATGAAATCTCTGCAATGGGTATGACTATTGGTGGTGCACTTACTGGAACTCGTTCTGCTACTTGTACATCTGGACCTGGATTTGCATTAATGACTGAAATGTTAGGTTGGGCAGGAATCAATGAAGTTCCCATTGTCATTACTAACTATCAAAGAAGTGGCCCTTCAACTGGTCTTCCAACAAGACATGGACAAGATGATTTACTTTTTTCAATATTTGCAGGACATGGGGATTTCCCAAAACTTGTTTATGCTTCAGGTGAAATTGAAGAGAGTTTCTATGACACTGGAAACTGTTTTAATTATGCAGAAATTTTTCAGGTTCCTGTGATTCACATGATGGATAAATTTCATGCAAGCTCTGTAATTACTTGTAATAGATGGGATACAAAAAAAATCCCTATAAATCGCGGAAAATTATTAGAAAAAGTAGAAGATGGGTATAGACGATTTGAATTTACTGATGATGGAATATCTCCTCGTTCTAGGTTGGGAATAGATAATGGGATTTTTTGGAATACTGGGGACGAATCTGATGAAACTGGGCATATTTTAGAAGATCCAGTACTACGTGTAAAAATGATGGACAAGAGAATGTCTAGATTAGATTTGATATTGGATGTAATTCCAAAAGATGAACAAGTAGTGTCATATGGTGTTGATGATTTTACAATAATTTCTTGGGGTTCTACAATTGGACCTATCAAAGATGCCCTAAAAATGCTAAAAAAAGATGGGATTTCAATTGGCTTAATTCAATTAAAATTAATGCATCCCTTCCCTGCTGATCATGTACAATCATTGCTAAAAAATGTCAAGACCATAATTGATGTTGAAGCAAATCACTCAGGACAACTAGGGAAAATTTTCAAACAAAATATTCGGCGTGATATTGATTATTTTATTTTGAAATACACTGGACGAGCAATGACTAGTACTGAAGTTTATCATGCACTAAAGAAAATTGTTGAAAACAAAGCAGACAAACGGGAGGTATTAATGCATGGTGCCTAAACCTGCTGAATTCAAAACTGACGTTCATAATGATTGGTGTCCTGGATGTGGGGATTTTGGTATAGTTAATGCAATTCAAATGGCTCTAGCTAACATGGGTGTACAAAGAGACAAGACTACTATATTTTCTGGAATTGGTTGTTCTGGAAAGACTTCTCATTTTATCAATACATATGGTGTTCATACACTACATGGACGGGTCTTAACATTTGCACAGGGTGCAAAGATTGCAAATCCCGAGATGACTGTTGTCGCTGTCGGTGGTGATGGTGATGGTTTAGGAATTGGTGCTGGTCATTTTGTAGCTGCTGGTAGACGAAATGTAGATCTGACTTACATTATTTTTGATAATGGCGTTTATGGTTTAACAAAAGGACAAGCGTCACCCACTTTGAAACTAGGAGAAAAAACTAAATCACTTCCTTCACCAAACACTAATTCAAATGTTAATCCAATTGGATTGGCAATTGCAAGCGGATTTACATTTGTAGCACGTGGCTATTCCTATGATGTTAAACACCTCAAAGATCTTATTATTCAAGCTGTAAAACATCCTGGACTTTCTTTTCTAGATGTTTTACAACCATGTCCAACTTACAATGATTTGAATACACGAGATTGGTATGCTGGTACTGATTTAATGGATGAGGCACAAAAAAAACATTCAAGAATCTATAAGCTAGAGGAAACTGGTTTTGAGCCAACTGTTCATTACGATACTGAAATTGAAGCAAATGAAAAACTATCTCAGGCATTAATCAAATCATTGGAATGGGGAAATAAGATACCTACAGGTGTATTTTATAAAAATGAAAATACAACTCCTTACACTGTTAGATTACGTGACAAGATTCCTAATTATTTAGAAAACCCTCCTTCAAAACAAAATATCTCAAAAAATGGTTATTCTAATACGAATATTTCAAAAATTTTAGATTCTTTAGAAGTATGATTTCTAACTTCTTACCTAAGAAGTTATAGGTAAGTTTTACCTAATTTTATTTTACATTTGAATATATCTGAATCAAATACAATTTTTAGAAAATCTATTTTGAGAGGTTTTTTTGAACCACAATTATTGAATTTAGATTTTAAAAGATCTCCTATCAAACATCCTTCAATTAAAGATGATGGTTTGATGCAATCTGATTTATTACATATTTTTTTTGATTTGGATACTGGTTCTGATTATCCGGATGGTGACGAGTGGTTTATTGTTGAAATGTTATTTCCTTATGATGTAAAATTACCTGATAATTTAATTGGTACTGATTTTTTTACCACTCTGTCAGTTGATGGAGGAAAAATATTTTGGCACCATCGTGAACTAATTCGTTTCAAGTATGGCAAGTCTAAAAAATTACTTGATGCTCTTGACTTTATGGAATCAAAATACAAAGAACTTCATAAATTATTAGAGCCACTGCAAAAAGATCTTACTTGATCTCTTTCCATGATTCATCTGTGAATGAAAATTTTTTATTTTCTGATGACGCATTAAATAAACGCCATCTTATTGATTCGGAGTCAAATTTGTAAATAATTTCTGATATTTCTGAAGGTGTTTTTTGTGGATCTAAATGATATGGTAATAGTTCAAGAACTGAATCAATTTTTTCAACAGCATTATCAAACCACTGTTTGTCTTGAGTATCAATATTGAAAATAATTCTTGGGTTTCCTGAAAAATTTATCTTAATTTTTAAAGCATTTCCGTTACCTCTTCTTCTTTTCATCTCTTTGAAAACTGATTTAATTTTCTCCCATCGTTTAAAATCAAACCACTGAAAAAATTCTTCATTAAATGCAAGTGGAATTTCTATCTCTAGAAAACTCACAAAATTCTCATCATTTACCTCAATTTCATCTTGAATTATGGTGAAGTGAGAATTTAGAAATCCATGAAGGACCTCAATTTCCCATGGTGAAATTCCATAATATTGTAATGTTGTTTCTAAATTTTCAACCAATGATTTCAAATGCTCAAAATTGTAATTAAAGCTTCAACACTGAGCCTTTTTGGCATAAATTCATCTTAAAATTAAAATTATATGGATAAAGTTAGAATTTTAGACATGAAGAAAGAATTTGTAGTAAAAAGTATTGATTCAGCCCCTGACGGTGCACCATATGTTGTTGTTTCTTTGTCCTCCATAAAAGATCTTAAAGAGGGAACTCAAAACCCTCAACCTCCTTTTGGTAGTCCAAAAGTAATGGGTTTTTCAAACATGAATGACATGATGAAGGATCTTAACAAGATGATGTCTGGAATGGGTGGAATGGGTGCTCAAAGTGGTGTAACTCAATTAAAACTTGAAATGCATGAATACAAAGACTTAGGCCTTTCAGTTGGAGATAAAGTGTTTCTAGAATTGAGTAAAGCAGAAACACTTGGTGTCTAAATTATCCTTTTAACACTTGTTTCTATTTATTCCCGTTGATTTTTTTGAATTGTTTTTTACTATGATTACCAAATTGTATCAAAAAATTTCCAACCATAAAATGCTGCAACAGTTGCAATAACAAATAACATTGGCTTCCATGCAAATACTGGAATACCTGGTGTTGCAAGTTTTACTTTGTAATTATCTACAATTTCTGAAACATTTTTCTTTATTTTGTCATGCCATACGTTATACTCGATATGATATTTTTTGAGAATCTCTTCTACTTCGTAAACAACTGGTGTTCTTTGTGAGAATAGATGCTGAAGATAATCTCTTGAAACTTCTACTTCTGCATGAATTCCGATGAGACCTTTCTTTAAATCAACCATTCTGATGTGCATCTCCCAAGGTTTTTTTAATTTGAGATTTAGTCCATTACCTATTTGATCTGGTTGTTTGTGTTCAAGTTTTACTTTGGTAAATCCTTCTTCTGTGAAAATTTTCATTAATTCTTCAAAACTTTTCTTTACAACAATGTGTAGTTGTTCTACTCCATCTTTATTATCAACATTGATTTTGTGCTTTAATCCATCTAAAAATGAAATTGTTTTAGGATACGTTGTAAGATATTCCATAATTCTTCCCTCAGAATACCTCTATTTAAAGGAGAACTGATTTTAATCCTGAATCTTTGGAGGATTTGATAAGCCTCTGACGTAGACACATTGATCTGGAGATATTGCCATTTCTAAGGGATTAATTTTTCTATCAGTAAGTTTTGCTTCTGATCCTCTTACTATTGCAAATGGTTTTGATTCTGCACCTTCACCCATTTTGTGATTCGCAATTGTTGCAAGATTATCTACTACTGCTTGAAACGTAACTTTTAACGGATTTCCATCAAGATCTTTTTTTGATCTCATATCTAAAACTGGTTCAATTCCTGCACAAGCAATTGCAACTCCTGACGTACCAATCCTTGCAGGCATTAGTCTACTGTCTACTAGAATAATTCCAACATGAATAAATAATTTTAGGAAAATTTTTCTACGAATTTGTTCTGCAATAAGATATGGATTAGTTGGATATAGGATAATCTTATCTTTTTTTGCATTGGATTTGTCGATTCCTGCATTAGGTGCCATGATATTTTCTGATGATGTGATAACAAATCCTCCAATTCCTCCAAAAATTTTTTCTGATTCCCTGATGATAACTTCTGCAATTTGCGGTTTTAGTTGATATTTTTTTGAAATCTGATTCCCTTTTTCTGATATTTTGACATTAGGTAAATCTACAAGCCTTCCTTGAGAATTTGATACGTATTTGGTTGAAATGACTATTACATCTCCATCTTGTAATTTCTCTTCATTATTCACTAATGCTTCAAAAAATGCCTCAAAAACATCAAATTTTCCTTCCCTTCTCTTGGCTAGGAGGGGCAAAACTGTTAATTGCATTACATTTGTAGTGTTGTTTTTCTTTTTTATTGTTCTGAAAAGCTTTTAATCTATAGAAGAAGGTTTTTTGATTATGAATATTGTTGAGAAAATTCTTGCACGCTCATCTGGAAAATCCTCCGTTTCTCCTGATGATGTAGTATTTGCAAATGTCGACAAAGTAATGGTTCATGATGTTTCTGGCCCTGGGGTTCTAAAAGTATTTGACAAATTAAAAAAACAAGGAATTGCTGTTGACAAATTATGGGATCCTACCAAAGTTTGGGTAGCTGAAGATCATTTTGTCCCTTCAGCTGAAAAAGTATCAGCTGAAAATATCGTAAAATTATCTAACTTTACAAAAAATTATGGTATTGAGAAACATTTCAAATATGGAATGGGTCAATATGGAATTTGTCATACTCTTTCTCATGAAGAAGCAATGGTAATGCCTGGAGATGTTTATGTTGGAGGTGATTCTCATACAAACACAACCGGTGCGTTAGGTGCATTTGCATGTGGATTAGGTCATACTGATATTGCTTATGTTTTATTAAATGGGAAAATTTGGTTTAAGGTTCCTGAAACAATTTACTTTAAGCTTAATGGCAAACTACCTGAACATGTGATGGCAAAGGATCTGATTCTAAAAATTATTGGAGATATTGGAACTGATGGTGGTGCATATAGAACAATGCAATTTGGAGGTAGTGGTATTGGTGAAATGTCTGTAGAGGGTAGATTGACTTTATGTAATATGACCACGGAAGCTGGTGCCAAAAACGGTATTGTAGAACCTGATCAAAAAATTGTTGATTATCTTTCAAGCAGAGGAGCCACAAATGTAAATTTGATTAAAGGTGATTCTGATTCAGATTATGCCCAAGTCTTTGAATATGAAAGTTCAGATATGGAACCAACTATTGCAAAACCATTTTCTCCTGAAAATGTAACTGTTGTTCGGGAAGCTCCGTCTGTGGAATTAGACAAATCTTACATTGGTTCTTGTACTGGTGCAAAATATGAGGACTTGGAAGCGGCTGCTAAAATATTGAAAGGAAGAACAGTGAAAATTAGAACTGAAATTTTACCTGCATCAATTTCCATTTACAAACGTGCAATGGAAAATGGTTTACTGAAAATTTTCTTAGATGCTGGAGTAACTGTTGGTCCTCCTACATGTGGTGCATGTTGTGGTGCTCATATGGGTGTGCTAGCAAAAGATGAAATTTGTATAAGTACTACAAACCGAAATTTCCCTGGACGAATGGGTCATGTTGAATCTCAAACTTATCTTTCATCTCCTCTTGTAGCTGCTGCTTCAGCAGTAACTGGGAAAATCACTGATCCGAGGGACTTGAATTGAAAGGGAACATCATAAAATATGCTAGAGACAACATCGACACAGATGTAATTATTCCTGGTCAATATCTAAAAGTACATGATTATGCTGAACTTGCAACGCATGCAATGGAAGGACTAGATCCTAATTTTCATTCTAAAGTAAAGGAAGGTGATTTCATTTTATCTGGAAAAAACTTTGGTTGTGGTTCAAGTCGAGAACATGCTCCAATCGCTTTATCTCATTCTGGAATCAAAGCTGTTCTGGCATTGTCTTTTGCAAGAATATTTTATAGAAATGCAGTAGATGGTGCATTTCTACTCCCAATTGAGATTGGTCAAGATGCTTATGATGGAATTGCAGAAGGTGATGAAATTGAAATTAACATTTCAATAAATGAAATTAAAAATATCACAAAAAATCAAACATACCAGATGAAACCTTTCTCAGACATTATTGGAAAGATAATTGCAGCTGGTGGTCTTTTCAAATACAACCCAGACTTGGATTAAAATGGGGAAAACACTTTTTGAAAAAATTTGGGAATCTCATGTTGTTTCTAATTCTGCTGATGGGCCTTCTTTAATTTACATTGACAGACATCTTGTTCATGAAGTAACTTCTCCTCAAGCCTTTGATGGATTACGAATGAATAATAGGAAAGTTAGACGCCCTGATCTTACCATTGCAACAATGGATCATAATGTTCCTACAACTGATAGGTCTCTTCCAATATTAGACCAAACATCTTCAATTCAAATCAAAACATTGGCAAAAAATTGTAAAGATTTTGGCATCAAATTATTTGATATTGATAGTCCTAATCAGGGAATTGTACATGTGATTGGTCCTCAGTTGGGGATTACTTTACCTGGTGCTACAATTGTTTGTGGTGATAGTCATACCTCAACTCATGGAGCTTTTGGTGCATTAGCTCTTGGAATTGGAACAAGTGATGTTGAACATGTTTTGGCATCTCAGACAATGTGGTTAGAAAAACCAAAACCTTTTGAAATTAGGGTTGAAGGAAAAAGAAAGAATCCCCATGCAGTTACTGCTAAGGACATTGTGTTATCTATAATCAAAAATATTGGAACTGGTGGCGGTACTGGAACTGTAATTGAATATCGTGGACAGGGAATATCTGATCTTTCAATGGAGCAGAGAATGACTATTTGTAACATGTCTATTGAAGCAGGAGCCCGTGCTGGGTTGATTGCACCTGATGAAAAAACATTTGAATATTTACGTGGAAGACAATATACTCCCAAAAATTATGAATCTCTAGTTGATTCATGGAAAGAAGAATTAAAAACAGATTCTGACACAAAATTTGAAAAACAATTCATTTTACATATTGATGATATTGCTCCTCAAGTTAGTTGGGGAACGAATCCTGGAATGACTTGTGATGTTACTGAGTCAATTCCTTCCCCTGATGATTTTTCAAATGGTGATGATAATCAAAAAAAAGGTGCACAAAAGGCACTTGATTATATGGATCTTAAATCTGGAACTCCTATTGAAGAAATCAAAATTGATCGAGTTTTTATCGGTTCTTGTACTAATGCAAGACTAGAAGATCTTATTGAAGCATCTAGAGTAATTCAAGGACAAAAAATTTCTCCAAATGTTAAAGCTATGGTTGTCCCAGGTTCACAGATGGTAAAAAAACAAGCTGAAGAGATGGGTCTTGATAAAATTTTTGTTGATGCTAATTTTGAATGGCGTGAAGCTGGATGTAGCATGTGTCTTGGAATGAATCCTGATATTTTATCCCCTGGGGAAAGATGTGCTAGTACATCAAACAGAAACTTTGAAGGTAGACAAGGAACTGGAGGTAGAACTCACCTTGTTAGCCCTGTAATGGCTGCAGCTGCTGCGATTCAAGGACATTTTGTAGATGTCAGAAAATTGGATTTGAGTTAGTATGGTGAAATCTTTAGGTGATTATAATATTGAACAGTCTTCTTCTACTGATGTAAATAATATTAAATGGTCTAAAAAAATTCAAACTGAAAATAAACCAAAAACAAAAAAGAAAAAATCAATTCCTTCAACGAATATTATCCCTAACCAAAAAACCAAAAAAGATAAAATTACTCTTGAAAGAATCTTCAAAATTGAACATAAAACAAATTCAGAAAAACCAAAAAATGAAAAAATAGACAAAAAATCCCAAAAGTCTTCAGCATCTAACTGCAAAATTGAGCCTAGCTTCAAAAGACGTGGCAGATAATTCTGAAAACCACATTATTCCTTAAAATTTGGTCATGGATCAATACGCTTAATTTTAAAATCAGTATGGAATTTTCATGAAACCCTTCAAAAACATCAAAAGCATTGTAACTCCTCTTGAAAAGGTAAATGTTGACACTGATCAAATTATTCCTAAACAATTTTTAAAATTAGTTCAAAAATCTGGATTTGGAAAATTTTTGTTTTATAATTGGAGATTTGATGAGGATGAAAATGAAAAATCAGAGTTCATCTTAAACGATTCAAAATATGATGGTTCTAAAATTTTAATTACTGGAGATAATTTTGGTTGTGGTTCAAGTAGGGAACATGCTGTTTGGGCATTACAAGATTATGGTTTTTCTGTAATTATTGCTCCTTCATTTGCTGATATTTTCTTTAGTAATTGTTTCAAGAATGGAATTTTACCTATTTCATTGGATCAAGAAATTGTTAATTCTCTTTATGCAGAAACTGGTTTAATTCATGTAGATTTGGAAAAACAACTTATCTTAACTGATTCTAAAGAAATTTCTTTTAAAATTGATTCTCACAAAAAAAAAATTCTTTTAGATGGATTAGATGATATTGCACAGACTTTTCAGATGGAAGATAAAATTTCTGAATTTGAAAAAAATTCTAAAATCCCATCTGTTTTATAATTTTCTTTACTGTTTTTTCATTTCTTTCTAGAGTTATGGGTGATTCTGCATCTAACCATTCATTATTTCCAATATCAAAAACACTAACTTTCCCTTCTTTTGATAATTGCTGTAAAATATCATATGATAAGTTAATTTCTTTTTGTTTTGCTTTTTTCTTTATTCTACTGATGATATCTTTTCCTAGCATATAGATTCCTAAACATTCTGATAATTGTAATTTCATTACAGGTTTTTCTTTGAATTCTATGATGATGTCATTTTTTACTATTGCAAACCCTGTCTCTTCTTTTCGTTTAGTTCTAGTGGTGATGCATGCAAAACTATTTTTCTTTCTGAACACATCCCTCATTTTTTTTACATCAACTGCACATAGGTTATCTACAAACCATAGTAAAAATTCTGATTCTCCTTTGAGTTTTCCTTCAATGTGTAGTAAATCTCCTCCTGTCCCACTTTGTGAATCTTGAACAAATGTTATATCATTTTCATTTCCAAAATAATTTTTGATTTGTCCTCCTAATCCATTAAAATCTGAAATTATGATAATTTCTTTAATGAAACTAAATGATTTTAGATAATTCACAACATAATCAATTAACGGTTTATCGTTGATTGGCAACATTGCTTTTGGAAAATATTCAGTATATGGTTTGCCTCTAGTTCCTTTGCCACCTGCAAGAATTATAGCCTTCACAGTCTAACGGTATGATTTCTGTTTTCTTCTTCTTGCACCAGGTCCGCCAAACTTCTTTGGTTCTTTTCTTCTGGCATCTCCACTGATTAAATATTTGTCAAAATCTGAGATTCTTTTTCTAAGGTCGTCTCTGGTAGATTTTGGGAATGGATGTTCTTTAGGCTCTTTTTTTGATTTAGTCCATCCTGTTAATGCTCTAGAAATTCCAGTTGCAGCGGCACTTGCTTGTCCCATGAAACCTCCTCCTCTAACTCTAACAGAAATGTTAATTTTATCTCTCAAATCACCTGTAATTTCTAGTGGTGCTAAAATTACTTCACGTGCAGTTTCTTGTGGAATCATTTCCACTGGAATATTATTAATTCTAACTTTTCCTTGACCTTTTGTAATGTAAATATGTGCACTAGCAGTTTTTCTAGTTGCAAAATAAATTTCAGTTTTTGGTATTGTCATTCAGTCCACCCTATTACTCTGCATAATTCTGCCATTGTTGTATAGTTTGATGCGGTCTTTTTAATCAATGCCTTTTCAAATTGAATTTTCTCTAGTGATTTTAATTCTTTTGGAGACCCAACGTATGTTCTTAATCTTTTGTGTGCTGCAATTCCTGATGGTTTTCCTTCATATGGTAACATTCCTCTAATCATTTTTCTTATGATTGTGTCTGGTCTTCTATAGTGTACAGGACCGTGTTTTACATTGATAATACTGTTAATTTCTAAAAATTCTCTGTATTCTTGAATTATGTTACTCCTAGTTCCACTAATCATAATTTTCTCACAATTTACAATTGATACTCTATTACCTTTCATTAGTAATTTTGCAACATGTGACGATAATCTTCCCGC
This sequence comes from uncultured Nitrosopumilaceae archaeon, assembly GCA_964511485.1. Lineage (GTDB taxonomy): Archaea > Thermoproteota > Nitrososphaeria > Nitrososphaerales > Nitrosopumilaceae > Nitrosopumilus. The sequence continues at coordinate 23,300 of CAZEFL010000006.1, forward strand.
AATATGATTTTCTGCATTTACTACAATTGGTCTGTCTGTTCTTACTACTGTTTCCTGTTTTGCCATTCTAATGGATTTGTTTATTCTTCCATTAGCCAAGTAAAACTACCTCTTTACCTGTAGGGTTCTCTTCAATTAATTTTGAATAACTGATTAATTTTCCACCTTTCTCAATTATTTTTTTTGCTGCAGAATCTGAAATTGAGAACGAGTATAATGTAATTTTATGAGAAATGTCTCCTGTTCCGAGAACTTTTCCCGGGAATACTACTGTGTCATTATCTTTTGTTAATTGTGCAATTCTATTCAAATTGATGTCTCTTCTAGCAATGGATGGTTTTAGTGCATATTCTGCTAGTTTTGCCCAAATTGGAGCATCATTTTTGGTTGATGCTTTCTTAAGATCGCTTGCCATGCGTATAACAACTTGATTAGTCATGTGAATAATTCGCCTTAAAACCCAAATATAATGTCTATGCTTAGTTTGTTATGAAATTTGATTAATGATATCTTTGAATTCGCCTAATTTTTTGTTAACTTCTTCTACTCCAGTAAGAATGATTTGTTCTGGTTCAAGTGCTCCCGTTGATTCTACAGTGAGTGTACTTTCATTTTCTTTGTCAGTATCTGTCAATGTTGAAATAGTTGCAGAATTCCATTTGGCATGTTCTAATCCTCGTCCTAATCTTGCATAACATTCTATCTTGATTTTTTGACCTGGTGCTAATTGAACGATTGGGATTTTTTCTGAAATAGGTTTAACTGAATCATCTTCTGATGACAAATCGCTAGAAAGAACTGTTCTAGTGATATCTGAATCCCCGGAGTCTAGTACTAACATAACTTTACAATTTGAACAACCAGTTTCACTATGACAATCACATTTTGATGGTTCATTAAATCTAGATAAATCCGTCTTTAATGGAATTAACCCTAATCTATGTGCTAATCCTTCGTCAGGTAATACTGATGAATTTTCAATAATATCTACTGTATCTATTGCAAATACTGGAACTCCATTAAGACAAATTCGTCTAAGTGCATTTGCATATTGTAATGGAATTCCTTTTAGCTTAACAGACATCTTTTTATTATCTTTACTAATTATCTCTAAGGATGACAAATCTTGTAAAAATTCTTCGAAGTCCACATAAAAATCTAGCTGGTTTTATGTATAGATAAATACCAAATAATCATTAGTTCATTTAGAATGGCTGATGTAACTGTGGTTCGATTTTCATTTGAAGGTGAAAAATTTGAAATTTTGGTTAAACCTGATCCTGCGTTAGAATACAAACTAGGAAAGAAAAAAGATATTTCTGCAGTTTTGGTTTCAGAAGATATCTACACTGATTCTGGAAAAGGCACAAAACCTGCAACTGAAAAATTACTCAAAGCATTCAAAACCGAAGATTCTACTGAAATTGCTCAAATTATTATGCAGAAAGGTGATCTAAATCTCACTACTGATCAAAGACGAAAGATGATTGAAGAGAAGAGAAAACAAATTGTTGAGTTTGTTGCCAAGACCTATGTTGATCCAAGAACTCACTTACCTCACCCTCCTTTAAGAATTGAACAAGCTATGAAAGATGCAAGAGTATCAATTGATCCACACAACAATGTATCTGAGCAGGCAAAAGAAATTGTTGAAAAATTGCGTTCAATCATTGCTCTAAAATCTGAAAACCTACAATTGGAAATTGTGATCCCTGCACAATATGCATCTCAATCATACTCTGTTCTAAAATCTGTAGGTTCCCTAAAAAAAGAAGAATGGCAAAATAATGGTTCTCTAAAAGCAATACTTGAAATACCCGCTGCAGTAAGGCCAAACGTGATTGACAGATTAGGTTCTATTACCAAAGGTTCTGCTTCAGTTGAGGTTATGCAGTAATGGCTGATAAGAGAAAATATGTTGTTCCTGGTGATGTTGTAACTACCGGACCTTTTAGACCTGAGCAAAATACAATTCTTGATGGAAATAAAATAATTTCAACAGCCATTGGAATTTCTGAAATTTATGATGATTCTGTAAAAGTTATTCCGTTAACTGGAATGTATATTCCAAAAATTGATGACTTGGTAATTGCTAAAGTAAATTCTCATACTTCTTTATCTTGGGAATTGGATATCAATTCATGTTATGTGGGATTCTTGCCTGCACAAGATGTTTTTGGACGAGATTTTTCTGCTCATGCTGATGAACTTTCTTCAAAACTAAAAACAGGGGATCTTGTTGCTGCAAGGATTGCTAATTTTGATAGGACCCGTGATCCACTTGTTACAATTTCTGATAGAGATCTAGGACAAATTGATTCTGGTGAATTAGTAGAAATTTCTCCAAGCAAAGTTCCACGTTTAATTGGAAAAAGAGGAACAATGATTCAAATGATAGAGATGGCAACTGATGCTGCAATCACAATTGGTCAAAATGGTTGGGTTGTAGTTTATTGTGAATCCCCAGAGGGATTATTAAAGGCTAAAAAAGCAATTCAAATGGTTAATGAGCAAGCACATGTTGCAAATTTGACTGATCAAGTGAAAGAAATGTTAGAATCAAAAGGTGAATCATAATGGGCGGAAGAGACGCAACAATGGTCCTATTGGACGAGAATGGTATTCGTTGTGATGGACGTAAAATTGATGAACCTAGAAGAATTATGATTAGAGCTGGTGGATTAAAAAATGCTGATGGTTCAGCATACATTGAATTTGGTGATAATAAAATATTGGTTGGTGTTTTTGGTCCAAGAGATGTTCATCCAAAACATATGTCAAATACTGATACCGGAATTTTGAGAGTTAGATATCATATGGAACCATTTTCAGTTGGTGAAAGAAAAAATCCTGCACCATCAAGAAGAGAGATTGAGATTTCTAAAGTAATCAAAGAAGCGTTAGAACCTGCAGTAATGTTGGAAAAATTCCCAAGAACTGCAGTTGATGTATTTATTGAAATTTTACAAGCAGATGGTGGAACCCGTTGTGCAGCACTTACAGCTGCGTCTGTTGCATTAGCTGATGCTGGAATTCCAATGAGGGATATGGTTGCAGCAATTGCTGCTGGAAAAGTTGCAGATACTGTGATTCTTGATGTAAACAATGAGGAAGATCAAGCTGGTCAAGCAGATATGCCAATTGGTTACATGCCAAGTGCAGAAAAAATTACATTATTACAATTAGATGGTGTATTAACTCCTGAAGAATACAAAAAATGTGTTCAAGTTGGAGTAGATGGATGTAAACTTGTTTATGAACTTCAAAAGAAAGCACTCAATGACAAATACTTTGGAAAGAAAGGAGATTAAAAATGGCTTCAGTTTCTGTTTTAAATGAATTAAAGAAAGTACAAATCCTTGAATTACTTGAACAAGGAAAAAGAGTAGATGGACGAGCATTAGATGAAGCAAGAGAATTATCAATTGAAATTAATGCAATTCCTAAAGCAAATGGTTCTGCTAGAATCAGACTAGGTGATACTGAAGTTATTTGTGGTGTGAAAATTCAACCAGATAGACCATTTCCAGATACTGGTGACAAAGGTCTTTTCATTTGTACTGCTGAACTTTTACCATTGTCTCATCCAACAGTTGAGACTGGACCTCCACAACCACCAGTAATTGAATTAGCACGAGTTACTGATAGAGGAATTAGAGAAAGTCATATGATTGATGTTTCACAACTTGTAATTGAGAAAGACAAATCTGTAATTGGTGTATTTGCCGATAATGTTGTTGTGGATTATGATGGAAATCTCTTTGATGCTTGTTCTTATGCTGCCACTATGGCTTTACTGTCATCAAAAACTCCAAAATGGAATTGGACTGATGAAAAACCGGTACTTGCTGAAGGTGAAGACACACAATTACCAATTATGACCATTCCTGTATCTGTCACAATGGCAAAAATTGGAAATCATATCGTAGTTGATCCAAATGGTGATGAGTGGGCTTGTATGGATGCAAGAGTTACAATTACTAGTGATTCTGATGGAAATATTTGCGCTCTACAAAAGGGTGGAAATGACGGATTTACTTTAGATGAGATAGTAAAATGTGGTGAAACATCAGTAAAAGTTGGGGCACAAATAAGAGAAAAATTAAAAGCAGCCCAACAGGGAGGTCAATAAAATGGCAAAAGCAAAAAAATCTCTAAAGGGACTGGGTGCTAGATATGGAATTAAACTTAGAAAACAATATACCAAAATTCACCTTCAATTAAAAGAAAAGAGATCATGTCCTGAGTGTGGTTCTAAAACATTTGGTAGAGATGCTGTTGGAATTTGGTCTTGTAAGAAATGCAGCTATAAAGTAGCTGGAACTGCATATGACATTAAACTTTAGTGCAAAAATTTCTATTAATGCTAAAGACAAGACAAGGGCAATATTTGATTCTGTAAATACTGATAATGAGTTCTATCCCGATAATCCTGTAAAAACCAAAATATCACTTGAGAAAAAAATCACAATTGCTCTTGAATCTGATCAGATAACTCATTTACGTGCAAATCTAAATTCTACACTTCGATTAATCCAGGCAAGCTATGATTCAATAGAATCGGTAAAGATATAATGAAATCTTATTTTTGAATAACTATGTCATCACCACAAATGCCTCCATGGCTTCAAGAACAAATTATGAAATTACAACAAACTCAACAGAGTCTACAATCAATTATGACCCAAAAACAACATCTTGAGATTGAAAAAGCTGAAAGTACAAAAGCTCTTGAGGAGTTAAAAAAAATTGCAGATGATGATGCAGTGTTCAAACAAGCAGGCACAGTTTTGATAAAATCCACTAAAAAAGAGTCCATTGATGAGTTAGAAGAAAAAATTGAAATGGCAAAAACACGTGCAACAGTATTAGAAAAACAAGAAACGCGTGTAAAAGAAACTCTCAAAGAACAAGAAACGAAAATTACTGAAATGATGAAAGGTGGTTCTGGTAATCCTGCTCCCCCTGCAGAAGACAATCCCCGAAAATAATTCCTTTAACTTGTTTCATATAAGATATTAACAATTCATTACAAGTGTAGTGTGTGAAATTAGAAACTCTTAGAATCATTGTAGATGAACGAGAACGGAAAAGTGGAATTCCTGATCTTTTAAAATCCGTTGGTCTTAATATTGAAATGAAAACTTTACCAATTGGCGATTATATCGTTGCTCCTGAAACAATTGTTGAGAGAAAAAGTATTCGCGATTTGATGGCTTCTGTTTTTGATGGACGACTTTTTGATCAATGCACTAGGCTAAAGGAACATTTTGAGAATCCAATTGTTTTGATGGAGGGAAATGTAGATGAAATTGAAGAAATAACTGAAAACCCTTTGATATTTTATGGTGCAATTTCTACCGTCACACTTGATTTTAAAATTCCTATAATCCCTACTCCTAGTGCATCACACACTGCAAAATTATTGGTTTCAATGTGTTCTAGAAAAGATGCTCCTAAAGGACCATACTTGAAAAAAATAAAAAAATCTCCTGATTTAGAAAAACAACAACTTTCATCGCTTTGTAGTTTACCTGGAATTGGTGAAAAATTTGCTGTTAGAATGCTTGAAAAATTTGGAACACCATTGAAAGTTTTTACTGCCACTACTGCAGAACTTGCAAAAGTTGAAGGATTGGGTGAAGCAAGAGCAAAAAAAATCAAAAAAGTTCTAGACACTAAAAGTAAATTTCTTAAAAAATCTAATCAAAAAACTTTACATGATTTATAGAAATTTTTATTCTGTGAAACATCATTCTTTTAGTAATTTTCTTTTTAATGGAGTTGCACAAATTGGACATTCTGTTCCATTTGGATGATTAGTTCTGCATCCTGGGCAATAATGAATCCATTTTCCTACATCTTTGATTCCTTTAGTCATTATTGGTGAAATATTTAGCCCTAGATTTTTTGCCACATTTGAAATTGCAAAGTCATCTGTAATTATCTCTCCTTTGGTTTCAATGCATAGAGCAATTATTGATATATCTTGTTTTGACAATTGTGGATAATCCCCTGTATTTTTTGCAGCTTGTATAGCTGAATCAATTGATTTTTCTCTTGGTTCTCTAATTTTTAGTCTATTCGTTTCAAGTAAAGTTCCTAAAGCATCGTGATTTTTTTTGATGTGTTTTATTTCATCATAAACTAATGTTGTTGTGTAACAATCATCTGATGTTCTAAATGGAACTCCTGCATAAAATGCACTAGCATCTAAAATTCTAAAATCCAAGTTTGCTCATTTGTCTTAGTCCTCGTTTTTTTAATCTAACGAAGACTGCTGGTTTTTTATATTTTTTAATTATGATGGGTTCATCAAACCCTGCAGTTTTTACTACTTGTGCATCCATTACAATACTAGAATCATGAGAAGATGTGATTTCAATTTTTTCATCTGGAACTACAATTGATTCTAATCTATACACTGGAGCTACTGGTGTAATTATTAAAACATCTAAACTTTCATGTAAAATTGGACCTCCTAATGAAAATGAATGACCTGTTGAACCACTAGGAGTTGCAATGATTACCCCATCCATTTTTTGTTTCACAACATCATTTTGAAATTTAATATTGATTTCTGAAGTTTTAGTGAGGTTAGTTCTACTGATATAAATCTCATTTAACGCAGGTGGAAATTCTTTGCCTCCACATGATGCAACAACTCTTGTTCTAGTATCTAAGAAAAATTTATCTTTTAAAATTTGATTGATTGCATCATCAATTTCCTCAATTGTTATTTCAGCTAAAATTCCTCTATTCCCACCTACATTGATGGTTAAAATTGGTGTTTCATTATCTAAATTCCTAAAAACTCGGAGTGTTGTTCCATCTCCTCCAAGTGTAATAATTAAGTCTAGTCTGATTTTTTTTAGTTCTTCAAGCGTTTCAATTTTTTTTGTCCCTTCTACTTCTATTGGTGAAATTATGTATACTGTGGATTTCTTTGCTAACAGTTTTTTTGCAACGTCTTTTGCAGCTTGTTCCGAATCCTTTGATCCGACTTTACTTATCACTGCAACTTTTTGTAGTTTCAAACAGTTCTACTGAATTCTATTTACATAAAAATGATATTTTTGATGAGATTAGTGAAATGATTTATTCTGAACAATCACCTAAAATACTTCAAATAAAAACAAAAAAATCACTTCATATCCTGATTTTGATCTTAAAATGGATTTAAGAAGATCTGAAAATTAGATGATGTTTGTACTTTATTCTGAATATTTCTTTTGTTGATGACTGATAACCTTTTTAAATAAAATTAATTCATCAAAATCAAATGTCACTGCTTCTAAAAGAACGTGTATGGTCAATGGAGGATAAAACTGTAAAACGTGGTGTTTATCCTTTACATGGATTCAAACTTGGACTTTATAGATTGCCGATAACTCTTGAAGATCCAGCAGAATTGAAATCTGTTCATGATGGACTCAAAAAAGTATTTGAAATGGATATGTATGCTGATAGAATCTTTGCAACCTATAATTGGACAGAGCGTAACATGAAAGATCCTGATGCAAGAGGATATGAAGAAGTTGAATTATCTATCACTGTAGAAATTGTTTCGGGTGAAGTTGTAGATATTATTTATCAAGTTTTTCCAATTGAAAAATTTGGGGATCCTAATTGGGTTAAAGATTATAGAAAGAAGGCAGATCATTTTGCAAAAATGATTATTGATACCATTTTACGTAACACCATTTTGGCTGATAAAATGATTTCTTATTTGGCAAAATCTGAAAATATTTCTGAAGTCGGTGCTGTTCAAAGATTAGAAGAATTAACTCCTTTGGCAAAAATTGTACTTGGCGCAAAACCAAAACCTGTTGAAGCAACAGATGATGAAGAAGAGGAAGATGATGCATCTATTGAAATTCCAGATGGTGCAAAACCTGGTCCTATTGATATTGATTATAAATCAAAAATGAAACAATCAAAATCACACGAAGCTGCTGAACACACCATCAAAACTTGGGGCAGACGAGGTTCTGAGAATGGAATCATGGGTGTTTGGGGAGAATTTGTTTCAGTCGATTATGATATTTGTGTTGCAGATGGCGCATGTATTGAAGCATGCCCTGTTGGTGTTTACGAGTGGTTTGATTCTCCTGGAAACCCTGCATCTGAGAAGAAACCATTAATGTCAAAAGAGCCAGATTGTATTTTTTGTCTTGCATGCGAAGGTGTGTGTCCTCCACAAGCAATTAAGATATTTGAGCAAAAATAGTGCCATTTTTGCAACTATAAATAACAATTAGTGTTTCAGTGAGACTAGGAATATGGCGATTAATCCTTTCACACAACTTATTTTTGATCTGTTCATAATATCTGCTGTAATAATTACTGCATATACTGTAAATTTCTATTATCTTGCATTTCTTTCTCGAAAAAGAAAAGATGTTCCTATGAGTGCTGATTTGGGAACTCCTTCAGTTACAATCCAATTACCAATTTACAACGAAAAGTATGTTGCAAAGAGACTTGTGGATGCAGTTTGTAACTTAGATTATCCAAAAAACAAAATGCGGATTATGGTGTGTGATGATTCTGATGATGAAACAGTTGAATTGCTTCAAGAAGTTGTTGATGATTATAAAATGCAAGGATTTCAAATCGAACATGTACGACGTGGCACAAGAAAAGGGTACAAAGCAGGTGCATTGAAACATGCAATGCAAACCACTGATACTGATCTTGTTGCTATCTTTGATGCTGATTTTATTCCTCCTACGTGGTTTCTTAAACGGGCAATCCCTCATTTTTCTAAATCTAATATTGGTTTGGTTCAGTGTCGTTGGGGACATGTAAATGAAAATTACTCTACAATTACTCAAGTACAAGCTCTGAGTCTTGACTTTCATTTTCTTATAGAACAAAAAGCAAAAAGCAATTCACACTTATTCATGAATTTCAATGGCACTGCTGGAATTTGGAGACGTACTTGTATTGAGAATGCTGGAGGTTGGCATACTGCAACATTAGTTGAAGATCTTGATTTGAGTTATAGAGCACAAATGAAGGGATGGAAATGTGTATTTTTACCTGATGTTGTAGTTGATGCTGAACTACCTGCTCAGATGAATGCAGCAAAACGACAACAATTTCGTTGGGCAAAGGGCTCAATTCAATGTGCAGTAAAATTACTTTCTGATATTACATTGAAACGCAAAGTTGCAATAGAAGCAAAAATTCAGGCATTCATACAACTCACCCGTCATATTGTTTACCCTCTAATGTTGATACAATTTTTAGCATTACCTGTATTGTTGGCCGCAGAAATCAACCTCTATGTAGTAAGCTTTCTTCCTGCAATTACTTTAGCAACATATCTTGCAATGGGGCCGGGTGCCTTTATTGTGATTATACAGGGCATGTATGGTAAATCCTGGAAGTCACGAGCAAAATTACTTCCATCATTACTAGTCTATAATGCAGGAATGTCTGTAAACAATACTGTTGCAGTTTTTGATGCAGTTCTTGGCAAGAAAAATGAATTTCTTCGAACTCCCAAATATGGAATTATATCTAAAGATGATGATTGGAGAAATAAAGCATATAATCTCCCCTTTACTCAAACCACTCTTTTGGAGATCTTTTTTGGCGTATATGGAATAATGGGAATTTTTATTTCTATATTTTCAAATAACCCAATTTTTGTACCTATAATTGCACTTCAAACTATTGGTTTTTTCTTTATTGCTTACATGAGTTTGTCTCATACGCGATTTAAAAGAAACAAACCAAGTAGCGATAAATCTCTAACTAAAAAGGAAAAAACGGCAAATAATATTTACAAACTTGCAATGATCACAATTTTTACAATAATTGTATTTGGCGGTTACATGGCAATTTCTGGTTACAACACTGACATTTACCCTTTGGATAGAATTCGAGGAAATCTTGATGGCATCGTATCTTCTTCTGATCCTTTAGTTATTCATGATCATTTAGTATCGATTCAATCTGATTTAGATTTAGTAATGACAAATATTCCTGAAACCGTCGATACAAATGGCAAAGTTGTTGCCAAAAATCCTGTTTGGATATTTAGTACAGAATCTACTAATTTCATCAGAATTCAAAATAACATAGACACTATGATTACAAGCGTTAATGAAATTTCATCTATTTCAAAAGATAATTCTGCATATCATACAGGAATGTTAGATGTCAATGATAGAGCATTATTATTAAAAATCAACATTATGGATGCTACACCATACATGTACGTTAGTCCTGCAAATATGATGTTAAGTGCAATCTGGGTTGCAGCATTAATTGGAATCTTTATTGTGTTGAAAAGAAAGAAAGAACAACTACAAAAAGAAGATGAAATAGGAATCTAAGAAATATTTAGATCTTTTCTAATTTCATCTACTGCTCTAATTCCATAAATATCTCTAATTTGTTTCACTCTTACTGATTCTTTTAACATATCTCGTCCAATGGCATTTGTAAGAATTGAATATACGTCACTAAATCTAATCTCCCACTTGTCTGCACAATCTAAAATTTTACTAATTGCCCATTGTCTGACTTCGTGTGGCAGTGGAATTTTTTCGCCTGACTCAATTGAAATTCTATCAAATAAATTAACAATCTCTGCAGTTTGTGTCGCCATTTTTTCAAGTTCTTTTGAGTCACCATATTTTGATTCAGTATTCATTCTGATATTTGATTGAAATTCTGATAGTTTCAATAATGCCATCATTTCTTTTGATGAATCACTTGTTGCTTTGTTTGTAACATTTTTGACTGATTGAACTTCTTCAAATAATTTTTCCGATTTTTTATGAAATTCTATAACTGATGCATCTTGTCTTTTTAAAATATCTGAAACTGAAGATATTTTTTGTTCAATACTGTTTGTTTTATCAAAGACGTTTTGCTTAAAACTTGAAACTTCTTGTTGAACTGATTTTAGTCCTTCTCCAACAAATGCTGTTGAATCTGCTCTTTGAGAAAGTGATTTCATATCTGTCTCAATTTTATCTATTTTTACAGACATATCTTTGATAGATTCTAGACTCAAATTATCTACTGAATTCACTTGGGATGAAATAGTGTCAAATTGTTGTTTTAGTCCATCAATTACTCCACCTAATGAATCAATTTTTGATGCTTTTCCTGAAACTGCATCAATTGCAACTTTGATTGCATCCAGTTCTGAATTGATATTTGAAGTATCTGATGCCCCTTCAGCAATTTTCTCAAATTCTTGTTTAATACTTTCAATGATTTGAGAACCTGTTTCAATTTTTGTAGTTTTTTCTGAAATTTTTTCTACATTATTTTTTAATTTATTCATTTCAGAACCTATTTCTAAAAATGAATCTGTTTTACCAGAAACATTTCTAAGATCATCTCGTACTTCATCAATTCTTTGAGCAATTTTGATAATCATCTGAGAATTATTTCTTATTGAATTTGCACTGTCATCTACCTTCTGTGATATATTTTGAGTTTTTGATGATTTTTGTATTTCTGAAATCTCTTCTTGAAGTTTTGTTGTTTGATTATTGATTTTATCTACTAAACTGGATTGTGTTCTGACTTGATTTAATCCTGCATATAATTTCTGTGTGTCTTCTTCTATTATGTTGATTTGTTTTGATTGTTTTTGAATTTGTTCTAATGTTGATGTAAGTGAATCAATCATCTTTTTCATTGAAATCAATACTTTTTGGTTCTCCCCAAAAATCTTTGACATTGATTTTATCTCTTTTTGTAATGTTTTATTAGAATCTGATACTGATGCAACTTTTTTTAATACTGCTGATTGACTTGGTTCTTTTTTAACAACTTTTTTAACAACTTTTTTAACAACTTTTTTTCCTTTTGCTTTTTTATTTTTAGTAGTCATATGAATTTGAATTGTAATTTGACGATAAAAAAGTTGGGTCTAAAATAAAAAATGTAAAGGGTTACTTGTTAACAACAATTGGTTCATGAAGTAACTCGTGGAAGGTTTTCTCAGCTAACCCATTAACTGTCTCGATAAACCCTCTTGTACAAAATTCACATTGAATCATATAGTACGGTATAATACCGTACTATTAAAAATTGGGTGATTACAGTGTAACCAATTATACAGTCAGGTACCCCAGGTCGTATCTCTTCATTTCTTCAGTTGACCTAATCATCATTCTGTATTGAAATTAAAATTATATGAAATAAAGAGGTTAAAGATTTTCAAATTAATTTGAGCCTGACTTTTAATCATTTTTTCATTTTTTTTAAAATCATGCGCAATCATTTTTAAAGAAATTTGTCTAGTTAAATCATGCAAAATTTTTTACTTCAATTAGATCCAGATGGAATTCAAAATTCATTAAATAATACTGTCACTAGTTTAATTGAACAAATTACTCCTGAACTCCCGCATACTAGTTTTATCACTGATTTGGCATTTATCATGATTATTGGGGCCATTATCACTCTGGCTTTTTTTAAAATCAAACAACCCTTGATTATTGGTTATCTTTTTGCAGGAATGTTAATTGGACCATTATCTCCTTTATGGTCATGGATTTTACCTGAAAGTGGTCCTCCTTCTGATATAATAGATGGCGTAGGAATTTTATCTGATATTTCAGCATTGAATCTTTTTGCGGAGATTGGTGTTATTTTACTTCTTTTTGTTATTGGAATTGAATTTCCATATGCCAAAATCAAAAGTATTGGTCGTGTTGCAATAGGTATTGGAACAATCGGTTTGTTTTCCACCTTGGGTGCTTTATTTTATGTCTCAACTGCACTTGGTCTTCAATTTATGGATGCGTTATTCATTTCAGCTGCATTATCTATTTCTAGTACTGCGATAATTGTGAAAATTTTAGAAGATACGGGAAAAATCAAAAAAGAATCATCCATTCTTGTTTTGGGTATTTTGATTGTAGAAGACGTCATTGCAGTAATTTTGATTTCTTCATTGCAATCCATTGCTTTAGTTGGAACCATTTCTGTTGAATCTGTTGTTGTTGTTGTTTTAGTTGCTACTGGTCTTATTGTTGGAACCTTTACTATTGGAATTCGTGTAATTCCTCCACTTATTGATAGAGTGGCATCAGCTGAACATCGTGAAATTTTACTTCTTAGTGTTCTTGGTCTTTGTTTTGGATATGCTTTACTTGCAAATATTGTAGGATTATCAGTTGCAATTGGAGCCTTTTTAGCAGGAGTTTTAGTTGCTGATTCAAAATCAGCTGAAGTTGCAAAATTACTATCTAGTCCAATTAAAGACATGTTTGTGGCAATTTTCTTTATCTCAGTTGGCGCTTTAATGGATGTTTCACAACTTGAAAATTATATTTTTGTAGCTATCGCATTAATTGTAGTTGCCATTGGAATGAAGTTTGGTGGAAACATGATTGGCAACTTGATATTTAGACAAAAACGTGTAAAGTCATTACGTTCTGCATTTACTCTTGCTGCTCCAAGAGGAGAATTCTCTATTGTAATAATAAAGACTGGCGTTGACATTGGTGCTGTTAGTGCATTCTTGTTCCCTTTAGTTGGTATCATTTCTATTGTTACTGCATTTATTTCTCCTTTCTTGGTAAAATCTGGTGATCATGTAATCTCTTCATTAAAGGATAAAGAAAATGTCTGACGAATTACAAAAGATGTTAGATAGTGTTCATAATGGAATTACGACTTTTGATTTTGAAGGTAAAGAAACTCCTTGTATAATAATTGAAGAAGAAAAATATGGTTTAATTCGAGCAAAAATTGAAGGACAATCATTTTCTGTTAATACTGATCTTAACATACTTCAAGATGGATTGGGAAATGTTTTTGTTGAAATTGTTTTGACATTTTCAATAGGCAATATTTCTGAGAAATTTCTTGTTAATGCAAAAACTGATTTAAAATTCTTTGAAGTTCTTGCAAACACATCCATGCTTGTAGTTAATTCTCCTGAATCTAGATATGGACAAGATAATGTAATTGCAATCCAGTTACCACGTCCTGAAAAAGCGTATGATGCACTAGAAATCATAAAATCTGGACTAACTCTGAAAAATCAATAGATGGTGCAGTTACCGGGATTTGAACCCGGGTCACGTACTTGGCAAGCACGAGTACTAACCAGACTGTACTATAACTGCAACAATCCTACAGGATGAATTTGGATATTAAACTGTTTTTAACTATTTTAATGAAGATATCTTATGAATGAGCTGTTACTAGGGAAAATATATCAAAAAATCCAAGACACAATTTCTAACAAAGATGACATTAAACAACTAATTCTAACCCTTTCGGCAATCGATAATTCAAAATCATTTGCAATGGGTATTGTTGTTGGTAGGATTTACAATTCATTTTATTATCAATCTAAAAGAATCCTAAATCGTGAACCAACAAAAAAAGAATTTGAAGAATTTTTAGAATTTATAAAACTAAAAAAATCTGATTTAGAAAATTTATGGTGATAATTTGTTCCAATCAATAACTTTGATTGTTGGTGTTCCTGGTAATTTTACACATGCTCCATGTAGTGCTTTTCTTGCTGCATTAAGATGGTCATCACCATTTACATAAAGTTCCATAATGCATTGACCTTGTTTAACTCTGGCACCTAAACTTGTAGCTTTTCCCCATGCTCTTCTCATTCCTTCTGAGATTCTGTCTGCACCTGCTGTTGCAATTTGTTTATTTTCACGAAGTAAATTATGAGGATAAATTCGAAGTCTAGAATAGTAACCTGATTCTCCTGTAGTTTTTTCTAATGTTTTATTTGCTGCTAATCTAGTTGATTCAATTGCCATATGTCTAATCTGAATTTTTTCATTTAACAATAATTGAACACAGTATTGGTATGTTCCCCTTTTACCTCCTTGAAATTTTGCAATTTTGATCTGTGGTTTACCTTTGATGTATTCTTTTCTAGTGAATACTTGGCCTTTTCCATCTCTATAATTTGCACCATGCATGATATCCTCAAACCAAAATGCCCATATTTTAACGGTTACTCGTATTTTACTCGTATTTTCCAATGCTTATATGGAAATCTTTCGATTTTCATTTCAGAATGGATGAAACTCCTTTAGTTCATGGTGAGATGAAGTCAGATCAGACTTGCATCTCTGATAAAAAAATGATTCATGAACTAGAACAAAAGGGATATGGGGAAATGGAAAATGAACAATTATTTCTAAAATCATTTGAAACTCTTTATCTATTATATTCTAAAAAATTGATTCTAAAAAAAGGAAAAAAACAGATTGATTTTGATTTTTTTATGAATGTATGTCATAAAACCAATTCTGATATATTGACTCAATTTTTGATTTATCGTGATCTTCGAAATCGTGGGTATGTTGTCAAAAATGGATTTGGATTTGGTTCTGACTTCAGAGTCTATGAACGAGGACACTTTGGAGAAAAAGGTGCTAAATTTCTCATCTTTGGCCTGATTGAGGGACAACAGGAAAAGATGGGAACCTTACAAAAAAAGATTCAAGAAATCACTCAAATGGGAAAAGAACCAATTATTGCAGTTATTGAACGTCGAGGAGAAGTAATCTATTACAAAATCAACAAAATGAATTTCTATGAAAATAAATCTAGATTAGATGATTCATTTTCTTTCTAGTTTTTGGAAATCCACTCTGATGAATACTTTAAAAGATTATTTTCTTCTGCGTCCATAAAATTATACACATCTACATATTTTGTTTTATTTTCCCACAATTCTTCAAAATCTTTTACTTTCCTTTCAATTCTGGACTTATCATTCCATGATGTAAATACGTCTACTGATTCAAAATCTCTTGTTTGAGTAGAAAATGATTCTTTAGATGTTCCAGTAAATGCAACTATTTGATCTTCATCATCTCTGAATATTCCAATTCTTTCTGAAAATGAATCAGCTATTTGCTCAGAATTTGGCACTGCTATTTTAAGTTCAATTTGGCCATTATCTACAAGGTCTTGTAATTTCTGAATTTTTGAATCTTTGATAAATCGACCATCAAATGCTTTTGTGTATCTTTCAGAAAATAACTTTGTAAACAAATTCAAATCAGCTGTTTTGAATCTATGACCTGTCACCATTCTAATTCTTGCTTTTCCTCCAACAAAATTTTCAAATGCCATAGCAATTGTAGCTAAAGTTTGAATTGATAGAAAATCTACACATCTGTTATATTCTATGCATTGACCAAGACAAGGGAAGAAAAATTCCGTAACTATGTCATTTTTATCTGAACGATATTCTTCTTTTAATTCAATTTCTTTTAATCCCAATATTGCATCTTTGTAATTTTATTATTTAAAGTCATAATTTTACATTTTTAGTATTTTATTTACTCTCAAAATCATTATGGTGCTCCCATCGGGATTTGAACCCGAGTCTTTGGCTTGAGAAGCCAAAATGCTTAACCGGACTACACTATAGGAGCTTGATGAAAAACAGACCTCGTCTCAATTTAAAGGAAATGTTTTCACTTTACATGAATTTGTAAATTTTTATGACTTGGTTTCTTTATAGAAAATCTAATTCTATGAAATATAATGGATTTGAAAAAAATTATAGAAGAACAAAAAATATCTGATTTCCCAATTGGATTAGGTGGCTGTAGATCTTCTCAAAATCATTTTGATTCATGTGGATTTGATATAGTAGTTTTTGATGGAAAATCTGATTCAGATAAAATAATTCAATTCAATAACGAACTTGTTTTAATTCATCATGCAACTTTTTCAGAAACCCAATCAAAAAAACTTCTTCAATATGATAATCTACAAATAATTCAGGACGATTCTTGGGATTTGCGAATGTTTCTCTCAAAAATTAAAGAAAAACGCAATTCTCTATTTGCTGATCTGGCAAAAAACTCTTTGATTGAATCTTTATTTTGTTGTCAAAAAACTAGAGATGCAATTGAAACTTCTGACGTGTTTGCACCTTGCTGGCAAAAATGTGCTTCATATTATTTAGCAGATGCCATCCTCTCTTTGAATCATCAAAAATTAAGTCCTTCACATAATCTTGATTTACTTAGAAAATTAGAAAAAAACTCGATTAATGAAAATATTTCAGTAATTGAGCAAACAGTTGGAATTCAAAGAACTACTCCTGTTTTACTTAAACGCATGCTAAAATCTACAATTGGATTCTCTGATTTGATTGAACAAAATGCCAATTCAAAAATAATTCAACAAAAATATGATTTTTTTGTAAAAAATTCAATGCTATCTGATTGTTATTTTTATTTGGGTTATGTAAACAAAGAAAACTTTGTAAAAATTAAAAATACTTTGAATGGGAGGCAAGATCTTTTTCATATTTTAAAAATTGCTTTTGATATTGATGCTGATTCTAATTTATTATTACAACAAGCTGCCCTTATACAAAAGTCATGTACTGATTTACTTGTACTTTTAAGAAAATAGCCTCCAATTAGTGATACTAACCTTTTAAACTAGTAATTCTTGTTCTATGTTATGTCAGACGCAGCATGTGGTTGTGCAGCACAAGCAGAGAATAATACTGAATGTGATTGTGCAATGCAAGGTGAATGTTACTGTGATGCTACTTGTGAATGTTCACAGAATGTTTGTAAAAACGCAGAACATTAAGTAATTATTTACTTACTAATTTTTCTTTTTTTATTCTTCCTCTTCCTCAAATCCCCATGATTTTACTAGTTCTTTTTGAAACTTATCTGCTTGTTTTTCATCTAGTGCAAATCCGCAATTCTTATGCGTTGGAACTACTGTCATTCCATCAAGCTTAAACTCTACTTCAAACAAGTGGATTTTTGAACATTCGCACATTTCTAAAATTTAAGTAAATTTTCCTCTATATTTGCTTATTTGAATTCTATTTTGTTACTAGATTATCTTATTTTATAAAATATGAATAACGTTTAACTATCCGTTTTGGTATTTTTTTTTAGGTTTGAAAGCAATAATTTTTGTAGTTCCACTAATTCTAACATTGTTCTTAGGATCTTTACTCTTCCCTTCATCTTTTGCACAATATGGCTCATCAGGTGGTGTTGATGTAGATGGATCATGGTACGTTGGTGAGGGTCTCAAACATGGTGATTTCTTTTCGTATTCAGTGTGTCATGTAGACTACAAGGAATGTACTCCATTTGAAATAGACATGTGGATCAAGGGTGATGTCCAGAGTGGAAGTGAAACAAAGTGGTTGGCAGAAGTTGTTGTTTATGATGGCAATAAACGAATTGTTGGTGAAATGGAATTAGGAAAAATTGCTCCAGAACCAACTGGCGGTAGTGAAGAATTAGGTGTTTATCGAGGTGCTTTCAAGTCTTCAGTTGCATGGCTATCTGCGTTTGCAACGTCTGATGACCGAGCAGGTGGAAAAGGTCCGAAAGAATTCTCTCAGGTATCTTGGGGCAAAATTGGAAATATTGGTGGTGAACAAGTGATGCCATCTGGAACTGAAACAATTTCAATTCAATCTGGAACTTGGGATACTGTTCTGGTTTCATGGAAGACTGGTGGGGCTACAAGTAAAGTTTGGATTGTTGATGGTTTCCCATTCCCGATAAAAGCTTCAACATTAACGCATGTTTCAGAAGGGATCCCTCCCCCTGAATACAAATTTGAATTATTAGATTATAAAGAATATGTACAACAAAGTCCATTTGAGGGAATCACATCAACTTCTGATGAATTTTCATCTCAAGGCTGTGATACAAATATTGAAAAAAGTACTGCTATAAAGAAACCTACAACCAATTATCAATATCAAGTATACGTATTCTATGGTCCTGAAGATCCAATGCATGGTTGTGAGATGCAGTTGATCATTAAATTTATCAGTAAATATGATGACACTGAATTTTTGAATCAAGTTCAATATGATTTTCTAGTAGTAGATGATAATTTGACTCCTCTTAGATCCATTGCTCAAGAAGAAAATAAACCCTTTTTGTATTCTCCATCGGGACTAGCAACTCTTGACATAATTGTAAAAGAAGAACCTGGTGATGTACATTATGTAATTTGGATTTATGGTCTTGCTCCTCAAGGAATTGTTCCATCTGGTCCTGCAGATTATTTAGAAATTGTAGTTCCAGTATATGCTGGTGAAGGAGATTCTACATCTACACCTACACAAAATATTCCTGCATGGATAAAGAACAATGCAGGTTGGTGGGCAGATGGAGCAATTGATGATAACTCATTTGTTCAGGGAATTCAATATTTAATTAAAGAAGGAATTATGGAAATTCCTCCAACTTCACAAGGTTCTGGTTCTGGGACCAATGAAATCCCTGCATGGATAAAGAACAATGCAGGTTGGTGGGCAGATGGAGCAATTGATGATAACTCATTTGTTCAGGGAATTCAATATTTAATTAAAGAAGGAATTATGAGTATTTCTTAATGAAATTTGTACATTCAAATTATTAATACAATACAAAAAAATGATTTCATATGGTAGGTCTATTCAAACATCCAAAACGTCGTCTCAAAAAGTTAGTTAGAAATGGAGAGTATGATGTGGCTATTGAATTTGGGAAAAGTTTAGAATCCCAATATTCTGATGATCCAGATTTTATGTTCATTATGGGAAGTGTTTTTTACATTTTAGAAGAATCGGAAAAAGCATTACCTTATTTTGAAAAATCTTTTCAACTTAATGACTCTGATGTTGAAACCCTGAGTCTCAAAACTAATGTCCATTTATCTTTGGAACAAAAAGATGACGCAATAGATTGTTGTTATAGAATTCTAAAACTACAACCAGCAAATTCTGAAGCAAAAGAATTGTTAGAAAAACTAGAAAATATTTAATTTTTTTTAAACTGCTATTATTTTTTGATTACATATGCATTTTCCATAAGCCAATCACAGAATGTTGTTACTTTATCATCAATTTCTGTCCAAATGTGGACTGAATGAGGCAAAATGTCAATTTTCCAATTTTTTGTATGTATTCTTACACCTTCTTTATCATCATTCATGTAAGCATCTTGTGTTTCTACGTCTCCGAGAATTTCTTTTGCTTTATGTTTGATAATTTCTCTATCTATTGAAAATTTTCTTAAATCATGATCAATTATCAAACTCAAATCTCTTTTTCCATACATTTCAAAATCCTCAATTTTTCCTACTCCTGGAAAATTTACTATTAATTTGATATTGTGTCTTCTTCCAACTTCCTTTCCAATCTCTACAATCTTAACATATCCTGCTGTTGGATTCTTTTTTAATAGAAATTTAATTTGTGCCAAATCTCTTTTTAATTGAACTTGCAAATCATTTGTAAGTTCAGAAAATATCATTATTGTTTCAAAATCAAATTCCTATTATAATCATTATTTTTTTTGAGATTGGTTTTTTTAGAACTTTGATTTACTTGTAATATGGCAATGCCGATGGATTATGATGGAATGCGAACTGACGATGCATCATTAAGAACAGATAACGTGAATGACTATAAGCGGACATGTATTGATTTCATTGAAGATATTTCTCATGATTATGAGGCATGGGTGGATTATTACAAATTACCTGAGGATGAAGACAAACGAAGACGTGCAGGAATACATGCAACTATTACCAGAACAAATGACTGGATTGCAAAGATAGCTCAATCTATCAAAGGAGTTGATGTTATCATGAATGATGGAATTCAAAAAATGGCTGAATCTACTGCAGGCAAACCTCTGGAAATTGGAGTTTTTGTAAATCATAAATCAAGCTATACTGAAACGAATCCTGGAATAATTGATGTTAATGTAAAAGGTCATGGTAGAGAAGGAAGAAAAATGAAACTCGGGTTTCATTTTAAACATGATAGATTTAGAATCGAATCCACATGTGGTGCATATTTGGATGAAACTGATTTACCTTTACAAGATTTTGATGAGATGGATATACATTTGAAACTTTATGCAGAAAATGCAAAACAACGTGATGTCATTTCATTTACTGTGACTGTAAGTGAAATTGAAAATGATGTTGAAATTGATCGAAGAGGAATTTCTACAATTGTTCATCTTGTATAATTTTATGAATGGCTATTTTTCAAAACAATATCACATCTTTTGATGTCTTAATTATGGGACTTTTTATTATCTCTATTCTAATAACACATTTTTTTAAATTGATATAATCTGTCTCTTTTGATAATCTAGACATGTTTTAGAGAAAATTATTTTAAGAATTTTCAAAATAATTTTAATCTAATGTTATTTCAATTGCAATTCTTTTTTCTTTAGCTCTCTTTTCGCCTGGATATTTTAATTGAGAAATTTTTTCATTAAGGATATCGTCTGTAACAATTCTTGCATTTCCAACAAAAATTGTGTCATTATACTTAATTTTTATTTGTGGGTTTGCAATTGCATTCTGAAACCAATCCCCATCTGGTTTATGTCTTGAAAAGTAAATTTTATTGTTATATTTTACTGCCCGAAGCATTACTGAATGTTCATTACCTGTTTTTCTGCCTTTTGTAATTAAAATAGGTCTGAATCTCTCTTCGTTGATTTCCATGCGTATTTTTCTCCCTGTCAAGTAATTTAACCTCATTGATAGAAATTTCTGATATTTCATATGATAAACAAATTCTGTTAATTGATTGCATGTCCGTAAAATTAGAAGGAATGCCAAAAAATGTGGCTACTGCAGATACATTTACTGGGAAAACTGTAATTGATAGAGAAGGAATCGAATATGGTAAAGTAAAACATATTCATATTAATCAAGATACCCTTGTCGTATCTGGTGTTACAATTCATCAAGGATTTCACAAAGATTACTACCTCTCAGAAGATTATATCGATAAATTCTCTGAGGAATCATTACTTCTTAGTCGACCTCCAGTAAGATCTGGAATTCCAGTAGTTGATATAAATCGCCACAAAATTGGTAAAGTTAAACGATTACTTCGTCATCCTGATACTCATGAATTAGAATCGATTGAAGTAACCAATGGAATGATTCATTCAAAAATTTTACCGAAATCTGAAATTTGGGGAATAGGTGAAAAAATCATTCTAAGAATAACAAAAGAAGAATTCAAAGAAATTGAATAATTTTTTTCTATAATTCTTTTTTGATTAATTATCTTTTTTTGAACATCTTGCACAAACAGGAATTCCATCTAAAAGTGTAATTTCTACATTTGATGAGTGACATTTCTGACATAATCCATTCATATTCTAGTTTCTAGAGTAACGCTTTAAATTTTTTATGAAGATTAATGAATACTTAGTAATTTATAATTGAAAAAAGCGATCAAATCATTGTATTCTATAGAAACAAAATCCCTGACAAAATCTTTTGGTGATGTTATTGCAGTAAATGATATTTCTTTCTCAGTAAATACTGGTGAGATTTTTGGATTTTTGGGTCCAAATGGTGCTGGAAAAAGTACTACGATGATGATTCTAACAACTTTGTTAAAACCTACCTCGGGTCAAGCTTTGATTTCAGAGTTTGATGTAATGGGAAATGCAAAAAAAGTTCGAGAAAGAATTGGATATGTTCAACAAGAAACTACTGTGGATGAATATCTTACAGGACGTGAGAATCTTTTATTGCAAGCAAAATTAAATCACATTCCAAAAAATGAAATAAATTCTAGAATTGACGAAGTTTTAGAATTAATTGAACTATCTGATAAACAAAATGATTCTGTTGTGACTTATTCTGGAGGAATGAGAAAACGACTTGATATTGCAGGTGGTTTATTGCATAGACCAAAAGTTTTGTTTCTTGATGAGCCTACAGTAGGCTTAGATATTCAAACACGTAGAAAGATTTGGGAGTATATCAAAAAAATTCACAAAGAATTTGATATGACGATATTTCTTTCAACTCATTATATGGAAGAGGCAGACAATCTATGTGATCGAATTGGAATTATTGATGGCGGTAAAATTCAAGTAATTGATTCTCCTGAAAACATGAAAAATGCCATGGGTAATGAAGTAATCTCTATTATTATGGATGATAGTCATAGTCGAGATTCATTTTTGTCCCAACTAAAAAAAATTGAATTTGTAAAAAATATCAATGAGGATGGTACAAAATTAACTCTTTTTGTTTCAAATGGTACTCAGGTAATTCCAAAAATTTTTCAAATTTCATCTGATCTTAAAATTAAAATCAATACTATTTCTTTGACACGTCCAACACTTGATGATGTTTTTCTCTCTTATACTGGACATGAAATTCGAGATGATGATTCTCACTTTAATAGAAAACGTGAACATGCAAAAATGAAGAGGTTACGTTCATGAATTCTCTGATGTATGATACTTATACTATTTTTTGGAGAGAATTAAAAAGATACAAAAAATCTAGAAGTGGTGTTTTAATTAGATTAATTCAACCTGCAATCTGGATAATTGTTGTTGGAAATATTTTTTCAGGTACTCAACCATTAATTCAATCAGTAGGATTTGATGGAGAATATATTGAATTTATGGCACCTGGCGTTATTATTCTTACTGCAATTTTTACTAGTATTTTTGGAGGTGTCAATACTTTATGGGATAGACGTTATGGTTTTATGAATAAAGCATTGACTTCTCCAATTTCTCGTTCAGCAATAGCTTTGGGAAAAATGTCTGCAATCTCTTTGATTGCTGCTATGCAAGCAAGTTTAATTTTAGGAATTGCTTTGGCAATTGGTGTACATTTTCCAAATCCTGTAATGATTGCACCCATAATGGCAATAGTAATTTTATTTTCGTTAGGATTTTCTGGAATATCTGTGATAGTAGCAGCTACTGCAAAATCTCAAGAAACTTTTTGGGGTATGATAAATTTTCTTGGAATGCCTTTGTTTATGTTGAGTCCTGCATTATTTCCTTTGGAATTACTTCCAAATTGGCTTGCAGTAATTGCAAAATTAAATCCAGTTACTTATACTGTTTTATTGGTAAGAGAATTGATGACAGGCGTCTCTGAAGGGGGAATTCCAATTTTACTTAGTCTTGGAATTTTATTTGCATTTGTACTTGTGATGATTGGATTGGCAAGCTATGTGTTTACACGTGAAGTAAACAAACCATTTTGATCTGATTCTTACAAAACTCACGCTTATTATTTTCTGATATCTGATCAAAATAATTTTTTATGTAATATCATGTATAACATAAAACAAGCAGCGCTAACATTCTCATGAACTAAAAATTTGATTGAAATAATCCCTGATTTGCAGTGTCTATGATCTATTCTTTATTTCTGATCATATTAAGATCTTATTTCAAAACTTCTTTCTATATAGTTCAATATACAATATGTTGAACATCTTTAACTGCTATTTTCTGTTTGATTGATCATGGGACAATGGCTATCGTGGATAAAATCCAATGAAAAAGAACTTTTAACGATTCTTGATAATTTAGCAAAAAAGGCAGTTGAAACCTCTGAAGCAGTAGTAGTTTTATTTTCTGACCTTGCTGATGAAGAACAAGTCAAAATTATTCACAAACTTGAAACTGAAGCAGATGTCTTGACAAGAGATATTTTTTCAGAACTAAACAAGACTTTCATCACTCCTTTAGATCGTGAAGACATGCAAAGGATTGCATCAAAAATTGACGATGTAATTGATTTCATGGATGGTATTGCAGCTAGAGTGTATAGTTACAAAATTACTGATTCCCCTTCATATGCTAAAGAAATTGCTGAACAATTGGTTCTAGCTACAAAAGAAGTAGAGTATATGATTTCAAAACTTCAACGAATCAAGAACCCTCAAGATATGATAAATCATTGTAGGAACACAAGTGATATTGAACATGTTGTGGATGACTTGTATAGAGAAGCTATCAAAGAACTCTTTGAAAGTAATGATGCAATTAAAATCATCAAACTCAAAGATATCTATGAAACAATGGAAACTGCATCTGATAGATGTGTAGATGTTGCAGATGTCATTGAAGATATTGTTCTAAAATATACCTGAGATGGTTAGATGATTGAGATAGCAATAGGTGGAATAATTGTAGCATTAATCTTTGATTTTGTTAATGGGTTCAACGATTCTGCAAATTCTGTTGCAACTGTTATTGGAACCCGCGTTCTAAAACCTGTTCATGCTGTTGCTCTTTCTGCAATGGCAAATTTTGCTGGCCCATTCATTTTTGGTGTTGCGGTATCTATGACTATTGCTAAAGGAATTGTTAGTCCTGACGACATAACCGTTTACATGATAATAGGTGGATTAGCAGGAGCAATTGCTTGGAGTTCTCTTTGTACTTATTTTGGATTACCGATTTCTAACAGCCATTCTTTAGTTGGTGGAATAATGGGTGCTGGAATAATTGGATTGGGATTTGAAAAACTAGTTTTTGGTGGTTTGACTAAAGTTTTTGCGGGTATAGTAATTGCCCCTATTGGTGGAGTAATTTTTGGTTTATTGTTGACCGGATTGATAATTACATTATTTGCAAGTCGAAAGCCTGCAATAGTAAACAAAACTTTTGGGCGATTACAAATTATTTCTTCAGCCTGGTTTGCTTTAACCCATGGTGCAAATGATGGACAAAAAACTATGGGAATTATTGCATTAATTTTATTCTCCGCAGGAATGATTCCTGAATTAGAAATTCCATTTTGGGTAATTTTTGCAGCCGCATCTGCTATGGGGCTGGGTACTTTCTTTGGAGGATACAAAGTTATCAAAACCCTTGGTGTAAAAATCACAAAACTCAAACCCTACCAAGGATTTGCAGCAGAAACAAGTGGTGGCTTGATGCTTGCAATTTTTGCAACTTTGGGCATTCCTGCAAGTACAACTCATGCTATTACAGGCACAATTATGGGTGCAGGAGCTGCTAGACGAAAACGAGCTGTTCGTTGGAGAGTTAGTAGGCAAATTGTCTTTTCATGGATAATTACTATTCCTGGTAGTGCTGCAATGGGAATTGGCTTCACTTATCTGATACATCTATTCCTTTGATTTTTCAATAACTTGGTTTTTATTTCAGCAAAAATTTTTTGAGATATTCAAATGGACATTTTACAATTAATTCAATCTAATTTACTTACTCCGATAATTCTATTTTTCTTGTTTGGAATAATTGCAGCTAGAATAAAATCTGACTTGAAAATTCCTGAGGCAATTTCAGAATTCCTACCCATCTACCTTCTTGCAGCAATAGGCCTTCATGGTGGTATAGAAATGAGAAATACTGGATTTGAAAATATGTTGATTCCAATGCTTGCAGCAATTGGTCTTTCATTGTTGTTTACTCTTAACCACTATCAAATTTTAAGACGATTGGGTAAATTCAATATTTTTGACTCTTATGCTCTTGCATCAACTTATGGTGCAGTAGGTGCTGTAACTTTTTCAGTTGGATTATCTTTTCTTAAAAACCAGGGAGTTTCATCAGAGGGATACCTTGCAGCTATTCTAGCTGTGTTAGAACCTGTTGCCTTTATTTTAGCAATATTTTTGACAAACATGGCTGTATCAAAACAAATTCGTGCAAAAAAACAATCTGTTACAAGTGATGATTCATCTGATATTGATGTTGGATTAAATCAAACTAAAACCAAAATCTCTCAAGTTTTACATGAGTCTATCACTGGTAAAGCAATAGTCATTTTACTTGGAAGTATAGTGATTGGTTATATTATTGGGGAATCTGGTTTTGATTCTATTCGAATAGTATTTGATGAAATGTTTACTGGGGCTATTGTTATTTTCATGATAGAGATGGGAATAATTGCAGGACAAAGATTGGACGATATTAAAAAAGTAGGAATCTTTCTTGCTGCATTTGCTATAATCATGCCTACTTTTAATGGAATTGTTGGTGTTTTAGTTGCAACAGTCATGGGATTGAGCCTAGGTGGTGCTGTGATGTTTGGATTACTATTAGCAAGTGCGTCGTTTATTGCAGCCCCTGCAGTTTTACGTCATGCAATACCTCAAGCAAAACCTAGTCTTTACATAACGTCTGCATTAGGAATTACATTCCCTTACAACATTATTGTTTTACTTCCAATAATGTTTACAATATCTACACTAGTTCATAGTGAAGGAACGATAGACTTATTCAATTATGCATTAAATGGATTAATATGAAATTATACAATGTAAAATTACTAACTGTTACCTGTGAGATACTTGCACAAAAAAATATTATTGAAATTTTAAAAAAACATGATATTACTGGGTATACCACATATGAGGTTGAAGGAAATGGTGCCCGTGGTTTAAGAGGTCAAGGATTACAAACTGAGAAAAATGTAAAAATTGAAATAATTATGCGTGAAGAAAAACTATCTGACGTAATTGAAGAAATATCTAGAACAATGTTTGCAGATTTTGCACTTGTACTTTATGTTTGTGATATTGGTGTAGTTCGAACTGAAAAGTTTTAACAGCAATTATTATCAGAACACAATACTGGAATTTTATTACTTGTTTTTGTAACATTTGAAATTAATTCTGATAATTGTTTGTTAGATATTGCATACATTGCTTTTTTTCCTTCATCTCTTGATTTTACAATTCCACATTTTCTTAATGTCTTTAGATGATGTGAAATTAGCGGTTGATCTTTTTTTAATTTCTCTACAAAATCATTGACACATAATTCGCTATCTTTTTGAAGTAATTCTAATATCTCAAATCTTGTTTCATCACAAATACATTTCAAAAGACTTAATCCATTCATATCAATTTATATTTATATAAACCAATATTTATGTGATGATGTATTGGCTCAAAATATTCTATTTGTGTGCGTAGAAAATGCTGGTCGTAGTCAAATGGCTGAGGCTTTTTTTAAAAAATATGGTAAGAAGAAATTTGATGTAATTAGTGCTGGAACTATTCCTTCTACAAAACTAAACCCAATTGTAGTTTCTGTTATGGATGAGATTGGAATTGATATGACTTTCCAAACTCCGAAATTATTATCTGATGATATGATTGAACAATCATTTAAAACAATTAACATGGGATGTATGGATAAAGAATCTTGTCCTGCATTGTTTGTTAAAGATATAGTTAATTGGACTATTTCTGATCCTAAAAACAAAACAATTGAACAAGTCAGGATTATTCGTGATGATATCAAATCTAAGGTATTGAAAATTATTGACTCTCTTGATGATTCATAATGGTCTACTCTAACTTTCAAATTTTTACAGTTGAATTAATTGGAACTTTTATTCTTGTAGTTTTTGCTACTGGTTCAATTGTTTATGATGCAGAATTTTTTGATGGCTCTTTGGGTATTCCATTTGCAGCTCTTGCACCATTTGTTGCATTATTAATTGGTGTATACTCATTTGGAAAAATATCTCTAGCTCATTTTAATCCTGCAGTTACAATAGGGTATTACATTACTGGACACATAACAAAATTACAGGTATTGTATTATTTTACCGCAGAAATTATTGGTGCATTATTGGGTTCACTTTTTGTTTTGCAATTTATTGGAGACAAAGTAAATCTTGGTGCAAATATTCCCAATTATGATTTTTCAATATTCCTGATTTTCTCAGTTGAGATATTGGCATCAGCAATGTTGATGGGTGTAATATTTTATGTTGTTTATACAAAGGGGTTGAAAGGATTTAGTGGTGTAGCTATTGGAGGAATTGTTGGTTTAGATATCTTGTTTTTTGCATTCATTTCTGGAGCATCAATGAATCCTGCACGTGCACTTGCTCCTGCATTGTTATCTGGTATGTTGAGTGATTTGTGGTTATACTGGAGTGCACCATTTATTGGAACAATAATTGCAGCATTTGCGTTTCGTGGTAAATTTCGTGCCCAAAGAGCATCAAATTACGAATAATAATGACTATTTTATACAACAATATGTTGAAAAATTCCAAAAAATTGTTTGTAAATGCTAAAAAGGTAATCCCTTCAGGTGTGAATAGCCCTGTTAGATATTTTGAACCTTATCCGTTTTTCACAAAAAAAGCCAATGGTTCTCATATTTGGGATGCAGATGATAAAAAATACATTGATTTTTGCAACGGTTATGGCGCTTTACTTTTGGGGCATCTAAGAAAAGAAATTATTTCATCTGTCACAAAACAACTCTCAAAAGGAACTTTGTATTGTACTCCGACCGAATCTGAAATTGAATTATCCAAATTAATCATTGGAAATTTTCCATCAATTGACAAAGTACGTTTAGTCAATACTGGTGGTGAGGCAACTATGACTGCAATTAGATTGGCACGTGGATTCACAAAAAAGAAAAAAATAATTAAATTTGAAGGATGCTATCATGGTGCTCATGATTCTGTGTTAGTTAAAGCAGGATCAGGTTCTGCACATAACGGAATTTCTGTTTCTGATGGAGGATTAGATGAAGTTTCAAAAAACACTTTGGTAGTTCAATATAACAATATTGAAGACTTACAAAAAACCATTCAAAAACACAAAGATATTGCAGGAGTTATTGTTGAACCAATTCTTGCCAATATGGGATTAATTTTACCTGAGAAAAATTTTCTTTCTGATTTGAGAAAAATTACAAAAGAAAATAATATTCCATTAATTTTTGATGAAGTAGTTACTGGATTTAGAGTAGCACCTGGTGGTGCACAACAACATTTTGGAATTAAACCTGATATTACAACAATGGCAAAAGCTCTATCAAATGGATTTACTATCTCTGCAGTTGGTGGAAAAAAAGAGATAATGGATTTACTTTCACCTGGTGGCAAAGTGTATCAGGCAAGTACTTTTGCTGGAAATCCTATATCTGTAAGTGCTGCAATTGCATCTATCAAAACCATAAATAAAATAAAAAACAAACTTTACTCTAAACTTGAGAGATACAATTTGTTATTTTCTACAGCATTAGATGATATGGCAACTGATATGAAAATCCCACATCAAATCAATTTTACAGCATCAATGTTACAAATTTTCTTTACAAACAAACCTGTAACTAACTATGAGACTTCAAAAAACGCAAATTCTAAGAAATTCCAAAAATTATTCCAATCATTATTGAAAAAAGGTGTGTTTATTGCACCATCTCAGTTTGAAGTTGTTTTTCTTTCTGATGCTCATACTGAAAGTGATCTAAACAAAACACTTGATGCATATCATTATGCACTAAAATCGGTGAAGAATTGAAGTACGTTGTAGGTGCTAGAGGTAGTCAACTATCTGTGGCTCAAACAAATTGGGTAATTTCTGAATTAAAAAAAATGAATTATAATTCTGATTATGAAATTAAAACAATTACTACAAAAGGAGATACTGATTCACGGCCGTTATTTACAATTGATCAAAAAGGAATTTTTGAAAAAGAAATTGACAAAGCAGTTGCACAAAAAGAAGTTGATTTTGCAGTACATAGTCTTAAAGATGTCCCATCAGAATTAGATGAAAATTTAATTTTAGCATGCATTCCAAAACGTGAAGTAGTTAATGACATCTTTATTTCTGCAGATGGCACTTCTCTAACTGATATCAAATCTGATGCAGTTATTGGAACTAGTTCATTACGTCGTGCTGTTCAAGTTAGTAGAATGAGACCTGATGTTACAGTCAAACCAATTCGCGGTAATATTGAAACTAGAATTAAAAAAGCATCTGGGGAAAATTATGATGCAATTGTACTTGCCCAGGCTGGAATTTCCAGATTGGGTATTGATGTAAAGTATACTGCATTATCTATATCTGATTTTTCCCCTTCTCCTGGTCAAGGTGCTATAGCAATTGTTGCAAGAAAAGATGATTCTGAAACAATTTCAATGCTAAAAAAAATTGAAGATCCTAATTCTAGATTAGAAATTGAATCTGAACGAGCATTATCTGATTTTATCGATTCTGGATGTCGGTTCCCCGTTGGTGCATACGCAAAATCTGATACTGAAAAAATTACACTTGATGTAGTTGCATTTTCTGTTGATGGCAAAAAATCAATTCATGTAAAAAAGTCTGGTGACAAAAATGATCCTTATTCTGTTGGAAAAAGTGCTGGAGAAGAATTACGCGAAAAAGGAATAAATGATCTTGCATTAAATTGGAGGGAAAAAGTGGAGGAATGGAATAAGACATGAGTGGTAAAGTATACCTTGTAGGTGCAGGACCTGGTGATAGTAAATTAATCACAATGAGAGCAGTAGAATTACTTCAAAAAGCAGATATTGTACTTTATGATAGATTAGTAAGTAAAAAAATTATTTCTATGATTCCAAAAAAGACAGAAAAAATCTATGTTGGAAGAGCAGTAGGTGATGATACTACTCATCAAAATTCAACAAATGATTTGATGGTGGAATGTGCAAAATCAAAGAAAAATGTGGTTCGACTAAAAGGCGGAGACCCAATTATTTTTGGTCGTGGTGGAGAAGAAGCAGAATTTCTTAAAGAACATAAAGTGAAATATGAAATTGTACCTGGAATTACTTCTGGAATTGGCTCTGCAACATATGCTGGAATCCCATTAACCCATCGAAAATATGCTTCTTCTGTTGTGTTTGTAACAGGGCATGAAGATCCTGAAAAAAAATCAGAGATTGTAAAATGGAAGAGACTAGCAAAATCTGTAGATACCATTGTAATCATGATGGGATTATCTCGCATTGATGTAATTTGTAAACAATTGATGATGGGTGGAATGGATAAAAAAACACCTGTTGCTGTAATTCAAAATGGTACTACTCCTAAACAAAAAATGATTAAAGGGACTGTTACTAATATTGCAAAAAAAATTAAAGAAAATAAAATTACTCCTCCAACAAACATCATAATTGGCAAAGTAGTTGATTTGTCTGATACCATAGGTTGGAAATAATGCTTGATGGGAAAACAATAGCAATCACTCGTTCAAAAGATGACTCCTCAGAATTTATCACACTATCTGAACAAAACAATGTAACTCCTGTTCCATTGCCTACAATTGAACTTGTTAGTAAAGGTGAAAAAATTGTTGATGATTTTTTACAATCCGTATCTCAACACAACCCTGATTATTCTGTATTCCTTAGTTCAAAGGCTGTAAAGTTACTATTTGATACTGCAAAAAATGTTGGAAAATTTGAGAAATTACAGTTAGTAGTTGCAAATACTATCGTAATGTCTGTTGGTCCAAAAACCACTACTTCTTTGGAAACATATGGGATCAAAGTCAACCATCAACCCGAAAACAACTCCTCAGTTGGAGTTGGTGAAGAATTTTCACAAATTAATGCAGTTGGAAAAAAAGCAATCATTCCTAGAAGTGGGGCTGCAAATTCCTTTCTAAAGGATTTATTAAACAAAATTGGAATTGATGTGGTTGAAATTCATCTGTATGATGTTTGTGCATTTAGAGATACAACACAATGGAATGGATTTAGAGAATTATTTTCTCAAGGGAAAATAAATGGTGTAATTTTTACTAGTGCATCTTCTGTTCGTGGATTTTTTGATATAATGCTAAAAGATTATGATGAACCATCTTTATTGGATAATCTCTCAAAATTATCCTTAGTGTCAATTGGTCC
Organism: uncultured Nitrosopumilaceae archaeon; assembly: GCA_964511485.1. GTDB lineage: Archaea > Thermoproteota > Nitrososphaeria > Nitrososphaerales > Nitrosopumilaceae > Nitrosopumilus. The sequence continues at coordinate 55,742 of CAZEFL010000006.1, forward strand.
ATTTACTTCTGAAGAATTAAGGAAATTTAACGTGCCTCATGATGTGTCTGACATTCATACCGTTTCTGGTGCATTTGATAGAATGAAATCTAATTTTGTTGAATAAATTTGATTTTATCTAATATTGACAAATCTGATTATCTAATTGACTGGAATTCATTTATCAACATTTGTGAAAACAAATATTTCAAAAATCGCAAAATAAACACTAATTGATGAAGAATCAACTTGGAAAATAAGCTCAAGCTATTTAGCTTTGCCTATTTTTCCTCATGTATTTATAATATAACGGGGTTATTTTTCGCATGACTACTGAAAATCTCGATATGGATTATTCACAATATGACTTTAAAGATTCTACTGAAATGTATGTTCATTTAAGCAAGAAAGGACTCACTAAAGATACTGTAATTGAAATCAGCAAAATGAAAGACGAGCCACAATGGATGCTTGATTTTAGATTACGTTCTTATGAAATTTTTATGAAAAAACCGATGCCCACTTGGGGTGGAAATCTTGATGTAATTGATTTCCAAAATATTTACTATTATGCAAAAGCGTCTGATAAAACTGAAAAAAATTGGGATG
>CAZEFL010000007.1:0-48267 GCA_964511485.1 uncultured Nitrosopumilaceae archaeon
GAGTTTTAATAAATTCATTCTATGAGAAACATATTCCTCACTCTTACCAATTTTTTTGCCAAGATCACCCACACCTCCCCAACCAAATTCATTAACATATTTTTGATATGCTTCGGCTTCCTCAATAGGATCCATAGATTTTCTTTGAATATTTTCTGTTAACTGAATTTCAAATGCCTGTTTATCAGAAAGGTCTCGGATTTTACATGGAATGAATCTCCAACGAAGGGACCTACATGCTGCAAATCTACGATGACCCGCAACTAGTTCAAATCCATGATCTAGGGGCCTAATTACAATTGGTTGTAACAAACCATGTTCAGAAATACTTGTTTTGAGACTAGCTAATTCAGGAGATTTTGATGATAAAGTTTGCCTTACAGCTAACTGAGATGGTTTTATCATACGTAATTCAATTGGTTCAATTATAGAATTATCAACTTGTTCCAACCAATGACCCCTATGGCAATAAACATTCATAGTATTTAGCAATTTTATAAGAAAATTTCTGAGAAATTGTTTCTAATTTTAAAAGGATTCCATCACTAAAAAGTTAATCAACTAAATGAATATGATGTATTGTAATGAGTGCAGGGGGCAATCTAATATTTTTTGGGGCGGTAATTCTCATTTTGGATGTTTTGATATTTTCAGGGATGTTCCCTTCAAAGTCATTAAATGATCCCTCTCTTCATGAACCATTTTTACTTCTTCCAGTTATTGGAATTGTTTCATTTATTGAATTACTTTCATTATTTTTAACAGGTTTAGGATTGATAATATTATTTGGCGGTATTGTAACACTTAGAAGAAAGAAATAATCATTTTATTTTGGCTTAGTTTTATCTTTATCATCTTCTTTGTCTTTTGATCTGCCAAAAAATTTTTTCAATTTACTGAGAACTTGATAATCTATTTTTATCATTCCGCATTTTGGGCAAAATTCAGAATCTTTCATTTCTGCACCACAGTAAGAACAACTCATTCTAAAAAAATATGTTACTCGACTTAGATAAGACTGTCTATAAAACAAGAATACTTATCTAATTCAATTTTATTTTTCCAATATTGAATAAAGAAGAAAATGAGTGGATAGAAAAAATACAGGAAGAGGTTAAATTATTTGTAACAGAATTCAAACCCATATCGGATGATAATATTGCAGAAGTATTAGATGGAAGATTACATTTTGCAGTAAAAGACAGACTTGAATATATGACCCGAGGCGCAGAGATAACTGTCGGGGAATCTGCAAAAATACTTTTGAAAGATATAACCGACTATATCGAATTTAATTGGCAAAAAAAAGATACAAGTAATTTTCATCAAATATCTGAAATTCTAAATAAAGAAGAAGGATTAAAGAGGGAGGGAAATTCAGACATATCAGATTTAGAGGCGGAAATTAAATTATTTGTAACAGAATTCAAACCCATAACGGATGACAATATTATAGAAATCTTAGACGGGAGATTACATTTTGCAGTAAAAGACAGACTTGAATATATGGCTAGAACTGCAGACATGACTATCGGGGAATCTGCAAAAATACTTTTGAAAGATGTGAAGGATTATGTTGAATCTAATTGGTCAACAGAAGAATTCAGTAAATATGTATAAAAAAATACATCCACACTCTAATCTCTTTTGAGATTTGTGTATTTTAAAAAAAAGGAATTTTCATTGTTAGTATATAATATAACGTCAGAGTGAGTTTTTTAGTGCAATATCTACTAGACTATCATGGTTAATTCAGATCAATCTGATAAATATGAGACAATATCAATTGAATCAAAAATTAGAGAAGGAGTTTTTCATAAAGTTGTTAAAAACTTGAAAAGTGGAAAAGCAATTTCTTGTTCTTGTAAATGTTGGAATAAAGGAAACAAGCCATGTTATGGTATGAGAACTATGGGTTACGAAAGTTGATTTGATAATACCTAAAGTTTCAACTAACTTCTTGTTCTCTTTTTAATAGTTGCAATTTTCTTTGATGACCTAGATTCTTTTGTTTTGGAAGTGGATTTAGAAACCTTACCTTCAGTTTTCATACTTTTCCCACTACGTCTAGCAGAACGAGATTGTTTAGCTCTTAATTTTTGTTCTTCCTTTGCCTTTTCTTTTTCTTTATCAGTTAATTTTGCTCGAACCATACATCATTCTAGTATACCATTTAGTTAAGCATGATCATACAGGATTTACACTCAGTAGACAATCTTATCTAATTCTAAGTTGTTTGTGAATGTATTATGGCCTTTACTAGATGTGACAAATGTGAAGAATTAAGATTTGACAAAAAAGCTAATCGTTGTGGAAATTGCGGTCATCAAATTACAAAGGTTGCTAAGTCATTTGAGTGAGATTAAACCAAATAAGAGGGAATCACAAATAGGAAAAATTCTAACAGATGCTAAAATAAGATTCAAGTTTCATCGTAATGTAGACTATCAAACTCTTCAAAAAGAGCATAGAAAAAAAGAGGCAGATATTTTTATCAGACCTAAGAAAATTATTGAACATAATGGAACATACAACCATGCAGATCCTCGAAAATTCAATCCCGATGATTTAATTCGTGAACATGGAAAAATGGTTAAAGCCAGTGAAATATGGAAAAGAGAGAAAATAATCCTCAAACAGATTAAAAAACAAGGGTACAAAATTTTGGTGGTGTGGGAAGAGGATTTACTTTATAATACTGAGGAAACTACAAAAAAGATTTTAAAATTTGCTAGATCAACATAGCATTACTTAATTCAGAAACTAGGTTCTGATTTTAAAAAAAGAATTTATGAGTTAATTAAGTTGGTCTAGTTTTTTGGTTAATGAGTCGATTAAATTTTTAATTTATTGTACAATTCCTCAACTTCGTCTTTAGATAATGTTAATGAAGAATCAAACATTGAATGAATTGCACCTGCAGAATCAGTGTTACTTCGTGGAACTAAATGAACATGAACATGGGGTACTTCTTGTCCAGCATCTTTCCCATTATGAATAGCAATTAAAGTTGCACCTGAAATTGAATCTACTTTAGAAGTCATTTGTTTAACAAGTGAAAAAAGATCAGTATTTTCTTCCGGAGTCAAATCCTGGATTTTTTGATGATGATTTTTTGAAATGACTAACACATGACCCTTTGCCAGAGGAAAAGCATCAAGAAAGGAAATAGAAGAAGATGTACAGGAAAGAATTTTTGCAGGAATTTCACCTGAAACAATCTTACAAAAAACACAATCCATATTATTTTAGATAATTTTCAAAATATTAAATCATCGATTAAGGAGAAACAACAGTTGCCCACGCAAGACCATCACTAATTTACCAGGTTCCACCATCACCTGAATTAGGATCTAACTTCTTTTCAGGGATATTACCATGTGCCTTTTTCATATGTCGTTTCAAGCGTTCAGGATCATGTAATTCAGTTCCACATGTATCACATTTTGTTTTATTTTCATTACCTTTGTTACGTTTGAACAGACCCATTACATTGTAAAATTGTGAAATACATTATAAAGGATACCAAATTTTTGATTAACTATGACAGTTAAGAATATCACAATTTTAGGATCAGGAGTAATGGGACACGGTATTGCCCAAGTTTCAGCTACAGCAGGATATAATGTAGTTCTACGAGATATCAAACAAGAATTCTTAGACAAGGCCATGGAGAAAATAAAATGGAGTTTAGATAAACTAGTTTCAAAAGAAAAAATAACCAAACAAGAAGGTGAGGATATATTTTCAAGAATTGTACCAATAGTGGATTTAAGCGAAGCTGTAAAAAATGCAGAGATGGTAATTGAAGTAGTTCCAGAAATAATGGATTTGAAGAAAAAAGTGTATGCCGAATTAGATAGTGTAGCAGCACCAGAAGTAATCTTTGCATCAAATACAAGTACTCTTCCAATTACTGAAATTGCAAATACAACATCTCGTCCAGATAAATTTATTGGAATTCATTTTTTCAATCCACCTCAATTAATGAAACTAGTTGAAGTGATTCCAGGAGAAAAGACATCGCAACAAGTAACTGATTTGACTTTAGATTTTGTGAAGTCAGTAAACAAACAAGCAGTAGTGTGCAGAAAAGACGTTCCAGGGTTCATTATTAACAGATTATTCATTCCATTAGTTCATGAAGCATGTTACCTCAAAGACAGAGAAAATTTATCTCTAGAAGAGATTGATTCAGCATTTAAATTGAATTTAGGATTTCCAATGGGGATTTTTGAACTAGCAGACTTTACAGGAATGGACGTAATTCATAAAGCAACTCAAGAGATGCACCTTAGAGATAAAAAAGTAATCAACCCACATCCGTTAATTGAAAAAATGTTTGATGAGAAAAAGTTGGGACAAAAATCAGGGGAGGGATTTTACAAATACTCCGATGACAAATATGAACGAGTTGAACTATCAGAAGAATTAGCAATCAAATGTAATCCAATTCAACTAGTTGCAAATATTCTAAACAATGCAGCATGGTTAATTTCTAATGGTGCAAGTGACATTGATGAAATTGAGAAAGCATCTCAATTAGGATTAGGGCTAAGAAAACCATTATTTGATACTGCCAAACAGATTGGAATTAAAAATATTGTAGACGAGTTAAACAGTTTGGCAAAGCAACATGGTGAATTTTATACACCAGATTCACTGTTAGTGTCTATGCAGTAATTAATTCTAAAATTTTTGTTACAGCTTCTAGTGGAGTATCTGCACCAATTATTTTTACATTTTCACGATGATCTAAAAATCCATCAATGTATGGAGAAATAGAACCAGGTAAATTTCGAATTGCTACCATTGGTTTTTTTGACATATATGCTGCACATACTTCAGATAAAGTACCAGAACCACCACCAACAATTATTACACCGTCAGCAGATAATGCATTAAGAAAATCACGAGTAAGCCCCATCCCAGATGGAATTACAATGTCACAATATTCATTGGCATGTATTGCATCATCTTGAGGAATAATTCCAACAGATAAGCCATTCTCATCATGTGCACCATGAGATGCAGCATTCATCACACCACCCAATCCGCCAGTGATTAAAACAGAATCAGATTTTGCAATTTCTGCACCAATGGCATATGCAATTTTTTCATGTTTTGGAGTACAACCATTTGTATTACTTCCAATAACTAGAATTTGGCGTTTTTTGGTCATAACTAAAATAAAAAAAATGAGTTGAAATGTCTTTGCAAAGAGAAAAGGATATTAGGAAATAAAGAAAATGTTTTCCATGGAAAGCCGTTCAATGCCAGTATGTTTTACTGAAAAACAATACAAAATGATCGAAGAATTTGCCAAGAGAAACGGCATGCTAAATGCAAGTCAAGCTCTTGAAAAAATCTTAAACAAATAACTAATTTTGTTATTTTTATTTTGTTTACATTTATAGAATATACCGTATGGCATATTATCAATGGGATTATTTAGTAAAAAACCAACAAATTGCACAATATGCAATAAAGAACTAACTCATAGACATAAACCAAAAAAAGAATGGAATCTCAAAGGTTCACTTTGTGGAGACTGTCATTTTGATAAATCTAAAGAATACTATGAAGGGAAAGTAAGACAACCCTGTGCAGAGTGTAAAAAGACTCAAAAAATTACTGATTTGTGGGAACCTAGATGGCAGTGGGACATGGAAGGATTGTTATGTAAAAATTGTTTTGATAAAAAAGAAGAAAATTTTGGTAAAAAGAAAAATTTCTGTGCTTTGTGTGGAGGTAAAATGGGGCTAATCAGATACAATCCTAAGGGTACATGGAAAATCGAAGGTCAGCTTTGTAGGAAATGCTGGGACAGTAAAAAAGCAGAGTTTGGATAAAGTGAATTTTCTTAAAAAAATCAAATGCGACACATGTAATAAAAAATTTTCAAGACAAGAAGAATTAATGAATCATAAAGAGATTATTCATGGCAAGGATTTGCAATACGATTGCAAAGAATGTAAAAAATTTTTTACAAATATGGAAGAGATGAGAACACATCTACAAAAAGAACACAGTTACAAAAAAGACAGGTAACTAAATTGCTTTTACTGTTTTAACTACTGGAGGTCTAGATTTGGTAAATACTCTAAATCCACAAATACATTTGATTTCAGGTAAGCGAGTTAATTCAGCATTTGAAACAACAGTTCCACATCTTAGACAAGCATAATTTACATCAAATGTCTCAACAGGAGTTTCTTCTAGTTCGTCAAAATCTTCTTCAACCATGTTAATCATCAAAATTTCTATAATTTAAGGATACCAGATTATGTTAAAGACAATTCAATGTACACGTCATCAGGAATTTTGAGTCGCATTAGTTGTCTAATTGCTTTATCGTCAGCGTTGATATTAATAATTCGTCTATGCATTTTCATTTCCCATTTTTCATAAGTTTCAGTTCCACTGCCACAAGGTGATTTTCTTGTTGCAACATGTAATCGTTTTACAGGAAGAGGTGTTGGACCTTTGACTTTAACACCAGTTTTCTTACCAATACCCATGATTTCACCACATACACCATCCAATTTTGGAAGGCTAACAGAAGTGAGTTTAACACGGGCGGTTTGTGTCATAAAACTCGCCTACGGTTTGTACTCTTCAGTAATTTCCTTAACAATTCCTGCTGCGATAGTTGCACCCATGTCTCTTAGGGCAAATCTACCCATCTCAGGGAATTCTTTGAAGGTTTCAATACAAGTTGGTCTCACCGGTCTAATCTTGACAATTGCAGAATCTCCAACTTTTAGGAATTTTGGATTTTCTTCTTCAACTGCACCTGTTGCTGGGTTGATCTTTTGGAGGAACTCAGTTACGGTTGCTGCAACTTGTGTAGTATGTGCATGCATTACTGGAGTATAACCAGGAGCAATTGCAGTTGGGTGATGAATTACGATGATTTGTGCTTTGAATTCTTTTGCAACATTTGGTGGTGCATCAGGAGTTCCAAGTACATCTCCTCTTTTGATGTCTTTCTTTTCAACACCTCTGAGATTAAAACCAATGTTATCACCGGCTTCAGCTGATGGCATTTCTGTATGGTGAGTTTCAATAGATTTGATTTCACCAGGAGCGCCAGAAGGCATGACAACAATTTTGTCACCTGCTTTCATAGTTCCAGTTTCAACTCTACCTACAGGTACAGTACCAACACCGGTAATTGTGTAAACGTCTTGAATTGGAACACGTAGTGGTTTTCCTATTGGTTTTTCTGCTACTGTAAAGTCATCAAATGCTTCAAGTAGAGTTTTACCAGAATACCATGGCATGTTCTCAGTTTTCTTAACTAAATTGTCTCCTTTCCATCCAGATACTGGAATGAATGGGACATTTTCAACTTTGTAACCAACAGAGCGGACTAATTTTTCACCTTTCTCTTTGGCGGCGTTGAATGCATCTTCTTTGTATTCAACAGCGTCCATTTTGTTGATTGCAACAATAATTTGGCCTACACCGAGTGTCTTTAACAAGAATGCGTGTTCTCTTGCTTGACCACCAGCAGCAATTGCAGTATCAGTTTCACCTTCTTTTGCTGAAAGTACCAAGATGGCAGCATCTGCTTCAGAAGCGCCAGTAATCATGTTTTTAATAAAGTCCCTGTGACCAGGAGCGTCAATCAAAGTGAAGAAGTATTTGTTTGACTCAAACTTTTGGAAAGCTAAATCGATTGTGATTCCTCTTTCTCTTTCGTCTTTAATATTATCCATTACCCATGCATACTTGAAAGTATCACCTTTTCCGGTCTTCTCGGATTCGGCTCCATGTGCTGCAATAGTTCTTTCGTCTACAACTCCTAGATCCATTAAGAAATGACCCATAGTTGTTGATTTTCCATTATCAATATGACCTGTAACAATCATGTTTAGGTGGGGTTTATCTGCCATATGACATCAGCCATCAAAGGGATTTATTACTGTTATGAATTTTTGAAAAAAAAAGCACATTTCTTGAATTTTTTTTAGATCAAATTGTTTTCTAAAAGCACATAAATCACAGAGAGAAAAACAACTTCTATGAAGATCACAGTTTCAGTTATCAAAGCAGATGTTGGTGGAGTTGGGGGACATACAAAACCAAGTGATGCATTAATTCAAGCAATTCGAGACACAGTAAAAGAATCAGCAGATCTGTTAATTGATTATTACATTGGATATTGTGGAGATGATACTCACATTGTAATGTCTCACACTCATGGAGTAGACAATGAAAAAATTCACAAAATGGCATGGGATGCTTTCATGGCAGGAACCAAAGTTGCAAAAGAAGAAGGACTGTATGGTGCAGGTCAAGATTTGCTAAAAGATTCATTTTCAGGAAATGTAAAAGGGATGGGTCCAGGGGTTGCTGAAATGGAATTTGAAGAGAGACCAAATGAAGCATTTACAGTATTTGCAGCAGATAAAACAGAACCAGGCGCATTCAACTATCCAATTTATAGAATGTTTGTAGATGCATTAAGTAATACAGGATTAATTGTAAATAAAAATCTCGCAGGAGGAGTAATTATGAATATTATGGATGTTGAAGAAGGTAAAGTTGCAGCACTAGAGTTATGGCAAGATAAACCAACTATTGAAGCAGCATTAATGTATCCAGGCAGATATGTGGTAGATACAGTTACTACAAAAGATGGAGAACCAATCCTTGCAGCATCAACTGATAGATTACACAACATTGCGGGAACTTATGTTGGAAAAGATGATCCAATTTGTGTAGTTAGAACACAAAAAATGTTCCCAGCTACTGAAGAAGTTGGAAGTGTTTTTAATAATCCACATTATGTTGCAGGTAACACAAGAGGAAGTCACAATATGCCCTTAATGCCAGTAAAATTGAATTCTGCAGCTACAATCAATTTCTGCATCCCAATAGTTGAAGCACTAGTATTTAGTATGCATAATGGAAAATTCACAGGTCCATTTGATGGATTTTCCACACCAGATTGGGACTACATCAGAGAAATTGCAACAAAGAAAGCAATTGCAATTAGAAGTCAAGGATTTATCCATCCAGCAACTCTAGTTCCATCAGAATTAGAATATGCTGAAGGTTACAAGGCAAGAATGAGTGTTCTTGAAAGCAAAATGAAACCAATAGATGGAAACAATTCTAGCGGTGAGAAGAAAGAGAATTACGAAGATCCAGATTAATATTTTCCAAAATCAGTGTGTCATAGGAAATAGTTAAATCAAAAATGCACATAATCAAATCACATAATGAATGTGTTTCAAATTCTCTTTGATTGGAAAACATACATAATTACAGCATTGGCTGTGATCTCATTTTCAAATTTTATGGTAGTTCTGTTTGGACAGACAATTCCAGGAGTAATATTATCATTTTTTAAAATTGCAGGTGAATATGTGATTTTAGGAACAGTGTTTGTATTTGCACTAACATGGCTTCTAAAAGCTAAACCACATAATCGCCCAAAACAATATTCAATAATTGTATTTGATGTGTATGGTAAAAAGAATACCCTAAATGGAATAAGAACAGAATTCAAAACACATGATGTTGCATGGAGTTTCATGAAACAATACAAAAAAACATATCCATTGTATAATTTTGCAATGGTCTCACAGCTTCCAAAATCAGACAGACCAACCATCTTCAAATATATTTAAAATTAATTACAAATTCAGACTTTTATTCAGGATTAAACAAAGGATTAGAATGGAGTTTGCAATTTTATCTGAGTCATTTAACAAAATGGAAACAACTAGAAAAAGACTTGAATTAACACAGTTTCTTGTAGAGTTATTTCAAAATACACCTAACGAAATTATTTCAAAAATTGTGTATTTGTTACAAGGAAAATTAAGACCTGACTTTGAAGGAATAGAATTAGGGGTTGCTGAAAAACTTGCAATTAGAGCAATTTCAAAATCATCAGGGATTCCAATTAAAAAAATCGAAGAAGAATACAGAATGGAAGGGGACTTGGGGCACGCAGCATCAATAATTTTAAAACAAAAAACGCAAACAACATTTCTAGTAGAAGACATCACGGTAGAAAGAGTCTATGAGACTTTGTTTAAAATTGCAAGATTAGAAGGTGCTCGCTCTCAAGACATGAAAATGAAATACATTTCAAGTCTACTAAATGATGCCAGTCCATTAGAAGCAAAATTCATCTTAAAGATTTTACTAGGAACTCTAAGACTAGGGGTTGCTGAAAATACAGTAATGGATGCATTAGCAATTACATTTTCAGAAAACAAAGAAAACAGAAAAATTTTACAACATGCATATAATGTATCTAGTGACTTAGGAAAAGTTGCTGAGACAATTTCTACAAAAGGTCTCAAAGGGGTGGAAGAATTTGAAATTACTTTGTTCAATCCAATAAGACCAATGTTAGCAGACAGAGTAAAAAGTGAAGTGGAAACTGCAGAGAAATTTGGTGATGAGTTTGCAGCAGAATACAAATTAGATGGTGAACGAGTTCAACTACATATTGAAGGAGATAAAGTAATTTTATTTTCTAGAAGTCTTGAAAATATTTCAAGTTACTACCCAGATATCATTGAGAAAGTTTCTAAAACAATTCAAGCAGACAATGTAATTTTAGAAGCAGAGGCAGTAGCAATTAATGAAAACACAGGAGAATTTTTACCATTTCAAGAATTAATGCATAGACGAAGAAAATACAAAATAGAAAAAGCAGTTACACAATATCCCATCACAGTAAATTTATTTGATATTTTGTATTGTAATGGAAAAAGTTGTTTAGATATGGATTATAAAGATAGAAGAGCAAAATTAGAAAAAATTGTCAAAGAAGATAACTTTGTAAAATACATTCCAATGACCATAGTCAAAAATGTGAATGAAGTAGAAGACGTAATGGAAAACAGTATCAATGCAGGTAGTGAAGGATTGATGTTAAAAATGCTAGATAAACCATACCAAGCAGGTTCAAGAGGAAGTCATTGGTTAAAACTGAAACGAGAATACCAAAATGAGTTAGGAGATAGTTTAGATCTTGTAGTTATTGGAGGATATTTTGGAAAAGGCAGACGAACAGGCAACTATGGAACATTATTGCTTGCAACATATGATGAAGATGAAGATAAATTCACAAGTATTTGTAAAGTGGGAACAGGATTTACAGATGAAAGTCTGGATCAATTATACCAAATTTTAAATCCAAAAGTTACAATCAAAAAAAATCCTCGAATTGATAGTGAAATGGAGGCGGATGTATGGTTTGACCCAGAAGTGGTTATCGAAGTAGTAGCATCAGAAATTACACTCAGTCCAATTCATAAAGCAGCAAAAGACAAAATTAGAAAAGATGCAGGTCTTGCTTTAAGATTTCCAAAGTTTACAGGAAAGATCAGAGTTGAGAAAATAGTTGAAGATGCATCAACTAATGAAGAAGTGATCACATTATTCAAAGGACAAAAAAAGGTTGCACATGATAAAAGTTTGATGTAATCATGCTCAAAAAACAATATAGCCCATAGAGGATTTAAATTACCTGAGATGATTGACATTTTGTTATGTATAGCGGAGAGCTTGAAGTTCAAGCAAAAAGAAAGGCTATCGCAGTTTTACAAGATGAAATCAATAGAATCCTAAATGCTTCTAGAGAACTTGCAACACTACCTGATCTCATGATGAAAAAAGAGAAAACAGGAATCAAGAATGCTTTAGAACAAATTTCAACAATCGAAGAAGAAGTTGAAAATCTAAGAAGAAAGATTACACGAGAAGTAGCAGACGTTGGAGGATTAATCATGAATAGAGAAAACCTCCTCAACACAGCATACACAATGGATGAAATAGCAGGATACATCACAGGCATTTCATTCAAACTCTCAAACGTAAAACCAGCAACTCTAAAAAGTGCAAAACTTGACAAGGACATCACAAAATTGATTGAATTAGTTGTAGACGAAGTTTACAAACTAAATGAAATTATCAGAAGTCTTAGTACAAACACTGCAAATGCAATTGAATTGGCCCAAGAAACACAGACAATTGAAAGAGAAATTGATATCAAATACAGAGAAGCAACAATAAAACTTCTATCAGAAGTGACAAACACAAAAGAATTGATGTTAATTAAAGACGTGATTGAAGGAATAGAAGAAATGGCAGACAAATGTCAAAGAGTTTCAGATTCTTTCATATTACTAGCACTAAGCCTATAATCAAAAAAATTCAATTCAAATTTTTACTTTATTTTAAATATCAAAATAAAAGAGTTAGAGAATTCATATACGTTTAATGTTTAAGAAAAATCATGAAAAGTGAATTAATTGAAAATAGACTTATTATTTGGAGTGTCAAGGATTCACAAAAACTTTTCAGTCAAGGATATTATGGAAAACCAATTGGAATTCCAAAACCAAAAATAGAAGAAATTGATGTTCCATTAGTTTTAGATTTGATTGAAGGATTGTATCTTTTAGAAAACAAAAAAATCAGCATTACAAAAGAAAAACACAAAGTAACAATAGAACAAATGATTGAAATTTGTAAAAAAGAAGTTCATGAATTTGATAAAAAATATTTAGTTTACAAAAATTTTAGAGACAAAGGTTACATTATTAATCCAGGAATAAAATTTGGGTGTGATTTTGCAGTGTATGAAAAGGGACCAGGTATTGATCATGCACCATTTTTGATTCAAGTGTATAACAGAAGTGAATCAATTACTGCAACAGGAATAGTACTTGCAGGAAGATTAGCAACTACTGTTAGAAAACAATTCATTTTAGCAATTCCAAAGGGAAAAGATCACGTTGATTTTCTTGCTTTAGATTGGTGGAAAGCTTAGATAGATTTTATGTGACCAGCAATTTTATCATATATTTCAAAAAGATCTTTTGAAATACTAAAAGCAATATGATTATCCCATTTACCTCTTATTCGCACTGCACCATCAGTTGGCTCTACATAGATTGTGGCATTTTTAATAGACTGTTTTGAAATCATCTCGTTTAATTCAACATCCTCATTAAGTTTAATTGCCAATTTTCCAGAACCATTCCATTCAACTTTTACAATAGATTTTGTTCCAAAATGTCCCTGAGTAGTAAGTTTCGTTTTGGCAACGAAATTTTTAACATCCCAAAGAAAAGGATCAACTCTAACTATGAAATGTGCTTGAAATCTGTCTTGTGCGCCCCAAGGCAATGGATTTGGATCTTGCATGATTATCCCTTTTGAATAATTTGAATTACGTCAATATTAGAATTTTTAACAATAAGACTACCACGGTTAGTAACCATTCTAGGGGTTTGAGCAAAATATCGGCTGTAATAATCACCATTTTCAACATCATCAGTTCCAATTTCATTAGATTCAGAAGATATTCCAATTTCATTTAACATAGAACTGAACTTTTCAGGCCATGTTTGAAAAACAAATGTATCAGATTCTGTATCATGCATTATTATCTGTCAATAAAGCCCACAAATAAAGATATCAAGAAAAACATCGTTAAGATCAATCGAATTAAATATTGCACAAGATGGGATTATTTTGTAATGTTGAAATTTCAAGGTAAAATTGCTCTAATTACAGGTAGTGGAACAGGAATTGGAAAAGCCATTGCAAAGAAATTCGTAGAAAATGGTGCAGGAGTAATCATCCTTGGAAGAAGAAGAGAGCCATTAGAAGAAACATCAAAAATTCTAAAAGAGATCATTGCTCAAAACAACAGCGGTGCAACAGTTGAGATTTTTTCAGGAGTAGATGTAAGTGATGAAACAGCAATGACTGAAATGTTTGATTCACTAAAAAATGACAGTGTCAATGTAGATTATATCATTAACAATGCAGGAGTTTCAGGACCTGTCACATGTTTTGCAAATGCACCTCTTGATGAATTCAAAAGTACAATTGGAATTCATCTAACAGGGACGTTTTGGGGTTCAGTTCAGGCACTAAAAGTAATGAAAGAGGGCGGAAAAATAATTACAATTTCAACGTTCTTTACTGAAGAAAGACCATTAGAACAAAGACCATATAGATTTAGAAGTCCATATACTGCCTCACAAGGTGCAAAAAATAGACTTGTCGAGGCAATGTCATGGGAATTAACAGATAAAGGAATCATTTCAATTGCAACAAATCCTGGCCCAGTACATTCTGATAGAATTTACAAAACTGTTTATCCAAAAGCAGCATCAGAATTTATGCGAGTTAGTGGATTTGAAGAATTAGTTCCAACAGAAGTGAATGAAGCAAGTAAAGAATTACTTCCATTATTAGGTGAAGATGAAAATATAATTTCAGAAGGGATTGCAAAAGCAGCTGCAAAATTAGCAAATGGAAAAGATGTTGCAAAACTAACTGAGACATTTACTAATCTACTAAACAAAATCCAAACAATTGCAGAAAAAGTTCAAAATAATACTTCACATATGATTGCAAATCAAGAATTTCTAGCACAAGTGCAAGTTGCAGAATCTGTGCTCAATTTGTGTGATGATGAAATTGCAAAAATTCTAAATGGAAAAGTAATTCCAGGAGACAGGGTATTTTATCCAGTTAAACCACATATAGGAACTTCAACCCCAGGAGTACACCAACCAGACTTCACAGGTAAAGCAATAGTATTTACAATTGATGCAACTGATAAAACAGATGCTGAAAGAGTTGAATTTTTAGCACAACATATTGAAAAGAATGGCGGTAAAGTAGCATGTTTCATTTCACAATCAACACCAACAGATCTCCAAGAATATATCAGTGAAAAATTCCATTCTCATGTTGTAGATATTAAAAATCCTGAAGAAGTACAAAAATGGTTAAACACAGCTAAAACACACATTGGAGAAATTCTAGGGGTCATTCACATTACAGGAAAACTACCAGAGATTTCTAAATTAACTGAATTATCCAGAGCAGAATGGGATGAATTAACTGAAAAATTTATTTCAACTCCTGCAACTGTGGCTCAAAGAGCATTAGAACAATTTGTCCCAGGCGGAAGTGATGACCCTCGATTATACAAGGATGCAAAAGGTTCAATTATGATTATAGGTCCAGATTTACCAATTGGTAGAAAAGTTACAGGAACTCAAAGAGCACAAGTGGAAGTGTTCAGAGGAGCATTAAGACCATTTACAACCACCGTGAATCAGGAATTAAGTGATGTATTGAAATCAAAAATCAGAATGTTTACAATATTTTCAGGTACAGTTTCAGGAGCAGAACCAGATAATCAAAAAATTGCAGATGCATTTAATTTCCTCGTATCAGATAATTCTAATTCATCATCTGAAGTTATGTTTTGTGTTGATGAATCAAGATAAGAATTGAAAAAATTTTCAGAATTTAGAATTGGAGATGCATTTTTTTCCACGTGCAGTATTTCAGATAAAGAATTAGAAGAGTACTTGAATTTTTCAAGAGTAAGAAATGCATTCTTAGAAGAAAAACAGAAAGGAAAACAGAAACTAGTTTCAGGAAGAGCAATTTTATCAAGAATGGAAGGAGAATTCACAAGATTAAGTCAGATTTATGGAAATGACATAATTTTTCTTGGAACAGATGGTGATGATGAATGGGAGAATAGAAACACACGATTTCTTAAACCACTTTACACAGATCAAGTACTAAAATTGAAATTCACAGTTTCAGAAAAAAAAGATATTGATGAAGAATTTGGGAAGATGATGATAGATTTTGAGGGAACTGATCAAGATAATGAGAAAATAATCATCTCAAAGAAAAATATTTACAAAATTAAAAAAGAGCCATTCCGTTGAGTTATTAGATACAAATTCAATTTTTAATTCAATTGTTTTAAAATCATTTTTCATATCATTTGGAAATAATACGGTACAATGAAATATTTGTTAAAAAAAAATTAAATTAGTAAACACATATCCAATTTTTTCATCCAATAATTAATGTATGATGAAAACCAATAGTTGTGATGTCTGAAGAATGTAAAGATTGTGGACACGAAGTAGAAAAGCATAATGTGCTAAAAGAACCATATGGACGTCTATGTATCAGTTGTGTAGATGGTGGAAATATGGATCCATGTAGACAATATACATGATGATTGTCAAAATCAAACACAGGCTATTTTAGCAAAATAGCCATTTTTGTATCTAGAAATTTATAAAAAAATTAAATGAATACAGAGGAGCCGACAAGTCTCCTCCGCTATCAGATCAATAGATCCAATGAACAATTAACATTACAAAATATGTATAAAAGGATGAAAAAAAGAATGTGGCTAAAAACTAAAAAATCCAGAATTTCCAGAAAGTGAATCAACAAATAATTTTCCAGCAGCAATTAAAATTACAACTGAAACTAAAATTTGCAAATATCTTTCTTTTATGTCTAAAGATAATCGTGCTCCAACTAATCCGCCAAAAAATGAACCAATTGCCAATAAACCAGCTTGAAGGAAATCAGGATGCCCCAAAACACTATGAACAATAACCCCAGATAATGATGCAAATAATAAAATTAATTGAGAAGTTGGGGCAGCTCTTTTCATAGCCATTCCCATTCCTACAACCATTAAAGGAACAAAAATTATTCCACCCCCAATTCCAAAAAAGGATGAAACAATTCCTGCAAAAAAACTTGCGCCTATTGCAAAAACCATCATCTGTTTGGATAATGTTTTTTCTTTTGGCTCTAATTTTCTTCTAAGAAAAATATAAGCTGCTGAAATTACTAAGATTATTCCAAATAATATTTTAAAGACTTCAGATGAGACATCAGATGAAATAACAGCCCCCAAAATAGTTCCAGGAATAGTTAACAATCCAAGCTTTAAACCTAACGAAAATTCAATTCTTTTTTGTTTAGAATAAGATATTGTTGATGCAATTGCATTACTCAATGCTGCAAATAGACTATTACTTGCAGCAACAGTGGGAGGAAATCCTAAAAAAGTCAATACAGGAACCACTATAATTCCACCACCTAATCCTATCATAGATCCTAAAATGCCGGCGGCAAATCCTAAGAGAATTAACCAAAGTTGATCAATCATTGAATGTTAGCTTTTTTTTTAAAATTTAAGGCTTCTAAATTGAGATTATCCTCAAAATAGAATCAACAGTAACATTATTTTGTTCAACAAATCCAGATGTCACTTCAAGGACATAAACTGCTTGGCCTTCAGGTATAATGCTTTGACAACTAGCAATCTCTAATGGAGTTTTACATGGAGGAACATCTTTTTCAATATGAATAATTTTTCCGTTTTCATCAAACCACATCATATCAAGAGGGAATTGCATATTCAACATCCAAAGTGAATAAAGCCCAGGTTTATCAAAAACAAAAATCATCCCTTGATCATATGGAAGTTGATCTTGAAACATTAGACCACGAACACGTCTTGGTTCAGTATCTGCAATTTGAACTTCAAGTGGAATGTCATCAATCATTATTGTGCCTATAGGAAACTCAACAGATTCTAATTTACTTTCACTTGGAATAGATATTAAACCAACAACGCCGATAATTACTGCAGCAATGAAAATCGGAACTAGTGCCTGAGTTCTAGTTGTCACAAATTGATATACCTTTAATCCTTTTAAAAACTAAGATAGTTACATTACAGTTGTTTTAAAATCACTAATTGATGACATTGTATTTTTGGTGGTCTTGCCAATATCATGAATTGTAGAACCATTGTATTTTTTATCAAGATAACGCCCTGCAACAATCATTGGACCTCCAATTGCGCAAGTAATCCCAGTTGGTTCAGGTATCCATAACATCAAAAAACCAATTTTTTGGAGTTTTTTTCCAGGAGCAGGGGCTTTTTGAAGGGAACCTAAAGAGCTTGCAGTTTGAGAACTATCCATTTGTGCAATATCAGAATACAAATTTGCTCTACGTTTAGTAGATTCAGATATTTTTCTTAATTTGTCTAGTCTTGCTTTTAAAGGATCATTCATTCTACCCTCAAATTTAAAAAAAAATAGTTAAGATTCAAAGATCAATAACAATCACTGTCAAGTCAACAAAGAATAACAAAAGTTGGAAAAAGAGACACCCAATTATACTAGAATTACTTCAAAACAAAGAACACATGAAAGATAAAAATTCCAAAAGACTAGATTCAATCAAGGCAGCTCATCAATCAGAAAGAACTCGTTCCAGTACAAGAATGGAGGATTATCTAGAAATCATTTCAGAATTAGTGGATTTGAAAGGATATGCAACAACACTGGATATTTCAAGATACATGAATGTTAAAGCACCAAGTGTGACTAAAATGCTTCAAAGACTAGATGAGAATGGATTTCTAGAATATGAAAAATATCACGGAATTAATTTGACAAGTAAAGGTACACAGGTTGCAGCAGGCATAAGACAAAAACATGGAATTTTACTTGAATTCTTTGAAATTTTGGGAGTAGGATATGATACTGCAAATCAAGATACGGAAGGAATTGAACATCATCTTAATCCAAAAACAATCAAACAATTAAGAAAATTCATCACATTTCTAAAAGCAAATCCAAAAATCATTGATAATTTTAAAAATCTCTGATCAAACTAAAACAATACATTATGTTTTCATCTAAAATCAAAACATATTTGACAATTATTTGAAATTTACAATTGAAATTGTATTAGATTAATTATAATCAAGTGTCCCAAGCCTTGTCATTGGTTCTGCTGAATTTACCTTTGTCACGCTTAGAATGTTTTGCTTTGTAATTTAGTAAAACTATTCCAATAATCCAAACAATTCCATTGATTAGTAAAATTGGAAATAATAATTCACTTGGAAAAGAATTGTTCATTACTAAAACAACTATTCCAAGAATAGTTGATGGAATAAGTAAAGCTAAACCAACACGTCGTTTATTCAATAAACTACTAAATTTTCTATTAACTTAAGAGTATTGATGTCATCTAAAAATTTGTAATTTAGACAATTTTAGCTGAAAATTTTTCTTAAGCATTTGGACAATTTACAGTAGGATTAACGTGGTATTCAATACAAGTTTCATTACAACATTTGTTTGATACAAATTGAAAGACCCTCCCACAACAAAAACACTTTTTTCCCATTTTTTAAAATACCATATTTAACTAAATTATTATGAAAATTCCAATAGTTAGGCATAAAATTCCCGTTAAAGTAATTAAAAGTGATTAATTAAAAATCTTTAAGAAATAATTGAATATCATTTTGAGATGAAGCAACCTGTAAAAGATTTCGTGCAGTTTCAGAACGTTTAGGAATTTTAATTTGACCTTTCTTCCCAATTCTTACAGATGTTACATATTTACCGTCAACGTAAACATCAGCATGCATCGAAGTGAATTCTTTATCAACAGTTAGAAGTAATGATGTCTTTGATTCTGAAAAAGTGAATGGTAAATCATGAGAAGTGCTTTGAGACTCAGAATCTTTTTGGACAACATCAACATGAACCTGAAGATATTTTTCAATTTCACTTATGTTTGATCCGCCTCTACCAATGATAGATGGAATATATTGTTCATCAACTATCACTTTAACTCTATTATCAGATAAAATTTCAACTTGTGCACGAGGATCATATCTTTTGAAAGTATCTTTAATTTTTTCTTCTGCAAGTTTTTCTATTCCAACTTTTTGAACTCTTTTTGCAACAGGAACAATTACATTTTCTTCTCCAAATGTATAGATTTCATGTTCCAATACATTATCTGTAAAATTTCTTATTTCAATAACAGGTCTTGCCAAATCAGATTCAGTCATTCCAGTAGGTACCTTTACCTTTAATTCCAAATCATAGACCTTTTCAATTTGCCCATCTTTTACAAATACCACAGTATCCAAAACATTGGGAATTATTCCAAGTTCGATTTTACCAATAAATCGCTGAATTGCATCTAATGGAGAGTTTGCATGAACCACTCCAACCATTCCAACTCCAGTTAATCGTAAATCAGCAAAAGTTCTAAAATCCTCTCTGCGCCTCACTTCATCAAAAATGGTGTAATCAGGGCGAACCAATAACAAAATATCTGCAGTATTATCAAAACTTCCATCTAATTTACTATATTGGGTAATTCCAGAATCAACTTGTAAATCACGTGGAGATTCAAATGTTTTGACAATTTTTCCACCTGAATTATAAAAATTTGCAAGTCCTGATGCCAAAGTACTTTTTCCAGAACCAGGGGCACCAGAAATTAAGATTCCTTCAGCTCTGTCAGAAAAACGTTCCATTAATTTTTCAGAAATTGAATAGTCATCTAAAGACAACTTTACTATTGGATGAACAATAGTAATTTCAAAGGATTCTGAAAATGGAGGATGGGTAATTGCAATTCTATAATCATTATGTTGAATTACAGATGCGCCATTTTTTGAAATTTCCACAGTACTAGAATCAGAGATTCGCGCAACATCAAATATCTGAGTAGAGATCATCTCCAAATAATCCCGTGAAAGAATTTCATCATCAAGTTTAGTTAACGAAAAACTACCAGGTTTACCTCTTTTCCCCAAAGGATGTTGATTTTCTTTTAGATGAATGCTCATTGTTTGTTCATCAAAAAATTTTAGGAATTCTAATGATTCATGTTTAATTTCAGGTTTGAGGAAAATGGATTCTACATCTTTTGCCTGCGCAACTAAATATTGTACTCTATCAGAAGTGTAAAGAATTGCATTGTTTTGTTTTGCAACATCTGTAATGAGTGCATCAATTCTACCACTAGATGCAAATTTTATGTCATCATTAGAGGGATGGTCCCCTCTTGTAACTACATCCAATCCAAAACTCTCAGATAATTCTTTTAGTGTTTTTATTTTTTCCAATCCTACAAACCCTTGTTCTTTTTTGCCAGATGCTTGAGATTGTAACTCATCAAATACAGCCTGAGGTATAATAATTTCTGAATTTCGTATAGAGCCTGCCTCTATGCGTGCAATTAATTGACCATTAATAATCACACTTGTATCAACAACAATTTTTGACAATGTTACTATCTATTTTGAATTATGAATGCCCTAATTAATTTTCTATAATTTTGGGAATATGCTTTAAAATATTATCAAAGTAAAATCGGTTATAATATTTCAGGAGGTAAAATCATCAAATAAAATTACTTAAAGAAAACAAACCCTCAGAACTAAACTTACTCACTATCTTGAAAAAAAGTAAAAATTTACAAGAAAAACATGAGCGAACACAATAAACAATTTTACAGAAACTGTACAAAATATTTTGAATTTTTAAGAAAAAAAGGAATAGTAGACTATAATTTTGAAGACGAATATTATTTTACTATGCCTGCAATTTCAAATCAATAGATAAGAGAAGATATACGAATCACTTCAGTTTTAATAAATCATGGATTCAAATCTGCAAGAATTTGCTGATAAAGCAGTCAAATTTGCAGTAGATGCAGGAGCTCAATATTGCGATGTAAGGGCAGAATATCAAGAAAAGAAGTCAGTAGCAATAGAAAATCAAGAAACAGAACATGTCAAAACAACTAGTGACAGGGGAATAGGAATAAGACTGATTAAAAATGGAGTATGGAGTTTTTCATCAATTACAGACCCTAAATCAGTTGAAGAAATTAAAAAAACAGTTGACGATACAGTGAGAAATTCAATTCATCATGGAAAAGATAAAAAAAATGAAATTGACTTTTATCCAAATTCTAAAGCAAAAATGAAAATTGATTTTCCAGTTTTAAAAAATCCAGAATTAGAAGAATTGATTAAAATCGGATTAGAGTGTAGTAAAACAATTTCAAAAACATCAAGAATCATTAAATCAATTATTAATTCACAATATACAACTAATTCAAAATATTTTGTAAATAGTGAAGGCTCAGAAATCCTACAAAATTTTACAGATGTTATATCAGAAATGGTTGCAATAGCTCATGAATCAGGAATTACTCAATCAGTTAACACTACAGAAGGAGGACGAGGAGGAATGGAGCAAATTACAAACACAGTATATTCAAAAGCAAAAGAAATTTCATTAAGAGCATCACAACTAATAGATGCAAAACCTGCAAAAGAAGTAAAAAGTACAGTAGTAATGAATCCAGATTTTGTATCATTGTTAACACATGAGATTTTAGGACACCCATCTGAAGCAGACAGAGTTCTAGGAAAAGAAATGGCATGGGCAGGAGGTGCATGGTGGAAAGGAAAAATTGGGGAAAAAATAGGGTCAAAAGAATTAAACGTATTTGATGATCCTACAATCAAAGAAAGTTTAGGATGGTACTATTATGATGATGAAGGTGTAGAAACTAAAAAAACAACCCTGGTAGAAGCAGGGATTTTAAAAAATCATATGCAAAATAGGGAAACTGCACAGATATTCAATACATTGCCTACAGGAAATATGAGATCAACAAACTACAGATTCATGCCATTAATTCGCATGGCATGTACATGTATAGGAAACGGAAGTTGGAATGTTGATGAAATGATTAAAGATGTTAAAACAGGATATTTGATTTCAGATATGAAGGTTCCATCAATTGACATGAAACGCTATAACTGGAGTATTTCTTGTCAATATGCACAAAAAATTGAAAATGGTGAAATTACAGATTTGTTAAGAGATGTAATAGTAGTAGGTAATGCTCCAGAATTTTTTGAATCAATTGATGCATGTGGAAATGATTTCACAGTAAGACCAATTACTAATTGTGGGAAAGGAGATCCTATGCAATCAATGATTATGGGTAATGGAGGCCCAACAATTAGAGGACAAACAACAGTAAAAAGTGTGAATTAAAAAATGATGAAAAAATTAGAACTAGTTAAACAAAATGTCATAGAATGTATAAAGTGTGAACTTTACAAAACAAGGACAAATTCAGTTCCAGGAAAAGGAAATTTCAAATCAGATGTAATTTTTGTAGGTGAAGCCCCAGGAAGAAATGAAGATAAATATGGAGAGCCGTTCATCGGAGCCGCTGGAAAAAGACTAAGTTCCGCACTTGAAATGATAGGGATTTCTAGAGATGACATATACATTACAAACATTGTCAAATGTAGACCACCAAATAACAGAATCCCCAATTCAGATGAAAGAAACACATGTCAAGAATATCTAAGAGAAGAAATTTCAATTATCAAACCAAAAATTATTTGTGTTTTAGGGAATACAGCATTTAATTCAATTTTAGGAGGATCTGAAATTACAAAATTCAGAGGAAAAATAATAAGAAAAAGTGATCAATTGTATTTTATTACAATTCATCCAGCAGCAACAATTTACAATCAAAAATTAATAGATGTGTTAAATAAAGACATTGCAAAACTGTTTGAATTAATCAAAGAATTAAAAAACAATAATGAGATTTTAGTAGACATTGAACAATCTGCCTAGAAAATTTTATTTAGAAAATACAGTATCTGTTGCAAAAAAGCTGCTAGGAAAAAAGATGATTAGAAGAATTGGGAATAATGTCATTTCAGGAATTATTACAGAAACTGAAGCATATGGACACAAAGATGATCCTGCCAGTCATGCATTTAGAAACATAACTGAAAGGAACAAAGCAATGTTTGGCGATGTTGGGATAGCTTATGTCTATTTTACTTATGGGATGCATTATTGTTTCAATGTAATTGCAAGACATCCAAAAACTAAAGCAGGAGCAGTATTAATTCGAGCAATTGAACCTGAAGAAGGGGTTGAAACAATGATGAAAAATCGAAAAATTTCAGATTTAAAAAATCTAACAAATGGTCCTGCAAAATTATCTCAAGCACTACAAATTACAAAAAAGCAATACGGAATAGATTTAACAAAAAATTCAAAATTGTTCATAACAAATGGCATTAAGCCAGATAAAATTTCAGCCACATCAAGGATAGGAATAAAAAAATCAACAGAGAAATTATGGAATTTTAAAATTAATATTAAAAACTAATCAGGATTATTTTCATCCAAAGTCCAAGGAGCAAATTTTCCAAGAATTTTTGCCCAATCTAATCTTAAAAGTAAAACAACTACCACAGTCATCATCACACCAAAAATAATTATTCCAATATACACAGGAGTTGCGTCATCAACATTTTCTAAAAATGGTTCAACTAAGGATAATCCAAGATTGTGAGAAATGAAAACAATTGCATAACTAAGAACAATCTTTCCAGTTAAAGTTGCAATAAAGAATCTTTTGGGATTATATTTTGCCAATCCTAATGGGACATACACTAAATCATCAGGAATTGGAGTTGCTGCAGCAAAGAATGCAGCACCTGCACCATATTTTTTAACTAGTCTTTCAAATGGACGCATTCTCTTTCTAGTTTTTTCATTAATAATTTTTCGACCGCCATAACTAACATAGAAGATAATTTGTTTAGCAATAGTTGCAGTAACAGCAGACAATAATGCTAATACATGTAGATTAAACTGATCTCCAACAGACATTGTTGCAAGTAACAAAAATCCAGGTAAAGGGACAAAAGGTACAAGAGAACCAAAAAAATTCACCAATGATAAACTAAGATATCCTACTTCCGGGGCAAACGGAAATAGATCAATAAAATCCACAATGATGATATTTTCAGGCAGTATTTAATTAAAACTAGATTTTTTTACACAATAATGATTAAAATATCATCTTTTTTGAGATTGTTCAGATGTCAAAAAAAGATCTAGAACGCATTTGTGCAAATATTTCAGAAATAAGCCCATTTATCAGATTTGTAGGCGTAATTGGAGAAAGTGGTGAGTTAAATGCTTACAAGAGAAGACAAGATTTAGTACCGCTATTAAATCACAAAAATTCACAATTTCAGTTTTCACATATTGCTATGAAGACAGATCTTGAAGGATTTTTTGACAAGAATTTAGGTGAAGTTGAATTTGTATGGGAAGAAAGAAAGAAAGTTCAGACAATTTCATTTGCGATAAAAAAATCAAGAGTATGGGTATCAATAGATAAAAAAGTGATTAGATCAGAAATGTTAAGAATTATTGATTCTTGTCTACCAATAGTAAAAAAACATTCATAATTATTGAATTGATTTGAAATGTCCTTATTGTGAAATTGATTTAGATATACTTAGTATGTCAGAAGGATTAAAACATATTTTAGAACATAAAAAAAGTAACCAGAATTAATTTATTGTTATTCAGTTTACACAATTTACACATGCAAGAATCAGATAAAATTACAAAATTAATTGATGAAATTAGTTTTAGAAAATCAAGTTCAAAGGATTATGAAAAAATGAATTTAGAGGAAATAAGTAATGAATTAAAAAATATAATGAAATTTGAACAAGAGTCATTTAAAAAAATTGAATCATTTGAAAATATTCAACAAAACCAAGATTTAGAAAAATATACAAAAATGATTTGTAAAAATATCACGCAAAGAGAAATAACACAAATTCAAGAAGTATATCTTAGGAAAATAGACGAAGAATTTCTAAACTCAAAATAAATTATTCTTTATCTTCATACAACCAACATCTAACATATCCAGTTTCAGTTTTAAATTTTGGTGGCAGTGTAGTACATTTTTCTACAACTAGGGGACAACGGTCTATAAATCGACATTGAGTTGGAGCATCAAGTAAGCTTGGAGGAATTCCAGGGATATATTTTGGAGGATTTCCTTTCAAAGTAGGGATAGATTCCAAAAGTCCTTGAGTATAGGGATGTTTAGGATTTTTGTAAATGTCTTCAGATGAACCGAATTCAACCATATGTCCACCATACATAATACCAATTTTATCTGCGATTTCAGATAATACTGCTAAATCATGAGTGATCAACATAAAAGACATTCCATCTTTTTTGAGATTTTTGAGCAAATTCACAATTTGTGCTTGAATTAAAACATCAAGTGCAGTAGTAGGCTCATCAGCAATTACAAATGTAGGTTTCAAAAGTAGCGCCATGGCAATTATTACTCTTTGTTTCATTCCTCCGCTTAATTCATGAGGGTATTTTTTTAAAACATGATTATCCAATTTGACAGAATTTATTGTGTCTTGAATAACTTGTGTAAAATCACCATCAAAATTATGTTGAGTTAGAATTTCAATAAATTGTTCATTGATTGTAAAAACAGGATCCAGAGAATTCATAGCACCTTGAAATATCATGGAAATTTTTTTCCATCTGAATTTTTTATCAAATTCAGATTCAGATATATCTAAAATAGATTCATCCTGAAAAGAAATTTTTCCATCAGTTTTGCCTCCCAAAAGCATTCGAATAAGAGATAACCCCAATGTACTTTTTCCACATGCACTTTCACCAGCTATTCCAATGGATTCGTTATGTTCTAATGAAAAATCAACATCATCAACTGCATACACATCCCCTTTTGATGAAGAGTATTTTGAAGATAATTCGTTTACTTTTAAAAATTCCATACCTTTTGAGGACCCAACTAGAATTTTTATTTTGCACTAAGGGATATAAACAACATTATCAGAATGATAAAAGTCGAGTTAAATGAAACTTCCAATTTGTAGTTTTGATGCAAAAAATGCAGTTCTTTGTCCACAATGTGAAGGAAAGGTAAAATCAGGAATTCTTTCACAGTCAGATGTAGATTCATCAATTGTTCTTGCAAAAATTGCAAAATCAAACAATGAAGTTGAAAAATTTACTCTTTTTTCAGGAAAAGAATTTGAAGGAAATTTGATTCTTGCATTAGATAAAAAAGATATCATAAAAATCAGACAAAGTAGAACCATTTACAGAATTCTTCAAGAACAATTCAAAAGTAAGATTTGGCTCGTAGAGGCAGATGAAACAGATAAGAAATTCATCGAAGACTTGTTTTTCCCAACTAAGGTTTTATCGATAAATTCAGTGTGGGCACCAGGCGGAGTTCAAAAAACAAAGGCAGTAATCTCAGGCAAGTGGACGCCAAAATTTCCAATAGATACTAAAAAAGTGGTTGAAATTGTTAAAAATGCCCGAAACCTTGACATTGAGATAGAATTTGAGGATAGCAGATAGGTAAAGAAAATGGTTTTTGGAAAAACACATGATATTTCAGAATTAAATAAAGAATTGATTGGAAAACATGTAGTTTTAGGCGGATGGATTGAAGATCTACGAAAATTAGGAAAAATGTCATTTATCACATTACGGGATGTTTCAGGAATTTCTCAAGTTATTGTTAAAGGGGAGTTAAATGAAAATTTAGGAGAAATTAATCGTCAGAGTGTTGTAAGTATCAAAGGAATTGTACAAGAAACTAAAGCAAGAGATTTTGCATTTGAAGTAAAAGCAGAAGAGATTAAAGTTTTAGCAAAAGCAATTCACCCATTACCAGTAGATCCTATTGGTAGACTGGAAAGTAATATTGATACAAGATTAAACCATCGGGCACTAGATATGAGAAATCAAAAAACGGCTTCAATTTTTAAATTAAGACATCATGTATTACAATCATTACGTAAAACACTTGCAGAAAAAAAATTCATAGAGATTACAACACCAAAAATAATCGGTAGTGCAAGTGAAGGAGGTGCTGATCTTTTTTCATTAGACTATTTTGGAGATACAGCATATCTTGCTCAAAGCCCACAACTATACAAAGAACAAATGACAATTGGTTTAGAAAGAGTATTTGAAATTTCAAATTTTTACAGAGCTGAGAACTCACATACTGGAAGACATTTGACAGAATTCACAAGTATTGACATTGAAGCAGCATTTATGGACTATACAGATGTCATGGATGTATTAGAATCACTGATCATGAATGTATACAAATTCACATCAGAGAATTGTAAAAAAGAACAAGAGATGATTGAGCATGCAATAGAGATTCCAACAACACCGTTTGAGAGAATTACATACAATCAATGTATTGAGGAATTAAAACAAGCAGATGAGAAAGTAGAGTTTGGAGATGATTTGCTTGATTCACATCTTAGAATTATAGGAAAAAATCATCCAGGATTTTACTTTTTGATGGATTGGCCAATGAAATTAAAACCATTTTACATTAGAGAAAAAGAAGATGATGCAACATTATCACGTTCATTTGATTTACAATTTGGGTATCTAGAATTGTCATCGGGCGGAACTAGGCTTCACGATTCTGAATTATTAAAATCAAGATTAAAAGAACAAGAGTTAGATCCTGTACAGTTTACTGACCATCTTAAAACATTTGATTGGGGAATGCCACCTCATTCAGGTTGGGGAATGGGGCTAGATAGGTTAATGACGACACTAATTGGAATTGATAATGTTCGTGAAGTGGTTTTGTATCCAAGAGACCCAGATAGGTTAAGACCATAGCGATTTCGTTTTAAAAAAAATCAAGATAATCAACTAAACATTGAAAAACTTATTCAAAAATAAATAAAGTAATGACTTGTAATTGTGAAAAACACCTAGAACAATACACTTGTTCAGGAACAAATTGTCAAATTTGTGTATTAGGTGAAGAAAACTATATCGAGAATCCAGAATCTCCAGAGGAACGATATTGTCTAAAATGTGCCATGGAAAAAGCAGGATTTACGATGGATGAATTATGGCAATTAATGATGGCAAATCCAGACAATAGTTTTCAATGTGGCGATAAATCACATTAAAAATTATTCTGCATCATAAGGTAAAATTCCAGAGTAAAATTATTCATTTAAAATATAGATTTCAGTAATTTATGAGTAAATGAAACCATTGATTCAGATTTTTATTGCAATAGAGATTTCCTTAAACTATGATTGAGCAAGAAGATGCAAAAAAAGTAGTAGAAGTGATTGGAAATAATCTCATAGGAGTGTCACATGATTCAAACAGTTTTCAAAAACTACCAGATTCATTTTGGGGGTATTTTGCACGTGGCCATGATAAAAAAGGAACATTCGGAGTAATTGTCACTTATTCTGAAGATGGGCAAGATGTAGATGAATTAATTGACATGTATGAGAAATGGGCTGAAAAAAACAAAACTAAGAAATCAGAATAATTATTTTGTTTCTTTCAAAAGTTTTCTGTATCCCTGACATTCTTTACAAATAGGTTTTCCTTTGTATTTGGGATTTCCATCAGAAATTTTTAATTTACCTTCAGCAATTTTGCATATACAGCATTTGGCCATTTAACATATGATAAAAAATCCATCTAATAAAAATTGATAATTGTTATAAGTTATCAGTAATGTGTTGTGTAAACTCAGTAGTAGTTTTATCACCACCGATATCTTTAGTCTTTACACCAGATTTTACCAAATCAAATATTGTTGATTCTAATTTTTTTGCAACTTCAAAACATTTTGGATCATTATATTTTACACCAAGCCAATCAAGCATCATCTTGATTGAAAGTAAGAATGATGAAGGATTTGCAATGTTTTGTCCCGCAATATCAAATGCGGCCCCATGAACTGGTTCAAATAATGCAAAGTCATCACCCATATTTGCGGCAGGTGCCATCCCCAATCCACCTACAACTTGAGAAGATTCATCAGACAAAATATCACCAAACAAATTAGTAGTAACTATTACATCAAATTTTTCAGGTTGACGAATTAAATTCATAGCACATGCGTCTACATACATTTCTTCAAATTCAATATCAGGGTAATCTTTTGAAACATCAGTGCATGCTTTTGCAAACAAACCATCAGTCACTCTCATTACATTAGATTTGTGAACACATGTTACTTTTTTCATAGAGTTACGTTGTTTAGCAGTTTCAAATGCATATTTTGCAATTCTTTTTGATGCATCTTCTGAAATAATTCTCAAAGCAACTGCTGAATTTCCCAAACTGAATTCTTTTCCAGTGTAAAGATCTTCGGTATTTTCTCGTACAATTACCATATCAATATCATCACGTAATGCAGGCATGTGAGGATATGATTTCGAAGGCCGAATATTTGCATAAAGATCAAACATTCGTCTCAATACAACAATTACATCAGCTGCACTTTCACCAACTGGGGCTTTAAGGCATACATCAGATTGCTTGATAGTTTCAACTACATCATTAGGTAATGCCTTACCTGTTTTTTCAAGAGCATCATCTCCAGCAACTAATTTTGAAATTTCAAATTTTAAATCAAATTTATCACTAATTGTATTTAATACAGAAATTGCAGATTCAGATAATTCAGGACCAATTCCATCTCCAGTAATTAACGAGATTTTGTACATGAATATGAGAAATAATTGAGGAATTTTAATGGTTAGTTTTTCAAGAGGCTTCTCCGGAGCACATTTGCAGATGAAATGAAATACAAGCCTAGATCAAATTATCAATTTCAGAGATTAAAATAATCAGTTTATTTGTTTTTCTTGTAGTAATTTTTTGAGCATTATGCGATTTATTGCATCAATTACTGCCTTTACAGATGTAGTTACAATATCTTCACCAACTGATTTTGCAGATACTTTGTTACCTGATGCATCCTCAACCTTTACTGTTACCTCGCATAATGCGCCGGAGCCACCTGAAATTGAAGCTAAACCATAATCTTTAATTCTAATTTCAGAAAGCTTTCCTGTAATTTTTTGAATTGCATTTAATGCTGCATCGACTGGACCTACACCATAATCAGTTCCAACATGATCCTCACCATCAATATTTAATTTCACAAATGCATATGGCATTGTTCCAATTCCAGTAGATACAGAAAATCCAGTCAATTGGACAATTCTTTTAAGATCTTTTTCTCCCATTATATCACTTGCAATTGAGAGTAATTCTACATCAGTGAGTTGTTTTCCCTGATCACCAATTACTTTTACTTTATCTAAAATTTGCTTTGATTGTTCTTCAGTTGGACTTACTCCGTATTCAGCAAGCATTGCATTCATTCCATGAATCCCTGCATGTTTTCCAACTTGAAGCCATCTTTTTCTTCCAACTAATTCTGGACTGATTGGTTCGTATGTGAGAGGGTTATTCAACACACCATGTGTATGAATTCCAGATTCATGACCAAATGCATTTGCACCAACAATTGCTTTATTTGGTTGAACAATAATTCCAACAGTTTTTGAAATAAATCTAGATGCTTCATAAATGGATTCAGAATGAATATTGGTTTCATACTGTTGTTTATGAGGCAAACATTTGAGTGCCATAGAAAGTTCTTCTAAAGAGGCATTACCAGCTCTTTCCCCAATTCCATTAATTGTAACATGAGCACATGCAGCTCCTGCATGAATTCCAGCCAAAGAATTAGCAACTGCCAATCCAAAATCATTATGACAATGAACACTTACTGGGAGTTTCGTGACCTCTACAGTATCACGTGTAATCTCTGCCATATACTCAGGTGTTGAATATCCTACAGTGTCAGGAATGTTAACTCTATCTGCTCCTGCTTTTGCAACTTCGCCAAAAACTTTTCTCAAAAATTCCCTATCAGTTCTTGATGCATCTTCAGCTGAAAATTCCACTTGAAGACCACGAGATTTTCCATACTCCACTGCTTCAATTGCTTTTTCAAGGGCTTGGTCTCGAGTCATTTGGAGTTTATGTTCCAAGTGAATATCAGAAGTTGCAATGAATGTATGAATATAATTTAATCCAGCATCAACTGCAGCATCAATGTCTTTTTTTATAGTTCTAGTCAATCCTGCAATCTCACATGATAATCCTTCTGAAGTAATCATCTTAACTGCTTTAAATTCACCTTCAGAAATTACTGGAAATCCAGCTTCTATTGCGTCTACCCCTAATTCATCAAGTTTTTTTGCAATAGATAATTTTTGGTCAGGAGATAAAGATACACCAATGGTTTGCTCACCGTCTCTTAATGTGGTATCAAATATTCTAATTTTCATGATTCACTCCTTTGTAAAGCAGCAACACCAGTTCGTGCAACATCAACGATTCCAAATGGTTTTACTAACTCTTCAAAGGCATTAGTTTGTTCAGGAGTTGCAGTTAACTCAACCATGATAGAATCCTTTTTCACATTATGAATTTGCCCACCATATGCATTTGCAATTTTATTGACTTCCATGCTGTCATTTGCATTACTTAGTTTTATCTTAAAAATACTTAGTTCACGGAATAATGTTTTGTGCTCATCTAGTTGTTTGACTTCTACAGTATCAATCATTTTATCTAGTTGTTTTACAATTTGAGTAATTCGTTTTTCATCACCATATGTAGTAATTGTCATTCTAGAATAATCAGGATTATCAGTAATACCTACTGAGATACTGTCAATATTGAAATTTCTAGATCTGAAAAGATGAGTTACCTTAAACAAAATTCCAGGTTTGTTTTCAACTAAAAGAGAAAGAATTGCCCACATAATTAATCACTATGAAGGTAACACCATATCAGAAAGCGAAGTTCCAGGAGCAACAAAAGGCAAGACATCTTCTTCAGGATCAATTGGAATGTCAATGACAGTTGCAACATCACTGCTTAATGCAGTTTTGATTGCCTTGTCAAGTTCATCCATAGATTGTGCCCTAAGTCCTTGTGCACCGTAAGATTCGGCTAATTTTACATAATCAGGACAACTTTTTTGATCAACACCAATCATTCGTCTATCATAGAAAGTTCTTTGCCATTGAGCAACCATTCCCAATGTAGAATTATTCAATACAAATACAATAACAGGGATATCTTCTAAAACGGCAGTTGCAAGCGAGTTTTCAGTCATTGCAAAACTACCATCACCTGCAATATCTACAACCGGAACGTCAGGTCTTGCAACCTTTGCACCAATTGCTGCGGGAAATCCCCAACCCATGGTTCCAAGTCCAGTAGAACTAAAGAAAGTTCCAGGTTGAATTACATCATAAAATAATGAAGCCCACATTTGATGTTGGCCTACTTCAGTAGTAACAATGGATTCTTTAGGTAATAACTCTCGAAGTTTACGTAAAATTTTTGCAGCACCCATTTCACTTGGATGAATTTTTAAATTTTCTTTCCAATAAGATCTTGTTTCTCTCACATGTTTTGTCCAAGGGGTTTCATTAGTTTTTTTAATTGCTTTTTGCAAAAGTAATTTTACCATTATTCTAAGATTTACACGAACATCTCCAACAACTGCAAGTTGAGCTGTTTGATTTTTCCCAATCTCTGCAGGATCAACATCCATATGAATAATTTTCAAACCTTTTTCAAAGGTTTCAAAAGTTCCAACAGATCTATCAGAGAATCTAGTACCAATGGCCAATACACAATCAGCTTCTGCCATGATTTTATTTGCCTCTGCACGACCATGCATTCCAATAGAGCCTAAACATAAGGGATGATTTTCAGGAAATGCACCTTTTCCTTTGAAAGTGGTAACAACAGGGAGCATTAAAGATTCAGCAATAGATTGTAATTCTGCAAATGCTGATGAAATAATTGTTCCTCCACCAGCTAAAATAACAGGTTTTTCTGCATGCAATAACATTTCAATTGCTTTTTCAACTGCAACCATATCAGGATCAGTCCAAGGGTGAAATCCAGGAATTTGGAATTCTTCTGGGAAAACCATTTCTGCTTCATTTTGTTGAACATCTTTTGGAATATCAATAAGTACGGGACCAGGTCTTCCAGTTTCTGCAATGTAAAATCCTTTACGAACTACTTCAGGAATTTCAGCAGCAGTTCTTGGTTGATATGCATATTTTACAACAGGGTTGGCCATTCCAATAATATCACTTTCTTGAAATGCATCTTTTCCTATCATTGCAACAGGAACTTGACCAGTTACCGCAATCATAGGAGAAGAATCAGCTTGAGCAGTAGCAATACCAGTTAAAATATTCGTAGCACCAGGTCCAGAGGTTGCAAAACAAACACCAGGTTTTCTTGAAACTCTTCCAAAGCCATCTGCCATATGAGATGCAGATTGTTCATGTCGTGCCAAAATATGACGTATATCACATCGTGAAAATTCATCATACATTGGAAGATTAGAACCTCCAGGTAACCCAAATACTTGTTTAACACCTTCTTTTTCCATTGCAGTCATCAAGGCTTTTGCACCAATCATAGTTTCCATTTTATTCATCAAATTTTTCTCCATAATTTTAATGTGTAAAATTTTGAGTGTTCTTTATAGCAGAACAACTTGAAATTTGTCAAGTGGTTCAGTTAATGTTATACTCATTGAAATCAAGTAAACAATCAATCAATAAGTTATAAAGATTCTCAGAGAAATAAGAGGTTTTTTGCTCGTATATGTGCAGAAGATTTAAACTGATTATTTCCATCTTTAAAATTACAATTGTTGTCAGATCAAGAAGAAATAATTAAGATCATTGAATCATTATTTAAAGTAGGAATAACAAAAGACTCATCAATACTAAAGGACATACATCTCAATGATCCTAAATTTTCCAGTTTTAGTGATTTACCCCCATATGATCTAAAAGACTATCAAAACACAATTGAATTAGAGGAATTGAAATTTGTAAGTATTTCTGACTATAGTTATGAAATCAAAAAACCAAAAATTAGTATTTTTGAGAATGTAGCAATTGTAGCAATGGAATTAATTCAAAAAGGAATGCTAGTAGATACAAAAGCATACACAGGAGAGCATATGGAAATTAATGGTAGAGCTACATTTGTTTTAATTAAACAGCAGACATGGAAAATTGTACATATTCATCTATCAAAAATTAGCATCTAATATTTTTTGTAAGACTAATTTTGTTTAGGTTTATTTTGTTTAGGTTTATTTTGTTTAGGTTTATTTTGTTTAGGTTTATTTTGTTTTTTTCCACTAGAAAGTTTTGTGTATAATTTGAAAGCTTGTTCAACATTTGAATTTCCATGAACAATTGAACGTACAGCTTTAATCATGGCAACAGGATGTTCAGACTGCCAGATATTTCTACCCATATCAACACCAACTGCACCTCCTTTGATTGCATTGTATGTTAATTGTAATGCATCACGTTCAGAAATTTTCTTGCCACCTGCAACAATTATTGGTACAGGACAAGATTGAACTACTTTTTCAAAATTATCACAATAATATGTTTTAACAATATGTGCACCTTGTTCAGCTGCAATTCTACAAGCTAATGAAAGATATCGTGCATCTTTGCCCAATTCTTTTCCAACTGCAGTAACTGCAAGCACAGGAAGTCCATACTTTGCAGCTTCACTTACTAATTTTCCAAGATTTACAATTGTTTGAGATTCATATTTTGAGCCAACAAAAATAGACATTGCAAGAGCACTTGCGTTTAATCTGAGTGCATCTTCAATAGATACGGTGATTTCTTCTTGAGACAAATCATCACCAATAATACTAGAACCACCTGAAACTCTCAAGACCATAGGAGTTGAAGTTGTTGCAGGAACAGATGCTCTTTGAACACCTCTAGTAAGCATTAGTGAATCACAATATTTCAATAAAGGTGCAATGACTTTTTTTGGATTTTCTAATTTTTCAGTAGGACCAAGAAAATATCCATGGTCTACAGCTAACATCAATGCACGATTATTATTTGGTTTAATGATACTTGCAATTCTATTTTCCAATCCCCATTCCATTTTACTTCGATTTTGAAAGAGGGATTTACCTTTCATAAGCCTTTCTTAATAGAATTTTTAAATAGTCTAAAAAAATTAAAAAGAAAAAAATTATTTTGTAATTATTATCTTCATCGCATTATCACCGCTTTTTGCATGTTCAAATGCCTTTTGAGTATCATCAATAGGATAAGTATGAGTGATTAATTGCTTAACATCGATTTGTGATGATTCAATCAAGTCAAGAGCTTCTTTTGTATCAGCATCAGAGGCTGCATAACTAGTGACAAGTGTTATTTCCTTAGAATATACTTTACTCATATCCAAGTTTATCATAGCACCCTTTGATGGCACACCAAACATCATCACAGCGCCTCCTTTCCTAACCACATCAATTGCATCATCAAGTGCTTTTAGACTACTTGTAGCAACTATTGCCACATCAACACCTTGTCCATCAGTATGATCTAAAACCCTTTGCTGTCTTTTTTCATCCATAGAATGAATAGATTCGGTAATGTTGAATTTTTTTGCAAAATCTAATCTAAAGTCATTTACATCAAAACAGAAAATTTTTGAGAATTTTTTTGCCTGAGCAAGCATCACATGCATCATTCCAGTTGGACCGACACCAAAAATTGCAACAGAGTCACCTTCATAATAAGAATACTTTGCCCATGCCCTTACACAACATGCAAGAGGTTCAATCATTGCAGCCTCTTCAAAACTCAATGAATCAGATATTTTCAAAACCCCACCATTAGATACGTTCCATGCAGGAACAACATATTTTTCAGATAACCCACATGGAGAAAGATTTGTTTCAGAATATTTTTTACACATTGTTTCATTTCCGTGATTACAAAAATGACAATCATAACATGAAACATGATGATGAGTAAACACTCTATCACCTTTTTTGAATTGTTTTACATCAGAACCAACATCTAAAACTACACCTGCAGGTTCATGACCTAAACGCATAGAAGGTTGGCCATATTCACCAAATACCTTTTCCAAGTCAGAACCACATATTCCACATGCATGCATTTGCACTAAAATATCACCAGACTCTAAAGTTGGTATTTGAGTATCATCAACAGAAATTACAGAGGGTTCTTTAACAGATGCAGTTTTCATTGTAAGATATCAATAATTCTATTATAAGTAGATTAAAATGATCATACACCGAGTATTTTCTTCAACATTACTCTATAATCAACTTCAGTTTTTTCACTTCCAGTTGCAGGTAATGCAAATACCAAGGTAGATTTTTCAGCTCTAAGTGTAGTCAACTCATCATTAATTGGTTCTGTAATATCATCACTTACTAAAATTAATCCCACATCAACGTCATCAGTTAACCGTTTAATCTCAGTCAAGGCTTTTTGAGGCGTATCAGAGATGATCCCAGGGACACCAGCCAATTGAAAGCTAGTTACAAACGATTTACTGCCAACAGTGAATATTTTCATGATTAGAATTTTTGATAGTAGTAATTTAACCCTTTTTGGGAGAAATTAGATCAGGAAAGATTGATTTAGTTTGAAAAATCAGTGAATCCATGGCAGATATGGATACTCAAAAAAATGTGTACCTGTTCTTACATGGAAAAATGGATCTTAGAGAAAAAGCAATCAATGCTTTGACTTCAAAAGGATTTGCGACAGATAAAATCACAATGGCATCACCAAACAAAGTTGGAGAAATTGGAGATTATATGGCAATGTTATGGAGGCCACCAACACCAAATCAAATCAAGATTCAACAAATTACCAAAGTAGAAGAGGTAGAGCCAGAAGGAATGATCGGTCTTTGGAAAGGAGTTTCACAAGATGATATTGATTCTATACCACTTTAACAAGATTAGCTGAAACCAGCACCAAAGTCATTACCTTTTTCTAAAAGACCGCCAGAATCAGAATTTTTTAGTTTTCTAAACAAAAGAGTTTCATAAACCATTTTCATTGCTTTTTCATCATCAAGATTACAATCTTGTTTAATTTGGTTTTTGTATTTTTCTAATTTTATTGGATCTTGCTCATCAGCAGAAAGATCATCATGAATCATTAAATTTGCAATTTTTTCAATTTCAGAATTTAATTCTTCATCGTTCATGTAGTTTGCTATGTTTTCTAGTTATTAATACATTCGAATTAAAAATCTATAAATCAGAAATTAAACCAAAAAGAAAATCAGAGAATTCATCATCAGAAAAAATGATCTCTTCAATTTTATTTTCCTTTTTTGCCAATTCAACAGATTCCAAATGATAACAGATTGTTTTCCCATTTAATTTTCCAAAATAAAATCCAGGACAAGAACAATAATTGGCATCAGGATCAACCCAATGTTCTTCACCCTTTCCAACCACTGTCCAAATTTTTCTTTGGGTGGGCTCAAAAATATGTAATTTTACTCGTTTTTCAGAAACCAATACCTCAACTCTATCAAAGTCTTTGTTCACAAGAATTTAATCCGGCATGTATGGTATAACTATGATGTTACAAACTAGAATAATTCCATCAAAACCAGCATTAGTTTTAGAAGGCAAGAAAAAGAATTTAGTTGTCACAGATATTCATATAGGATTTGAAAACGAAATGGTGTCAAATGATATTTTCATAGGAAAAAATACAACTACAGATGAAACAATTAGAGAGTTATCAGACATTATAGATCTAGAAAACCCAGATTCATTAATTTTGTTAGGAGACATCAAATCAAGTATTAAAAATATTTCAAAAAGTGAATGGGATGAAGTACCATTATTTTTTGAAAAGATAAAACAAAAATGTGATGTAATTTTGATTCCAGGAAATCATGATGCAAATATTCAAAAATTAGTCCCTCAAGACATCATAATGACTAGTACTCAAGGAATGATAGAAGATGATGTTTTATTCACACATGGTCATTCAATGCCCTCAGAAAATTTTTCAAATGTGAAAAAGATCATTATGGGGCATGTTCATCCCATATTTTTTCAAAAAGAATCCATTATGAATGGAGAAAGAGTATGGGTTTCAATTAAAACAGATAAAGAAAAAATATTTCCTTCAACATCAGGAGAAATTGAAATAATCATCATGCCATCGTTTAACAAATATTTTTATGCAACACAAAAAAGATTTTACAAAAAATCAATTTCACCAATCATCAATAGATTAGGAGAGATCACATCTGCAAAAATTGTCTCGTTAGAGGGGGCAATATTAGGAAATGAATTAAACATCAAACAAGTTTTGTGATAAAAAATTAATTAATTTTATCATAAGGCTGAATTGGTTCCACAGTAGGTTTATTGGTTTTTAACCATTCCAATGTTTTTACAAATGAATCAGCTAATTCAATTGTTGTCAAAACAGGAATTCCTAACTCCAAGGATTTTCTTCGAATTTGATATTCATCATCCAACATTCCAACATATTTTTCCAGTGTAGAAGTACTTGGAATATTTATGATAAAGTCAATCTTTCGTTCATACAAAAGATCAGCAATGTTTGGTTTTCTTTCAGGTTCTGAAATTTTATGAACTATTTCTATATCGCCCAATTTCTCTTCAAAAAATTCTGCAGTGTGTTCAGTAGCTAAAATCTTGAATCCTAGATGTCTTAGTTTTGCAATTGTAGCAACTAATTTTTCTTTATTTTGAGAACCACCAACAGTAACAAGTGCAGTTCCTTTGTCAGGAAGATTATAACCGACAGAAGTCAATCCTTTGGATAATGCATCGTAAAAACTCTCACCAAAACATGCAGCCTCTCCAGTGGACTGCATTTCAACGCCTAATGCAATATCAGCACCATCTAATTGCATAAAGGAAAATTGAGGAACTTTGATACCATAGTTGTGGATTTTTTGCCATTTATTTTCAGGGATTTTAGGCAGTGGTTTATCTAAAATGGCTTTGGATGCAAGAGAAATCAAATTTGTTTTAACTAATTTTGAAACAAAAGGCATAGAACGTGACGCTCTAATGTTTAACTCAATAACATACACATGATCATTATTTATTAAAAATTGGAGATTAAACGGACCTTTTACATTAAATGTTAATGCAATTTTTTTAGTATATTCATTAATTGTCTCAATAATTTTATTGCTTAATCGCCATGGAGGAATACACATCATTGCATCACCAGAATGAACACCTGCACTATCAATATGCTCAACAATTGCACCGATTACAACTTCCTTTCCATTACTTATTCCATCAACATCAACCTCGAGTGAATTTAGCATAAATTTTGAAATAACAACAGGGTGATTTGGAGAAACATCAGTAGCTTCTTTCACATATGTTTTTAATTCTTCTTGAGACCAAACAACTTTCATGGCAGCTCCTGATAACACATAAGATGGCCTTACAATTACTGGAAAGCCAACATCTTGTGCAAAAATTTTTGCTTCTGTAAGATTTGAAAATGCTTGCCAACGTGGTTGTTGTATGTGAAGTTTATCAAGTTCAGCACTGAATTTAGAACGGTCTTCAGCTCTATCAACATCACATGCACTTGTTCCCATAATAGTAATTCCATGTTCAGCTAATCCAGGAGTCAGATTATTTGCAGTTTGTCCTCCAACACAAGTAATCACACCTTTAGGATGTTCAAAATCAGAAATATCCAAAATTCTTTCTTGGGTTAATTCTTCAAAATATAATCTCGTACAAATATCATAGTCAGTTGAAACAGTTTCAGGATTGCAATTGACTACTGAAACATGTTTTTCGCCATTTTCCTGAAGCCCCCAAACCATATTTACAGTGCCCCAATCAAACTCCACACTGCTTCCAATTCTATACGGTCCAGCGCCCACAACTACGATTCCTTTTTCATCAGAAGGGATTTGTATATCATTTGAATTACCACCATATGTCAGATAGAGGTAATTTGTGACTGCAGGCCATTCAGCAGCAAGAGTATCAATTTGTTTTACAGAAGGGATTATACCTAATTTCTTACGTAAATCACGGATAGAATCAGGAGTTTGTTCTTTGGCACGCGCAATTTGGGCATCTGCAAATCCCATTTTTTTAGCCTCCAAAAGAGTAGTAGTATCCAATTCAGATGATTTAATTTTTGATTCAGTTTTTACAATATTTTGAATTTTTTCAATAAACCAAGGATCAATTGTTGAAAGAGAGTAAATTTTTTCAACAGAAATTCCCATTTTTAGCGCGATGGCAACATTATACAATATTTTATCATCATGATGGGATAATTTTTCTTCGATTTCTTCTTCAGTGAATTTTTGACCATTAACACGATTTAAGACAAGCCCATCATTTCCAATATCCAACATTCTAATTGCTTTTTGTAATGATTCTTCAAATGTTCTCCCAACTGCCATTACTTCTCCAACAGATTTCATTGTAGGTCCAAGTTTTGGATTTACTAATTCAAATTTTGCAAAGTCCCATCTAGGATGTTTACAAACAATGTAATCAAGGGATGGTTCAAAACACGCAGTTGTACTTTTTGTAATTCTATTAACAAGTTCTGATAAATTATAACCCAATCCAATTTTTGCAGACATGTAAGCTAATGGATAACCAGTAGCTTTACTTGCCAAAGCTGATGAACGAGAAAGTCTAGGATTAATTTCAATTGCAACATATCTGTCAGAATCGGAGTCTAATGCATATTGAATATTACACTCCCCAACTATTCCAACATGTTTTGTTGCACGTAGTCCTGCAGAACGTAACATGTGATATTCACGATTATCAATTGTTTGAGAGGGGGCAACTACAATATTATCCCCAGTGTGAACTTTCATAGAAAGAACATTTTCCATATTACAAACAATTACATTGTTTCCATCATAATCTTGCATTATTTCATATTCGATTTGTTTCCAATGTCCAATGTATTCTTCAACAAGCACTTGACCAACAAGTGAAGCCTTTAGACCACGTTCAACAATTTCATGTAGTTCAATCTCATTATATGCAACACCACCGCCTCTACCTCCAAGAGTATAAGCAACTCGAATAATTACTGGATAACATAGTTCTTCAGCAGCAGTCTTTGCATCATCAAAATTTGTCACAGTTTTACTCCTAAGCACAGGCACACCCGCTTCTTTCATAGAATCCTTGAATAATTGACGATCTTCTGTTCTTTGAATTCCAGGAATTTGAGTTCCAAGAACATTGACACCGTATTTTTTGAGAATACCAGATTCATCCAATTTTACTCCACAATTTAATGCAGTTTGTCCTCCATATGCCAACATAATTCCATCTGGTCTTTCTTTTTCAATTATGGATTCCACATATTGGGGGGTTACAGGCAAAAGGTAAACTTGATCTGCAAATCTAGTATCAGTCTGAATTGTTGCAATGTTGGGATTGATCAATACGCTTTTCAATCCATCTTCATGAATTGCTTTTAGACACTGACTTCCAGAATAATCAAATTCACCAGCTTCACCAATTTTTATTGCTCCACTTCCAAGAACAAGGATTTTTTTTAATGATTCATTTTTTGGCAAAATTTTATTTCTCCATTAGTTTTTTCAGTTCTTCAAAGATAAACTTACAATCAAATGGACCAGGTGCCGCCTCTGGATGAAATTGTACAGCAATACAATTTTGTTTTTTATGTTTTATTCCTTCAACTGTTTTATCATCTGCATTTGTAAACCACAATTTAAAATCAGATGCATCTAATGATTCAGGTTTAATTCCATAACCATGATTCTGGCTTGTAACATAAACTTGATTGTTTTCTAAATTAACACATGGTTTGTTTTGTCCTCTATGACCATACTTTAGTTTGTAAGTTTCAGTATTACCTGCAATTCCAATTATTTGTGCACCCAAACATATTCCAAGTGTAGGTATATTTTGTTCAATTAATTTTTTAACTGTGTCTATTGTATCTGGACAATTTTGAGGATCTCCCGGACCACTGCTAAGAACAACACCTTTTGGATTGTAAGACATTACTTTTTCAAAAGAAGTATTCCAAGGAACTAAAATTACTCTATACCCAAGTTCTCTAACATTTCTAATTATTGCATTTTTTGCACCAGTATCAATCACAACTACAGAATATTCA
Source organism: uncultured Nitrosopumilaceae archaeon (assembly GCA_964511485.1). GTDB lineage: Archaea > Thermoproteota > Nitrososphaeria > Nitrososphaerales > Nitrosopumilaceae > Nitrosopumilus. The sequence continues at coordinate 42,476 of CAZEFL010000007.1, forward strand.
TCATCACCGTAAATTTTTTCTTCTTTAGTTGAAACTTTATCCATAAATTGTTCAGAATTATAATTTGCAGTTGATGCCAATTTTTTCTTAATTTCATCAACATCAATCTCGGATTCAGAAACTACAAGTGCAGCCATCATAACACCACTTGTTCGTAATTTTTTTGTTAATTCACGAGTATCAATTCCAGATATTCCTGGAACTTTTTCATTATACATCCACTCATCAAGAGTCATAGATAGATTCCAATGACTTGCAGTGTGAGAAAGTTCATGGACCACCAATCCACGAATTTGTATTTTTTCGGATTCAAAGAATTTAGGAATCCCATCATCATCTTTGATATTAGGATCTGGTACACCATAGTTTCCCACTAAAGGGTAAGTCAAAGTGAGAATCTGACCATTGTAAGAGGGATCAGTTAATGCTTCAGTGTAGCCAACCATTCCAGTGTTAAAAACAATTTCACCAAAAATAGATGTAGAAAAACCAAACCCTTGGCCATCAAGAACAGTACCATCATCAAAAATTAGCTTTCCAAACTTCTTTGCGTGACTTGATTTCTTTGTAGTAATTGTGACCCTCGTAAAGTCCGAGTTATTGTGAATTTAAGTTTTGTCGTAGACAATATGTTTTAAAAAAATGATCGCAAAAAATTCAGCAATCAGAGTGCTTTGAACTCTTCACTCCATTTATGGTATGCACGAATCATTTCAACAGAAACACTAGGTTTTCTTCTTGCCATGATTTCTTTAAAATCATTTGTCGTGAGTTCTCGTGGTTGAACCGCAGACTCGCCTTCAATAGGCTCATGATAATCAGGAGAATTGAATAATTCGTGAACTGTTTTGATCTGGGCAGCTTGACATACATCTTTGATATCACTTGCACTATATCCATCAAAAATTTTTGCTAATTCCTTATCATTAACTCTATAATTTTTTGTTAGAGGTTCAGTGTATTGATGAAATAGGCTTTCTCTAGCTTCCTGAGTAGGCAATGACACATAAATTCTCTTTTGGAATCTTCTCAAAAAAGGCCAATCAAGACTCCAAGGTTTGTTTGTTGCGCCAATTACATACAACATCAAGTCTTTTCCTTTTCCATTAACACCATCCATTTCAGTTAAGAATTGATTTTTTGTTCTAACTTCCCCACCAACTTCACTATTTCTAGATCCCAGCAAAGAATCAACTTCATCGACAAATAGAATTACAGGTTTTCCTTCCTTTTCAGCATATTTTCTTGCCATTACAAATAATTTTGAAACATTTTTTTCTGCTTCCCCTAACCATTTACTCATCATAGAAGATGCATCAACATTAATGAAATAACCATCCATTTCATTTGCAGTGGCAGCTGCTAACATTGTTTTCCCAGTTCCAGGAGGACCATAAAGTAACATTCCTTTTGGCCAACCAAGAGGGAATAGATCAGGTCTTTTAGTAGGATAAACGATTGATTCACGTAATGCATTTTTTGCATCATCCAAACCAATAACTTCAGCCCAAGTTACATCAGGTTTTTCTTTCATAACTAAATCTTCAAAATCATTTTCGTCTTCTTGTCTCTTAACAGACTTTTTTTGTTCTGCATCTGAAGCTGTAGGATCTACTGCAGGCTCAACACCATGAGCCTGTTGTAATGCATTAATTCTATTATGATAAGAATTACATCTTTCTTTGTAAATTTGATTCAGTTTACTATTTGGATATAATTGTAGTAATTTTACTAGTGCATCTATAGCTTGTTGATAATGAGCAATTGCCATTCCACGTGCACCTTGAGAATCAAATTTTATTGCATCAGAAGCATATTTGCTTGCAGTATTTTCTAATTCCTGGGGGGCGAGACTCATTTTATTTTCCTACGAATATCTCCTTGAGAATTTTGTTGGTATTCTACGGTGTTAACCTCTGTAACAAGATTGGTTAAATTAATTGCACTTGTTTCATGCTTATTAAAATCAGGACCATCACGGAAATTATCCTTAAAATCAGATTTATCAGAAATAGTAGAATGCACGTCTTTAACTTTATTTATTGAATCTTCTGCAGAGAGGATTAATTCAGAGATTTCATCATCTAAATCACCTAAAGATGAGGCAGTACCAGATATTATGGATGTAAAATGTTTTAGAATTGATCTAAATTCTTTCTTGTTAGAGTATTTTGCAAGCATAAAATCAGCAATTCCTACAATTTTATCTAAATCCTGCAATTCTTCCAACGTTAGTTTATCGATTTTGTCAATATCAGAAGGTTTTACTTCAGATAATTTTCTGTCAATTCGTTTAGAAATTTGTTTTACACGTTCAATATCCTTCGAAAAATTTCGTTTAGAATTTAACAGTGTCAAGTATCACATGATTTTAAAAAATCAAGATTAGGATACTGCTTACTTATTTTAGAGTCTACAATCAATTTTACTTCATCAAGAAAAATAGAAGATTCGTCATTTGAATTACCAAAATCAAATTTGGCTTTCGTAAGTGCTGCAGAATCCAACAATATACTACCCAAATGAACAGATAATTCAGAGAGTTTTTGACTGCATTGAGGAAGAATTTCAAATAATTGTGCACTAACAATTCTAATTACGTGTATTGATGATGGAAGGATCTCAGTAATGCTAGTCACATCAGAAATTCTGCTAGTTCTATTTCTTATTTGAAAAAGAATTTCCAAAGATAATGCAATTAATTGTTCTAATTTAATGGAATTAAGTCCAGATTCATCATTTTCATCAAAATTATTCATAAAATATTGATTTGAATCTTTCAAATCAAATCTTTTTTTTTCAATCACATCAATAATTTCATTTAATAAATTTACAGAATATTCCAATCTAGGAACCAGAGGAACCGAATTAAAAGCAGTATCAGGATTTAACGAATCAATATTGTATTTAACTAACACATTAAAAAATTACCTAAATTTTGTATTAGTGGACAGTGTAACAAGGAGTTCAGTAACCACAGTGACATCAATCAACAGATACAATTATGATTTTTTTTGAGTAGTTGTGTAAAGGAATTTAGCTCTCAATTTTACCTAAGAATAAATTAAGAATTATCATGGTTAATGAGCACGTTTTAACAGTAAGTTTAGAAGAATTTGGTCTAAGTAAGTACGAATCACAAGCTTATGTTGCCCTAATATCCAGAGGAACGATTACAGCCAGTGAATTAGCATATTATTCGGAAATTCCACGAACAAAAATTTATCCAACACTATTAAAATTAGAAAATAAAAAACTTGTAATTATTTCGAAAAGCAAACCAATTATGTGTACTGCAATTGCACCAGAAGATGCATTTGATGATATTATTCATGAACAAATTAACAAAGTAAATGCAATGAATTCACTTGTATCAAATTTGAAGAAAACAAGTGAAGAAAGTAGAAAATCAAGAGGATCTGAAGAAAAACGATATTTCCACATTAGTGCAAACAATGTACTCACACATCTTCAAACAATGATTGAAGGTTCAAAATCATCAATAAAAATAATGACAGACCAATGGGGTTTTGGATTATTAGCTGAATGTAAAGAACAATTAGTTTCAGTATTACGTAGGAATTTAGATGTCAAGGTACTAGTGTCACCTTCACAAATTTGTTCTGAAGCATATAGAAAAATTCCAGATGGAGTAGAAATCAAGACATCCGAAATTTCTCAAAATTGTATAATTTTTGATGAGACTGAATTATTAATGATAAATAATGAAAATGGAAAAGGCGCAATTTTTTCATCGACAGAAATTCTTGGAATTAATCAAGAAAAAATATTTTCAAATGTTTGGAAAAATAGTATTAAAACCAAAGCTCTAGCAGATATGACAAAAACAGAGGCACAAGAGATTTACAAAATTATCAAAACAATCAATGAAATGGGTTTATCGTATCTCCTAAATTCTGCAATGAACTCAAAAAAATCTGAATTTGATTTATTCAAATTATTAGAAAAAAACGGAGTGTCTTTAAAATCAAAATCACTTGATGATGTTATAGAAATTATGGATGCAGTTTTACAGATCACATGTTCAGGCCATGTAAATTTTGAAGCAAATTCTAAAAACATTACAGTAGAATCAAAGTTAAACAGTGGACATTCACTTCCATGGGTCTCTATTTTAGATAGATGTCTACAGAAACAAGGATACAAAACTAGAACAATTTATCAGAATAATTTGCAAAAAGGCGAAAAAGTACATATCAAAATAAGTAAAAACTAAAATCAGCTAAAATCAAGAAAAAATTATGATAGAGGATAAAATCAAAGAGTTGGGAATAGATCTAGCAGATCCTCCAACTCCTGCAGGATCATATATTCCAGTTGTAAAAACAGGTAATTTGTTATTCATTTCAGGACAAATTCCTATGGAAAACGGAAAAGTAGTATTTACAGGAAAAGTTTCAGATGAGAATTTAGAAGTTGCTCAAAAATCTGCACGAATGTGTGCAATTAACATTTTAACACAAATCAAAAGAGAGGTGGGAGATTTAGACAAAGTAACAAAAATTGTCAGATTATCAGGATTTGTGAATTCATCTCCAGAATTCATACAACATCCAAAAGTAATCAATGCAGCTTCTGATTTGATTTTTGAGATTTTTGGAGACAAGGGGAAACATTCCAGAATAGCAGTAGGAGTTGCAAGTTTGCCACTAGGATCAATGACGGAAATTGATGCAATTATAGAAGTATCAAACTAATTAATCAAAGAATCAAATTCAAGAATTATTTTATTTTTTTATTTAATTCTGTAATGAATTTTTTAATTTTTGGCTTTGGAACAACGGCCCCACATGCTTTATCATGCCCACCACCAGAACCACCAAGATCAGTGGCCAGAATATTCACAATTTTTCCTAAATGAACTTTACAATTTTTTGAACCTCTGACTGAAACGGCATAGATTCCATGATCAACACGTTCTTTGTATGCAACACCTACATCTTTCTCAGATAATCCCATTACAAAATTTACAGCACCACTTGCACCAGAATCTAAAATTTCCATATATCCAAGATTACTCATTGTTTTCATTCCTTGTTTAACTTTAGCAATCATTTGAGATAGTTTTTCTACTTGAATTTGAGCAAATTCAAAAGTATTTGGGATATCATGAGGGAATTTAGATTCAGATAATTCTTCTACCAAATACAATAAGTAATCAGGTTCTCTTTGACGTCCAACAATATTGTATGTCAGAACAGTTGCACTGATTAATGCAAATTGTCTATCATACATTTGAAGTAATTTTGAACCAATTGGACGGTCTTCCATATAATCAGTAATTGCAGCACATGTAGCAACAAAAGAAGCATGTTCATTTAATTTTGATTTGAATGCATTGTAAACTTGTACAGTAGTACATTCATTGACATCATGAATGACTTTAACTTTAATTTTTTCTAATGCCATTACAACATTAGGATCAATATCATGATGATCAATGTAAGTTACTGTAACTTTATTTTTTCTAAGACTAGTCAAAAGTTCAATGAATTCATCTTGAGTTTTTTTACTTAATCCTAAATCACAAATGTATAGAGATTTTAATTTTTCATCAGAAACAACTTGATGTAATGCTTCCATTTGACCAGGATAGTCAACCAATATGGCGTCACCGCCAAATGCTTGACGAATTAATGCTGCAGAGCTAATCCCATCAGCATCTTCTTTATGAGAAATACAAATAACTTTTGAACGTAGATTTTTGGTTGCTGTTTTTTTGGTTGCTGTTTTTTTGGTTGCTGTTTTTTTGGTTGCTGTTTTTTTGGTTG
>CAZEFL010000007.1:48367-50801 GCA_964511485.1 uncultured Nitrosopumilaceae archaeon
CTGTTTTTTTGGTTATTTTTTTAGATTTTAAAACAGCCATTCTGATTACAAAAATTATAAACCTTATTTAAATTAAGAATGAAAAGTATGATTTCAATGAAAATTATTTTTTGTATTTTTATGAATTAAAGAATCAGAATCAACATAAACATCATAAAATGACAATCCATCCATTTGGGTTTGATGATCTATTTCTTGAATTTCTTTGAGTTTTTCAGGAGAGGCAGTAAGGACTAAATCATCTAATTTTTGTAATTGTGTTCGTTCTTCAGGTGTCAATAAATTTTTTTTAAAAATTTTCATTTATTATCAAATGTTGAGATATTAGACTAATTACTAAATTTCCTAGACATTGTTTTGGCGAAAATATAATAAAAGATTTTGAATAGGCTCAGTATGGAAACAAAGAATATTGGTTTGCGTGGAATTGAGGTTGCAGACACTAAAATTTCAAATATTGATGGAGAGAAAGGCAGACTCATTTACAGAGGATATGATATTTTAGATCTTACAGAAAATTCTACATTTGAAGAGACAGCATATTTGTTGCTTTATGACAAATTACCTACAATACCGCAATTAGAGGAATTTAATTCGAAATTAGTTGAAGCCCGATTCATTCCAAAACAAATGCAAAAGAATATGGGAAATTGGAGAAAAGATGCAGATCCAATGGATATGCTACAAGCATTTGTTTCAGCTCTTGCAGGATACTATGATGAAGAATTTTCAAATAAAGAAGCTAGTTATGATAAGGCAATTAATCTCATTGCCAAAGTTCCAACTATTATTGCAAGTTGGCAAAGAATCAGAAATGGTCTCGAAATCATAGATCCAGATGAATCACTAGGTCATGCAGCAAATTTTCTCTACATGATGTTAGGTAAAAAACCAGATCCGGAAGTTGAAAAAATTTTTGATATTTGTTTGATTCTTCATGCAGACCATACATTTAACGCATCAACATTTACAGCAAGACAAGTTGCATCAACTAGAGCACACATGTATTCAGCATCAAGTGCTGCAATAGGGGCACTAAGTGGAGAACTACATGGTGGAGCAAACACAGAAGTAATGAAAATGCTTTTAGAAATTTCTGAAATTGATAAAGTATCCTCGTGGATAAAAGAATCAATTAGCAAAGGAGAAAAAATTATGGGAATGGGTCATGCAGTTTATAGAACATATGATCCAAGAGCACAAGTTCTCAAAGAGTTATCAAGAAAACTTGCAGAGAAAACTAAAGAGCCATGGTTTGACATAACAGAGAAAATTGAGACATCAACAATTTCTGAAATGAAATCACAAAAAAATATCGACATTTATCCCAATGTAGATTTGTATAGCGCTTCAATTTACTATATGTTAAAAATTCCAGTTGATCTTAACACTCCAATATTTGCAATTTCTAGGGTTGTCGGATGGGCAGCCCATATTATTGAAGAAAAATTTGCAGAAGCAGCACCTAAACCTGCACTATACAGACCAAAGGCAACGTATGTTGGCAAGTATTGTGGTCCAGAAGGATGCGAATATCAAACATTAAACTTGAGAAAATAAATTTTTAATTTCTTGTACTAAGCCAATCCTTAGCTTTAGAATTCACATCATGTTTGTATAATACTTCAAAAACCATATCATAAAATGTGATACCTTTATGCTGTGCCTGTTCATCTAACCATTTGATTCCATCAGATAATTCAGGATCATACTCAGAAAATTCGACTAATTCATCTACCATTTTTGAAAAGAAGGCGTGAGATTCAAGCACAAGTACATCTTTCAATCTATGATCATAAGTAATGAATTCCAAATATATTGACAAAAGACCATTTTTTGGTTGACAATTGTACCACGTATTCTATTTTGATGGTAATGAGGAGGAAATTTCATTGACCATACAAACGTCAAATTCAATAGTTAAACAAAATAGAAAACATGTAAAAATTTCCAAAAATAAAGTAACTAACAACAAAAAAATAAAAAAGATTCTAGCTGAAAATCATTAACAGGAGATTTGGAAAAATAAAGGATGATGTAAATTTCTAATGTTAAAATCTAAAAACATGAAAATATTACAAATAATTAAAGAATTAAGGAAATTAATAAGTTAAAATTATTAGATTTATTAACGTCTGCACCATTTTCAAATAAATGGGAAGCATAGATAAAGCTGCAATAGTTTTCTCAATAGCTATTGCATTAGTAGGTGTAGGAATTGCCGCAGTTGGTAATTCAGCAGACAATACATCAACAGCCGCTCCATTTGTTTCAACTCAAATTTCGGAACAAAAATCATTAGAAGAAAAAACTGAATTTGCCTCATTGCAAGATAGACAAGCAGCAGCTGAAGCAGAAGCAGCAGCAGAAGCAGCAGCAGAAGCAGCAGCTGAAATGGCAGCAGCACCAAAAACAGTAGTTGTGGATATTCCAG
>CAZEFL010000008.1:0-49031 GCA_964511485.1 uncultured Nitrosopumilaceae archaeon
TGTTGCAGCAGGATTTTATGATTGTCTTTTAGTTACTGGTGTTGAAAAAGTAACACATACAGGAACTGAATGGACAACAACTTACTTTGCATATTGTTCTGATTTCTTTTATGAAGGCCAAGCTGGTGCATCATTTCCAGGATTGTTTGCATCAATGGCAAGAGCTTACTTAACAGAGTTTGATGCAACTGAAGAAGACTTTGCACAAGTTGCAGTAAAGAATCATGATAACGGTGTATTAAATCCAAAAGCTCACATGCAAAAGAAAATTACGGTTGATGATGTAATGAACTCTCCTGTGGTTGCTAGCCCACTAAAACTTTATGATTGTTGCCCATTTTCAGATGGAGCAAGTTCTGTAATTTTGTGTTCTGAAAAGTTTGCAAAAGAACATGGAGGAGATTACGTTGAAGTTATTGGTTCAGGCAGAGGTGGTTCTCCTGCTGCATTGCAAGGACGTGAACACTTGACAACAATTCCTAGTACAAAACTTGCTGCTGCTGATGCATACAAAATGGCAGGAATCACCGCAAAAGATGTTGATTTTGCAGAAATACATGATTGCTTTACTATTGCAGAAGTTGTTGATACCGAAGATTTAGGATTCTTTGAAAAAGGTAAAGGTGTTCAAGCAGTTAGAGAGGGTAGAACAAAATTAAATTCTGACATTTCTATTAACCCTTCAGGCGGTCTTAAATCAAAAGGACATCCTATTGGAGCTACTGGTGTGGGACAAGTAGTAGAAGTGTTTGATCAACTAACTGGAAATGCTGGTCAAAGGACTGTTAAAGACGCAAAAGTTGGTTTAACTCATAATTTTGGTGCAACTGGTGCAAGTTGTGCTGTCCACGTTTTTCAGAGTGTGTAAAATGTCTATTGAGGAACAACTTATTGAAAATGCCAAAAATGGTAAGGTTTTGACTCACAAATGTACTGATTGTGGTTATCTTCATTTGTCTACTGCATTTTATTGCCTAAAATGTGGTAGTAAAGGATTTGAGGATGTTCTTTTGGACGGTACAGGCACAATTGCCACTTACACTATTATCACAGTAGCCCCTGCTGGCTTTGAGAAATACACTCCATATGCCTTTGTTGTAATTAATCTAGATAATTCAAAATTAAGAATTTCTGGATTTATGGCAGGAATTGCAACTCCGGAAGATCTTCCAGTTGGAACAAAAGTCAAAATTACCGATTTTGATGAACGTGGAATTATTGTTGAAAAACAGTAAAATAATTTGTTTGAATTATTAAAAAAAATCAAAATAGATTCTTAATAATTTTGTATATGCGATCACTTCTATGTCCGTTGAAGTAACATGTGGTAAATGTGGTGAAAAGATCAAAGATATGAAGATGTTAAAATCTCTAAAAGATGTGATGAATCCTTATGATGGTAAATGTCCATCATGTGGACAAAAACTATCTACATCCGAATTTTCACTTGATGTTCAAGAAAAATAATTAAAAAAAAATGATCGTATAAAGATCTTTTCTTTCGATCATTATTTTCTTTTTTAATGCATAAATCTTAATAATCTGTTTTTTTGTAACACTGTGATGAAAATGAATGATGAAGAATTAGAAATGGATATGGATGATGATTTTGACGATGATGATCTAGAAGACGATTCGGAATCTTCTACAAACAGAGGTGGAATATTACAATCAACATCAAAACGTGTCAGGATGATCTTTTCTGTAATGGCAAGTCCTAATAGAATTGATATTCTCAGAATTCTAAATTCTAAAGGACCATTAACTTATTCTGAATTAAAATCTCTAGCTGGATTCAAGTCAAAAAAAGAGAGTGGAAAATTTGCATATCATTTGAGAAAATTGTTAAGACAATCTCTTGTCGCATTAAATAAATCTGAAAGACGTTACACCATTACAAATCTTGGAAAATTGGTTTTAAGTTTGGCAAGACAAATTGAAGAACGCTCTATTATCGAAAGTGGAAAAATGTATGTTAGAACATCACACGAATCCATTGAAGAATTCAATTCCCATAAAATTATTCAATCCCTAGTTCGTGAAGGAAGTCTCCCATTAGAATTAGCACAAAAAATTACTGAAGAAGTTGAAAATAGAATCTACAAATATCAGACAACATATCTTACAGGCTCACTTATACGAGAAATGGTGAATTCTGTTCTTTTGGAGCACGGTCATGAGGAATATAGGAACAAATTGGCACGTCTAGGTCTGCCTGTTTTTGATGTTCAGGAAATGATTTCTAATTTGGATCATGTGAATAATGGTGCTGAAGGTCTTTTGTTTAATACTGGACAGCAAGTATTTGCTGAACATCTTCTTACAAATGTATTACCAAAAGATGTAGCAGATTCTCATCTTTCTGGAGATTTACACATTTCAAATCCTGGAATTTGGTCTATGGTCCCTGATACAATTTTTGTTAATGTCAAAGAATTGATTGAAGATGGACTTGATCTTGGTGGAAAATATCTTGACATATCAAGAGTTCCTGCATCTAAACAACTTGATGAGATTACAAGTTCATTATCTATTATGATTTCTCTTCTTTCAAAAGAAGCTTCACAAGAAATCGTACTTGATGGATTTATTGGATTATTTGCAAAACATTCCAAATCTCTTCCAGAACTTGAACAAAAATTAACTGATGCATTTGCAACTGCTTCTACCACTTCTGAATATAACAAATCAATTACTAATGTTTCAATTAGATTACAATTAGGGTCTGATACAAAAATAATTAATTCAATTATTAATGCATACAAGAATTATGCAAAGATTACACCAATCCCAAAAATTGGTTTGATAATTGATTATGATAAAGGAAAAATTTCTGATGTATCTGAAACAGCATCTGAAATAATATCTGTTGGTGGGAAAGTTATGTTTGTTAAAGGACAAATAGCCAGTTCTGGAATTGCAAATGGTTCTACAAAAACCAATGTACCTCTTTCAATAATATTACAATCTGTTTCAATCAATCTTCCAAGATTGGCATTTGAATCAAATAAAGATGAAACTTACTTTAGAGCTAGATTAGCTTTACTGATGAAACCTGCTTTATCTTCTATGGCATTAAGAAAGAAAGATATTTCAGATCTTACAAGACGTGGTCTAAATCCAATTCTTGCAAAAAATACTCAATACATGCAAAAGAGTTCTGTTTCCCTTGTCGTAAATTTAGTGGGATTGAAAGAAGCTGTTTTTAATATTTTAGGTTTCAAGGACAATAAAGAAGGTCGTGAAATTCTTCACAAAGTCATAGAAACTGCAGTTGATGTTGGAGCCAAAAAAGGCAAAGAATTAGGCGATTCTGTGGCTATCTCTATGACTGAAACTGAAAGCTCTGCTCGTTTTGCAACCCTGGATGGACAAAAATATGGAAAAAACTCCTCTCTTAATTCAATGGATGGCGACTTTTATTCTGATAGAATTTCTATTTCTGCATCTGAATTATCTGATTATACTAATAAGAGCGATCCAATCTCAGAATGTAACAAATTCTCAAAATTGTTTAATGGTGGATTGTATGTTACATTAAATATCGACAAAGACGCAAAAGTTCCTGAAATAAAAAAGTCAATTGAACAAATGTCTCTACTTACACCTTCTTTCAAACCTATCAAGACAATTTCAATTTGTGGTGAGTGTGGTTTTAAAGATGAACAATTTGAAAGTAAATGCCCAAAATGTAAATCACCTTATGTTATCTGAAATTCACAAATAAAAAACTAGTAACGATCATTTTTCAAATATTTTTACTTATTTCGATTATGCGATCATCGTTGTATTATGTCTATGTTATGAAAATATGATGTTCATAATTATCAGTCAATTTTTTTAGATCTTTTTTTGAAAAAAAATAGGATAATCATTTATACCCATATTGATCATAACCTTTGCGGGGAGATGTTTTTTGGATAATTCACAAATAGAAAATAGTATTACTGATATTCGTAAGCGTAATGGTGCAGTAACAGCATTTGACAAAGATAAAATTTCAAACGCAATTTTTAGAGCATTGGCAGCAACCTCTAAATCTGATCGTGGATTAGCAGATCAATTAGCAGAAAATGTTGTTGATAAGTTAGTAGATCAAGGATTTACAAGTACTAGAACTCCTACAGTTGAAGATATTCAAGATATTGTAGAATCAACTTTAATTGATAGTGGTAATAGTGATATTGCAAAAGCATACATAGTTTATCGACACGAGAGAAGAAAACTACGAGACGAGAAAAAGAATGTCTTGAATCTAAAAACACTTGATCCTGTTTCTAAAAAGTTTGATTTGAATTGTTTGAGAGTAATAGCATCAAGATATCTATTTAGAAATGGTAAAAATGAGATTATTGAATCTCCGACTGAAATGTTTGAGAGAGTTGCTATTTTGGTAGGAATTGGTGATATTCTATATGACTCTCAAATATTTGATAAATCTGGAAATTCTACTCAAAATACAGATGAGGCACAGTCATATCTTAAAAAATTAGATGCATTTGACTATAAATTCAAAGTTGGAAATTATTTCTTCAATAAATGGCACGTCAGATCTTTAATCAGTCATTATGTGACATTAGCAAACAAAGGTCAAATGAAAATAGGGTTCAAAGATGTTTTGATTCTATTAGCCGCAAAAAAACTTGATCAATATGCCGATAAAATCACTGAATATTTTGAATTAATGACATCTCAAGACTTTCTGCCTAATTCCCCTACAATGATGAATGCAGGTGGAAGATTAGGACAACTCTCAGCATGTTTTGTACTTGGAATGGATGATGGAATGGAACAAATCATGAAATCAACTTCTGATGCAGCATTAATCTTCAAATCTGGAGGAGGTGTAGGAATTAATTATTCAAATCTTCGTGAAGAAGGCGATATTGTTGCATCAACTTCTGGTGTTGCATCTGGTCCAGTATCTTTTATGAATATTATCAATACCGTTACTGAAGTTGTTAAACAAGGAGGAAAAAGACGTGGTGCAAACATGGGAATCATTGAAGCATGGCATCCAGATGTTGAAAAATTCATTACAAACAAAACAGAACCTGGGGTTTTAGAAAATTTTAACATTAGTGTTGGAATCTGGGAAGACTTTTGGCATTCTCTTGTTAATACTGATGGTAACTATGTTTTACGTAGTCCACGTGATAAAAAACCAGTAAAAGAAATTAATTCACATCAATTAATTGATCTAATTGCATTATCTGCATGGAAGAGTGCAGAACCTGGATTGATCTTCTTTGATCAAATTAACAAATACAATGTTTTTGCAAAAGCACGAGAAGCACCATTAAGAGCAACAAATCCATGTGGCGAACAAAGTCTTTACCCATACGAATCTTGTAATCTTGGTTCAATCAATTTAGTAAATCTTGTAAAGAGACAAGCTGATGGAACTTATGAATTTGATTGGCAAAGATATGAAGAAACAATTAGAAAGACAACAAGATTTTTGGATAATGTAATTGATGTAAATAATTATCCAGTGAATGAAATCAATAAAGCTTCAAAAGATTCTAGACGAATTGGATTAGGTGTAATGGGTGTGGCTGATTTGTTATACAAATTAAGAATTCCATATAATTCCAAAGAAGGGTATGAACTACAGTCAAAATTGGCTGAAGCACTAACATATTATTCCATGGAAGAAAGTGTGGCACTTGCTAATTCTCGTGGCGAATTCCCCCTTTGTTCAAAAACTGAATATCATGAAGGTAAACTACCAATAGCTGGGTATTACGAAACCCCAAAAGAATCTCACTCATATGAATGGGGTGCTCTAGTTGAAAAAATCAAAAAACATGGTATTAGAAATGTCTTAACTACCACTGTTGCTCCTACTGGAACACTTGCGATGATTGCAGATTGTTCAAATGGAATGGAACCTGCATTTGCACTTGTATTTGAAAAGAGAGTAACTGTTGGAAGATTCTTTTATACAAACAAGATTGTTGAAGAAGTTCTTAAAGAAAATGATCTTTACAATGATGAAATACTTGCAAAGATTGCAGATAATTATGGCTCTTTAAGAGGACTTTCTGAAATCCCACAATGGATGCAAGATGTTTTCGTTACAGCAATGGACATTCATTGGGCTGATCATCTTATGGCTCAAAGTGTTTGGCAAGAATGGATTGGAAATGCAATTTCAAAAACAATCAACATGCCATATGATGTTACAGTAGAAGATGTAAAATCTTCATATCTGTTAGCACATGAATTAGGATTAAAGGGTATGACTGTTTATCGTGATGGTTCTAGACACAAACAAGTTCTTCATATGACAAGTGAAAATGCAGAAAAAACATTTGAAGTAACTCCTAGCCAATATGTTGTACAATATGTAAAAGAAAATATCACAAATCCATTCATCAAATCCCAAGTTAATACTTCACTTGCACTAAAAGTTCATGATGAAGAAATGAAAGTTGAATCTCCAAAACAAGAAGAAGTTTCTGAAGATCGTTTATGCCCCACCTGTAAAAATAACCTTGTCTTTGTTGAAGGTTGTAGTATCTGTATTGAATGTGGATATAGTGGTTGTACTTCTGGATAAATTACATAATCAAGTTGGAATATATTTAAAAAACAATTCCACATGAATTACTGAAATGATTTCTTTAGTTTTAGCAGAATCTGCATTAGAACTTGTCCCATCTGAATTAATACATCATCCATCAGTAGTTTCCCATGCAAAAAAATTAGGAAAACACTCCTCAGAAATTTTACTAGATAATTCTTGGCATTTTGCAGCTATGAAAGGAATCAAAAATGAAATGAAAAGAGGACGTCCAGATTTAGTACACTTTTCAATTCTTGAAGCTACTACAATTCCATTATACCTTCAAAATAAAATAAAACTTTACATTCATACCGCTGATGACAAAGTAATATCTTTTGGTCAAAATGTCCATGTTCCAAAATCATATCATAGGTTTGCAGGTGTAATTGAAAAATTATTTCGAGAAAAACAAATTATAGCAAACAATGATGTATTATTAAAAATTAAAGATCAAACGTTTTCTGAATTATTACATGAAATTAATCCCTCTAAAGTAATTGGTTTTTCAGCTAATGGTGATACTAAATCATACGAAAAAATTGTATCAGAAATTTCAGATGATGCTTGTCTTGTATTTGGAGGATTTCAAAAAGGACATTTTTCAGATTTAATTGAAAATAAAATAAATGATCTATATTCAGTTGGCAACGAATCATTTGAAGGTCATGTTGTAATAGCTAGAATGCTCTATGAGTATGAAAAAACCATTTTTATGTAGGAACTAAAGTTTGCATTTTATTGCAGTCATAGTATAGCCTGGTTAGTATTCGGGGTTTCCAACCCTGTGACGCGGGTTCGAATCCCGCTGACTGCATTTATTCATTCAAATAATAACCAATTTTTAGGTCCACTTTAAGAAATCATTGTGAAACATAGAGTTAAAAAAATTGCAATGGAGAGGATGCAAATTTTAATTGATAATGCAATTTCAAATGCAAAAACAAATCCCGATCTGTCTCAAAGACAAGCTTTTCTTGCTAGAAGAATAAGTACTAGACATAAAATTAGAATGCCATATCACCTAAGAATGGTTTTCTGCAAAAAATGTAAGTCCTTTATTGCACCTGGAATTAATTCTAGAATTCGCCTAGGACGGGCATCTGTTAAGTCGATCAGGATTTCTTGTAATCTATGTGGGCATACTTATCGAAAGATAATACCTCAATGATTTATAAGACGATTATCGATTTTTTGTCTTCATGGCAAAGGTATACGATGTACCAGCAGATGAATTGATTGTAAGATTAGCAGAGATCTTGAAAAGTGAAGATATTCCTGCACCTTCTTGGACTTCATTTGTAAAAACTGGTGCTCATGCAGACAAACCTCCTCAAGATAGAGAATGGTGGCATACTAGATGTGCTTCAATAATGAGAAAAATTTACCTTCATGGCCCAATTGGAATTAATGAATTAAGAAAAGATTATGGTGGTGGTAAGCCCTCTGGATATGGAGCTGCACATCACAAATCAGCTGGTGGCGCAATTATTAGAAATGCAATTCATGGATTAGAAAAACTTGGATATGTAGAAAAAGTTGAGAAGAAAGGTAGAATTGTTTCTAAACAAGGAATGCAAAAACTCGACAGATTAGCAACCGAAATTCTCAAAGAATTAGTCGTTGAGAATCCTCAATTGAAAGTATACACTTAGATTCAAAATGAGTTTCCCTGAACCTAACGATTTACCTCAAGAAAATCCTGAAAATAATCAAGCAGCACAAAAAGAACAAATTCTAAAACAAATTCTTACTCCAGAAGCTAGAATGAGATTAAATAATATCAAAATGGTTAAGCAGGAATTATCTGATCTTGTGGAGCAATATCTAATTGGAATGGCAAATCAAGGAAAAATTCATGGTCAAATCAATGATGCACAATTAAAACAAGTATTACTCTCAATTCAACAACCAAAACGAGATTTTAAGATAAATCGAGTCTAATACAGAAAAAATATAATTATGGGAATGATTTCGAGTTAGATATGAAAGCAGTTGTATACAATGAATATGCACCAGATGATAATTATTCTAAAATCCTCAAAGTCCAGGATATAGACGACCCAAAACCAAAATCAGATGAAGTAGTCTTCAAAGTAAAGTCTGCTGCTCTGAATTATAATGATATTTGGGGAATGAGAGGAGTCCCAGTTGCAGTACCACTACCACACGTATCAGGTTCTGATGCTGCAGGTGATGTAATTGCAGTAGGTGAAGATGTTAAAAATATCCAAGTTGGCGATAGAGTTGTTTCTCACTCCAATATGTCATGCAGAGTTTGTAAAGCTTGTACTGATGGACGAGAATTTGATTGTGTTAAAAGAACAATTTGGGGATTCCAAACTGGTCCAACATGGGGAGCATTCCAAGAAATTACCCATTTACCAGAAGTTAATGTTTCAAAAATTCCAGAAGGTGTATCATATGATGACGCAGCTGCTGCATCAATGACTATTCTAACTTCATGGCATATGCTAGTTGGCAGAGCCAAAATTACTCCTGGACAAACTGTTCTAATTATGGGAGGAGGTTCTGGAGTTGGTAGCTTTGGAATTCAAATCGCGAAATTATACAACTGTGATGTTATTGCAACCGCAAGTCCTGATAAATTAGACAAATGTCTAGAACTTGGAGCAGATTATGCAGTTGATCATAGAAAAGATGATTGGCATAAAGAAGTTAGAGCCATTTCAAAAGAACTTGCAAAGAAAAAAGGTGAAGCACCAGGAATTGATGTATCATTTGATCATATTGGTGAAACCCACTGGAATAAACAATTACAATTGTTGAAGTATGGTGCAACACTAGTTTCATGTGGAGCAACCACTGGTTATGATGCAAAAACTGATCTTAGACATGTGTTCTTCAAAGGAACTAACATCTTAGGTTCAACACAAGGAACTAAAGCTGAATTAGATCAAGCACTTTACTGGATGGGTCAAGGTAAAATTAAAGCCGCAATTGATTCAACATACACCTTTGAGCAAGCAGCAGAGGCTCATACAAAGATGTTAACCGGAAAAGGCATGTTTGGCAAAATCTTAATGAAGCCTGAAGGCGCTTAGTCATTTAATGACTCAGCTTTTTAGAAGTCTTATTTTTGTACCTGGGAATAACCCTAGGTTTCTAGAAAAGGCAAAAAATATCCAAGCTGATATTGTCTGTTTTGATTTAGAAGATTCAGTTCCAGATGATGAAAAAACAAAAGCAAGAAAACTAATCAAGTCTGCATTAAAATCTCGTAAACTATACAAATCATCTATTTTTGTTCGTACTAATTCTCCATCATCTGGAAAAATTCCATCTGATCTCAAAGAAGTTATTCAAATTGGACTTGATGGAATTGTAATTCCGAAAGTGAATAATATAAAAGAGATGAAAAAAATTGAAAAAATTATTTCTAGCCTAGAAAAAACAAAAAAACTAAAACCCATTCAGATAATCCCTTCTATTGAATCAGCAGAAGGAGTAGTTAACACCTATAGCATTGCATCTTTTGGAAAAAGAGTTTCTGCAGTAGTTTTTGGAGTATTTGATCTTCTAAATGATATTGGAGTAGAATATACCAAAGAATCACAAGGTGAAAAGTATTCTAGAGGGAAAATTCCTGTTGATGCACATGCAGCAGGTGTTGTTGCTATAGATGCAATATGGCAAGATCTTAAAGATTCTAAAGGATTTCAAAAAGACTGCAAATTTGGTAAAAGTCTTGGATATTCTGGAAAAAGTATCATTCACCCAGATCAAATTAATATTGTACACAAATTATTTCATCCAAACAAAAATGAAATTAGTTGGGCTCAAAAAGTTTGTAAAGTATATTCTGAATCAACTAAAAAAGGGAAGGGCGCTACAACCGTTGACGGAAAAATGATAGATGAAGTACATTTCAAACAAGCAAAAGCACTTTTAGAACTTGTTAAATAAATTTTAGAAATTATTTAATTCTATCAAATTGCTTTTCCTAAATGACATATTTGAAATTGCTCATAAATAATATATTCTATTATTCATGAAGAATATTGTTGGCAAATAGTAAACGTGTAACCATAATGATTGATAATGATCTTGACAAAAAACTTAGATTTCGTCAAGCAAAATTAATCTCACAAGAACAAAAATCATATAGTTATTCCAGAGTTTTAAATGAAGTACTTCGTAAAGCTTTGAAATAATTATTTTTATTTAATCTAAATCGTTTTATATCTAGAAAATCAGATGATTTTATGTTTACTGGAATTGTCGAAGGGATAGGTAAAGTAGAAAAAATTTCTAAAAATACAAAAAATAGAAGTGCTATTCAAATGAAAGTAAATTTAGGAAAACATGCAAAGGGACTAAAAATTGGACAAAGTGTTGCTCTAAATGGAGTTTGTTTAACTGCAACAAAATTATCGAAAACTAGCTGTATTTTTGAAATGATTGATGAAACCACAAAAAAAACTGATCTTGGCAATCTAAAGGTTGGAGGAATTGTAAATATTGAAAGGAGCTTAAAAGCTGGAGATAGACTGGAAGGTCATTTTGTTTTAGGCCATGTTGATGGTATAGGAATTATCAAAAAAATCCTAAAAAAACCAAAGGAAGTGCAAGTATGGTTTGAAGTTCCAAAAAAACTCTCAAAATATGTTGTAAAAAAGGGCTCAATAGCCATGGATGGCATTAGTTTGACTGTTGTTGATATTAAAAAAAATCTTGCATCTGTCTCATTAATTCCTCATACAATTGATGTTACGAGTTTTCATACGAAAAAAGTTGGTGACAAAATAAATATTGAGACTGATATTCTTGGAAAATATATTCTAAAATAGTTTCTTCCATCTACCAATTTAGTGGTAATTACCAATTTTTTAGTAAACTTTATAATTAGACCTTTAGCTTTTTTTATTATGTCTCTTGAATCTGCATTAGAATCTTTAAGACGCGGTGAGTTTGTGTTATTGTTTGACTCTGCTGGTCGTGAAAATGAAATTGACATGGTAGTAGCTGCAGAATTTATCACTCCTGAACATGTTGCAAGAATGCGTCAACATGCTGGTGGTTTGTTGTGTATGGCATTAGATTATAATTTTGCAACATCTCTTGAATTAAAATACATGCATGATATTCTTTCTGATTCCCCAATATCAAATAAAGAAATGATTATGGGTTTGGCACCTTATGGTGATCACCCAACTTTTTCTTTATCGATTAATCATTATCAAACTTACACTGGAATTACTGATAAAGATAGGGCATTAACAATTAAAGAAATGGCAAATATCTATAAAATTGAAAACAAACAGAAAAAATTTGTATCATCTTTTAAAACTCCTGGACATGTTCCTTTACTAATTTCATCAAAAGGATTATTATCTGCACGACAAGGACATACTGAAATGTCTGTTTATTTAACTAAAATTGCTGGATTGACTCCAGTAACTGCAATTTGTGAAATGATGGATGCAGAAACATATTCTGCATTATCTGTAGAAAAAGCAGAAAAATTTGGAAAACAAAATGGAATTCCATTAATTGATGGAAAAGAACTATTAGAATACGCTAAGGTGCATTAATTATGAATATAGCATTAGTAGTTTCAGAATTTAATCAAGATATAACATCTAGAATGCTTTCTGTGGCACAAGAAAAATCTGATTCTATGAAATTAAAAATAGTTCATACCAGTAAAGTCTTGGGCTCTTATGATATACCTGTAATTGTAGATGCCTTATTGAAAAAAAATGAAATTGATGGTGTAGTAACTTTAGGTGCTATAATTACGGGACAAACTAAACATGATGAGATTATTTCACATGCAACAGCTAAAACTCTTTCTGAATTATCTATAAAATACCAAAAACCAGTTTCTTTAGGAATAATTGGTCCTGCTTTACAGGAAAAACATGCTCATGCACGAATAAGACCTGTTACTGAACATGCTGTAGAATCTGCTGAAAGAATTTTTGATGAACTTAAACGGATTAAATGATGATTCAACTTAGTATCCTGAAAATTAGTGAATATGGTCCTTGGACTTTAACTCTTGGAAGTGATAGGGAACATGAACTTCAAATGCTTCAAGCGTCGCTTTACAAAGAAGTGCAAAAGCTATTTTCAGAGAAAAATTGTCTAGTTTTTCTAAATCGTGCAGATGAATTTTTTGTAGTTTCAAATGGACTTGAATTAGATGATCATACTCAAATTCAAAATACACTTGAAAAATTATTTGATATTCATTTAACTATTTCAATTGGTTATGCTGAATCTCCATTTGAAGCAAATTTGAAAGCATATGAAGGAAAGAAAAATGAAATAATATTAAATAAAGAACACAATATTTTTGGTTTTGTAAATGGTAAACAAAAATCAAATGTTTCTATTATGCATTTAGATGTTGATGATCTTAGTTCTAAAAGAAAAACTAATTCTCCATATGAAATTTCATCAATAATCTTTGAATTATATTCAAAAATGTCAAAATTTTTCCTGAAAAAAAATTCTTTAACATTTTTTATGGGAGGCGATAATTTTATGGTGATTGCAAGCAATGATGCAAAAACTTCTGTACAACATTTCATTAATATGATTAAAAGTGATGACGAAATTTCTTTGAACTGTGGAATTGGTAATGCACATACATCTAGAGAAGCCGTAAAACTAGCCACAAAATCTCTTGATATGATTCGAGAAATTAGAGATTCAGGAAAAGAAAAACCTGATGTTTATGAATTATAATGTTAATCAAAAATGTTAGTGCATTATTGGGTGATGATTTAAATTTTATTTCAAATATCACTGTCCAAATTCAAAATAATAAATTCAAAAGAATTCAACCGAAACTAAAACCCAACATAAAAGAAGAATCCATAGATTGTGAAGGTCTACTATTGATTCCTGGATTCATAAATGCTCATACTCACATAGGTGATTCTATAGGAAAAGACGTAACATTGAATAGTTCTGTAGACAAAAGAATTCATCCAGTATTTGGAGCAAAATCAAAAATTCTAAAAAATACCCCTCAAGAGAATTTAGCAAATTTTATGAAAAATTCATGTTATTCAATGATTAGAAAAGGAATTACAACTTTTGTTGATTTTAGAGAAGGAGGTTTAGAAGGTGTTATTTTATTAAAAAAAGTATTATCTGAAATCCCTATACGTTCAATTGTTTTAGGTAGGGTTGAATTTTATCAAGATGCAGTAGAAATCAAGAAAAATATTCGTTTTCCTAGAGAAAAAATCAATGAACTAAGTGAATTGGTCAAAAAATGTGATGGAATTGGAGTTAGTGGAGCAAATGAAAATAGTACATCTGTTCTAAATTATTATTCAAAAACAACAAAAATTAGAGCCATACATTCTTCTGAAACTAAACAAAGTATTTCTAAATCAAAAAAAACGACTGGAATTTCTGAAACAATCAGAGCCCTGTCCCTAAAACCCCATTTTCTAATACATATGACACATGCATCAAAAAGTGATCTTTATTCGGCGGCAAAAAAAACTAGAGGAATTGTAATTTGTCCAAGAGCTAATTCATCATTGGCTGAGGGAATTCCTGATATTGAATTAATGCAAAAATCTGGATGTACATTAGCTCTAGGCACAGATAATGTAATGATTAATTCTCCTGATATGTTTAGAGAAATGGATTTTCTTTGGAAAGTTACCATGGGACTTCACAAAAAAAGAATTGATCCTAAAGAAATTCTTAAGATGGCTACAGTAAATGGTGGAAAAATTTTAAAAAAAAATATTGGAGTTATTGGACATGGAAAAATTGCAGATTGTATTTTTCTTGATAAACATGCTTTAGATTTAGAACCGATGCATGATCCTCATGCATCGATTGTTCACAGAGCATCAGAATCTGCTGTTAAAGCAGTTATGGTTGGAGGTAAAATAATTCATGGAAAACTCTAGACCTCATGTAATACTGAGTGCTGCAATTTCTATTGATGGAAAGATTGCTACTACAACTGGCGATTCAAACCTTTCTTCGACACAGGATAGTATTAGACTTCACAAACTACGTTCTAAAATAGATGCAATTCTTGTTGGAAAAAATACTGTTTTGATAGATGATCCATTATTAACAGTACGTCATTCAAAAGGAAAAAATCCAATTAGAATTATTTTAGATTCTAAAGGTACTTTGTCTGATAAATCAAAAATTCTACAAACATGTAATGAAATAAAAACAATAATTGCTGTATCAAAAAAAATTTCCAAATCAAAATTTAAAAAATTAAATAAATTTCCTGTGGAGATAATTATTGCAGGAGAAAATTCTGTAAATATCAAATTACTATTAAGAAAATTATATGAAAAAAAAATTAAAACTATTCTTGTTGAAGGTGGCGGAACAATTAATTGGGAATTCATCAAATCTGGAATTTTTGATGAAATGATAATTACTATATCTCCATTTCTTATAGGAGGAAATGATTCTACATCCTTTATTGAAGGAGAAGGTTATGCAAAAATTTCAAAATCACCAAATTTAAAATTAAAATCATCTAGGAGGCTCAAAAATCATCTAGTTCTCCATTATGTCAAAGTGTAAGTTCTTATACTTTATTTGAATTAAAATTTCAAGAAATTGGCAGTAAAAAAGAAAACCACAACAAAAAAGAAAGTTGCACCAAAAAGAAAGGCTGCACCAAAAAAGAAATCTGGTTCAAAGACAAAAAAACCTGCATTTGGTGGGTATGCAATTAATTTTGTAGGCCGTCAAGAGACTGTAGAACAAGTATTTGGAAAAAAACCAATTGCTCCAAGTGAAATGACTAAAAAGATTTGGGCATTTGTAAAATCTAATAACCTTTCTAATCGTTAAATCCATTTGTTAACGAAGATTCGTTAACTAATTTTCTATCTTTGAATAATTTTTCTTAAAATAAACAAGATATAGATATTGGATCTTTTTCAAAATTATTATGTCTACAGCATCATTAAGACGTGATCATGATTTGATAGAAAAAGTAATCAAATCTATGGAGGCAACAATTCAATTATTAACTGATGGAAAACAAATTCCAGAATCAATTTTACTTCCTGTAATTGATTTCACCAAAAATTTTACAGATGTATGTCATCACAGTAAAGAAGAAAAATCTCTATTTCCTGCTTTGGAACAAGCTGGATTGCCAAGTAACATGGGACCTGTTGCAATGATGTTAATGGATCATCAGCGTTCAAGAGAAATTGGAATTGAAATGGAAGAATCTGCAAAAAAATATCTTTCATCCGGTGATTCTACAAAACTGATTAGTGATATGCATCAATATGTTGAACATATTACCGAACATCTTTGGAAAGAAAATAATAAACTATTCATGATGGCAGAGGCTCGATTACAATACGTTTCAGAGAAAGTCGATAAAGAACTTAATGAAATTGAAGAATCTAAACTCAAAGATTTAGGAAAATCACGAGAACATTATGAAGAATTAGCTGAAAATCTTTCAAAAAATGTATCTCAACAAACAAATTAACTTATTTCATCGTTATTTTACCAAATTTTACTTTGCTTTTTTATCATTTTCTATAATTCCAAATACGTTTAGTTCTGTATCCATACACTGAGCAAACCATCCAATTTTTGGAATTGCCATTTTAGGAATTATTAATTGTCCACCTTTTTCTATGATCTTCTTTGAAAATTTATCAATTGATGGAACTGTAATGGTATTTGTAATTCCCATCTGTCCTGGAATTCTTTTTGATAATCCTCCATTAATTCCAGTTTCTTCGGTTCCAGTAGTTGTAATCCAGTAGTCTATTGGCCCATTCCATTTCTCAAATTTCCAACCAAATACTTGTTTGTAGAATTTTTGTGCTCTAATCGGATCGTCTGCTGGAATATCGAAATGTGTAACTCTTGGCATAATTTTTCATCTCAGTATTTTATTTAAAACATATCTCGAATTTCTAAAATCTTTTTAAAAAAACATACATTTACTATAATTATGGGATTTTTATCAAATTTTAAAAAAGATATCCAATCCGCAAAAAGAAATAAAGCTGAACAAATCAATGGAAAACATCTCAAAGGAGTTTTAAAAAAATTCAAGGAAGAACGGGATAGAATTGAAAAAGAGACGGGGGTTAGACCTCAAATTGATGATACTACTCAAATGTTTATGCAAAAAATTCTAAATGTATGGATTGAACAAGGAAAAGAAATTGATGAAGAAAAATTTTGGATAGAAGTTGATTATAACAGACAATTTGATAATCCTGTTGAATTCTATGAGAGAAAATAATTTTGAAAACTTCATAAATTTATTAAAAAATGATTAATCAATAGGAGAAATATCTCGTAAAGTAATTTAGTGGTGATTTATAGCAAAAATCTGATGGAACCGTTTGATTCTTTTCTAATTTGGATTGCAGAATTTTTAGGAGAACATATCTATGAAGGAATATTTTTGGCAGCATTACTTGAGACTATAATTCCCCCAATCCCAACTTTAGCAATATTTCCAACTGCCGGATTTTTAGCATCTCAACAAGGAATTCCTATCATTGGTGTGTTTCTGATGATTATTTTAGGTGCACTTGGAGCTACAATTGGGACATCTGCAATCTATTTTATTGCATTAAAACTTGGAAGGATTGTTTTACTTCGTTATTTAAAATATCTCAAAATTTCTGAAAAAAAATTAACACGTGTTGAAAAATGGTTTGAAAAGTATGGGGATATTACAGTATTAGTTGGGAGAATAGTTCCTGTAATGAGAGAAATGATTTCTGTTCCTGCAGGATTGCTTGAAATGAAAATTACTAAATTTGTACTCTATACTTTTATTGGTTCATTGATTTGGTCTGCTATTACAATTTTATCTGGATATTATTTTGGTGAAGCGATAGGATTATCCAGCGTTTTTTCTTCCTAATTCTAAAAAACATTTAGTATTTTTATTTTTTTTACCCTCATTTTCATTCATCCTTAATTAAATTCTAAATTAACAGTTAATGGACCAAATTGGTTTTAGTAGTAGTTTTGTGAAATTTTTGTACATAAAGAAATATCTAAATTCCAATTATCTATTGAATAATTATCATGGAATTGCCACGTGGAATGAAAGATTTTGAAAATACAGAAAATACAAACATCGAACACATAAGATATCATTTCAAACAATTGTCTAATCTGTATGGATTTTCATTTATGGACCCATCTCCTATTGAATCATTATCTACCTTAGAAACAAAGTCTGGTCCTGCAATAAGAGATGAAATTTACTACTTTAAAGATAAAGGAGATCGAGAAGTAGCATTACGATTTGATTTTACAATGGGACTAACCCGTTATATGACCTCTCAAAAATCTATGAAACTCCCTGCAAAATTATCCAGTTTTGGTGGTGTGTTTCGATATGATGAACCACAAAAGGGAAGATATAGATATTTCCATCAGTGGGACATTGAGATTTATGGCAAGTCTACACTAGAATCCGAATCTGAAATTATTGAATTTACATCTAGATTGTTTGATTCATTATTATTAAAAAATATTATAATTGATATCAATCATCGTAGTTTAGTTGAATCTTATATTAACAAAATTTTTGGTTCCACAGAATCCCAATTAGTTGCAGATATTTTACGAGCTGTAGACAAGACACAAAAAAAATCTAAAGATAAAATCATTGAAGAATTTCAAGACAGGTATGAGAAAGAGAAATTAGAAAAAATTTTAGAGTTTTCACAAATTAAAGGGTCAATTAAAGAAATTGAAAATTCTTTTGATACATCTCAACTAGAATCATGGACTGAATTAAAATCATTATTTTCTTCATTGGAGAATAGAGGTGTTTCAAATATTAGAATCAATTTTGGAATTGTAAGGGGGTTGGATTACTATTCAGGAACTGTTTTTGAAGTATTTGACAAAAATTCAACATTAGGCGCATTAGCAGGTGGAGGACGATATGATACTCTAACTAAAGCATTCAAACGAGATGATATTGGTGCAGCTGGAGTTGCAGGCGGAGTAGAGAGAATTATTCTTACCATGCAAGAACAAAATATTATTCCACAAATAATCCAAAATAGAATTGCCGTTCTATACATCAATGATGAAATGCAAAAAGTAGCTCATTCGATTACATCATTACTTAGACTAAATGATATCCCTGCAGATATTGATCTGGCAAATAGAAATCTAAAAAAACAAATGGATAATGCAAATAATGCACGATTTTCGATTATTGTTGGACCACAAGAGCTTGAAAATGGAAATGTTGTGTTACGTGACATGAAAGATGGAACAGAAGGAACTATTTCACTAGAAAAACTGACTGAAGATCCAAAATCTATTTTTAGTTCAGAAATGCTCTAGTTAACATCATGATTTCTGGACCTGTTGTTAATGATCCTACCACTATGGAATGATTATTTGCTAAAATTCCTGATGAAACATATGGAATTCCATTATTAATTGAACTATGTTCTATTTTTACGCCTAGTGTATTTGCAAACATCTTCATATCTTCTTCATTAGCTTCTGGATGAATTACTGCACCTGAATCATTTGCAACCATTACTGAACCAACTTGATTGAATCCTGCAATTCTTTTTTGAACTGTTTCAACTCCAAGAACATCTGAAATAGTTTGACAATCTTTTTTTGATAACCAAGGAGAAACAACTGCTCCTTTATCATTTGTACAAATTACGTTTCCAAGTGCATTAAATTTTGTGTCAAGAACACCAACTTCCAAATCTGTTTCTTTTTTTAAATAATCATACTCATTTTGATATGCGGTAGTTGGTAGTAAAATTCCTTTATTGTTCATAACAGACAATGCACCAATTAATCTTGTGTTGGAAATTGCAGTAAAATGAATTTCAATGTTAAGGTATTCAGCAAGTTTATCTGCTTTTGTTTTTGCAAATCCCATTGGAACTAATCCAATAGAATCATTAACTGCCAAGTATACTCCTAAATTTGGACCCCTATACACATCATATTTGATAATATCCATATCCAGAAAATTAGATATACAACATTATGAACGTAAGGGATCGTGAGAAATTGTAACTGATAATGAATTTCTAATTTCATTTAGCCTAACTTTAAATAATAATTAAAATTGTTTTTTAATCATGCCAATAGCAGAAAATTTCCCTGAAGGTCTAAAACCACTTGGAAAAATTTCAGATCCTGATGGAAATTTCCATATTATGTGGGGTCCGGGAAAAGAAAAAAACACTGATGGCTCACAAGCTGAAGTATTTGCAGATACGGATGTAACTGCAGCATATCAGGCCAGAGGAGAAGAACAAGTTCCTTTAGGTGTTAGTGGAACAATGGTAGCCGTGGATTGGGATTCTTGTGTTGCAGATGGTGCATGTATTGAAGCATGTCCAGTTCAAGTATTCCAATGGTACAGAACTGAAAAAGATATTCCAGCAAAAGATGTAATCGGTCAAACTTTTGAGGGAATTGGAAGTGTTGTCAAAGATGAACGTAAAGATATGACTGACAAGGCTGACCCAATTAGGGAACATGATTGTATATGGTGTATGGCATGTGTTTCAGTTTGTCCTCCACAAGCAATTATTGTTGATCAATCAAATCTTGAAAAACATGATAATGCTGCAAAATCTTTGTAGAGAAACCAAATTTTTTCAAAATTGTTGAATATGAAATCCTTAACAAAAACTTTAGTCACGACTAATTTTATTTAGATTTAAATAATATCTTAAAACAGCATTTTACATGGTAGACTTAGTAATATCTGAAGACTTTTGTCACGATGATGTTGAACCAAAAGGATCAACAAAACACGCAGATGGTGAAAATCAACATTTTATCTGGGGTGACGGAAATTCAGATGGTGCAGCATTTTCAAACGATGATGTAAAGGCAGCCTATGAAGAACATGGGGAAGAACAAGTTCCTTTGGGAATTCATGGTACAACTGTCGCAGTAGACTGGGATTCTTGTACGGCACAGGGTTCATGCTTTAGTGTATGTCCTGTTCAAACATTCCAATGGTACAGAACTGAAAAAGATATTCCTGCAGTAGATTGTATGGGTGAGACTTTTGAAGGAACTGGACTAACAGAACAAGATGAGCGATTAGATTATTCTGACAAATCACAACCAATCAGAGAACATGATTGTACGATTTGTATGGCATGTCAAGAAGCTTGTCCTGAAGGTGCAATTCTAATTGAAGCATCTAATTTGGAATGGCACGAGAAAGCAGCTGGAACGTATGTAAAAATGCCTTCTAGTGGTGGCGGACCTCACTCAGGTCATTAAAGAATTCTTTTTCTTTTTCTTATTTTTTATAATACTCAACAAATTTTAATCACTATTATCCAACATTTTTTGCAGAGGTCGCCTAGCTCGGTAGGGCGCGGGCCTTGAGAGCCTGTGTGCGCAAGCATACGGGGGTTCAAATCCCTCTCTCTGCGTTTTATTATTTTAAATCTGCAAGTTCAGCAAGCATTGCTGATAACTGGATTTCAGAGTTAGAACCTACTAAAATCCTATAATCATATTTTGCAATTATTTGTAATATCTCTGATAGTTTTTCATGTTTTGATTTAAAAACTGCTGAATTGATATATTTCAAAAAGTCAGATTCAGACATTCCATAAACTTTGATTAACTCAATCATTTTTTCTCTTGCTTCTGGAACTTTACCTGACAATGTTATTTTCAAAATATTATCTACATCACTGATTTTTGTAAGACCTGCTGATGATTTTACATTCTCTTCAGTTATTGCCCCTAAACTTGCAGTGGCTTGCATTAAATTGATTGCATGTCTTAAATCCCCTTCTGAATAATCATAAATTGTCTTTAGACCTTTTTTATCTGACTTCACTTTTTCTTTTTTTGCAATCTCTTCTAATCTACTGATGATATCTTCTTCAGGAACTGATGTGAACTTGAATGTTGCACATCTACTTTGAATGGGGTCAATTATTTTAGAAATATTATTTGCAATAAAGATAAACCTACAAATTTTTGCAGTATCTTCTATTATTCGTCTAAGTGCAGTTTGAGCATCAGAAGTCATTTCATCTGCCTCATCTAGAATAATTATTTTAAATGGAACTTCAACCATTCCTGCAAATCTTGAGAACTTCTTTACTTTCTCTCTCACCATGCCAATTCCCCTTTCATCAGATGCGTTTAGCTCAAGTGTGTAGTCTTTGGCATATTCTCCCAAAATTTGTTTACTAATACATAATGCTGTAGTAGTTTTACCTACACCAGCAGAACCTGAAAACATCAAATGAGGCATGTCTGTTGGATTCTTGATTAATTCACTAAGACTACCGATTATTTCAGTTTGATTCACAATTTCTGAAAGCTTTGTTGGTCGATATTTTTCTACCCACATTCCATTTAATGACATATGATAGTTTAATTGGAATTCCCATTAATAAACCCGAATTGGTAATTATGATATGCTATTAATTAAAATAAAAAATAGAATAATTTACCATGCGATCAGCCTGAGGTTAATTAGGATCAATTGATCTAACCAATTTGTTAACAGAATTGATCGATCCTATACTTAGGATCTAAATCATCATAAGTGATCTCACATGAAAATTGAAAAAATAGAAAAAGTGCATTCGATTGGATATCGTCTAAAGGATGCTAAAGTAACAGTTAATCAGGATTTTAAATTCAATGTTGCAGGAATTAAGACTGAAGGAAAACAAGGTGAAGTAAACAATATGCCTCAATGGATTGGAAAAATTTTATCAGAAAATAATCTTGGAACCCTTGAGTCCCCAGACATGATTACAGAACTAAAACAAGCATTATCAAAAGAAAAAATGGTTGGAGAATATCAATTATCTATTCTTGATCCACATTTTTACATTAAATTAAAAGAATCCATGAAAGAATTGAGTCGTGATGATTTTGACAAAGTTGAAAGTATGATGTTGGAATTATTTAGAATGAGACGAGGAAAATTAGTAAAGATAGCAGATTCAATCAAGCTAAATTCTGAATTATACAATAAACTAACTGTTGAAGAAAATATTTTTTATCAGACAATTTATGAAAATAGTAAAGAATTTGAAAAACAAATCACTGGTGATCTAAATGAGTAAAACTCAAACTAGTACGTTTACAGATTCTGCATTGTCAGACAAAGTAAAAGAATTTCTTACTAGATTCAAAGACAAACATGGTATCTACAAGTATGTTGAAGCAATTGATGAAATGATGCCAAAAAATGCAAAATACATTATTGTTGATTATAATGATTTAGTAATTGAACCAGAAATCGAAGCAATTTTTTCTGAAAATCCAGATAGACTCTTTGATGCATTTTCTAGAGCAATTAAAGAAGCATTACAAACAAGATTTCCTGATTATGCAGAAAAAATCAAAGACGAAGTTCGTGCAAGATTAATTAATTTTCCATTAGAGCGAAGTTTAAGACAAATCAATGCTGAAACAATTGGACACCTCACAAGTGTTTCAGGAATGGTAGTTAGAGCATCTGAAGTAAAACCCTTGGCAAAAGAACTAGTTTTCGTTTGTCCTGATGAACATCAAACCAAAGTCATTCAACTAAAAGGAATGGATGTAAAGATTCCAGTTGTATGTGATAACCCAAGTTGTAAACAGAGAGATTTTGATCTAAAACCTGAAGCAAGTAAATTCATTGATTTTCAAATTCTTAGATTACAGGAACTTCCTGAGGATTTACCTCCTGGACAATTACCTCATTACATTGATGTTACAATTAGGCAGGATTTAGTAGATAATTCGAGACCTGGTGATAGAATTATTCTCACTGGAGTAGTTAGAATCGAACAAGAATCAGTTGCGGGAGTTCAGAGAGGACATAGTGGATTATACCGATTAAGAATTGAGGGAAATAATATTGAATTTTTAGGTGGGCGTGGTGTAAAGACTGACAGAAAAATTGCCAGAGAAGAAATCTCACCTGAAGATGAAAAACTGATCAAAGCATTAGGTCAAAGTCCTGATGTATATCAAAGACTTGTTGATTCGTTTGCTCCTCATATTCAAGGTCAATCATTAATCAAAGAAGCAATTTTGTTACTTATTGTAGGTTCTAATCAAAGATTGTTAGGAGATGGAAGCAAAATTAGAGGAGACATTAACGTATTTCTTGTTGGAGATCCTGGTACTGCAAAAAGTGAAATGCTCAAATTTTGTGCAAGAATAGCACCAAGAGGTTTGTATACTTCTGGTAGAGGTTCAACTGCTGCAGGACTTACAGCTGCTGTAGTTAGGGATAAGACAGGAATTATGATGTTAGAAGCTGGTGCTGTTGTATTGGGTGATCAAGGATTAGTAAGCATAGATGAATTTGATAAAATGAAACCTGAAGATAGAAGTGCTTTACACGAGGTAATGGAACAACAATCTGCAAGTATTGCAAAAGGAGGAATTGTTGCGACACTAAATGCTAGAACTTCTATTTTAGCTGCTGCAAACCCCATGTATGGAAAATATGATCCTTTTAAAAATATCACAGAAAATGTCAATCTTCCAATTCCATTACTTACAAGATTTGATCTGATCTTTGTTGTACGAGACATTCCAACTAAAGAAAAAGACGAAAAAATTGCACGACATATTTTAGAATTACATACTACTCAAGGAACTGACAAAAAATCTGTAATTGATGTTGATTTGCTAACAAAATATCTTGCATATTCAAAACGAGGTTCTCCTGATTTAACAAAAGAAGCAGAAGATAAAATTTTAGATTATTATCTTCAGATGAGAAATGTTGAATCTGAAGAAATGATTACTGTAACTCCTAGACAATTAGGTGGAATTATTAGGTTAGCTACTGCTAGGGCCAGATTACTCATGAAAGATAAAGTAGAAGAAGATGATGCTGAACGTGCAATCTTCCTAATTCAGAGTATGCTTCAGGATGCAGGAGTTGATGTGAATACTGGAAAGGTTGATCTTGGTGTATTGCAAGGAAAACCAAGAAGTGAAGTATCTAAAATGCAATTGTTTATGGATATTCTCAAAGGATTAGAAGGTGACAATAAAGTTCCAGTTGAAGAAAAAATATTTGTTAAAGAACTTGAGAAAAGTGAAAAATTCACTGAAGAAGAAGCAAGAAACTATATTCGAAGAATGCTAAGAGAAGCATCTATTTATGAATCAAAACCCGGTCATTATAACCGAGTATGAAAATAGAGAAACTAGATCTTCCTGAATCTGCAATTGATTTTTTAAAATCACAAGGCTATGAAAAATTATATCCTCCACAAGCAGATAGTGTTAAGTCTGGATTATTAAATGGAAAAAGTGTTCTGGTGTCAGCTCCTACTGCAAGTGGAAAGACACTGATTGCAATGCTTAGTATGATTAGTTACATTTCAAAAAATAAGGGAAAAATAATCTATCTTAGTCCCCTGCGAGCATTAGCAGCTGAGAAATTTTCAGAATTTAAAAAATTAGAAAAAGTTGCATTGGGAAACAAAGTCAAAGTTGGGATCTCTACTGGTGATTTTGAAAATATTGAAAAAAATCTAGAGAAAAATAACATATTGGTTTTAACTAATGAAAAAATGGATTCAATAATTCGACATGGTGCTGAATGGGTTGATGAAATTGGTTTGGTGATTGCTGATGAAATTCATCTTATTGGTGATGAGAATAGAGGCCCAACTTTGGAGATGATTCTAACTCAACTAAAACAATTGGAAACAAAACCTCAGATTGTTGGTCTTAGTGCTACAATAACAAATTCAAATGAAATTGCAGATTGGCTTGAATGCAATCTAATCGAAAATGATTGGAGGCCAGTTCCATTGGCTGAGGGTGTTTGTGATGCCGGAGAAATTACCATGAGTGATGGCAAAACTTTTGAAGTTGAGCGCAGTATTCGTGGAACTCCAATTGATTTAGGCGTGCAATCAGTCAAAGATGGTGGACAATCGCTTGTTTTTGCAGAAACTAGAACTCGTTCAAAATCATTGGCTACAAAGGCAGCTGATGTAATTTCCCAAATTTTGGCAAAAAAAGAACTGACTCAATTAGAAAAGACATCAAAAAAAATTCTATCTGAAAATGAACATACAGAACTAGTGAAGACATTGGCAACTTTAGTAAAAAAAGGAGTAGCATTTCATCATGCAGGATTAAATCAAAATTGCAGGGAAACAATTGAAAAAGAATTTCGTAATGGAACAATCAAATTATTGTCATCTACCCCCACTCTTGCTGCAGGAGTTAATCTACCCGCAAGAAGAGTTGTAATTTCAAATATTAATAGATATAATGCAAAAGTAGGTGCAAATAGACCAATCAGTATTTTAGAATACAAACAACTTTGTGGACGAGCTGGAAGACCACAGTATGATAAATTTGGTGAATCAATCATTGTTGGAAATGGAAACACTGAGGATCTTATTGATTATTACATAAATGGGGAACCTGAACCAATTAAATCTAAAATAACTGATGATAAATCTCTTAGAACTCATATTTTAAGCGTTATAGTTACACATCCTGGAATTAAAAAAGAAGAGATTTTGGAATTCTTTTTGAAAACTTTGGGTGGATTACAATCAAGGAAACCTACAATAAAATTTGCAATTGATATCTCTCTGAGATTTCTTTCTAGTGAATACCTTCTTGTCAAAAAAGGTGAGAGATATGCGGCAACTGAATTTGGAAAAAAGACATCAATGCTGTATATTGATCCATTAACTGCAACATACTTTAGAGATGCAGTTGAAAATGTATCTCAAGATGGAAATCATACATTTGGTTTTTTACATCTAATTTCTAATTGTGAGGAATTTTTTCCAAAGTTTTCACTTCGACAAAAAGATTATGAAAGTGCTAGTTTGATGATTGAAAATAATTCTTCTGAACTACTAGAGCCTATTTCAGAATATGACTGCTCAAGAAGTCTCTTGGCTTTACAGGCATGGATTACCGAATCTTCTGAATTATCCCTTTCCGATAATCTTGGAATTGAGTCAGGTGATATGCATAGAATGACCGAGACTGCAAATTGGTTATCTTATTGTCTGCGAGAGATTTCAAAACATGTGGAAAGAGCTGATTTACTTGAAGAATTAGGTGATCTTAGACGAAGAATTGTTTATGGAATTAGAGAGGAACTTCTTGACTTGGTTAGAGTCAAGGGGATTGGGAGAGTTAGGGCAAGAATTCTCTTCAAAAATGGAATAAAAAATTTGATTGATTTAGAAAAGACTCCTGTGAGTAAATTAGCTGAAATCGATAAAATTGGTTCCTCTATTGCTGAAAATATCAAAACAGAGTTACGCAGAGTTAGATATTGATTTAATTATTTTTTTCAAAAAATATTTCTTGGATTTTTGATTGTATGTTTAATAACTTTACAAATGCCATGGATTTGCCTTCATGATAATTTTTTCAGGCAATTTTTCTTTATTTGTTTTTAAAAATTCTATTTCTAGTTTCTTATCTCTTAATTCATCAGGAAGCATAATTGG
This sequence comes from uncultured Nitrosopumilaceae archaeon, assembly GCA_964511485.1. Classification (GTDB taxonomy): domain Archaea; phylum Thermoproteota; class Nitrososphaeria; order Nitrososphaerales; family Nitrosopumilaceae; genus Nitrosopumilus. The sequence goes on from CAZEFL010000008.1 coordinate 27,034, forward strand.
AATTTCTTCAATTATTGGGTAGAATCTATCACATTTAGGACAGAATAATACTCCTTCAGATATGATATCTCCTTTTTGATTAACTTCAAATAATTCTAAAGGATGATTTTTATCAATCGGACATGCTAAAATATTCATCATTGTTTTATTCATTTTAGATCCAGATAGATTGGTATTCCTTTTTGACTAGATAAAAGTGCAGCTTCGGCAATTTTTGTTACATTTACCGCCTGTTGTGCTTTTATGATTTGTTCATTTTTACCTTCAATTGCTCCAAGAAAACTTTGAATTTCTAATGTTGATGACTCTTGTTTTTCATTTTGAATAATTTTTACTCCATCTTGTTTTTCTATAATAATTTCTTGAGTGTTAAAGTCTGATGAAATAATTGCATCCGTATACACCACATTGAATTTTCTAAGTTTTTTGGGTGTGACCCAATTTGAAGAAATTATTGCTACCTTGTCATTTTTGTATCCTAGCATTATGCTTGCAAAATCTTCATATTCATGTTTTATTTTTCTAGCTTTTGCAAAAACTAGTATTGGCAATTCTTCAAACAACAAATTTGCTATATCAATATCATGAACTGAAGAGTCAAAAATTATCCCAACGTTTTTGATATTGAGTGATATTCTATTTTCATTATGAAGTTCTAACATTACTACATCTCCAAATTTATTTTCTTTAACAATTTTTTTTACTTCCGATACGGAAGGATTGAATCTATCATTATACCCCCATGTCAAAACTACTTTCTTTTTTTCTGCTAGTTTGATTAGTTTTTCACCCTCTTCAGATTTGAATGTCATTGGATTTTCTACAAACACATGTTTTTTTACTTCAAGAAATTTTGTTATAATTTCAAAATCTGTAAACGTAGGTGTTGCAATAATTACCCCGTGAAATTCTTCAGAATCAAGTAACTTTTCTAATGTATCGTAATGATTAACAGAATATTTTTCTCCATATTTTCTTGCTTTTGAAGAATCTATGTCGCAAATAGCAGATAATACGCCTATTTCTGATAAAATTCTAAAATGGTTTTCTTTCTTTTCATCAATTCCAATTTGAACAATTTTCATTTAATACACCGGTGTTAACCAATGAGAATAGTCGTCATTTTTGTTCATTACTATATCTGAATATTCTTGCATCATTTTCTTTGTAATGTCTCCAGGTTTTCCATTACCAATCTTTTTTGAATCCATTGAAATAATCGGTGTTATTTCAGCTGCAGTACCTGTAAGAAAAATCTCATCAGAAATTATCAATTCACTTCTTGTAATGTCCCTTTCAAGAAAATCAATATCTAAATCATTTGCAATTTTAATTATTGCGTCACGAGTAATTCCCTCAAGTGCAGATGATGCTAATGTTGGTGTTGCTAATTTACCATCTCTTACAATGAAAATATTTTCTCCTGGTGCCTCACTTACATTTCCATTATGATCAAGTAAAATTGCTTCATCTACGCCGTTTCTTTTTGCTTCTTGAGTGGCTATAATGGAATTAAGATAATTTCCACCCATTTTTGCTTGTGGTGGAGTTGACATATCTGAAAATTTTCTCCATGATACAACCCCTGCAGAAATCCCATTTTTATTAAATAGATCTCCAAAAGGAAATGTAAAGATTGCAACATTTGTTGGAGCTTTTTCAGTTACATGCAGATTAATTCCATAATCTCCTACAAAATAAAATGGTCTTATGTAACATGATTTTTTAATTTTATTTTTTTTACAAATTCCTGTAACTGCATCAATAATTTCTTTATCTGAATAATTAAGCGAAATATTGTAGTATTGTCCTGATCTTCTAAACCTCTTTACATGCTCATCTAATCTGAAAACATTGAGATTTTTCCCATTCCAATATGCCCTAATTCCTTCAAAAATTGATGTTCCATAATGAATTGCATGTGTAGTAATTGGTATTTGGGCTTTCTCAGTTATAATGTATTTTTTATCAAACCAAACATATTTTGAAAGTGGAAGTTTCATAGGCAAATTTTATTGCATGTGTATTAATCTCTATTTATTTTGAATATCCTTCTTTAGGAAATTTCATTCCTGCAATTCTTGTAGTTTGATCTTCCATATTTGCAAATTTTTCTACTGTTTCCCATTCATCCTCAATTATAGCTCCTATGCTTTCTGGAACATCATCTTTCCATGATGATTTTCTACCAAGCGCTTCATCATACAATTTTTCTTTTACTGATGATGCGGATAGTGATTTCCTTTCACCAATTTTTGGATTTAATCTGTATATCTTTAACATATATCCCTCAGCTTTGTCTCCTGTATATGAAAAATAATCTCCTTCTACTCCGTTAAGAATTTGCTTTCTTAATTTCCAAGATCTTCTTCTTACTAATGGTGGCAAATATTTTTTGAATGGTGCAAAAAATGCATAATCATCAGTAATTTGGATTGAATCTCCAAAAACAGATTCTAACATTTTTTTTCTCGATTCAAAATTAAATGGAAAACTCTTACTGTTAACTTCTCTATCATCATATTTGAAAACTACTGGCATGACCTTGACAATATCAGCTTCTTTTTTCAGATCTGAAATTATTTCTATGTGAGCTTTTGTCACTGGATTTAGATGTGCAAGATATAGCGCGGTAGTCAACTAGAATAACTAAATAATTCTCATATTTCAATGATTGATTTTTTTAAAAATTATTCTTTATTTGGAACTTTTATCCGTATGACTCGTATTTGACTTCAAAACTTCCATCTCCACGTTTGTCATGTTCTGTAACGAATCCTTTTGGATTCAAAAAGTCCATAACTCCATCAATGGTTCCTTGCCATCCACAAACATAGAAAATTGTATTTTCTTTGGTAATTGAATCTCCAATTAATTCTTCTAATGGTGACATTCCTCCATCTCTTGGTCTTAGGAATGTTTCAACTCTTCCAATTTGACCTGCCCATGATCTGTTAAACCATTCTTGAGGTCTACTGATTGCAGCTCTATATTTGAAATTCCATTTATCTTTCCCCTTTGCAATACTCTCATTTTCAAGATCGGTTAACAAATCTTTGTAACTTAATTCGTCAATGTAACTAGCACCATGCAAAACAACAATTTCCCTCTTATCACCTGAATCATGAAAATGCTGTGCAAAACTGACAAATGGTGCAAGACCTGTACCTCCTCCAATACAAATAATCCGTCTATTGTCTTTTTCCCCATTTGGAAATTCTTCATTTATTAACAGTGCTCTACCTGTTGGTTTTAACCAGAGAATTTCATCCCCTTCTTTTGCATTAAATAATTGAGTAGTTAATCTTCCTGGAAGTGGTTTTCTAACCCATCTGATAACAAGTTCAATGTAATCCCTATTTTCTGGATGAGATGCAATAGAATACGCACGTCTTACAATTTTTCCATCTTCTGCAGGATTTGGTAATCCTAACGTGATAAACTGACCTGCTTTGTATTCAGGAACTGGTCCATCATTTGGAACCATTCTAATAATTACAAGATCTTCTTTAAGTAATTGAACATATGTGATGGTTCCCTTATTGTCTACTACCATAACGATTGAATCAAGATTATCAAGGTTAAATATATTGTGTTAAATTAAAACAATGTTTCATTTAAACCGCTAAACGTTAATAACCAATTTGAAAAATATTATACAATCAGATTTCTGATATGGGCCGGTCGTCTAGTCTGGTAGGATAGGTGCATGGCATGCATCGGATCAAGGGTTCAAATCCCTTCCGGTCCACTCATCTTTTTAATTTTGAAATTAGTTTTTCTATTTCATGATCCATTTCTTTGGAAATCTCAATCATTACCTCATCTGAAATCTTGATATCTAGATCAATTATTGCCTTGAGCGCACTTTTTTTTACTTCCAAATTTAAATCTAAAAGTGATTGAATAAAAAGTTCTTTAGCTTCATAAGCTTTTAAAAATCCTAATGATCCAATTGCACATGATCTAACACTTGAATCTTCATCTTCTGCAAGTTTGATAATTTCTGGAATAGAAGATGTTTCATTTCTATTTGCTAATATTAGTGATGTAAAACCCCTGATGTTTTTACTTGAAGAATTCAAATTTTTAATCAAAAAATTTGATATTTCATTTTCATTTAATACTAGCGAACTGTATGCCTCTCCTCTAACCTGAATATCATCATCATCTAATTTCATAATTATTTTTTCTAAAATTTTTGGGTCATCAATTTTTTCCAAAGTTTCCAAAATTTTGATTTTTTCTTTGCTATTCCCTGATTCTAAAATTTTTGAAATATTTTCCAAGTTCTTATCATTTTCTTCAATTCTAGTTAATAACGCTTCAAATTTTTCAATTTTATTTTGGAAAATTTAAAAAAACTCTTTTAGCTTTAAATTATCCTTAAATACTAAAAATATCATGTCAACCGAAACAAGAGACACCGTATTCATTGGTAAGAAACCCTTGATGGCATATGTAACATCAACGCTAATTCAATTAGCAAACTTACCATCCGTCAACATCAAAGCTAGAGGCATGAGCATAGGTCGTGCTGTAGATGTAGCTCAAATCATTGCAAGAAAAACAGAAAATGCAGGATACACTATCGGAGATATTACAATCGGCTCAGAATCTTTGGAGTCACAAGACGGAAGAACTAGAAATGTTTCAACAATAGAAATACAAGTAAAGAGAAATGTTTAGACAATCTTTACTTCAAATTCTTTCTTTTCCTTTTTGAAAATTCATACTTTTTTTCCATATCTCTAAATTTTGAAAGTTCAACCAAATCATTGAATTGATCAAAATTCACTACTTTTTGTTTATACTTTGTTGTGTTTCCTGATTTTTTTAATTCTTTTAGAATATTCATAGTCGCAAATGTATTGGCATACAATACAGATAATGGATAAAGAATTATTTTAAATCCAATTTTATTTAAAACGTGAGCTGAATTCAATGGTGTAGCTCCACCTTCAATCATATTTGCAACTAATGGCGCATTGATTTCTTTTCCAATTCTTTTCATTTCATCTAATGATCTTGGGGCTTCTACAAATACTGCATCTGCTCCTGTTTTTTTATTTTGTCTCCCTCTTTCAATTGCAGCATCTAATCCTTCAGTAGCTCTTGAATCTGTTCTTGCAACAATTATGAAGTCTTTACTTTCTCGTGCATCTATTGCTGCTGATAATTTTTCAGTATATTCTTGTTGTGAAATTACTTCTTTTCCTTGCATGTGCCCACATCTTTTAGGCCATTTTTGATCTTCTAGAAAAATTCCTGAAGCTCCTGCTGATTCTAATTCCTTTACTAATTTCCATACGCTTAATGCATTTCCATATCCTGTATCTGAATCTACAATAACTGGTACTGATACTGATCTGCAAATACGTCTTGCATTATCTACAGTTTCTGTTGCTCCAATAAATCCATAGTCTGGCATTCCAAACAAAGTTGCAGATGTTCCATAACCTGTTTGAAACATTGCATCAAATCCCACTTTCTGAGCAATCTTTGCCCCTAGTGCATCATATACCCCTGGAATGACAAGAGGCTTTTTTGATTTTAACATAGATTTTAAATTTTTCACAATTGTATTTTGAATTTGAATTATTTATGATTTTAATTAAAATTTGCTTATCTCACAAAAACATTTTCATAATATCTAATTGATATTTTTTAATCGATCTTTATTTTTTTTCCATCGTTTTTCAGATCTTTCTCTTGAATCTTTTTCAATTCTAATTCTAAAAAATCTCTATATTTTTTTGCCTCTTCTTCTGTCATATTGGCAAAATTTGAACTTAGAATAGACCCCATTGCCGAAATTTTTTCTAGCATATCCATCACAACAAATCTTCCAACATTTCCAAGTCTAAATAATACATCAAGTTGTTTTTTCACAATATCATTTACTTTGTCTACATCTTGTGCAGTTTCTGCTCCTTGTTTTGTTAATTGATATCTTCCATCTACTGCTTCATCAATCAATCCTTCATCAAGTAATCTTCCCAATAATGGATAGATTAATCCTGGAGATGGTTTCCAAATTCCATTACTTTGTTCTACTGCATAATTGATTATTTCTTTACCTGTATACGATTTTTCTTTTAATAGCTCTAAAATGAAATATCTTGAAAATCCTCTAGGAATTGAACTTCCTACTCTTTGAAACCACTCAGAAATCATTACTAATAATATCACTAGTGATATATTTTAATTTTGGGATCATTCGAAGCCAATACTACATATTTATCACGTCCAAAGCAAGTTTGACTGAAAAATGGTTGATTCGATAGAATTTGATCTAATTATTTGTGGTTCTGGCCTTGCTGGATTAAGAGCTGCTATTGCTGCAGCTAAAAAAGGACCTCATCTCAAAATTGGTGTTGTTTCTAAAGTACAAGTTATGCGTTCTCATTCAGTCTCTGCTGAAGGTGGAACTGCTGCAGTACTTTTTGAGGAAGAAGGCGATACAATTGAATCTCATATTTACGATACTGTAAAGGGCAGTGATTTTCTCGCAGATCAAGATGTTGCAGAAAGACTTTGTGTTGAAATGCCAAAGGAAATTCATCAATTAGATCATTGGGGAATGCCTTGGTCAAGAAGACCTGATGGAAAAATTGATCAAAGGAATTTTGGAGGTTATAGTTTTCCAAGAGCAACTTATGCATCAGACAAAGTTGGTTTCTTTGAAATGCAAACATTGTATGACACATGTCAAAAATTTGAAAATATTGAATATCTCAATGAATGGTTTGCAACATCTATCATTCATGATGGAAAACGATTCATGGGTCTCACTGCAATTGAATTATCTTCTGGAACATTTTATACAATAAAAGGGAAAGCTCTGATTATTGCAACTGGTGGTGCTGGAAGATTGTATAGTTTTTCAACTTATGCCCTTTCTTCAACCCCTGATGGTTTGGATATGGGATTACGTGCAGGAATGGCACTTAAAGATATGGAGTTTGTCCAATTTCATCCTACTGGAATTTTACCTTCTGGAATTTTGATTACAGAAGGTGCAAGAGGTGAAGGTGGCTATTTGCTTAACAACAAAGGTGAACGATTTATGAAAACTTATGCTGAAAGTAAAATGGAATTAGCTCCGCGTGACATTGTATCAAGATCAATTATGACTGAAATTGAAGAAGGTCGTGGATTCAAACATGAAACTGGAGTTGATTGTATGAAGCTTGATTTGAGACATCTTGGTGATGAAAAGATTAAAGAAAAATTAGGTGGAATTAGAGAAATCTCAATTAAATTTTCTGGTATTGATCCTGCAAAAGATTTACTCGATATTAGACCTGTATGTCATTACATGATGGGTGGACTTCATACTGATATTGATGGTGCAACAGAAATTCAAGGTGTTTGGGCAGCAGGTGAAGCTGCATGTAATAGTGTCCATGGCTCAAATCGTTTAGGTGCAAATTCCACTTCAGAATGTATTGTATGGGGTAAAATCACTGGAGAACAGGCAGTAGATTATATCCAAAAAAACCCTCAATCAAATTCTTGGCCTCATCATTTAGTTACCGTGGAAGAAAAGAGAATCTATGATGGAATTTTTAGAGGAAATGGAGATGTTAATCCATATGAAATCAGACAAGAACTAACTGATACAATGAATGAAAAAGCATATGTCTACAAAAATGAAACTGATCTTGTTGCAGGTCTCAAGAAAATTCGTGAATTAAAAGTAAAAACTTGGAAGCATGTTGACGATAAGGCAAAGGAATACAATACTAACTTTTCAAATGTAATGGAACTTGATTCAATGTTTAGAGTAGCTGAAATTGTTTTGCTTGGTGCAATTAACAGAAAGGAATCACGTGGCGCACATGCAAGAACTGATTACCCAAAACGTGATGATGCAAACTTTTTACATCATACTCTTGCTTATTATGATCCAAATGAACCAATTATGAAAACTCATCCTGTAACAATTACTAATTACAAGCCAGTGGAGAGAAAATATTAGATGACTGAAGATGAACATAAAGAAGGAATTGGTGGAATGGCTAATCCTACTCGTTATGGAATTGAGAGAGTTGCATATTGGTTAATGCGATTAAGTGGATTAGGACTTTTAGCATATTTTGTTGCTCATATTTATGAAACCAGTAATATTTTACGAGGGCAAGTAGGATGGAATGAATTTCTTGAATTAACTCAAACTACAGAAGGACACATCTTTTTAGCACTTGTTATTGCAATGTGTGTTTTTCATACAGTTAATGGAATAAGAGTGATGTTGGGGCATGGAGGTATTGGTGTAGGAAAACCTGCAAGACCAGATTACCCATATGAGCCTGCATCACAAAACTATCGACACAAAATTGGAATTTATTCGGCAATTCTTCTTGCAGCAATTGCTACAATGTATGGATTAGCGGTAATGTTTGGTGAATAAGATGAGAGAAAGTACTATAATGAAAATTCACTATGGGACTGCCCTTGCTGCGGTAGCACTTGTAGCTGTTCATATTTTGATGCGACTTACTCAAGGATTTGCAGATTCTCTAGAATATGAAAATGTACTTGCTAACTATAAACTCATTCCGTATGCTGCAATGTTAGAATTAATTCTAATCTTGCTTTCAGTTCATGGTTTTAATGGATTGCGAGTTATTTTATTAGAATTAAGACAAGGAAGAACTTATGAAAAAGCTGTTTCTTATGGTTGCTTAGCTGCAATGATTGGATTAATAGCATTTGGCTCAAACACAATTATTAGAACTAACATGGGGATGGTATAGACATGGCACAAGTCTCAAGCATCGCAGATGAAAAAACATCAACACATGTATCTCCTTCAAATTCAGTGTTACTTAGAATTTCTAGATTTAATCCTGAACATGATGATTCAAGTAAATTCATGGAGTTTAATGTTCCTTATGAGAAATGGACAACTGTTCTAGAAGCAATTCTTGAAGTCAAAAAACATTTTGATCATTCAGTAGCAGTTAGATATTCTTGTAGACAAGCTACTTGTGGTTCATGTGGAATGAAAATAAATGGAAAACCTAGACTAGCATGTTTTACAAAAATTAGTGAATTAGATTCTAATATTGTGACAGTTGAACCAATGAACAATTTTCCAATAATTAGAGATTTGGCAGTAAAATTTGAAAGATTATTTGATACACACCAAAAAATAAAACCATTTCTTGTTCGTGATGATACTGAACTAGAATCTGACGAAAAAGAATTTTTACAATCTCCTAAAGAATTAGAACAATATATTCAATTTGCAAATTGTATCAAATGTGGTTTGTGTAATTCTGCATGCCCTACTATGGCAACAGATTCTTCATTTGTAGGTCCACAGGCATTAGCTCAAGCATATCGATACGTTGCTGATACTCGAGACAAGGGAAAAGATTCTAGATTGAAAATAATTGATGAATCTCATGGTATATGGAGATGTCATTTTGCAGGCTCTTGTAGTCAAGTATGCCCCAAAGGTGTTGATCCGGCTATGGGAATCCAATTCCTTCGTGGATATATGTTGGGTTTTAGAAGCTAACCTAATTTTTTTGGATTTGGACTATTATTTACTTGATTGTTAATTTGTTCTGCCATGAAATGATTTGAAACATTCACTTTGACCTCATTAACTCCGTCAACTTTCAATAAATTATCGTGAACATCTTGACATATCTTAAAACCAAATACTGCTGGACAGAATGGACTTGTAAGATGTAAATCAACTTTAACATTACTATCGCTAATATCAACTTCATCAATTAATTCTAGATCAACAATTGATGTGTTAATTTCTGGATCTACGATCTTTGATAATTCATCAAATATTTTTACCCGCATCTGTTTGATGTCTTGACTCATGTGGGCAAAAGCGTCGATGCTATATATAACCATTCTAGAACTTTATGTAATGTATCGTTCACGTCTTGATACTGATTTGAGTGATGTTACTTTAGATTATGTTTCATCAATTAATGATGATTCTGAAATTGCATTTTATGACATTATTGGTAGTCAAGCTCATACTCTGATGTTATTTCAAAATAACATAATAACAAAAAATGATGTAAAAAAAATTCTAACAGCTTTAGAAAATTTGAAAAAAGAAAAATTTGATTCATCATCTGGTGCAGAAGATATTCACGAATTAATTGAATCCCTTGTTATCAAAAAAACTGGTATGGCGAGTGGAGGAAAAATGCATACTGCAAGATCACGAAATGATCAAGTTGTTTTAGATATTAGGATGAAAATTAGAGATGACATTAACATAATCTGTAATTGCCTTTTGGATACTATTGAAGCTCTTGTTTCTGTGGCTAAAAATCATCAAAAAACTATCATGCCATTATACACTCATCTACAACAAGCTCAAGCTGGTTTGTTCTCTCATTATCTTTTAGCTCATGCTGATGTCTTAACTAGAGATTTTGAAAGATTGTTTGATACATTCGAAAGAGTAAACCAAAGTCCACTTGGTGCAGGTCCTGTTGGGGGAACTAGTATTCCAATTGATAGACACAGTACTGCAAAAATGTTAGGATTTGATGATGTTGTGGAAAATTCTATTGATGCAACAAGTACGCGTGATTTTGTTGCAGAATATGTTGCCATGATTTCGATTTTAATGACTAATTTAAGTAAAATTGCAGAAGACTTTGTTCTTTGGTCAACGTCTGAATTTTCTTTTATTGAACTTGCTGATGAATTTACCTCTCCTTCAAGTGTTATGCCTCAAAAGAAAAACCCTGACATTTTAGAATTGACAAGAGGAAAAACTGCTGAAGTAATTGGAAACTTAACGGCAATCTTATCTACTATCAAAGGTTTAGCATCTGGCTATGGGAGAGATTTACAACAAATAAAATCCTCTATTTGGAATACTTCAAAAATTTCTATTAGTGCTTTGTTAATTTTAAAATCAATACTTCTTACCTTAAAAGTAAATGAAAAACAAATGAAAAAAGTTACCGAAACAAGTAATTTGATTGCACTTGACATTGCAGAAAAACTAGTTCAAGAAGGAATTCCATTTAGAACAACTCATAAAATTTCTGGAATTTTAGTTCAGTTGGCACATCAATCAAAAAAACCTATTTCCAAATTGACATTATTGGAGATAAAACAATCTGTTGTTGGAACTAATGTTGATTCAAAAACAGTCTCAAAAATTATTTCTACTACTACAGTTGTTTCGTCTATACGAGATAGAAAATCATATGGCTCATCTGGTTATGGTGAACAAAAAAGAATGATTTCTGAACGTGTTCAAAAAATTAATGATTACAGAGTAAAAATTTCTAAAAGAGAGAATAAAATCAATTCTTCAATTGAAGATTTTACGAAACAAGTTAAATCTATAATAAAATAAAGAAAAGTAGCGGGTCTAAAGGGATTCGGACCCTTGACAACCGGATTAAAAGTCCGGTGCGCTACCTGGCTGCGCCATAGACCCTCATGAAAAATATTTTTCGTGTATAATTTAGTCTTTTTCAAATTTTTTTACTATGGCAGAAACTTTTAATCTGGCAATTTGATTTAGTTAGCTTGTGCCCTTGTAGTATAGCCCGGTCTAGAATTCGGCCCTGTCACGGCTGAGACGCGTGTTCAAATCCCGCCGAGGGCGCCACTATTTCTTCTTTATCTGTAAATTGTAAACCGTTTTGTGAATATTGATAAACATTTTGACAATTTTGACCAAAAAACTAGTAATGAGTAAAATCTGTTACAAAAATATTAAAATTCGGGCAATCTTAGTGATTTTTGATGTCTGAAGAGAAAAAGAAGTCTGAAGTAGAATCAAAATCTTCTGAAGATTCTCAATTAGATCAATCCTCTACAGATTCTAAAACAACTGATACTGTATCTAGTGCTTCATCTGAAGCAGAAATTGCTGCAAGAGCAGCAGAAGATGCAGAAGCTGCTGTAAAAGAAGCAATGGCAAAAGCAGAAATTGCAAAGAAAAAGGCAGAAGATGCAGCAGAAGTAGAATACAAAGCAATAGCTGCTCAAGTTAAAGCTGATACTGCTAAAGCTCCTGATTATACATTCAAACGAAGAGGTGAACAAATTTTTAGACGTGAAATGGGAGAGCCTGAATTTTTCTTAGATAAAAAAGACAGATTCCCTCGACCAATTCTTACAGCAGAGGAACAAGAATCTCTTACAAGAAAAGCAGAAAAACCACGTGATCAAACTCCTGCGTATATACCTGAACATGTTCTTAGTCCAGAATTTGAAGGAATATCAAATTATGAACAAGGTGTAGGTTCGTTCTTAGAAGAAACAAAACAAAAATTAGAAAAACTGAAAAATAGTTCAGACAGTTCTGCAAAAGAAATTAGAGATGCTGAAAATGAAATTACATATTTAGAATCAATACATGAAAATTTTTACATTGGAATGAATGTTTTTCGAACTGCTAAAGGTGGACGGGATAAAATTAAAGCTTAATGGATATTGATATGGGCCAAGTAAAATTTGATGTAACAAACACTAGAATAACTTTCAAAAATGTACCTCTACACACTTTATCTAAATTTACTTTTAAAGATGTAACAGCTGCTTGTAAAGAATTTAAAAAAATTCCTGGAATTGATGAATGTATAATTATTCAAACTGCAAGTAGAGTAGAAATTTTTACAGTAAGTAACACTGAAACAACTGATTCTCCTGATACCCGAAGAAATGAAGCAAAAGGTCTTGTATCAAACCAAATCAAAGATACTTGGGTATCTTTATCTTCTTTAGAACAAATTGATATTGATCATTTTGATCAAACACTTGAAGTATACAAAGGAGATGATGTGTATCTTAATTTATTACGTTTAGCATCTGGCTTGGATTCTGTAGTTGTTGGAAAACAAGAAATTTTTGATGAGATTATAGATGCATTAGAAAATGCAAAGAATGAAGAAACCTCAGGAAAAATTCTAAATAAATTATTTGAAAGTGTAATTAGATTATCTACAAGAATGAGAGATACTACGGGAATCTCAAAAGACGTTGTTTCTTTGGGTGATATAACAATAAAACTTGTAGATGAAAAAGCAGGACTTGATTCAAAGAAAAAAGTCTTGTTAATTGGAACTGGGGAATCAGCAGCTATGATTGCAAAAACTTTGAATAAAAGAGAAATTTCATTTGATGTAACAAGTAGATCTCTTGAACGAGCTACTGGTTTTACCACTATTTTAGGTGGAAACCCTCTTGGTTTTGAGGAGACCTTAACACGGTTTGACAAATATGATATCATCTTAGTTGCAACTACATCTGATTATTTCTTAATCACATTTGAAAGAATTCGATTGATAATGGAGGATAAGAAAAAGGGAACTCTGATTTTAGATTTATCTGAACCTAGGACTGTTGATGAAGGAGTAACTGCCCTTCCTGGAATAAAATTATTGTTCCGAGATCAAGTTTTCGAGATTTATGAAGAAAGTGTAAAAGCAAGATCTGGCATTGTCCCTGCGGTTGAAAAGATAATTGAGAAAGAGCTTCCAATTTTATCAATTAGAATGACACGATTCGAATCTTGATGATTTTATAGTCCTTGTTTTCTTAGAAGAAATTGTAAAATTGCTTCTTTTGAGTAGTCAATTCCATGTTCTTCTTCAGTATGATCTCTAAAATTCATAATTACGGATTCCATTTCTCCATCTGCCACAAAATCACACTCAAAACCATAGTCTCTGCATTTGAGGTTTGCCATGTCTTTGAAAAAATACCATCAATATAAAAATCCACAGGAGATCTTGTTTTTCGAGACTAATTTTTAATAAAATTAATTAATAATTCTTTTATCCGTATGATTCAAATTTAATTCCAAAACTTCCATCAGGCTTTTTTTCATGTTCTGTAACAAAACCTCTTGAAGCTGTTGAATCAATAACCCCATCAATTGTACCTTGATATCCACAAATGTAAATAATTGAATTTTCTGGAGTTATTTCTTCACCCACCATCTCATCTAATGGTGATAATCCTGTTTTTTTATCTGCCTTGAAAAATGACTCAACTCTACCTACATGACCATTCCAAGATCTATTGAAAAATTCTTTTGGTCTACTGATTGCAGCTCTATACCTGAAATTCCATTTGTCTCTTCCCCTTTTTTCACTTTCATCTTCAAAATCTGTCAATAATCGTTTGTAACTTAATTCGTCGACATAACTTGCACCATGTAAAACAATGACTTCTCTTTTGTCATTTGTATCGTGGAAATGTTTTGCAAATGCAACAAATGGTGCTAATCCTGTTCCTCCACCAACACAAATCACTCTTCGTTTGTCTTCTTCACCATTATGTAACGTATCACTAATTTGTAATGCAGTTCCACTTGGATCCCCAAGATATACTTCATCACCTACACTTGAATAGAATAATTCTGTTGTTACGCGACCTGGGAGAGGCTTTCTTACCCATCTAATTACAAATTCAAAATAATCTCTATTTTCAGCATGAGATGCAATAGAATATGCTCTTCTAACAATTTTTTTTTCTGCAGGTATTGGGAGACCAATTGTTAAAAATTGCCCCGTCTTATATTCCGGCATTCCAGTTTCTGGTAATAAACGAATGACTACAAGATCTTCTTTTAATAATTCCCTGTAAATGACTTTGGCTTTTGTTTCAGTAACCATGCTAGAAGTTTTTTCCTGACTTTGGTTAAATATATTTCTCTTATGAATTGTTCATTGTTTAATCGATCTGTGATATTATTTCATCAAGAATTTTTTGGTTTGCAGCTGCAATAAAAGATACTTTTGTGCTATAGCTGAGATCAGCATCTAATGGATTAAGTTCTTTATCTACCAATATCCCACCTGCTTCTTTAACAATTAGATATCCTGCAGCAATATCTTGTATTCTTATTTTATCTCTTAAATCGATAAAAATATCCATTAACCCTCTAGCAAATATTGCCATCTCTAAAGCATTAGCACCAAAATGTCTGGTATGTTCATGATTTTTAAAAATTGGATCTAATTTTTTTAATAAATTCATTGATGCCCCAGATGTATTAATTCCAATAATTTTATAGATTGGTTCTTTATCATGAACTCTGATTTTTTTCTTATTGAAAAATGATCCTTTATTTTTTGAAGCCCAATACATTTCCCCATTTGAAAGATTTGTAATGACTCCATCTGTTATGGAACTGAGTTTATTTTCAGTTGCAAATGCTAATGAACTACAAAAAAATGGAACCCCTCGTACTGCATTAGCTGAACCATCAATTGCATCCATTATTACAAACCCTTTTGGTTTATCCGATAATTCTACTCTTCCACATTCTTCACCTAAAACAACACAATCAAAATTTATCTCTTTGAAATAGTCAAGAACTGTTTTTTCTGCAATAATGTCAATGTTTCTAGAAACATCTCCACCTGCACCAATTCCAAAATCGCCAGCAGCCTGTTCAGTTCCTGCAATGTCTTTGATGTTTTCATAAATTCTGTTTGAAGCTTCACGAAGAATTTCAATTATCTCCATGATGTTTTTTCTAATTCATCGTAATTTAAGTGAAAAATATTTTTCTTGAAAGCATAAATAACAAGAAACAAGATTTCTGATTATGAGTGGAAAAGATGAATCAATTTTTAGCAAAAATGCGTTAATGGGAACTAAACCAGGGAAACAAATTATCAAACAAGGTTTGTTCAAATCAAAAGGATTCAGACAGTTTAATCATTATAAAGAAGAAGCAGAAAATACATTTCCTGAATTTGCTAAAAGATTTGCAAAAAATTTATTTGATCAAATAAACACTGATGAATATCCTAATTCAACACAACAAAAATTTGCAGAAGAAGTGGGCTCAACAGAAATTATTTTAAATGCTTCTGAAATTGAACCTATCAAATCTAAGTTGCAAGATTTTGATACCTTACATGACCGAGTTCTTAGAATCTTAAATTCAAATTTTGTAAAAATGACATTCCCTGTATTTAATGGTCTTTTTGATGCATCTACAGATTATTTTAAAGATGACAAAAATACTATGATGCGACAAAATATTGTAGATGGTCATATTATCGCAATTGATCTTAGTGAACCAATGGATAGAATTGTTGACAAAGATGAAGATTTGGAATATTTGGATGATTACAAGTTGATGAATCCCTATATTCTAAAATTGGCTAGAGAAAAAATTTCAAAAGGTGGTGAGGATGTACTGAAAGAATTTGAAGAAGGATTCAAGCAAGCAAGAATTGGACAATATCTTGATACAAAATTAAAAGATAAACCTACAACAATCACAGAGGAAGAATTAGTTGAAAGTTACAAAAAATATCGTTCTGTAATGGGCACTGCCGGTAGAAATATGGCGTTAGCTCGTGCACCTTTAGCTGATATCTTTTACACTGGAATGGCAAAAGCAGCTGAATGTGTTGGGTGTGGTAATGAAATCGAAGATAGTATCCGAGATAAAGCTGCAAAAATTCCATCTTGGCCATTATTCTATTCTTTGAAAATGAATGATGCAAAAAGTGGATTTGAAGAAACAATGAAACGTAGTGAATCGTATCTCAGTGATGCTAGATCAGCTCTTGAAAAGCTGCCTGATGATTTCTCACATAAGAAATTTCTGGAATTCTTATTCCTTACAGTTGAACATTATAATCAATTTTGGTATAAGAAATTACAACAAGCAAATATTTGGTCAGATTTGAATCAAAATCTTCCTACCAAGTGATAAAATTGATGTGGTCCGAAAAATATCGACCCCAAGTCATTTCTGATATGGTGGGGAATGAAGAACCACGTGCAGCCATTATGGAGTGGTTTACAAAATGGAAAAAAGGCACAAAACCTCTTCTTTTAGTTGGGCCTCCTGGTATTGGAAAAACGACAATTGCTTTTCTTGTGGCTAAACAATTTGGATATGATATGATTGGACTTAATGCAAGTGATGTTAGAAGTAAATCAAGAATTAATGAAATTCTAACTCCTGTATTGGGGAATGTAAGTGTTTTAGGAACACCTATGATTTTTGTAGATGAAGTAGATGGAATCCATGGACGTGGAGATTATGGAGGTGCTGCAGCACTTGTTGATATTCTAAAAGAACCTACAGTACCAATTGTTTTGGCTGCAAATAATGATGCCTTAGAGAAAATGAAAAATATAAAAAAAGTTGTTAAAACAATTTCTTTCAAAAAAATTCCGCCTCGTTTATTGAGAGTATATCTTGAAAATATTTTAAAAAAGGAAAATGCAAAATTAAGTCCTGGTTCATTGATAAAAGTAATTGATAAATCTCGTGGAGATATAAGATCAATGATTAATTTTACTCAATCTTTTGTAACTGGATTTAATCCACAAACTGAAAATTCTTTTGAAAATATCAATGTTGAAGATGGTGTTAATGCATTCTTTAAATCAAATTCTTTTGAAGAAGCTAGAGTTGTTTTGTATTCTATGCAAATTGATCCTAGAGAAAAAATCAATGCATTTTATTCAAGTATTATTACAAGTGATTTAGATAATTCTACATTGGCAAAATATCTGAAAATTCTTTCAAAAGCTGATATGTTATATGGCAAAATTATAAAAACTCAAAACTGGAGACTGTTACGATATCTAAATGATATTTTAATCACATTATATCAAAATGATGATAGAATTAGATATACAAAATACAATTTATCCTGGCCATTACTTAATAGAATTCGTTGGGATGGCGCAAAACTGAAATCATTATCATCAGTAATGGCAAAAAAATTACATTTATCATCTAGTGCATTTGTTGCAATTGGTTTACCTTATGTTTTATTTTGCATAAAAAATAAAACTCTTGAATTAGAATTACAAGAAACTTTTGGAGATATCATTGAGAAGGAGATGGATCAGATATCATGAGTTGGAGAAAGATCCCTATGAAATTTCCTGGAACTTGTATAATTTGTAATGAAAAAATTTCTGTTAATGAAATTGGATTATGGGCTAAAGGATTAGGAGTTAAACATGAAAAATGTGCTCAAATCAATGAACTACGATGTATTGTGTGTGGAGCTTCTGCGGGTTGCCCTCAATGTGAATTTCAAGAAAATTGTGATATTTCAAATGTATCTCAGTTGTGCATATGTAAGAAATGCAGTGAAGAAAAAAGTGCTTTTAATTCCTATCAATTATCATCAAACAAGAAATTCCCCATTCTAAACTCATAATCTTTAAAAAATTACATTGTTTCTCAATTAATTATGAAAATTTGATTGTGTTTAATGTTCAATTTAATTAATATAGGAAACCATAATGCTTTAGATTACTGTTATGCATTCTGAAAAGATTGAAAAATCTAGTATGAACAACAAAATAGCCTTACAAGGAGGTGGTCAGGATAGGATTAAGGCACAACACGAAAAAGGCAAATTAACTGCACGTGAAAGAATTGATCTCTTACTTGATGAAGGAACTTTTACCGAAATTGATCCGCTTACAACACATCATTATCATGAATATGATATGCAAAAAAAGAAATTCTTTACAGATGGTGTTATAGGTGGTTATGGAAATGTTAATGGAAGACAAATCTTTGTTTTTGCTTATGATTTCACTGTCCTTGGTGGAACATTAAGTCAGATGGGTGCTAAAAAAATCACTAAACTTATGGATCATGCAGTCAAAACTGGATGTCCGATTATTGGAATTATGGACTCTGGTGGTGCTAGAATTCAAGAGGGAATAATGAGTCTTGATGGATTTGCAGATATCTTTTATCATAATCAATTAGCTTCCGGCGTGATCCCTCAAATTACTGCAAGTATTGGTCCATCAGCTGGCGGTTCTGTTTATTCTCCAGCAATGACTGATTTTGTGATTATGGTAGAAAAAGTAGGTACAATGTTTGTAACAGGACCTGATGTAGTAAAGACAGTATTGGGTGAAGAAATATCCTTTGATGAACTTGGGGGAGCAATGACTCATGGCTCAAAAAGTGGTGTTGCACATTTTGTTGCACAAAATGAATACGAGTGTATGGATTATATCAAAAAATTAATTTCATTTCTTCCACAAAATAATACTGAAGAACCTCCTAAAACTATCACCGATGATGATCCAAATCGATTAGATCATAATCTCATAAATGTAATTCCTGAAAATCCTTTACAACCTTATGAGATGAAGGACATTATCAATTCAATTGTTGATGATCATGAATTCTTTGAAGTGCATGAATTGTTTGCACCAAATATTGTTGTAGGTTACGGAAGAATGAACGGACAAGTTGTAGGAATTATAGCAAATAATCCAATGCATCTTGCAGGCGCCCTTGATATTGATTCTTCAAACAAGGCGGCACGTTTTATTCGATTTTGTGACTCATTTAATATCCCCATAATTACTCTCGTTGATACTCCTGGTTACATGCCAGGTTCTAATCAAGAACACAATGGAATTATTCGACATGGAAGTAAATTATTGTATGCATATTGTGAAGCTACTGTTCCAAGAATTACTTTAGTAATTGGAAAAGCTTATGGTGGTGCATACATTGCTATGGGAAGTAAAAACCTTCGAACTGATATTAATTATGCATGGCCTACTGCTCGTTGTGCCGTTTTGGGTGGAGAGGCAGCTGTAAAAATCATGTACCGAAAAGATCTAAATGCTTCAGACGATGCTGATACTCTCAAAAAACAATTA
The DNA here is from genome assembly GCA_964511485.1 of uncultured Nitrosopumilaceae archaeon. Lineage (GTDB taxonomy): Archaea > Thermoproteota > Nitrososphaeria > Nitrososphaerales > Nitrosopumilaceae > Nitrosopumilus. The sequence continues at coordinate 46,681 of CAZEFL010000008.1, forward strand.
ATCGATGAATTTGCAGAAAAATTTGAAAATCCTTACGTTGCAGCTTCTCATGGAACTATTGATAATGTGATTGATCCTGCTGAAACAAGACCTATGTTGATAAAAGCATTACAAATGCTCGTAAACAAAAGGGAAAAACAATTACCAAGAAAACATGGAAATATCAATTTGTGATTGAAGATGATTGAAAAAGTACTGATTGCTAATAGAGGAGAAATTGCTTTACGTGTTATTCGAACATGTAAAGCACTTGGAATTAAAACCGTTGCAGTTTATTCTGATGAAGATACTAATTCAATGCATGTTAAACAGGCAACTGAAGCATATTATATTGGTGAAGCTGCCCCTGCAAAATCATACCTTAATCAAGAAAAAATTCTTGATGTAATGCAATCATCAGGATCTGATGCTGTTCATCCAGGTTATGGATTTCTTTCTGAAAATGATGATTTTGCAAGATTATGTGAGAAAAATAAAATTACTTTTATCGGTCCATCTGCAGATTCGATGAATCTTTGTGGTGATAAAATGAGATGTAAAGATGCAATGCTTAAAGCAAAAGTCCCAACAGTTCCTGGAAGTCCTGATTTGGTAAAAGATGCCGATGATGCAGAAAAAATTGCAAATGATATTGGTTACCCTGTTATGTTGAAATCCGTTTATGGTGGTGGAGGTAGAGGAATTAGGATTGTAAATAATGATGAAGAATTACGTGAAGGTTATGAATCTGTAACTGGCGAATCAATCGCAGCTGTAGGTAAATCTGCAATTCTTGTAGAAAAATATTTGGAAAAAACACGACACATTGAATATCAATTTGCAAGAGATAATCATGGAAATACTGTTCATATCTTTGAAAGAGAATGCTCAATTCAAAGACGTAACCAAAAACTAATTGAACAAACACCTTCTCCTATTGTTGATGAAGAAACAAGAGCACGTATAGGTGAAATTGTTTGTAATGCAGCAGATGCAGTTGGGTATACGAATTTGGGTACTGCTGAATTCTTAAGAGCAGATAGCGGTGAATTTTATTTTATTGAAATAAATGCTAGACTACAAGTAGAGCACCCAATTACTGAATTTGTTTCTGGATTAGATTTGGTAAAATTACAATTAGATATTGCAAATGGAGAACCAATCCCATTCAAACAAAGTGATTTGAAAATGAATGGTTATGCAATAGAATGCAGAATTAATGCTGAAGATACGTTCTTAGACTTTGCACCTTCAACTGGACCTGTTCCAGATGTAACAATTCCTGCAGGACCCAGTGTTAGATGTGATACTTATCTATATCCTGGATGTACTGTATCTCCATTTTATGATTCACTTATGGCAAAACTTGTAACCTGGGGCCAAACATTTGAGGAATCTCGAACTAGAATGCTTTCTGCATTAAATGATTTTTACATTCAAGGTGTAGAAACATCAATCCCTCTTTACAAAACAATACTAAATTCTGATGAATACAAAAATGGTAATCTTTCAACTGATTTTCTAAAACGTTATGACATGATTGATAGATTGACTGAAGATCTTAAGAAAGAAAAAGAAGATAAGAGTGAAGCTGCTTTGGCTGCTGCAATAATACATTCTGAATACTTTAAGAGTCGTATACAAAGTAATGTTGGAAATAATTCTAATTGGAAAAATAAACTGGATTGATGATAAATGGATTACAAGATTCAAGATATTGAAAAATCATTTGAAGGAAGAGTAATAGAAAACTTAGGTAACAATGATTACACAATCAAGATAAATGACGATGAACATCAGTTAAAAATTCTAAACATGGATTCAAAAAGTATTGAATTTATTTTAGATCAAAAATATCATAAAGCAAAATATCTTGAACAGTCTACTAATGAAATGAATCTTGTGATTGATAATGTTCCTGTAACTCTTAGTTTGCATTCTCATTTTGATAAAATAGTTTACAAAAATTCTGGTGGAAGTGGTTCTGGAAATGCACAGTTATCTTTGAAGAGTCAAATTCCTGGAAAAGTTGTATCTATTTCAGTAGTTGATGGTGATTCTGTTAAAAAAGGTGATGTTGTTTGTACTTTGGAATCTATGAAGATGCAAGTTGCAGTTAAAGCACACAAAGATGGTGTTGTCAAATCTATCAAAGTTAAAGAAACTGGAACTGTTGCTAAAGGCGACGTAATTGCTGATATTGAATAAAAACTAAATTTTTACACTTTTAAGAAATTTTTAATTTCTTCATAATTTGGTTCTTTTAGAGGATCTTCTGAAATCCATTTGTAACCAATCTTGCCATCTTCCATAATTATGAACACAGATCGTTTTGCAGCATTATAGTCCTTTATGTGGAGAAGGTCTTTTAA
>CAZEFL010000009.1:0-44764 GCA_964511485.1 uncultured Nitrosopumilaceae archaeon
GCTTCTGCTTCTTTTGCTGCAGCTTCTGCTTCAGCTAGTTTTGCTTGAGTTTTTTCTAATCTTGAGAATATTGTTGGATTGATATGTTTTTTTGCCAATCCCTCATCATCATAGACAAAGAATGTCCCTGTAACGGTTGATTTTCCTACATGAGTTTTAAGTATCATTGGAATGATTACTTTGCCATCTAGCTTGAATTCTTTGTTAATCATATCCACTGCTTCAAGTTTTTTGAGTTTCCCCCCTAAACCTGCAAAATTACAAGTTAACTCTCTTCTGGATAAGAAGGTGTTATCTACGTCTGTAATTGTCTCAATAATGGACATGTACCCAAAATCCTTTAGATATTTCATATAAACCTTGATTGTAATAGATAAGAAATTTAAGAAAATACTGGAAAATATAATCATGGAACGTTATATGCTCCATTTTAAAAATAAAGGATATCTTCCTAAGGATTCTAAACGATTGATCTATGATGCTAGAGATCTTATATCTGATATTGATGCGTCAGTAAGAGTTGTTCGAATTGCTGGAACATTTGTAGAGTTTGATGTTGGAGTTGCAAAAGAAAATCTTGACAAACTAATTGAAAAACTCTCTCCAATTGGATCTATTGATAATGTACACCATGTCTTTGAAGACAAGATCGATAAAGAACAAGGAATTATTGATGGGATTTATTATTTTAATAATGAAAGATTTTGGGAATGTCATGAAGCATTTGAGGGTGTTTGGAGACAATGTTTTGGTAGAGAAAAAGAAATTCTCCAAGGGATTATTTTATTTGCTGTAGCATTTGCTCACGCTCAAGAAGATGATCTTCGTATTGGAATTGGAATGCTGAGACGAGTATTAGAAAAATTAGGTACTTCTCCTTCTATGTATCATTCAATTGATATTGATAGATTAAGAAAAAAAGCAACTGAAATGCAACAAGCAAATAATTTGACTATTTTTGAGATTTAATTAATTCTAAAGACTTGGATACTACTTCAGCACCTTGAAGTAAACCTATGACACCTTTTTTGGCTTGTACCTCAGTCATCCTTGTTGTGCCATCATTTTTAATAAAATCTCCCGATACCACAACTGGAACTGGATCATCACTGTGTCCTTTATTGATACATGGTGTTGAATGATCTGCAGAAATGATTATTGCAACTTTACTTGAATCAATATTTTCTACTAGGGTTTTAAAGAATCTTTGATCAATCTCTTCAATGTTTTTCATTTTTCCTATTGCATCTCCATCGTGACCAAATTCATCAGGCCCTTTAAGGTGGACATAAATGGAATTTTGAGTTTCCATTGCTTTAGCTGCTACTTTTGCCTTTTCTTCATAATCTGTTAATCCACCGGCTTCAAATGCCTTCATTTTGAGAACATCTGAAATTCCAAGCTCTACTGGCATATCAACAATGCATGAAAATTTCATACCATATTTTTCATTAATTGGAATTACATCTGGAAATTTATTCCCTGCATCTCTGAGTAAAATACAACTAAGTTGTTTTTTTCCTGCTTTTTTTCGCTTTTCATTAATTTGACTTTCTTTTAAAATATTGATTGATTGTTCAGAAAACTCATTAACTAAATTTGCAGTAAATTTTGCATCCTCCATCTCTTCTATTGGCAAACATTTTTCGATTTTCAAAAAATCCCCCACAGCTTTTGCAACTCCCATGCCTCCAATGTTGCTATAAGCTGGATCAGTGTTTGTAATTTTTGAAGATAATTTTTGTGTGTCTGTTCTAATTCTAACTGTCACTCTATGCCCAATTGTTGGAGAAACAACAACTGATGTATTTGGGTCTGAAAATTTTATTTTTTCTTCAATTTCTTTTGCAACTCCCTCAGCATCTTCTTTTTCAATATGTCTTCCAGCTCTTCTATCTATGATCACTTCATCATCATTTAATGTAGAAAAATTTCCTCTTAATGCTAAATCACCATCTTTAAAATCAGTTCCTACTCCAATTGCTTCGATTACTCCTCTACCTGCATAATCTGCGTGATTGAATTTGTAACCTAGCATATTGAATACTGCGATATCTGATTCTGGAGCTATTCCTTTTCCTACTGAAATTACTTCTCCTATGGCCCCATTACTTGCAATTTTATCTAAAACTGGTGTATTTGCTGCCTCTAAAGGTGTTTTTCCATCTAGATCTGGATGTGGTAAATCTCCTACCCCATCTAATAACACGTAAATCATATGAACGTCAGAATTATCCATAATATTCCCTGTTTTACCAAATTCTAATTCTCTGCTTTAAATCTTGCAACAAATTACCCGATCAAAAAAATATTTGAATTATAAAATGATTTTAAATTTTTTGATTTTTGATGGAAGTTTAAATCTTTATTTGATGGATGCAGAAATTTTAATTTTAAATTTTTTAGTAACTGTTTAAATGTACATTTGTTTTCAATTACAATTATGGGGAGTATTCGTAAGGATTATGTTTCTGAACGTTTTATGATTGTCTCAAAAAAAGATGACAAAATAACTAATCCAAAAAAATCCCCCTTCTCTCCTGGAAATGAATCTATGACAAATCCTTCTGTACTATCACTTGTTGCAAAAAATGGAATGTTGCAACGTCTTCAAGATGATGATGACAATTATGTAACTGACTGGTCGATTAGAGTTTTTGAAAGCAAAAACCCTATCGTATCTGTAGATGCTGAAAATTCTTTCAGTGATCGACCTTTCTATAGCGAACCTGCATATGGTTATCATTATGTGGTAGTTGCATCCCCAAATGCAAAAGATACTTTTGCAACAATTGATACTGAACAATGGTCAAATGTTTTGGTTGTTGTTCAAGACCGTCTCAGATGGCTCTATACTCAAAAAGGTGTAACCTATGTTTCAATTTATGCTGATCATGGTGAATTATCTGGGAATGATAATCCTCACCCTCATCTGAATCTTCTGACATTTTCTTCAATTCCTCCTACGATTGAAGAGGAGGCTGAGGCTTCTCATAAAATCCTAAATGAAAAAGGTGTTTGTCATATGTGCCAAACAGTTACTGAAGAAATTGGCGGTCCTAGACAAATTCTTCAAACTGAGGGCTTTATTGCATTTTGTCCTTGGGCTCCATCATATCCGTACGAGTTTTGGATTTCTCCCAAAAAACACACAACTAGTTTTTCAAAAATCTCTCAGAAAGAAATCAATGATTTGTCCTTGATTTTAAGATCAACTTTAGGTGGACTGTCAAAAATTATCAAAAATGTTTCATTTAATTTAGTATTTCATCTCTCTCCTGAAAAGAAAAATAGTCGGCAAATTCATTGGCATATTGAAATATATCCAATCACAAAAAACAGGTCTGGTTTAGAACGTGGGTTTGGTATTTTCTTAAATGATGTTTCTCCTGAACAATCTGCAGAAAAACTTGGTACTGCGTGTAGAAAAGAACTAGCTACCCTTGTTGGCATTGAATGATTTTTTTGAATGGTTTATTTATCAATTATAATCGGTATTCATTATGGCAATAGAGAAATGGCTTGCAATAGTTAGTCTTGGTTTATTTGCAATGTTTTCAGGTGAAATGATCTCAATTTACAATTACGTTATTGCACCTCCTGAAAATGCTGTTATTGATGATTCGTGGTTTGATTCTAAAATATTTCAGTTTATTTCCATTGGTGTTGCCCCAGCTGGAATTTTAGCTTCAGTACCTTTCATCATGAGTAAGCGATATGGTTCAAGACCTATTGGAGGAATTATAATTGCAGGTGGTGTAATTTTGTTATTGGGAATGATTATTTGTTATTCTATGTTAGAAAGAATTGATGAAAAATATCTTACAGATATAGTACAAATGGTTCCAGTTTTGTTTATTGCATTGTCATTCCCTGTAATTGGTGTTGGTGCATATTTAACTAAACTCAAAAAGGTTCGTCCTAAAAAAGAATATTTCTAGATGTGGTTAAATCTTAATTCATTTGCAGAAAATATGAATCCGATTTTTTCATAAAATTCTTTCACGTCATCTGTGCAGTTTAATATGGTCTTATAACAGCCTCGGTCTCTTGCAAATTCGAGAAGAAATTTTATTATTTTATTTCCAATTTTCTCTCCTTGGAAATCTTTTTTCACTACTACATCTTCAATATGCCCTACTAATCCCCCGTCATGAATGAATTTTGGTTCAATTAACAGGGTGGCACTTCCAATAATTCTTTCATCTAGTTCTGCAATTACTATGATATGATTCGGATTGGAATTAATTTTTTCAAAAACTTCTTCAGCTTTGTTTTTATCAATATTGCTTACTATTCTTAACGCATCTAGTGTTGTGAGGAATCCATTTTGAAGATCTTTCTTTTGTAACTCTCTAATTTTTAATTCACTCATTTTACTTTCAAATTTTACCTAATTTTTGAATATATTGTTGGTATGCTTCTTTGTAAGATGTTTTATTTCCAATATCTGTAAAACCTTTTTTTGTAAGAAAACTATTCACTAATTTCTTTTTATTCATTGATTTTTTTATTACATCATCCATTCCATATGGTTTATTTTTTGGAATGAAATCTAGTATTTCTGGTTCCATTACATAACAACCCATGTTTATGTTGGCTTTAATTTCTGGTTTTTCACTCCAACTTGTAACTTTTCCATTTTTTGATGTTTCAATAACTCCGTATGGTAAATTAGTTTTGTATTCATTAAGACCCATAGTTACAAATGCCTTTTTCTTATTGTGTTGTCTTATCATATTTCTGAGACTAAAATTAAAAATTGAATCTCCATAAAGACAAACAAAAGTATCATCGATAAAGTCCTCTGCTGTTTTTAATTGACCTGCAGTTGCAAGTGGTTTATTTGAAATGGCATATTCTATATTTACTCCAAATCTTTTTCCATCTTCAAAATAATCTTCAATTGTTTTTCTAAGATAACTTACACATAACACAATTGATTTAATTCCATTTTTCCTTGTCCAATCTACCAAATGTTCCAATATTGGCTTCTCTCCTAATGGAAGCATAGGTTTTGGAAGAAATGTTGTGTATGGCTGTAGTCTTGTTCCCAATCCTCCAGCAAGAATTACTGCCTTCATAATTTTTACTTGAGTTGTGAGTATTTATGTTCAAGGATGAATTTTGACTAGAGTTTTTTTTAAATAATTTTTAAAATTTTATTCAAAACATCATTTGGTGTTTTTCCAAAGACAATAGTCATTGGTTCTTTTCCTAAATCTCCTTTGTGAAAAATAATATCTGGTGTTTTTTTAGACTTTTTAATTGCATATTCTATTCCCCATTTGACAGATGATTTTTTTATTTTCGTATTTTTTGGTTCTTTGTTTCTATCATAATCACTTACAATTAATTTTGAATTTTTGATTTTTGTTATGGTACTATTTTGATATTTGATATTTATTGCAGAACAAATTTCAGATGATTTTTTATTCATTACTAAAAGAGCTGTTGCAACATGTTTTGAACCTCCATATTCTAAATCTCCCGCAACCAGTACTTGTTTTCCTGCTTTGACTATTCTTCCAGAAATTCCTAGAATATCTTTTATTGATTTTGGGTTTTGTTTGGAAAATACAAAATTTGTTTGACATTCTGGAATATTTCTAAAAATATTTTCAATTTCAACAAATTTGTTTATCGCTCTAATTAACTCTGTTTTGACATTATCTTGTTTTTTGATATCTGTAATTGGAATTCCTTTTCCAATTTTTTTAGAATTTTTGATGGACTCTTGTGTGAATTGTTTTGCAAATTTCAATGATTCTTTAATATTGTTGTTTTTAACAAGTGCAAAAATTACTGCTGCTGAATAATTATCCCCACTCCCATGATTTGTATTGGTGATTTTTTTGCCTGAAATAAAATAATTTTTATTTTTTTCTAGGACAAAATCTGAAATTTTATTATTTTTTGTTTTAATTCCTGTGATTACAACTGTCTTTGATCCCATCCTTTGAATTTTTTCTGCAATTTTTTTAGGTGAAATTTTTGAATTTGTCTCACTGTTTGATATAATTTTAGCCTCAAATTCATTTGGTGTAATGATTGTGGCAAGTGGAATAATAAATTTTTGAAAATCTTTTATTGCTGAATTTTTTAACAATGTTCCTCCTGTTGTTGATTTAATTATTGGATCAACAATTATTGGAACTTTTAATTTTTTTAATTGTTGATGAATTATTTTAATAATTTGTGAATTGTAAACCATTCCTATTTTTACACCGTCAATTTTAAAATCTGAAATTACTGTTAGTATTTGGTTTTCTAATATTTTTTTTGATACTGGTTCTACCATTCCAAAACGTGTTGTATTTTGACCTGTGATTGCAGTAATTACTGTTAATCCATGTACATTAAATGATGAAAATGTTTTAACATCACTTTGAATTCCTGCACCTGATGATGGATCTGACCCTCCAATAGAAAGTATGTTCATGTTTTTTATTCCTCTTAAACCCTAATCTGTTTTTCCTTTAATTTTGATTTGTTGAATAATTTTAATAGGAATTTTATACTTTAATCATTATTTCAATAATGTGACTGAAATTAATATGGTTGATGATTATTTCCCTATAAAATTAAATTGCACAACATGTTTACTTCCAATGCAATACCAAACTAAAAAAAAATGGAACATTTTTGTGGCAATGTTTTAAGTGTGGTAAACAAATTCTTGTTTCAACAGAAAATTTTAATCAAGTCGAAGAATGTTGGAGCCCTCCTAAATGACTGATCCATCTGACCTAGAGTTTTTAAAAATTGAGAATCAAAAACTACGTAACTATATTGTTTTGATTCAATCTGAAATTGAATTTATCAAAAGAGTGGATGAAATAAAATTAAATTTTGCCAAATCATCTGATTCTGAACGTATTATTGTGCCTATTTTAGATAGAATTTCTAAAATTCAATTTGAAAAAATATCTTTGGGAAAAGAATTGAGATTAAATTAATTCTAATTCCTATGATGACGCTTCGCTAGCACAATTAAAAGAACAAAATTCATCTTTCAAACTTTGAAATTCTCTACCACAATGTATGCATTCTCTTATTGTTCTCATATTTTCAGTACGTGATAATTGCTTATAAGATCAAGCGATCATCTTAATATAGTAAAATTTGTTTTTTAATATTTTTGTAATTTGCACGATTGTTTAAATCAGGCAAAAGCATAGAATTTGCTATGACCACTCAGATGGCTTCTGCACGTCGTGGTGTAGCTACTGATGAAATGAAACAAGTTGCAAAAGATGAAGATGTTTCTACTGATTGGTTGATTTCAAAAATTTCTCGTGGCTCAATTATTATTCCAAGTAATAATGTTAGGCCTCAAAAAATTCATAATGTTGGAATTGGAAAAGGACTAAAAACAAAAGTAAATGTAAACATTGGAACTTCCACTCTTAATGTTAATTTAGATGAAGAAATTGAAAAAGCTAAAGTTGCTATAAAATACCATGCAGATACAATTATGGATCTCAGTGATGGTGGAGATGTAAAACAAATTCGTCAGACTCTTTTGGAAACTGCCCCGATAACTTTTGGAACTGTTCCAATCTATGAGGCATATAATTACGGCGTTGAGGTTCACAAAAATCCTTTGAATTTAACTGAGGATGATTATCTAAATGCGTTTGAAAACAATGCCAAAGATGGTGTAGATTATACTACAATTCATTGCGGTATCACAAAGGAAATTGCAAAAAGAATTCTTAAAGTACAACGATATGGTGGAGTTGTTAGCAAAGGTGGCACCCTTACTGCTGCCTGGATGCTAAAGCACGATAAAGAAAATCCCTATTTGACACATTATGATTATTTGCTTGAAATTGCAAAAAAATATGATGTAACTTTTAGTCTTGGTGATGCTCTTAGACCTGGTTCCATTTTAGACTCTCATGATGAATTACAGGTCCAAGAAATGATCAATATCTCTCAATTGACAAAACGTGCACATGAACAAGATGTACAAGTAATGGTTGAGGGTCCTGGACATGTCCCATTAAATGAAGTTGCAGCAAATGTTCGTCTTGCAAAATCCCTTATTGGTGATGTTCCTTACTATGTTCTTGGTCCTTTGGTAACTGATATTGCATCTGGTCATGATCATATTGCAAGTGCAATAGGGGCTGCAGTATCTGCAAGTGAAGGTGTTGATCTTTTATGCTATCTTACACCTTCTGAACATTTAGCGTTGCCTAATGCTGAAGAAGTAAAAGCTGGATTGATTGCATATAGAATAGCTGCACATGCTGGTGATCTTGTAAAAATTCGTGAAAAGGCGATAAAATGGGATATGAAAATGACTGAAGCAAGACGAACTTTGGATTGGGAAAAACAATTAGCATTATCCATTGATCCTGAAGAAGCTGCAAAAATTCACAGCAGAACTGGACAACATCCTGGCAATAATGTCCCTTGTACAATGTGTGGTGGTGCATGTGTTTACATGATGCTACCTCAACAAAAAAAATATGAAAAAGAAAATAAAAATTTACAACAAATTGAATAGAACTTTTTCTAAACTAGGAACTGTATCATAATTTTTTAATTCCTGAATTTTTATCCATCTAAATTCTGAATTTTCCCAATTAAGATTCACATCTGGTTTTTCTGATTCAAATAGGAATGGAAATACTTCCCATTCGTGATTTTTATATTGTGGTGCATTAATTCTCATTTCTTTTGCAGATTTGATTAGTTTTATCCTATTTTCTGTGATTCCAACTTCTTCAAAAATTTCTATTTTTGCTCTTTGCAGTGGTTTTTCATTATTTTCTATGATGCCACTAATACCTGCCCACAAACCTTTCATTGATCTTACTTTTTTACTTCTTTTTAGAATTAATAATTTGTCGTTATTTTTAATAAATGATGTGACGATTTTTGTTGAATGCATGTTGATTATTTTTCAACAGATTTTACCATTTTTGTTAACTTTTTGTATGACTCATTGATGTCTGTATGTTTGGCTAATCTTTCTTGACATTCTTTAATGTAGTTTACAACTTCTTCTGTTTTTGATTCTTGAACAGATGTAAGTAATCTTCCAACATCCTTCCAGAGATCTTCTGCAACTCTTCTGATTTCTGGATTTGCAATGATTGTCTCTATTAATTCTGGAGTTTCTGTCATGATACTTTCAGCTAATGTCTTTTGTACTCTGAATGTAGTTCCTGACATTTTTTCTGTAAGGTTCATCTTTTCATCTTTTGAAATAATGTTTGCAAAAACTAAATTCATCAGATGAGTTAATCCTAAAATAACTGCAATTTTTTTGTCATGTTCAACTGCATCAATTGTAACAAAATTAGCTCCTTCAAACAATGATTTTGTAACTGTTAATTCTTTTTTAGCATCTTTAATTGGAATTGAAATTATGTTTTGACCTTTTATTGTTTTGATACCTGGACCAAACATTGGATGAATGCAAATTGGATTGATTTTTGCTGGCATTTTTGATAATGAAGATACTACTTTTGATTTTTCAGACGAAATTTCAATTAGATATGTTCCCCTTTTCATTTCTTTTGCAATTAATCTGATAATTTCTGGAGTTCTTCTAGTTGGAGTACACAAAATTACATAATCTGCTTGTAAAATTCCTCCTACTAATGATTCTGAAACTATGACATCCTTGCCTATGACTTTATTTTCTGAATCGTGGCCTGTGACTTCAAAATCTTTGCCTGAAAAATATTTTGAAAACCATTGGCCCATTTGACCTCCTGCCCCGATAATTGTAATTTTCTTTTTCAACTGTTACTCCTAATAACGTCCCTAAGTATATTCATTCCTTCGTTAAGATTATTTTCATCCTGGCATGCAGAAATTCTGATAAAATTTTTGTAATTTCCAAATCCTTCTCCTGGTGCAATTGCTAGTCCTTTTTCCAGTGTATTATTTGCAAATTTAACTCCATCAAACTCTTCTTGATTTACTCGTGCAAAAAGATACATCGCACCATCTGGAATCACAAACTCCAATCCTATTTCACTTGCTTTTTGGGACAATAAATCCAATCTATTTTGTATTATTTTGGAATTACTGCTTGTATCTGACTCAAGGGCTTTCATTGCAACATATTGAATTGGTTCTGAAACATTTGTAAGACATAATGCTTCCAATTTTGCCATTTTTTCAATGATCTTTGAATTTGCAATTGCGTACCCTATTCTAAACCCCGTCATGGCATGTGATTTTGAAAATGACTGAGTGACGATGCTTTTTTCATAATTATAGCTCAAAATGCTTTTCCAGTTTGTTTTAGCATATTGGGAATAAATCTCATCACTGAGAACATAGATTTGATTTTTTTTAGCAATTTCAATTATCTCGTCTTGTAATTTTTCAGGAAGAATTTTCCCTGTTGGATTATTTGGATAATTTAGAACAACCATTTTTGTATTTGAGTTAATTGTGTTTTTGATTTGTTCTATTGATGGTTCCCATTTGGTTTCTAATGTTGTATTGATGGTTCTAACTTTGATTCCTGAGTTTAATGCACAATCTTTGTATGCTGGCCATGCTGGTTCTATCACAATCATTTCATCTCCTGGATTCAACAATGTGGTGATTGCAGTGAAAATAGAAAACCTTGCACCTGGACTAACTATGATGTTTTTTTGTGTTATACTTGTATCCAATTTCTCTGATACATATGATGCCAGTTTTTCTCTAAATGCTGGCAACCCTCTTACTTGACCGTATTTTAAAAATCCTTTATCAAAAACTTTTGTCAATGCATCTTTTACAATCGGTGGTGGAAGAAAGTCAGGTTCACCTACTTCCATGTGGATAATTTTTTTCCCTTCTTGTTCGAGTGATTTTGCTTTTAAGAAAATTGATAGATGTGTTTGTTTGTTAATTGATTGAACTTTGACTGATTCATTTAACAAAAAATTTAAAAATTTTGTTGCAATTGATTCATCAAATCCTAACTCATTACATAATGAAATTACTTTATTTCGTAAATTACCTTCCCGAGTTTCATCTGTTACTACTTTGCCAATATTTTTTTTAACTTCTCCAATTTCTTTTGAAATATCTGTTCTATTTTTTAACAACCTTACCATTTCTAGTGTAATCTCATCCATCCTGTTCCTGAGTTCATTAATGTCTGACATTTTCTTACAAAACTGTTTTAATTGTGCCTGAGATTAGTGCATGATCTGCTATAATTAATGCTACAAGTGCATCTACTACCGGTGGTGCCCTTGGAACGACACATGGATCATGTCTTCCTTTTACTTGGAGAACTGTTTCTTTTTTATTTTTGATATCTACAGTTTTTTGTTTTTGTGCAATTGATGATGCTGGTTTGAATGCAATTCTCATAGTTATTGGCATTCCATTTGAAATTCCTCCTAAAATACCTCCAGAATTATTTGTTTTTGTAATTATTTTTCCTCTTTTGATTGTATACAAATCATTATTTTCTGAACCATGTAATTCTGAACCTGCAAACCCTGAACCAAATTCTACTCCTTTAACTGATGGAATTGAAAACATTGCCTTGCTCAAATCTGACTCCAATGAATTGAAAATTGGTTCACCTAATCCAACTGGGACATTTGTTGTAACTGATTCAATTATACCTCCTAGTGAATCTCCTTTTTTCTTTGCATTTAGAATATTTTCACGCATCATTTTAGCTGTTTTGATTTCAGGACATCTGACTTCATTTTTGTAAATTGAATTAATCATTTTTTCATTAAATTCTTTTTCCATTTTGATTTTACCTATTTGTGAAGTAAATGAATTGGTTTCAATTCCTGTTGTTACTTTTAATAATTTTCTTGCAATAGCTCCGCCCATTACATGAGTTGCAGTCAATCTTCCTGAAAATCTGCCGCCCCCCCGATGGTCATTGAATTGGTTGTACTTTATCATTGCAGGATAATCTGAATGACCTGGTCTCAATTTTGTTCTTAAATTATCATAATCTTTTGATTTTTGATCATTATTCCAAATTAACATCGTAATTGGTGAGCCCGTTGTAAATCCCCTGAAAACACCTGAAACAATTTCTACAATGTCTCCTTCTTTTCTTTGTGTTGAAATAATATTTTGGCCTGGTTTTCTTTGGTCTAACATTTTTTGGATGTCTTTCTCATCAATTTCTAATCCTGCTGGACATCCCTCTAGTACTGCTCCAATAGCTTTCCCATGACTTTCACCAAAACTTGTTAAAACAAGATGCTGACCAATTGAACTTCCCGGCAACACATTATCAAAGTTAAATGATGTTTATAATTCCTCATTCTAATTTTTCAAAATATTCGCAATTAATTATCTATTATTTTTAATAATCCTTCATGAATAGTTATAAATTATAAAATATTGAATAATTTTATGAAATATTTACAATATAATCTCAAATATAATTATTTTATTCATTGATTATGTTAAAATGTGTAAATCTTAACAAATGATTTACACGACCTTGCGAAATTTGATATGTTATCAGCGCTAAAGCGTTGAGAGTGAGGAGAATGCTTTTCCCTCTATACAAGTTTGTGCCTTTAATCTCTCAAAGAAATTTTTTTGAATCATTTTATTGAACTTGAATTTTTGCACCGATTCTAGTCATTTCTTCAATAAAATTTGGATATGATACCTTGACTGAATCAGGATCAGATACTGTACAACCTCCTACATACATTCCAGCTATGCAAAATGCCATGAATAACCTGTGATCATTTTCAGAAATCAATTCGGCACCCATTAAATTATTTGATGATTCTAAAATTAATCCATCTTCTTTTTCTTCAACTTTAATTCCTAGTTTTACAAGCTCTCTTGAAACAATTGCAATTCTATCTGTTTCTTTTAATCTTGCATGTTTTACATTGATGATTTCAATTGGGCTTGATGAATTTAATGCTAAAATTGCAAGAGGTGGAAGAAGATCTGGCGAATTACTTAAATCAAATTTACCTCCGCTTAATATTTCAGGAGTTTTTATTTTAATTTCTTCTTCACTAATGATGACAGTGACTCCTAATTGTTCTAAAATATCTATAAAGACTTCGTCTCCTTGTGGTAAATTTCCTAGATTACCTTTGATTGTAATTTCCTCGCCGTTTAGTACTGCTGCTGATAATAGTAATGCAAGACTTGAGAAATCAATTGGAACTGTAAATGACGTATTCTTGTAGATTTGTGGTGTGATATTATATTTTTTATATGGAATTAATGTTTGAACTGAAACTCCAAACTTTCTCATTGTTGCAATTGTTGCATCAAGATATGGTTTTGAAACTAAATTTCCTTCGATGTTAAGATTAATTCCATTTTTAGTAAGTGGTGCACAAATTAACAACGCTGAAATAAATTGACTAGATAAATTTCCTGGAATGGAAACATTGCCTCCTGATATTTTTCCTTTAATTTTGATTGGTGGTTTTCCATCCGTTGAACTACATTGTGCTCCTATACTCGACAATGCATCTAAGAGTGATTGCATCGGTCTTTTTTGAAGACTAGAATCTCCCGTGAGTGTTATTTCTTCAGAATATAAACTGGCAATTCCTGATGCAATTCTGATTGTAGTTCCTGAATTTTCTGTATTTATTTCAGGTACATTTGTGCCTAGATCAATTGGATTTTTAATAATTATTGATGACTCTCCTATTTCAATTTCTGCCCCAAATTTTTTACATGCTTCAATTGTTGCTTTTGTATCTGCTGACAACAACACGTTATTGACTTTACTGTCTTTTCCTGCAATTGATGCAAGAAAAATTGCTCTATGTGAATAGCTTTTGTTTGGAGGGCATGTTATTTGTCCTGAAATTGTTGATTTTGTTACTTTACATTTCATGAACTTCTGCCTTTGCATTGCTGATTTTTGAAACAATTATTCTTCCCTCTAGTACTGAAAATATTTTTTTCATAGTTGATTCATTTTCTTTTTTTGTAATTGCTGCAATTGATGGTCCATTTCCTGAAACTGATGCTCCTAATGCTCCTTTTTCTATCAAACTTGAAATTATTTTTGGTTCTGAATTCAGAATTGATGAAGTTACCAATCCATTAATTATCATTGCATCCCAGTATTTTGATTTTCTTGCAAGTTCCCAGGCGTTTTCAAAAATTGATGACATAACTTTAAGATTTTTTAGATTTCCTCTTTTTCTATTTTTTGGAATAAAAATTACTGCAATTAAATTTGATGCTCCTTTTTCATGCTTGATTCTTTTCTTTTTTGCATTGTCTGTAACATTGAATCCTCCATAATAGCATGAACATGCATCATCATATGCTCCTGTAATACTTACTTTAGATTCAATTGATGCATCAACTCCTGCAAGTAGGATCTGTTGATCAGTAAATTTTGATTTGAAAATTTTTGCACAAGCAAGTGCAACTGCTGATGATATTGCACTTGAACTTTTAAGCCCATATCCAGTAGGTATTTCTGAATCAAGTGTCATTGTGATTTTATTTTGTTCTAAATCTTTTTTTGAAACAATTTTTTCAATTGTCTTGTTGATTAATCGTGAACTTAGATTTTTGTTTTTTGATTTTATTATGATTCCTTTACCTGGACTTGTCTCCATCTTTACAACTACTTTTAACGCAATTCCTAGAGTTGCCCCTTTCTTATTTGCAATTGCATTTACTATTGAAACTGCCCCGTGGACTGTAGCTTTTACTTTTGCCATCAAAACCCTCCTAGTAATGCTTTTTTCATGGCATTATAAGGTGCTTCCATACCATGCCAAATTTCAAATGCTCTTGTAGCTTGTCCTAGGAGCATTTCATAGCCAAAAATTACAATTGCATTCTTTTGTTTTGCTTTCTTGAGAAAATCTGTATTCATTGGCATGTATACAATATCATACACAATTGTTTTTTCATTTATTCCTTCTAGTAAAATTGGGCTAGGTTCATTTTTTAGTCCTATGGATGTGGCATTAATGATTATGTCATAATTTTTTGCTGAGTCTTTCACATCACTTATTTGAATAGCGTTTGCATCTAATCGGATTTTTTTTGCAAATTCTGATAAACTTTTTGCTTTTTCTAATGTTCTATTTGCAATTGTGATGCTCTTTGCTTGCTCCTTTGCAATTCCTACCACAATCGCTCTAGCTGCGCCTCCTGCACCTAATAAAAGAACATTACAATTTTTAATTTTTAATTTTTTCTTCTTAAATGGTTCTAGGAAACCATCCATATCCGTATTGTATCCTTTGAGAATGCCTTGATTGTTTACTACTGTGTTTACTGCACCAATCAAACTACAAGTTTCATCAATTTTATCCACATGCCTCATCATCTCAATTTTGTGAGGAATGGTAATGTTAAACCCATCAATTTTAATTTTTCTTAGCCCTTCAATCCCTTCCTTTAATTCATTTTTGGGAATCCTATATCCTATGTACGAACAATCTAAGTTCAATTCTCTAAATGCCGCACTGTGAATATGTGGTGATAATGAATGATCAATAGGATCGCCGATAACTGCAAATGTTTTACTCATTATATTTTTTAAAGAAATATGATTGATTTAAACTCTCAAATGAAATTTATTTATTTTTTAAATTTATGATCTTGTTTACTTCATCTACACTGAATTGACCAGGCGCAACTGCTTTTCCTAGTGACACATATGTATATGGACTACCAAGATACAGGCATAAAATTCTTGAAATTCTACCAAAATCCCCCATTGCAAATGAAATCAAATTATTTTTTCCTTTTTTACTGTATAATTCTAACATTCTAGTAGAATCATCTGTTGATTTTGCTGTACTGACAATTTTTAGATTTGACGATGTTTTACTCATTTTATTTAATTTCTCTTTTAATTCAGATGAATTTGGTGTTTTTTTGAAATCATGCCATGAAACTAGTAATTTTGTTTTAGTTGATTTAAGATATTTTCTTAATGGTGGATTTTTTTCTAACGTATTGAATTCGATATCTAACAAAAATGGAGAATACTCTGCAATTAATTTTAAAATCGAAATTCTTTCTTTCTCACTTCCTGGGAATTTCCCTCCCTCTGTTTTTGGTCTTAGTGTACACACAATTCTATTGAGATCTTTTTTAATAATTTCTAACGTAACCGGTACTTGCTCAATTTTTAAAAAATCTAATCTAACTTCTACATAATCCGATTTTTTTAATGCAAGTTTTAATGTCTGTTTTATTTTCTGTGGTGTTTTTTCTGCAACTGAGACACAAGTTTTGTATTTCATCTTATTTTTCTAGAATATACTCATCTGAAACTTCCATGCCAAAGTGTCTTCCTGTAGCAGGTTTTGAATGAACCATAACTGAATCTCCTTTCTTAAGGTGAGTTACTGAAACTAGTTGCCCGTTTGTTTTAACAAAACGAATGGTTTCTGCATCTTGTGCAATGATCCCTCCTACTTCCCCATCTGAAGATGCTTTAATCATCAACATTGGTCTTCTCTCAATTTTTGCTCTTCCTACTGTTGCTCTTCTTGCTTTACCTTTAGAATTAAGAATTAGTACTTCTGAACCTGTTTCTACCTCTGATAAATAATTGGTAGTTCCATCTGGTGAAAGTGTATAACAGTGAACTGCACCTGCATTAACTCTAAACGGTCTTGGTGATGTAAATGATGATCCTACTGATTCATTATGCACTAAAAACAAAAAGTTTGATCTACTTCCAATTAACATTCCTTCACCTTTATGGAGAATTGATGCCGTATCTACACAAACTCGTTCTCCGTCCCCTACTTCTTTAATCTCAATAATCTTTGCAGACTTCATCTCAAAATTCCTGGTTCCAAGATATACCATTGCCTCTCTCACTTCATTAATTGATGATGTACTGAAAATTACTCCATCTACACCTACTTCTAAAATTGAAAACATTTTTCTCACTTCTTCTGGTGTTCTTGCGATTGCAAAAATTTTGGTATGTATTTTGTGAAGTTTGGCAATAATATTCTCCAATGGAATGATTTTCCAATCTTTGACTTCTACAACTACAAAATCCAATCCTTTCTTTGCAATACTTAGTACATTATCTATGTCAGAATTTGATAACACATCGAATTTTTTTCCAATTTTTTTACCTTTTGGTTTCACACTTGTTTCTTTTTCAAGAACTACATAATTTGCAGAGTTTGATGGAAATACTGTTTGTAATTTTGTTTTTTTCTTACCTAATTTTTTGGGATCTAAATATACCATCTTTACTCCTTCTACTTCTAATTGTGGAAGAAACTTTGCTAATTGTGCCTGAGATCCTTTAGGGGAAATAATTAATTCTCTACTTTTACTCAATTCTTTTCATTGCTTCCTTTGCTGTACCTTTTCTAAAAATAATTTCAGCTAGTGCTGCCACCATTTTTTCAGGTGCTTTATGGGCAAAGATGTTTCTACCATATGTTACACCTTTTGCTCCTGCAGTCATTGCATCTTCTGTCATTTGAAGAATATCTAAATCTGTTTTTGCTTTTGGTCCGCCGGCAATTACAATTGGAACTGGTGTACTTTTTACAATTTTTGCAAATGAATCAATGTCTCCAGTGTATAACGTCTTTACAATATCTGCTCCACATTCAGCTCCTATTCTTGCAACATGTGCAACAATTTCTGGATCATGTGGATCTTTAATGTTCTCTCCTCTTGGGTACATCATTGCTAAAAGTGGCATTCCCCATTTGTGACATTGATTTGCAGTCATTCCCAATTGTTCTAACATTTCAGGTTCTTCCTTTCCACCAATATTGATGTGTAGTGAAACTCCGTCCGCACCTAATGCAACTGCTTCTTTTACAGTACCTGTTAACATTTTACGATTTGGAGATAATGAGAGACTTGTACTACTTGAAAAATGAACTAAAATTCCTACTCTTGATGGTTTTGGCATTGTTTTGATAATTCCTTTATTGATTATGACACTTGTTAATCCGTGATTTTCACATTTGTAAATTATATTTGCAGGATTTTCAAGTCCTTCTATAGGTCCGTTTGAAATTCCATGATCCATTGGAATGCAGAGCATTCTTCCTTTTTTCAGAATTCTATTTAATCTGATTTGATTTCCTGATACCATGAATTGATTCTTTTTTATCCCTACTTAAAAATAACGTGAATAATTAAACGTCGATTTTTTAAGAATCAAGCACAAATTTCAAATTTTGGCAATTCTTTTTTGTATTTTTTCCTATCAAGAATTAAATAGAAATCCTAAAGGATTAAACACAATTGAGTCAGACAACTGAACAACTACAAACAAGTGATATTAAAGATATTTTAGAAAATTCTCTTAATGGCCAAAGACCTGGACCTGAAGAATGTTTACGTCTTTTAGAGTCAGACGATGTCCATTTGATGGGACTTGTTTCTGGTCATCTAACTCGTAAACAATTTGGAAAAAAGGCTTCTTTTGTAAATAACATCATTTTGAATTACACAAATGTCTGTATCACTGACTGCAAATTTTGTGCATTTTATAGATCTCCTGGTGCTGAAGATGCTTATACCTTATCTCTTGATCAAATTGAATCTAGAATAAAGGCTGCATCTGAAATGTTCAATATTCGACAGGTCCTAATTCAAGGTGGTCATAATCCAAATTTGAAAATAGAATACTATGAAGATGCATTCAAAATGATTCGTGAAAAATTTCCAAAAATTGGGGTTCATGGATTATCAACATCTGAAATAGATATGATTGCAAAAGTTGAGAAATCCTCAACTAGAGAAATTTTGGAAAGACTCAAAGATGCAGGTTTGCAATCAATGCCTGGAGCTGGAGCTGAAATTTTAGTTGATTCTGTAAAAGATGTTATCAGTCCAAAGAAAATTTCAAGTGATGATTGGATTAGAATAATGAATGAAGCACATGCCCTTGGAATTCCATCTTCTGCAACTATGATGTATGGTCATGTAGAAAACAAAAATGATATCATTGAACATTTTTTCAAACTTGTAAAACTTCAAGAAGAAACTAAAGGATTCATGGCATTTATTCCGTGGAATTTTGAACCAAATAATACTTTAATGAAAGAAGAAGGAATTGTTGAAATTGGTACAGGTGGAATTCAACTTTTGAAAATGATTGCAATTTCTAGACTTGTATTTGATGGACTTATTCCTCATATCCAATCTTCATGGTTAACAAATGGTATAGGTATGGCTCAACTTGCTTTGCAATATGGTGCTGATGATTTTGGTGGTACTTTGATTGGTGAGGAAGTAGTTTCCTGCACTGGTGCTCGTTCTACTGAATTAACTGATAAAAAAATTATCAATGCTATTAATCAAATTGGTTATTCTGTAGAAGAACGAGATAATTTTTATAATCCAATTACTTGATCATAGACCATATTGAGACCATTTCGAATCTACTAATTCTTTTGTTTTTTCATCGACTTTAACTTGTTGTTGAATTTCTCGTTCATATCCCTCTTCTTTTGTTTTCTGAGTTGCATCAATTCCCATTTTAGATCCTAAATTTACTAATGGTGATGCAGGATCTAAAGTATCTGTAGGTGCATTATTAATTATTGTTGTATCTCGTGCAGCATCTGCTCTGGTTGTAATTGCCCAAATGACATCGTTGATATCATGAACATTGATGTCCTCATCAACAACCACAAACATCTTTGTAAGTGAGAGTTGTCCCATTCCCCATAACCCCATCATTACTTTTTTTGCTTGTCCAGGGTATCTTTTTTTGATTGAAATAATTGCAAATCCTTGGAACCACCCTGCAGCTGGCATGCTGAAGTCTACTACTTCTGGATGAAACATTTGGATAAGTGGTAAAAATGAACATTCAATTACTTTTCCAATATATGCATCCTCTAAAATTGGTTTTCCTACTACCGTTGTAATGTATACTGGATTTTTCCTTCTCATTATCCCAGTTAATGTGAATGTTGGGTATGGTTCCACTGGCGTATAGTATCCTGTATGATCCCCAAATGGTCCTTCATCTCTGATGTCTGAAGGATCTACATATCCTTCTAAAACAATTTCCGCATTTGCTGGAACTTCTAAATCAATTGTTTTACATTCCACCATTTTGATTCCTTCTTTCCTTGTAATTCCTGAAAAGAGATATTTGTCTAATCCTTCAGGAACTGGTGCAATTGATGAAAATACTGTTGAAGGTTCTCCTCCGATAATTATTGCAGTTGGAATTTTTTCTCCTTTCTCTTTGGAAATTTCACTATGATGTGCACCACGTTTATGTTTCTGCCAATGCATTAGCGCGTGAGTTTTATCAATAATTTGAATTCTATAAACTCCTAGATTTCTTACACCTGTTTCTGGATGTTTTGTTGCAACTAATCCTAATGTGATAAATTTACCTGCATCATTTGGCCATGATTTCAGAATTGGTAAATCATCAAAAGATGCATCACTTGATGTGATTTCAGTTACTGGTCCTTTGATCTCTCTTTTTGGAAATGATGCTGTCATCTTTGAAAGTTCTGGTAATTTTTTAATTTTATTTAGTAATCCTGATGGCACATCCATCTTGGTCATATCTGTAATTCTTTTACCAATTTCTGTAAAATCTGTCATCTCTAGTCCTATCTCTAATCTTTTCATAGATCCAAATGCATTTCCTAAAACTGGCATATCAAACCCTTTAACATTTTCAAAAAGAATTGCAGGACCGTTGGAATACATTTCCCTTCTCATGATTTCTGCAATTTCTAACTCGGAATCTACTTCTGTTGTAACTCTTTTTAATTCCCCATTTTTTTCAAGTTCTGCAATAAACTCTTGAATATCCTCAATTGGCACATTTTTTCTGGTGCCGATTCAAGTATAAGCTTAACTAGATTCACCTCAAAATGAAATTGATTTTTTAAATAATTGTCAACTACATTGGAGGTAATTCTGTTTTTTTGTCATGACCCCCAGAGCCAAATTTACAGTAAAAACACAATTCTGACTCCATAAATTTTAGTTGTTCAATCTGAATTGCTCCAAGTTTTAATGCAATCTTTGTAAGAATTTTATATTTTAGTGGCATTGCTGGGATCACTTCATCCATGTACACTCTATAATGATCTGGACAAAACTTGAGTGTAACTTTAGATGGTTCTTTCCCCTTTTCATTAACTTGTTTTGTAAAATTGATTTGCTCTCGGATGTATTCGTGTTTTGGACAAGGACAATCTTTTCCTCCTGGATGTTTATATGCTGGAGTATTTTTCCAATCAAATTCCGGATATTCTTTTTCAAAGTCATCCATTGTATACATTATAGAATTAATACCTATAAAACTTGATCAAACCATTTGTGAGAACCAAACCAAATGTACATAAACCCCAATTTATCCATCCAAATTAATGGCAGCTGCTAAAAAGCAAACAAAAAAAGATCTTGAAATCAAGATTGCCGAATTAGAAGCAAAGTTAAACAAACTTTCTACTCAGCTAAGCACAAAACCAGCTGAGACAAAACCTGCTGAAACTGCAAAACCAAAACAAACCTTACCAAAAGGAATGGAGGCAAAACCAGAAGAAGCACCAAAACCAGCTGAGACAAAACCTGCTGAAACTGCAAAACCAAAACAAACCTTACCAAAAGGAATGGAGGCAAAACCAGAAGACGCACCAAAACCAGCTGAGACTACCGCAGAACCTCCTGCAACTGTGCAAGCAGCATTAGAAAATGCATACATGAATGCACCAATGACTGATTTGCATCATTACAGAGCAAAAACAACTGGTTATACTCCAGCACCTAACAGATACTTTGTTAGATTGACTGCTCCTACAGGAACTGTTCCAACAACTGATTGGAATCAGCAAAAAGCAACTGTAACTGGTTACACACAACCATCTAACCAATACTTTGCAACCCGTGCAAGATTAGCATATCATCCTGCTGATAAGACATTTGGAGGTTATAGTGGAACAAACATGAATGTTCAAGAAGTTGTTGAACAAGCTCCAACCCCTGAACCACAAAAACCAAAAGGTACACTTCCAAAAGGTTTCTAATTCCACAATATTCTTATTTTCTATTTTTAATCGCAATATTCTTCTTTGATGCCGTTTTACCATGTGTGTGCCACCAAAAATATCGTGTCCTAATTGTAAGCAAAATGAATGGCTTGAAAATACAGAATTGAGTTATTTTCCAAAAGTTATGAAAATGGATAACGGAAAATATGCTGCTGATGTTGATAATGGTATTCATGTAAGATTATGGAGATGTAATAATTGCATGTATGTAATGCATTTTTGGGAACCTGACTGATCCCTTATTTTGAATTGAATAATATTGAAATTTTTACAACTTATTGTTTGATTTTTTGTATATTTTTGTATAGATCTCACAATGATCAAAATGTAAATAAACAATGAATTATTCATTGTAAGGAATGGCAACAAAACGTAAGACTAGTACAAAACGTAAATCTAGTACAAAAAGTAAAACTAACACAAAAAAAGATCTTGAAGACAAGATTGCCCAATTAGAAGCAAAGTTAAACAAACTCTCTACTAAGATAGGGACAAAACCAACTAAGGCAAAACCAGCTGAGCCAAAACCAACTAAGGCAAAACCAGCTGAGCCAAAACCAGCTGAGCCAAAACCAGAAGCACCAAAACCAGCTGAGACTACCGCAGAACCTCCTGCAACTGTGCAAGCAGCATTAGAAAATGCATACATGAATGCACCAATGACTGATTTGCATCATTACAGAGCAAAAACAACTGGTTA
This sequence comes from uncultured Nitrosopumilaceae archaeon, assembly GCA_964511485.1. GTDB lineage: Archaea > Thermoproteota > Nitrososphaeria > Nitrososphaerales > Nitrosopumilaceae > Nitrosopumilus. Next base: position 22,696 of record CAZEFL010000009.1, read on the forward strand.
TACTCCAGCACCTAACAGATACTTTGTTAGATTGACTGCTCCTACAGGAACTGTTCCAACAACTGATTGGAATCAGCAAAAAGCAACTGTAACTGGTTACACACAACCATCTAACCAATACTTTGCAACCCGTGCAAGATTAGCATATCATCCTGCTGATAAGACATTTGGAGGTTATAGTGGAATAAACATGAATGTTCAAGGCGTTGTTGAACAAGCTCCAACGCCTGAAGCATCTGCACCTGAACCCACAGTATCAGAAACAACAAATGATACAAGTGGAAAATCAAAACAAGACAAACTAGCAGACTATGAGGCAGATTATCTGAAAAGATTAGAACAAGACAAAATTGATGCTGCAAAAGCTGAAGAAGAAGCTTTGATAGCTGAAGCAAAAGCCGCAGCCGCAAAAGCCGCAGCAAATCAAAAAGGTGGTGCATTACCAAAAGGTTTTGAAAAAGTACCTGAACCTGAGGCACCAAAAAAATCTAGAGGCACACTTCCAAAAGGCTTCTAATTTTTTTAATCTTTTTATTTTATTTTAAAAATTCATCTAAAACTTGTTTTGAATGTCCTTTAGCTTTGACTTTTGGAAATACTTTGAAAATTTTTTCATTTTCATCTACTAGAAATGTACTTCTTACTACTCCCATGTATTCTCTACCCATAAATTTTTTCAGACTCCATACTCCGAACATTTTTGAAATCTCTTTGTCGACATCTGCTAATAGTGGATATTTTATGCCCATCTTATCACAGAATTTTTTATGTGAATCAACATCATCTGGGCTAATTCCGATTATTTCGATTCCTTCTTTTTGAAATTTTTTATAGTCTTTTGAAAATTCATCAGCTTCTGTAGTGCATCCTGGAGTGAAATCTTTTGGATAAAAATAGATGACGTGTTTTTTTCCTTTGAAATCTGTGGATTTAATTTTATTTCCATTAGCATCATTTACAGTAAATTTTGGGACTAAATCTCCTTCAGAAATCATATCATTTTTTCAAATTTTTCCATAATTAATTACTTTTTAACTATTTTCTATATGTGTAAAAAGTTCGAATCTTTTATATGGAAACTGAATTGGGTTTGCTTGATGGTTAACCCACGAGCATGGATTGCAGAAGCAATTGCTACATTTGGACTAGTATTCTTTGGTCCATTATCTGTGATTCTTGCAGTTGTTGTTTATGGCGATGGTGCATTATCTACTGAAGCAATCATTATGATTTCTTTGGGACACGGTGGTGCAATTGCCTTGATGGTTTATGCCTTTGGACATGTTTCAGGTGCCCACATTAATCCTGCAGTAACTATTCCAATGATGATAACAAAAAAGATTGGAGTAAAAGACGGTATCGGGTATATTCTATTTCAAATAATGGGTGCTGTTATTGCAACAGTTTCTTTAAAGATATTCTTCCCAGATCTTGGTGAAAAAGTATTCTGGGGTGCACATGGTGGCCCAAGTGAATTATTGAATAATAGCATTATGTCTGGGTTGGCAATTGAAATGATTTTGACCTTCTTCCTAGTTACAGTGATTTTTATGACTGCAGTTCATAAAAAAGCACCAAAGAGTGTTTATGGTGCTGTAATTGGTGGAATGGTTTTCTTGTTGCACTTAATCGGAGTACCACTAACTGGTGCATCAATGAATCCTGCAAGATCTTTCTCCCCTGCATTAGTATCTGGAGATGCTGGTTTATGGGAAGTTCAATGGATATATTGGGTAGGTCCAATAATTGGCGGAATTATTGCAGGTGTAATAATGAACTATCTTTATGTCAGTAAGGCTGAAAAAGAAGAGCAATCCTAACATTTTTAAAAATTTAAAATCATTTTCTTTTTATGACCTCTCTTGATGATGTCTCTGAAATGTTTCATGTTGAATCTGAAAAATTAAACAATTTGTTATCTTCTGTTTCTCCAAAATCTGAATTACCTATTCATAAAATAATTGAACTCTATTATCAAATAATTAACATGTCTTCTATGATTGTAATGTTAAAACAACAAATTGATTCAAAAACGTCTGCATCATTATTTGGTAAGATCTTAGAAACTGAAAAAATAATCTCTGAAAAATTCAATCTCGAAATTCACCCTCAAATAATGGGAAAACTAGTAAACTCAATTCATGATGCCACTAAAAATTTACAATCTGATGATTCTGCTCAAAAGTCAAAAGATGATGTTGAACTTGATGCTAAACGTTATGAGGAATTACGACAAAAAATGAGTACCAAAGAATTTGTAGAACAATATGACAAAGGTTTGTCATATGATTGAAGATCTTGCAAAAAATCTTGTTAATCTAAAGCAGGAATTTTCTAAAGTATATGTTGGAACTAGTCATATTCAGGAAGTTATTCCTATTTGTAAATCTGATATGTTTCCTATCAATGAAAATCATTTACAGTTACTTCATCAATTTGCAAAAAACAATCCAATTTATTATAATTCTTATAAACAAAAAATTTTAGAAATCCCTTGTATTGTTTATGAAGGTGACATTAACAAATATTGGTTAAACAGTATTCAGTATGGTTCTAGTCGTGCCCCATTTTCTCCAACTTGGATTATGTCTGCATATGTGAGTGTTTTACTTGCAAAAGATTTGGGTTTTTTAGAAATAATTGATATTGGTTCTGGAGATGGTCGTATTGCATATTGTGCAAAAATCTTGAATTTAGAATCATATAGTATTGAAATTGATCAGATGTTAATTAATTTACAAAAACCTTTGAGCAATATTTTGAATTTTCATCCAAATTGTTCAGATGCAGTACACTTTGATTATTCTTTACTGAATTTACAAAAACCTGCTTTTTTTATTGGTGGTCTTGCACAAATGGGTGGAACTGAATTAGCTATGGGTGTGTTGGAAAAAGTTAGTTTAATTTTGAAAAATGTTGGTTGGGTTTTTGCAGGAACTAATTCTCTAAAATATAATTCAGATCCAAAAAACAATGCAGGTTGGGGTACTTTTATGGACAAGTATAATCTTAAACATATTCAAAGTATTTTGTTACCCACTGTTTGGACATTTCATGAATCCGATGAAACACCTTACATTTTTACTCAGAATCTTGTAGAATAGAAATCCAAATTAAGCGTAAATTTGCCACTCTTTTCGGACTCGTTGCATAGCTTGGATAGTGCGATTGCTTGCGGAGCAATAGGTCGCCGGTTCGAATCCGGTCGGGTCCGTTTAAAACAACTTAGATTAAAAATTTGAATTCTAATTACTAGAATGTTTTTGTTCTTCTTAAAAAAATTGTCACTGATGTCATGTATAATGCAGTTGCAATTACTTCTGAAATCAATGATGCTTGATATGGCTCTATTCCAATTTCTAAAAAATAGTATAAACTCGGCCATCGTGTTCCTAAATAGATTATTTCACCAACCCCAAATGATGAAATCAAAGAAATAATTTCTTTTTTAATAAATTTTGATGCCATGTTTTTGTAGCGTTTTTTGTTATCTAGATAAAATAATGATGTAAAAATCCCAAAATATACAATATATCCAAAAATAATAGTCAAAGTTGTATTTAGGACACTGTCATAATTTGATAGCATTTGAGAAAATAATGCTGATAGAGAGGCTGAAATGACAAAACAAATTAGAAAATTTCTGTTAATCTGTAATAATTGCTGATTTAATTTCATATTTTTTTCAATTCATTACAACTAATATTTTGTATTGGATAAGAAAAATAATGAAAAAGAGATGTGCATGGGCCAAAGATAAACTTAGTATAATTTATCATGATGAAGAATGGGGGAATCCTCAACACGACGATAGAACATTATTTGAATTTTTAATTCTTGAAGGTGCACAAGCAGGTCTCTCTTGGAGAACAATTCTAAAACGTAGAAATGGATACAAAAAAGCATTTTCTGATTTTAATGCTCTTAAAGTTTCAAAGTATTCTCAAAAACAAATTCAAAAAATTCTTCAAGATGAATCAATAATTCGAAATGAGTTAAAAATTAAATCTACAATTAATAACGCAAAACAGTTTCTTAAAATCCAATCTGAGTTTGGCTCTTTTAATTATTATTTATGGAATTTTGTAAATCATAAACAAATCAAAAACAAATTCAAGAAACTATCTGATATTCCGACTTCTACTGATATCTCAAAAAAATTAAGTGACGATCTTAAAAAACGTGGATTCAGTTTTGTTGGCCCTACAATTTGTTATGCACTAATGCAAGCAATAGGCATGGTGAATGATCATACTGTTGATTGTTTTAGATATTGAAAATTGTAGTCAATTAGATGACTTGGAACTTTATTCACGAATATCTTTGAGATGAATTTGAGGATTATCTTTTTGTTGTAAAATATTTTTTGGGTCATCTTTTTTTAAATTTTATTTTATTTGTAACATCATCATACAGATTTAATGGAACTATCTTGACTATGCTTGTAGACGCAATTCCTACATCTATACAGAGTTTTTCTATTTCGTGTGCGTGAATTGCATCAATAATTATGATCCATTGATGCTCTAAAACTGACATGTAGAATTCAACAATTTTGTTTATGTTGTATTTTTTCATTTCTACATCGAGTTTATCTTTGAGTTCAAGAAATGTTTCTTTACTTGCTTCATTATTCATTGGACATGATTCTGGACTATGTGTTGCAAAAACTCCAAATAACATTATAATCGCTAAATTGAATAAACTATTAAACTTAATCTTGAAATTATGTTTTTGATAAATTCCGTTTCTATTATTTTATAACTATTTTAAATGAATTTTACTTACATAATTTTGTAAATTATTTTTTTAATCATAATTCTTTTTCTCTTGTAGTGTCGTGAATTCTACCAATATGCAATGCCAAAGCTATTACATTATCATTAAACTCCATTCCACAAAACTTACAACAAAATGTATATTGATTTGACAAGATTAATACTAGAATTTTATATTATTAAAAATTTCCTTATATTATCATAAATTAACCATATATCATGCAATGTTCACATTCGCATGTGTCTTGCTGTTTAGCTTTTTTCAAACATTTTTTGTGTTGACCTGCTTGACATTGAGTGCACACTTCTTCAATATTTTCAATAGTAGTATATTTTTTTGATTGGTCAAATCCAAAACCTCCATCTTGTGGTCCTACCATATCTAAAGTTGTTTTATGGACTATTTTTACTTCACTAATTGATCTGGATTTTTGTTTCTTTAAATGATTCTAAATTTTAATGAATTGATTCTTTTTTTATCTTAGTTTTTTTTATCTTTTTTACCATCTGATTTTTCTGGATTGTCCCACATGTGCATGGTTCCTCTAATCATAAATGAGCCTACAATGATAGCTCCAATACCAACAATGATGAAAAGAAAAAATTTTCCAATATCTTTGATACTTTTCATTTGTTAATCAACTAAGTGGTATTGTTTCATATAATTAAAATCGTTTCTAAATTACTTAAAAGAATAATTTATGTTATTTTGATATTTTTTGCTACGTATTTATTAATTAAAAAAAGAATGATAATTAAGAGAAATGAATTCCGGAAAATTTGCTACTTCAATAAATTGTATAGATGGAAGAATCCAGTTACCTGTTTCAAATTGGATTAAGAAAAAATATTTTATAGATTATGTAGATGTGATTTCCCATCCTGGTTCAGATAAAGTAATAGGCGAAAAAATCATTGAAGGCATAGATGAAATAAAATCTAAAGTTCTTGTTTCAATTAATGCTCATAATTCAAAACTTGTTGTAATTTCAGGACATCATGATTGTGCAGGTAACCCTGTTTCAAAAGAAACCCATATGACACAAATAAAAAAATCCATCAATCTCATAAAATCATGGGGTTATCCTGTAACTGTGATTGGACTATGGGTAAATGATCGATGGGAAATTGAAGAAATTCAAGAATAAATGATTTCTAAAATTTGATTAGATTCAATAATGAGTTCAAAAAATTTCTTTCAAATGTCCAAAGCTAAACAGATTGCTGTGTGGATAGGAATTATTGGTGGTGGAATTGGGTTCTTCTTTTTCTCTATTCAGATGGCTGAATTTATGCGATAATTTTTAAAAATTAATTACTCTGTGTAAATTTCTATTATCCATGTCCATGATTACTTCAGAAATTAAAAATTTTTTAGAACAACAAAAACTTGGCTATGTTGCAACAGTTTCTTCTAGTGGAATTCCAAATATTTCTCCAAAAGGGACTATTATTGGATGGAATTCTGACACACTAGCATTTGCAAACATTCGTTCACCTGATACTATTGATAATTTAAAAAATAATCCTAATATTGAAATTAATGTAATTGATCCTATTTCACGAAAAGGATATCTATTTTCCGGAGTATGCACAATACTCTCTACTGGTAATCTATTTGATGAGATATTTTCTTTCTATAGGCATATTGGTGTAACTAGTATGATTCATTCTATTGTGTTAGTGAAATTATCCAAAATATCTCCTGTTACTTCCCCGCTTTATGATGATGGTATTTCTGAAGCTGAAATGAAATTAAAATGGAAAACCCATTTTAAAATTCTATGATTTTTTGGTTGATTCTTTGAGCTGTTCTAATGCTTTCTTAGATTTTTCATGCAATTCTCTTTCTTTTTCTAATTGTATTTGAACTGCTTCTAATTCTTTTTGTGTTGTGTTAAGTTTTGATTTTAATGATCCTACTACTGCACTGGCTGCCTCAATTATTCCTGATGTGCTTTGAGATTTTTGCTCTCCTTGAATGAATTCTCTTTCTTTTGGAGTTAAAATTTCTGTCTCTTGAAATTTATTCTTTTTCCGTAATTCTGTACTTGCGTTGTATAATCTAGAATTTGCTTCTTCTAGTTGTTTTTCTGATTCTATTTGTTGTTTTTTAATTCCATGAAGTTCTGCTTGGTCTTTTTTAATTTGTTCATTAATTTTTTTGTGTTGAAATTGTAAATCTGTGAATTCTTTTTTCATTTTTATCATGTTTTCTTTTGTTTTGTTAAATTCCTCTATTGATTTATTATCTTTAATTTGTTCTGAGTTTTTGATTTTTACTAAAATTTCTGAATGTTCTCTTTTAATTACATCCAACTCCATCTTTTTTTGATTGAGTTCTTTTTTTACCCCCATGATGTTATTGATTGTTATATTATATTCTTCTTTTACCGTCTGAATCCTCTGCAAAATATTGTCTAGTTCCTCTTGCTTTGTTTTGTATTCTTCTTGTTTTATTCTGAAATTTTCTTGTAATTTTTCTATTTCGTTGTCTAATCCTTCTTTTAGTATGTATTCTTCACTTTTTTTGGAAACTCCCTTTTCTTTTTTTCCAAACAATCCCATGATTTTTCTCTATTTTTCTAAAAGATGAACCTTTGCTTATGACTTTTTTCTACCTCTGATAAATTTTAGATAAAATCCTATACCTCCAATAATTATACCCCCAATCCATGTAATGATACTAAGGCTTTTTGGAATGATTGCTTCTTGTGGACCAACAATTAACAACAATGCTCCTAAAATAATTAGTGCAAACCCTCCGCTCTTCTTACTTTTATTGTGATCACTGTGAACCATAATTATAGATATTCTGAAAGTATTTTGGCTACTTGTTTTCTTCCAATGTCTGTGATGAATGGGCCTATTTTTGGTCCTCTTGATGTTCCTAGAATTATTTGATATAATACTTTAAAGAAATCTTTTGGTTGTATATCATTTGATTTTGCAATTTGGTATATTGTATTTTGAATATCTTCTGGTTCTTCATCTGATCTAAGTGCTTCAACTAGAATATTCAGTGCTTCTTTTACCGTCTCATCTATTTCAATTTCTGTTTTTTCTTGCTGATCAAATTCATCTGAATAATTCCCTGCAAGGCTTATGAGATTTTTTATCTCATTACTCTCTTCTTTAATTACTCCATAATCTAGAAGTTTTTTCATTACTCTTTCCTCTCTATTTTCTTTGAAGATTTTTGTTAATTCAATTAATAATCTATAATTGATATGTATGCTTGATTGTTTTGGAGGGTTTAGGAGATTTACATATTCATAAAGCCCCTTTGATTTTGTAACTTTTGCTTGATTATCCATTTTGATTCTTCCAAAGTAAATATCCTCAAGTTCATTATATTCACTCATTAGAGATGGTATGTCTTCAAATCCTAATTCTCGTGCGCCTGTAATTCTTTTGTATAATAATAATAGGATTGATTTTGGGGTTCCAAATTCTAACCATTTCTGGGCAGTAATTACATTTCCTAATGATTTTGAAATTTTTTTTCCACCTTTATCTAAAAACATTTCATATTTTACGTGGTGAGGGTGTGGGCATTCTAATATTTCATCAGCTACCCAATCATTTACTTTGACTGAATCCATGATGTCTTTTCCATATGCCTCAAATCTAATGTCAAATGCTGTCCATCTTGCAGCAAATTCTACTTTCCATGCTAATTTGCCCAGATCTTTTGTGATGTCTGCTTCTCCTTCATGACCACATCCTTTGATCATTTTTGAACCAATTTCTGTATCATGACATCTATACTTGACTTTTTTCTCATCTATGATGTATTCCGTAGATTCTGCAGTATAGAGGCGATTACAGTTTGCGCAAACTGGAAAATATGGGAGGTATTTTTGATATTTTTCTTGTCCTACTAATTCTGAGATTTTATCTCCAATTTTTGTGCTATTCTGTAAAATTGTGTGTATTTGATCTTTTAGTAACCCTTGTTTGTAAGTATCAATTGCTCGTCTAAATTCGTATTTGATTCCTACCTTATCTAATCCATCTAAAAGAATACTACTCATATGCATGCCATACGAATCATGACAACCATATGGATCTGGAATTAATGATACTGGTTTTGCTAAGTGCTCTTCTAATGAATCTGGAAACCCTGCTGGAATTTTTCTTAAACCATCTAGATCATCTGAATATGCAATTAATTCTGATTTGTATCCTAAATTCTCTAATGCCAACTTGACTCCGTAAGCTCTTACAGCATCTCCTAAACTCCCAATGTGGGGAACTCCTGATGCCCCCAGACCACTTTCAACTTTAAGTACATCTAAATTTCTTCCAAGAGTTTTTTCACGTTCTAATAATTCTGATGCTAACTTGTCTATCCAAGTCCCTTTTCCAATAATTTCTTGTTCTGACATTTATTTTCACTAATTGAGTATTTTGGACATGTATGGCCCATATAATGAATACCCTAATTTTTGATAATACTCTCTTGTCCCTACTGCGCTGATTACTAAAATCTTCTTTGCATCAAACTCTTCCTTTGAAATTTTTTCAGCCTCTCTCATCAATTTTTTCCCTAGTCCTGAATGTTGTATTTCATCATCACCTTTCTCTCCTAATTTTAATGACTTACCATACACGTGAATCTCTCTTACAATACAGCTATCTTTGCTAATTTCATCTCTATGGGCTTTGTCGCTTGGTTTTCTTAATCTTAAAAACCCATAAATTGATTCATCCTTATCTTCAAAAGACAAGAAAATTTCTTTTCCTTCTGATGAGTCATAGTCTATTCTGTTTAGTTTGATATCTTTTGGTTCTGATTTTTTATTTGAAAGACCTGCTTCTCTACATCTGATACATTTGCAAGTAAGTCCTTGTTTGGCTAGATTTTGATGTACGATTTGTCTTAAATTCCCTGATTTTGGTCCTGCGATAATCTCTTTTGGAGAAATTTCTCTTTGTACTCTCATAATTCTAACCCATTTTGGAATATTTCTTTTTACTTCTGTCAGAACTTTGATCATGTCTTCATCTGAATATGGTGTATATTTTCCCTGTTTGTGTTCCTCATAGAGTGGTGTATTTTCAATTACTAGGGATGGATAAATTTTCAACATATCTGGACGTAATTGTGAATCTGAAAACAATTTTTTAAAATCTTGAATATCCTCTTCTGGCGTCATTGTAGGCAATCCTGGCATCATATGTGATACAATTTTATATCCTGCATCTTTTGAAATTTGAAATGATTCTATTACATCATTGTAGTTATGCCCTCTGTTGACTCTTTCATATACTCGTTCTTGTAATGATTGTACTCCTATTTCGATTCGTGTAATTCCTTGATTCAGCATTACATCTACGTGTTCTTTTTTACAATAATCTGGTTTTGTTTCAATAGTGAATCCTACATTCCTTACTGATGCATGTTCGTTGTTTGTTTTTGATTCTTCCAAATTTTTTGAATCTCTTCCGTTTAATGCATCATAACATGATTTGATAAAATTATTTTGGTAATCTATTGGCATAAATGGAAATGTACCTCCAACAATCACAATTTCCATTTTTGTTGGTTCATGACCAAATGAAATTAATTTCTCAATTTTTGATGTGATTTGTAATTTAGGATCAAATTCATTTTCAATTGCATTAAGTGATGATGGTTCTTTTCCTGTGTAGCTATTAGGTGAATTAAATTCAATTCCTCCTGGACAATATGTGCATCTTCCATGTGGGCATGCAAATGGTTTTGGCATTAGTGCAACTACTGCTACTCCTGATGCTGTTTTTGTAGGCTTTCTTAGCAGTACTTTTTTTAACTTTTCAAAATCTGACTCTTTAACAGTTGATAGTATTTCATAATTTCGTGGAATTCTTTCTAGTGCATATTTTGTACATATTTTTATAATTTCTTCTTTAACCTGTTTTTTACTAGGCTCATTAATCATAAGGAGATTTTGGGTGATTTCACTACATGCTTTAGCAATTGGGGAATCTAATTTATTCATGAATATTTAGACCTGTTTGGACATAAATTCGTTGAAAAATTCATTTTTTTGTTTATGTATTTTATTGAAATCTTATTCTGATTTTTGCTCAGATTTAATCTCTGATGGGGTGTCTCCACTTTTTTGCTCTTTTCTGTATTCCATTTTCAGCCAAATTGGTGTGATGATTGTTGTTACTGCCACCATTATTACAATTGTAGAATATACTTCTGAAGTAAGAATTCCTGCTGTCACTCCTACTCCTGCTACTATTAGTCCTACTTCTCCTCTTGAAATCATTCCAATTCCTACTCTCATTCCTTGTTTCTTGCTTTTCAAAAACAACATTGCAGGCAATCCACATCCAAACAATTTTGTAACAATTGCTATTACAATTATTACTCCACTTAACATCAGAATTTCTAAATTTACTGCCCTGAGGTCAACTTGTGCTCCGATGATTGCAAAAAATAACGGCGCAAAAATTAACCCAATCTTCCCAACATAACTCTCTATTTTATCAAATACTTTGGTAGTTGATAATGCCATTCCTACCGCAAATGCTCCTACAATTGGCGATAATCCGATTGAACCTGCAAGTGCTGCTGCTCCAAAAAATGACGCCGTAGCAATTCCTTCTACACTTCCTTTTGCTTTCCATAATCTTGGTGTGATTATTTTTGGAATTACCACCACTGCTACAATGAGCATTATTGCAAAGAATCCCAATACTTGTAAAATTGTAATTGTTATTTGAGTAATATCGATATTATCTACTCCTCCATCTGTACCTGCAATTGATGAAACCACTGACAATACTGCAATTGCTAAAATATCATCTACTACTGCTGCTCCTATGATGAGTCTGGCTTCTGGAGTTTTGATTTTTCCAAATTCACTAAGAACTTGAATTGAAATTGCAATACTTGTTGCAGTAAGCGCCGTTGCAATTAACATTGATTGTAGAGCATCAAATCCAAATACTTGGAAAACTGCAAGGCCTGCGAAAAATGGTACAACCACCCCTAGCGTTCCTACAGTGAAAGATGCTTTTCCTCCTTTGAGAAATTCTTTTGGTGTCATTTCTAATCCTGCCATGAACAGAATTACAATTGCACCCATTTCTCCAAGAATTCTAATTTCATCATTTATTTGCAATAACTGTTTTCCATCTATGACAAAAAATCCTCCTAGAGCAAACGGTCCTACGATCATTCCTGCTAATAATTCTCCTAATACAATTGGAAGTTTTAGCCTGAGGAACAGCTCTGCCATTAATTTAGCTGCAAAAAGAAGTATCCCTACCCCAATAATTGTTTCAATAAAGTGGGCCTCACTCATTTCTCTATGTCAAATAATAGAAATCTGTCATATAAGGTGAATGTTATGTTGAAAATGATTTTGTTGTTGTAAAATTAAACAATTTTTTCAGAATTTACTGTGACTCCTTTTTTAGAAACAATTCTTCCTATTTCTTGACTTGAAATCTTATGTTTTTTGAATGTGGATATTATTTTTGATGCTTGTGTCTTTGGGGCAATCACACAAAATCCTACACCCATATTGAAAGTCTTGTACATTTCTGCAGATTTTACTCCTTGTTCTTGTACTAATCCCATTATTGGGGGAATTTTTGGTAAGGAATCTATCTCATAACCTATGTTTTTGAGACGTAATAACTTGGTAAATGCTCCCCCTGTAATGTGTGCAAGACCGTTGATCTTACATTTTTGAATCATTTCTAGAACTGGATTTGTATAAATTTCTGTAGGCTTGAGTAATGCATCTCCTATAACTCCAACTCCTTTGACTTTATCTTTAATTGAATATTTTTTTAATAATGCTTTTCTTGCAAGTGAATATCCATTTGAATGAAATCCTGTACTATTTGCACCGATAATTACATCTCCTGATTTTATTTTATTTCCTAAGACCAGATCTTTTTTCTCTACTAAACCCACCACCATTCCTGCCAAATCAAAAGCAAAACCTTTTCCTTCAATTACATCTGGCATTATTGCGGTTTCTCCTCCAACAATTGGCATTGCAGATTTTTTTGCCCCTGTTACCAATCCTTCGACAATTTTTTTGAAAATATTCACATCATTTTTGTTTGCTGCGATATAATCTACAAATGATACTGGTGTTGCACCAATACAAATAATGTCATTTACGTTCATTGCAACACAATCAATTCCTATTGTGGTGTATTTTTTCATCATATTTGCAATTACTACTTTGGTCCCCACTCCATCTGTATGAGTTGCTAAAAGTTTCCCTCCTGGGATTTCTACAATACCTGCGTAATGTCCAAACCCATGAGCTATCTTTGCTTTTTTCTGAAGTTTGTGAGTTGATGCAATTAATTTGCCTATTGCCTTTTGACTTTGTTTAATTTTAGAAATGTCTACTCCTGCTTTTTTGTAGGTTAAGACCATGATTTGATGCGCTAATACTGTGAATAAAAGAATTTGCTTGTAATTTCGATCACATGTACATTCCTGATGTGACTTCTCTATGTTCGGTATATTTTTGAGATAATTCGCTGAATTCTGAATTTATTCTTTCTTTGTCTTGGAGGCTTTTCGTATCTATCTTCATTTCATAGAATCGATTTAATGCCTCTATCAGAGTTGCAGCAGCTATTGAATCTGGTGCAGTTTTATCTGCTTTTGCTAATAGGGTTAAACCTTGAATTTCTCTTACTAGGCATTCGTTTAATATCCCTCCTGGTATACCTGTGATGAAACCTTGAGGAATCATGCTGATGTCTTTTTCTGCCATTGTTCTCACTAGATCATCTTCAGCTGCACAATATGCTCTATTGTCGTGTTCTTTTCCTGCAACTCCATCTAAAATTACAATTTCTCTTGAACCTTGTTGCTCTGCCCAATTTAGAATTGTATCTATTAGTGAATACAATCCTTCCATCTTTAGTGTAATTTCACAAATTATTGTACAAATTGTTCCTTCTTTGTTTGCATAGAATCTAAATGGATGACGCAATCTACCTTTCATAAAAACTGTTGATGGTGGAAGATATTTCGATCTCATTACTCCTATCTCGTCCATTTCTAATTTTTCGATTATGTGATTAATTGCTACAGGCCCTACTAATCCTGCACCTACAAATCCTGCAAAAATTATTGGATTTTTTAATTTTACTTTTTTGATTTCAAATACTTCAGCTTCTGGAAATTCGTTTTGCACTGTATACGTCGTTGTATTCTATCTAATTACTTTTCTGCATAAAGAGACCTAGCATAATATGTCCTTTGTCTGTTATTGAATAGATCATATTTGCTCCTGCTGCTTCTTTTTTGACAAAGTTATAGTTTACACACAAGTGCAAATAATTTAGAAATGATCTTTTCATTCTGATTTTTGATTTTGAATACAGTTCTGAAAATGTCATGGGGCTTCCTCGAAGCTGATATAACAACTTCAACAAAGACAATGTACTGTAATCTTTTGTTCGTGCTTTTACTGCATCGAGAACTTGTTCATCTCGCTTTATGATGAAATCATCAAATTGGTCTGCCACTTCTAGTGGCACATATGTTAATCTTGCTCGTATCATACTGTATGGTACGGTACATTACCTTATTAGTCTTTGATTTGGGATTTATTGATCATTTTGGGTTGTTTTTTTACACCTTATTTTGTGCCTAATTTCGATTTGAGGGACTAATACATCCTATCACTCACAATTTCTAAAAATCATGTTGAGTGAAATTAACATGAATTGTTATAATTGTAAAATTATAGTACATCCTCTACTTTAAACAACATCTTTTTGACCATTTATTGTGGAAGTAATACTAAGCGCTGTTCTTACTGTAGTTGGATTAATTTTATTGTGTTTTGGTGGTAATTGGTTAGTTACTGGCGGTGTTGCAATTGCAAAAAAATTCCGTATAAGCAATTTAGTAATTGGTATGACTATTGTAGCATTTGGTACTTCTACTCCTGAACTTGCTGCAAGTATTGCAGCAGCTGGAGAACACAGTGCAATAATTTTGGGAAATGTTGTTGGAAGTAATATTGCAAATGTTGGAATGGTTATTGCAATTGCTGCAATCATTGTACCTCTTGTAGTAAAAAAATCTGTATTAAAAAAAGAAATTCCAATAATGCTGGGTGTTTCGGTTTTACTAATTTTGATTTCAATTGATGGTGAACTTTCACAATATGATGGAGTTTTGTTACTTGGAGGGTTAGGAGTATTTGCAGTTTATACATTTAAAGATGCAACGAAACAGAGAAATGAAAATAAAGAGGATTTCAAAGAAAATACAAAAAACATATCTCTAAAATCTATTGGATTAATTGGGTTAGGTATTGGACTTTTGTATGTTGGTGCAATATTAACAGTTGATAATGCTGTAATTTTAGCAAAAGAATTTGGTTTATCTGAAAAAATTATTGGATTAACTGTAATTGCAATTGGTACATCTCTTCCAGAATTAATTACTTCTATAATTGCAATTAGAAAAGGTCATACTGATATTGGTGTTGGAAATATTATTGGAAGTAATATTTTCAATATTTTAATGATAATGGGTGTGGGTGCAGCACTTGGTGGTGTAATAATTTCATCTGATGTTTATGTTGACTATGCAATAATGATAATTTTTAGTCTTTCATTATTAATTGCAATTAAAACTGGAATAATCACCCGTTTGATGGGTGTCTGCTTGAGTGTTGGATACGTTATCTATTTGGCAGTAACCTTTTTCAAATAATTTGTGCCTAATTTGACACTTAGATTGAATTTACTTTAATATTTTCAACTTTGATTGATGGAGTTATTGATGGAAGTGATGCCCATTGAATAACATTTTTTTGATTATTTCCAATCTCTGAGATATTTTTTAACATGATTGGAAGATTGTGAATAATCCTAACTGATTTTCCTGGTCCTTTGATTTTACCATCTTCAATTATTTGTATTCCACTTCTCGCAGTACATGAAAAATCACCATTGATTGGATTTACTGCATATGTGTACCATAGTCTTCCTATTAGTAGTCCTTGTTTTGTATCTTTGATCATATCTTCTTGAGAAATACATCCTTGACTTATTTTCAAATTATGTGGCGACGATATGGGTATTGGTTCTGAACTTCTTCCCATGGGTGAACCTAATCTAAACGCATTACCTGTTGACTTACTATCTTTTTTATAACTATCAAATAAATTTGAAAAAGTATTTTTAAAAATGCCTTTTTCAACTATGTTATTTTTTTGAGTATTCACTCCTTCATCGTCTATTGCTTTTGTTCCAATACCTTCTGGAATATGTGGGTCATCTGTAAGATTGAATTGTTCGTTAGATATTTTCTCATTGAGTTTATTTGAAAAACAACTTTTCTTTTCTGAAATTGTTTTAAAATTAAAATTATTTGCTACTACAAATGCCAATAATTCTCCCACTGAATACGGTTCAAATATTATGGAATACCTATCTGAATCAATTTTTTTTGGATTTATTGATTTTATACACATAATTTTTGCATCATTGCCTATTTGTTCTGCTGAAAAATTTGATAAAGTTCTACCACTTGCATGACCTATTCCTGATACTGGTATGCTTCCATGTTCTGATTCTGCATTAATAATTCCTGAAATGTATGTGGCTCTATCCTCAAAATCTATCCCATTAGAATTTACTAGTTTAAAATCTTCTGAAATAATATTCAATGAGCCTGTAATCGTGTTAATTTTTTCACTATTCGATGAATTTATCATATTTTGTGCGATATCCATTGAATTTGATCCGGATATATTGTATAATTTTTTATCAAATATTCCTTCTAGTTTCTTATTGGTTACTTTGTTTGGTAATCCTTTCCAAAATTTTCTTGATTTTAAATTTTTTATTGTTGTAATGCTATTCCCAATTGATTTTTCAATATTATTTTTATCAGTAGTTTGGATCGATGCTATTTTTTTATCCTTCACTAATCTTATACCATAATTTTTATCAAAGTTTTGTTTGATTTCCACAATTTTTGAATCAGTAATTCGTACAGTTGTTATCTTTTTTTTAACAACAACTATTTCACACTCATCTATCTTTAATTTTTTTGAATATCTAAACGCATTTTCTATATATGACAATTATTTTCTTCTTGGATTTTTGTAATTGAATTTATTAATTTTAATTAATTCCATATATGATCCAAATTGTGCATCGTTAGTAATTCTATCTAGCTTATCATCTACTTCGTTTTCATCTTCAAACTTTTTTAGAATATTGTATCGTGTATCTCTTTCTGCTGGTATTCTTTTAATTTCCCTTACCATTCGTCTAATCTCTTTTGGTTTAATCAATTGTCCGTATCCTGAACCTGCAGAAGTTGAAATACTTTCATTGATTAAAGTTCCTCCAAAATCATTTGCTCCCCACATTAGTAATAATTGAGACATTTTTTGTCCCTCTTTTACCCATGACATTTGTATATTATTTATGGAATTATTTAGCATAATTCTTGCAATTGCATGTGTGAGTAAGACATCTTTTCCACTTCCTCCTTGTCTAATTCCATCATGTAATTGATGTTTGTACATTGGAGCTTCTGAATGCACAAAGTCAAGCGGAACAAATTCTGTAAATCCCCCTGTTTCTTTTTGTATTTCCCTCAATTTTACAATGTGTTTGACTCTGTCCTCAAGTGTTTCTAAATGTCCAAACATCATAGTTGATGTTGTGGAAATACCCATATTGTGAGCAGTTTTGATAACTTTTTCCCAATCTTCTACACTGATTCTTCCTGGAGATATTTTATCTCTTAATTTCTGATCAAGAATTTCTGCTGATGTTCCTGGGAGTGTATCTACTCCTGCCTCTTTCATTCTTTTTAGAAATTCTTCAATTGTTGTTTCTGATCTTGTTGCTCCATAAAGAATCTCTTCAGGAGAGAATCCGTGAATGTGAATATCTGGAATTTCTTTTTTAATTTCTTTACAAATATTTTCATACAAATCCCCCTCCATGTCTGGTGGTAATCCTGCTTGAACGCAGACTTCTGTTGCCCCTACCTGGTGTGCTTCTTTTGCTCTTTTTACAATCTCTTCTGTTGGTAGAAAATACCCTTCTTCCTCTCTAAAATCTCTACTAAATGCACAAAATCCACATTGTTTTATGCACACATTTGTGAAATTGATATTTCTGTTAATCACATATGAAACAATATCTCCCACCCGCCTTCTTCTAATTTCATCTGCTACAAGTCCAATGAGATGAAAGTCTGCACCATCAACATTATACAATTCTACTCCTTCTTTTACTGAAATTTCTTTATCTGATAATACATTGTTTAGAATTTCTGATATTATGGGATCTGAATTTTTAAAAAGTGAATCTAAATTTATTGTCATTTCCAATATTCCTCTTTTACTAGTCCTTCCTCATTTTCAATAACTGCTATTTTGTCTCTTAACTCCTTACTAATAAAAGAAAAAAATTCTGGATATATTGGAAATCTACATTTTAGTTCAAAACCTGCTTTTTTTGAATTATCATCTACTTTGTTGATTTCAGGCCATGTGAATTCTGGATTGACAAAATCTGGTGTTAGTGGTGAAATTCCTCCCCAATCATTTATTCCGACTGATAAGAAACTTTGATATGATTTTGGAGACAAGTTTGGTGGAATCTGTATGTTCATCTCAGGCATTATTATTCTTGATAACGCTACAACTTTTTTGAAATAATTTTCATTGGTAGATGGTGTGTTTTTCATTTTAGTGTCTGATTTTGGTTGGAAATTCTGTAAAATTATTTCTTGAATATTGCCATATTTCTGATGTAATTGTTTTATTGCAAATATGGAATCAATAATCTCATCAATTGTTTCTCCTATTCCTACAAGAATTCCTGTGGTCATTGGAATTTTTAATTTCCCTGCGTTTTCTAACACCTCTAACCTGGTTTTTGGTCTTTTACTTGCAGCCAAATAATGTGGCATTCCTTTTTCTGTCAATCTTTCACTGATATTTTCAAGCATTATGCCCATTGACACATTTGTTTTTCTCAATTCCTTCATTTCATTAAAATTTAGATTTCCTGCATTTGTATGTGGGAATAATCCTAACTCTAATGCCAATTCTGATGCATGAATAAGATATTCTGATGTCGAATTAAATCCATTTTCTTTTAACCATTCTCTTGCTTCTGAATATTTTTTTTCTGGTTGTTCGCCTGTAACAAAAAGTGCTTCAACACATTTGTACTTTTTTGCAAGTTGTAATAATTCTTTAATTTGTTGTTTTGACATTAATGATAATTTTTCTTCTCCTGGTTCTGCTTTGTATGTACAATAAGAACAAGTATCTTTACAGAGATTAATGATATTGAAAAATGTTTTTTTCGAAAATGTGACTGTTTGATTTTTAAATTTTTTTCTAATGTTTTGTGCCGTCAAAAAAAGTTCTGTTGGATCTTTTAATGATTGCTGATAAATTTCAATAATATCTTGATGAGAAATTGTTTTATTTTCTAAAACATTGTTTAATCTTTCAGAGTTTAATTCAAGACTATTCAACAAAATGGATTCTTGAGTAGAAGTATTTATGCTTGTATTTTTTAATCTCTATTTGGTCTTTCTTGAAGAATTATAGTTGCTTCTATTATTTTATTATCCCTTAAAATCTCTAAAACCATTTCATCCCCTACTGATTTTGCTCTCTGAAGATGTATCAAAATATCATCAATTTTTCTAACGTCTATTCCGTCTACTGACAATATTACATCTCCTCCTACAGAATAATCTATTCCATCAACTTGTATTGTTTTATCCGAACCAATTATTCCTGCTTTTGAAGCTGGACTATCTTCAATTACTGTAATCACCAAAAACCCTATGGTATCTTCAAGTTCCATAACTTTTGCCATGTCTATATCAACATCTCTGCCTGAAATCCCAATCCATGGATGCTGATATTCTCCATTTTTGATTAGTGTTGGAACAATTTTAACAACTGTTTGTGAGGGAATTGCAAACCCTACCCCTGTAAATTCTCCTGTTGTTGATTGGATTGCTGTATTAATTCCAACAACCCCTCCTAGCATATTTAATAATGGACCACCAGAGTTTCCAGGATTTATAGCTGCATCGGTTTGAATTACATCTGGAATTGAATATCCTGAATCTGTTGGCAGTAGTCTTCCTATTTGACTAACAATTCCAGAAGACATGGAACCTGATAGTCCAAATGGATTTCCTATCGCTGTTATTGGCTCCCCTACTTTGAGCCCTGATGAATCTCCAAGCAATAATGGTTGTAGCAAAGACAAATCTGCATTGACTTTGATTACTGCAATATCTGTAAACTCATCAACTCCAATTATGTCTGCATAATATGATCTTCCATCAAGAAATGTAACTGTAGTTTTTATTGCATGTTCAACTACGTGAGCATTTGTAATGATGTGTCCTTTTTTATCAAAAACAAAACCTGATCCTACTCCTCCTATATTTTCTGATGTGTCTCCTCTTTGCACATTAATTCTTACTACTCCGGGTTCTGATTTTTCAAAAATTTCAATTAATGAGAAATTTTTTGAAAATGGTGATTCAATCTCTTTAGTTGTATCTATTTCAATTTCATCTGTTTTGATTTCTGGTTTTATTGATTCAGGCGGTGATGTGATTAGAACTGTGAAAATAACAATTACTATCATCGCTCCCATTGCCCCACCTACAAATATTCCTGATTTGTCCATGAGATTTCTTAATCTTGATTTTCTATGTAAAAGGATTTCTATATGTTGATCGAGTTTTGATTATGATCTTTCATTGAGTACTTTCTACCTCTCCATGAAATTGCTGACGTTCCTTTGGCCTGAATTAACCCACTCAAAAATCCTAAAACTACCGTTAGACTTCCTAATGGTGCAAATAATGCGTAAATTATTGGTAATCTTTGCCCTATTTTTACTTCGATTGCTGCCCCTGTGTAAATTAGAATTGATGAAATTACAGCGGTCACAAATAAAATTTTTGAAGATATGTTTTCTGAGGGAGAAACAATGGATGTTGCCAGAATTGGGAATGGGATAAATAATAAAAATAATACTGCAAAGAAAATTCCTATTGCAATTTTTCCATTTTGAAGATATAATGGAACCATTAATCTTTTTAGAGCATTCCACAAAGTTCCTTTATCTCGCGCCCAAACAGCATCAATTAGATGTTCTCCACGTACCATTCTCATTTTATGTCCTGACTCTTTTACTTTTTTTCCTAATGCCCCATCTTCAACTATTTCATGTTTTACGCCTTCATGCATTCCAACTTTTTCATAAGTTTCTTTTTTCATGATGAAAAAACTTCCAAAGAAATAACCTGTTTTCTTTGATGGATTGTTTACATTTAATGCTGAAAATCTTGTATGTAAAAATGTAGAAATCATTGGGAGTGTAATATTTGTCCAAAAATCAAATGTAACCATTTTTGGAATTGCAGATAATGCATCTAAATTAAATGAATGAATTTGTGCAACTGCAAGTGACATTACATTTTCAGAATGTTTTGTATCTGCATCTGTAAATAACAATAACTCTCCTGTTGCTTTTTGATACCCTTCCATGCATGCCCAATTTTTCCCCATCCATCCATCGGGTTTTGGTTTTGCAGTTACTGGAATTATTTTAGAATTTTTTTTTGCATACTCTGAAATAATTTTTCCAGTGGAATCATTTGAAGAATCATCAATTACTATAACTTCGTAATTTGGATAATCTTGGCTGATCAAAGAATCCAAACATTCTCTGATAAATTCTTCTTCATTTCTTGCTGGAAGAATAATTGAAACTTTGGGTGTTGACTTTGATTTATTTTCAAATTTATCCAAGTATGGTGTTAATCTAAATGAGTTCACCATTGATTTGATTAAAACAATCCATGCTCCAGAAATTGCAATCAATATTGCTGCCAATGAATAATTGAAAATTTCAAAAATTATTTCCATGAGATCATTTCTCTATCTCTTCTTTGATTTTCTGCATTGCTTGGTCAGTACCACTTTTGATGTGTTTTTTAATCATGCCTGTAAACATTCCCATCATTCCTGTTAGTTTGATTTCCCAAACTGTATGGAGTATTGTTTTTTCCCCTGTTGGGATTAGTGATATGATTTTCTCGCCATTTATGATGCCTTTGGTAAATTTTGCAATTATTTTTTCTTTAGGCTCAAGTTTAACTTGCTGTAGGCACTTTTGATCCCTGAATGCTATGGTAATTTCCCTATTGATGATGTTCCCTTCTTTTGAAATATTTCTAACTTCTTTTGTCCCTTTCCAAAATTTTGGTTCATTAT
>CAZEFL010000010.1:0-43753 GCA_964511485.1 uncultured Nitrosopumilaceae archaeon
GAGAACCATCAACGAAGTTATCTACTTCGACTGATGCTGCAGTAGATCCCATAGCGATTATGATGAGCCAGAGTTTCTTTAGTCTCTGAATCTCAACTTCTTTTGGGATTAATGCGGGCATTTGTGCCATAAGTACTAATATGCAATCACAAGTTTAAACCAAAATACGTTTTCGAAAAATGCAAATAAGAAAAAATTACAACAACCAATAAAAAAAATCATAAAAAAAATAGAAAAAATAAAAAATTGTTAAAATTAACATCAAAAAAAAATCATTAAAACCCCGAAAACTCGTTGATTATCATCGTTGTTTATCTAAGATGAATTAAATTAAAACACTGCAGTGCAGTCATGTTGTTTTAATGAAATACAAATTAAATTTTAAATGATTGTTCCAAAAAAATTTACAATCATATGAAGATCATATTCTAAAACTAATCACAGAACAGCACTCAAGAGAAATAATTGGATGTATTCAAGAAAAACCAAAATCAGCAATTCAAATCAGTGAAGAAATAGGCGTGATACTTAGTATGGTTTATCGTAGATTACACAAATTTGAAAAGTATGATTTGGTAAAAATAACTTTCCAGATTACAGATGATGGTAAAAAATCATATTACTATCAAAGTAAAATTGATGAAATTAATGCAAGTTACGATAAGGGAAATTTTCAAATAAATTTAGTTCTCAATCAAATATAATTTTAAAACGAGAATATTGGCAACGGCACAGATTACCAAAATACCAACATGCCCGCAATTATACTACGTAAAAAAAATTATTAAAACTATACACGTTTTGCAAAAAACAAAATTGAAAGAATTGCAATGCAAACATACTAAATAAATAATTTAGTAGAAAAAAATTATTCATGTCAATAGAATCTCAATATGACCATTTCATATCAACAATCAATCAATCAATGACAAATGTTGATCCAAATTTGGTGGTAAAAATAATGTATTTAGAAAGAAAACTTCCAGACGTATTACCCAAAGTAGATTTAGATATAGAATATAATCCGGGTGTAGATTTAGAAAGAAAACAAGAAATCATAAGATGGAGATATGGATTCCCAGTTCAACCAACAAAGCATGGATTAATTGCAGTAGGAAGGATTAGTGTTGAAATAATAGAAGAGTTTTCAAAAGATAAAGATGTAAGGTATGTCACAGGCAAAGCAAATCCATCATCATATTAGATTCATCGCTTTCATGTAACAATTACGTGTCAATAACAAGTAAAATTTTTTCACAACAACAAAACATCAGTAATAGAATTACCATTCTCAGGAATTAATCAAGTTCAAAGAAATTCATAGAACAGATAATCAATCCATACATGTAGCTACTGAAAGGGCAACAACACCCTCTCAGTGAGAAACCCCTTTGGAGGATTATATTTTTGAAGGGTATTATTAATTACAATTTTAGTATAAAAGCGAATGATTTTGAATAATTGCTATCTTCACATTATTTCAATAAAAATGAGCGTAGAGTAGATTTTTAGAATTTTTTTTAACCTAGACATAAGCATTTTTCATTATTTTTTCAAGTTCTTCGATATTTTTTGAAAATGTAATTTCAGAACGTAATTTGGAACCACCTCTCATTCCTTTAGTAAATCTCATGGCTTGGCTTTTGATATTGGCAAATTTAATTTTGTAATTATTTGTAAGGTGTAGATAATCAAAAAAAGAATCTAACCTATCTTTAAAAGAATATTCACGGTAAGAATTTGTTTTTAGATAATCATTAATTTGCTCAAATAAGAAAGGATTGCCCATGGCACCTCTGCCAATCATCACATAATCACAATCAGTTTCCTCAAACATCTTTTTTGCATCTTCAGGAGTTATTATATCACCATTTCCAACTATCGGAATATTAGAAATTTCTTTCAATTCCTTAATCATTGACCAATCAGCATTTCCTGAATATCCTTGACTAACAGTCCTAGGATGAAATGTAATCATTTGAATTCCTTCATCTTCTGCAATTTCTGCAATTTCTCTAAATAGGAATTTACTTTCATCAGTAACTCCAGAACGAATTTTTAGAGTTACAGGTTTCTTTACAGCATTAACAAGGGTGTTGAAAATTTGTTGAGTTAAATCTACTTCTTGTAATAGAGCACCCCCTGCCATTTGTCTAGTTACATGTGGCGCAGGACAACCCATGTTATAATCAATTATATCAAAATAAGGTTCTACAATTTTTGCTGCTTTTTCCAATACAAAAAGATCAGAACCAAATAATTGTACAGAAAGTGGGCGCTCTTTCTCTGAAAATTCGATAAACTCTTGAATTGTTTTCATGTTTTCTTTGAATTGTTTTTCTTTTGCAATTATACTATGAATATTTGTAAATTCAGTGACAACAAGGCCTGCACCCATTTGTTTACATTGTAATCTAAGTGCAGGATCACTTACTCCAGCCATTGGAGCTAAAAATGCCCTACTAGAGAATTTTGGAAGCATAAAAAGATTTCAACATTTGTAGATATTAATCATTTTACATCTACAGAGTTTCACAATACAAAAAAAGTAATGTTGTACAAAATTGAAGACATAGTATTTTAGATTAGGAAAAATGGCATCTTTGAAATTCAGCAAAATCAGTTACAATCAAGTAGACAATCTCAAATATTCGGCTTCAACCAATTCTAAAAATTTTTTAGAATTATTCCCTGTTTTCAATATAGATGAAATAATACTTCCACCAGCACCTACGCCTTCTTTTGCAAATCCTTCTGAAAATGCTTTTAATCCAGAATGTTGTGAATTTTTTAATCCAGGATCTACGGAAATGATTGGAATATTTGTTATTTTTTGTACAAGTTCCGTGAAATTTGCACTTTGATCATTTGTAACATATGAAGTTGTTCCAATGATAGTATTTTTTTCATTAAATCCAATTTTTGATGCAAATGCTAAAACAGCAGCCATTTGTGTTCCACCTGCCAACATTACATTAGAAACATCAGAAGCAGAACTAAGCATTCCAGCAACAAAAGGGATCATAGGATCACCAACTTTTGCAACAATACTGTAAGGATGGTCAGAATTTATTCGTTTGAGGGCAGATTCAACAATTGAATTTTTTAATTCAATTGGATTATCAGGTATGCTGGAACTTACTTTTGCATCAAAACCAAATGCTTTCAACACGGCTAATGCAGTTGTTGTCCCTCCAGGAATACTTTCACCAATAATCAAACAATCAGTTAAAGATGCTAAACTTCGTCCAACAATTCGCCCAAAATCAACTGCATGTGAAACTTGAGAATCAGTCATTGCATCTTGAACTGAAATGTTTTTTCCAAAAGACAGTCCTGTTTCAATGAAAGGTAACTGAGGAGGAATTTTACTTCCAGCATTTATTGTTAAATGAGGGATACTTGATGATTCCAAAGCAGTTTTAGTCAATAGTCCCGGAGTAGGTTTTCCATCAGGAGTCATAGGAATTTGGTCAATTGTTTTACAATATCCATAATGAAGATATTCAGCATCAGCTGGAGGGGTGAACTGAATGGAATCCTTATCTGCACCTGCAAATGTAATCCCAGGAATTTCACATGTTTCAGTATAAGAAATTACAAATGCAAAGAGGGATCTACCAGATTTTATAGATTCAAAGAAATTTTCAGTGGGTTCAATATTTCCTAATAATTCAAAATTTTCCAAAATATCACTAACCCATCATTTCCATAAATTGTTGTTCGGTTCTTTTTTGCATTATCATATTAGTAATTTTTTCTTCGCCTATTGTAGACATATTAGAATGACCATAATTATGACCAGGATACATTATCAAATTATCATCTAAAGAATAAAGTATATCAAAAAGACTATGATACAGTTCTTTGGCACTGCCACCAGGCAAATCTATACGTCCACAATTTCCAACAAATAGCGTGTCACCTGAAAAAAGTTTTCCATCACCCATTAAACATATGCTATCTTTAGAATGACCAGGAGTATGAAGTACTTTTAATTTTGAATTTCCAAAATCTATTGAATCACCATCTTTAACTGAAATATCATGTTTTAATTCTGAAAACTCATGTTGAATAATTGGAGAATTTGTGGATTCAACCATTGCTTCATTTCCTAATGTGTGATCAAAATGGTGATGTGTGTTTACAATATATTTTATTTTTAAATTATTTTTTTGAATAATTAATTCTAATTCAACAAGATCCCAAGAAGGATCTATTATTATTGCTTCATTTGTTTCATCATCTTCTACAACATAGGAAAAATTTTGCATGTTTCCAACTTGAATTTGATGTACTTTCAAAGAATACCCTCTTCAGATTCAGGAGGAATGCCAATTTTTTCTGCATATAATTCTCCAGTCAGATCTTTTCTTTTAGGAATCCCTTGTTTCATTTTGTGAAATGTAACTGTCATATCACATTTTGTACAAATATTTGCAGTTTCACCAGTTTGAGGATCTAAACCGGATGGAACATCCACTCCAAATTTGAAACAATTTGTTTTGTTGATGAAATTGATTGCAGTTGCATATGGTTCTCTGATATCACCAATAATGCCAGTACCCAAAATTCCATCAATTATTACATCAGGGTTGAAATCAACATCAAAAGATTCTCCCGACAGTAATTTTACAGATGGCATTTTCTGTAGGATTGACCAATTCCAATTACTTTCATCAGTTTTAATTTTCTCAGCAGTGCCCAAAAGTACTACTGTAACTTTTGCATTATAACCAGCAAGATGTCTAGCCATAACCAAACCATCACCGCCATTATTTCCCAACCCTACAAAAATCAAAATATTTTTTGATTCAACATTTCCAAATTTTTCAATTAATCGTCGTGTTGCTGCTGCACCTGCATTTTCCATCATAAATTTTTTTAAAAATCCCATATCATGGCCTTTATTTTCAATTTTGTACATTTGATCAACTGTTATTTCCATATTCTACTTGAAAATTATATCCAAAATAAGAGTTTAGCAAACGACTTTATCCTAGTTTTTAACAATTACAAGTATGACATTAAAAAATGTAAAATTATCATTAAACAAAATCACAAAATCTCTAGGAGAAATTCAAGATTCCAGAGAATTTTTATTAAAAAATACTAGAGAAATAATTATTCTTTGTAGTAGATCAATCATTGCAGTTCATAAAGGAGAATTGAAAGAAGGGAGAAATAATCTGAAGCAGGCAGATGTATTGTTAAAAAAATATAGAAAAAAAGCTACAGGACAACTTAGAAGATATTTGATTACACCAGAACAAGAATTTGTAGAAGCTGCATGTTTAATTGCAATAGTTGAAAAAAAAGAAATTCCATCTGACAAAAAATTAGCCGTTATGCCAGAATCATATGTATTAGGATTATTAGATTGTGTTGGAGAATTAAAAAGAAGTGTTTTTGACAAAATCAGAATTGGTCAAATTGAGGAAGCCAATAGAGTTTTTGAAGTAATGGAAGATCTATATCTTCAGCTATATACTTTTTCAATGTATGATAAAGTGGTAAAAGAAGCTAGAAGGAAAATTGATGTTAATAGAATTTTAGTAGATGATGTTAGATCGGCAATAACCGAAGAAAAAAGAAGAACAGAATTAATCAAAATTCTAAAAAAAATTGAAAAATAATCTTATAATTTTAAGTGCGGACGATGGGATTTGAACCCACGAACTCCTGAGAGACTAGCCCCTCAAGCTAGCGCCTTTGGCCAGGCTGGGCGACGTCCGCAATAAAATTCCCATGTATGGTTTTTATAATCCTTGATTACCTTTCCGTTCGTATGTTAATTCCAGTAAGGTGTTTTACATGTGGAAATTTGATTGCCGATAAATTTGAAGAATATCAAAATAAGATTAATGCAGGTGAAGAACCAGCAAAAGTTCTGGATTCATTAGAAATTGAGAGATATTGTTGCAGAAGAATGCTATTAACAACTGTAGAGACAATTCAACAAGTAATTCCATTTTATGAAGCAATTCAGAGAAGAAAACAAGAAGTTCAATCTGAGTTAGAATAACTTGTCAAAAATCACCTCAATTGAAGGACGTATTTTATTCAATAGTAGAGGTAGTAAAACGATTGAAGTTGACATTGAATCAGATGGGCAATTCCTAGGAAGAGTTTGTGCGCCATCGGGGGCAAGCGTAGGAAAATATGAAGCAATTAGTTTTCCTAATGAAAAACCAGAAGAGAGTTTAAGAATTTTAAAAGAAAATTCCCAAAAATTTGTGGGATTAGAATCATCAGATCTCAAAGTAATTCATGATACGCTAAAAAATTTAGATGGTTCTTCAAATTATTCAAAGATTGGAGGAGCATTAGCATTTGCGGTAACAATTGCATCCATGGAATCAGCATCTAAAGCATTAGGACAACCATTATTTCAAACACTATCATCAGAGTCATCATTCAAATGCCCATTTCCATTAGGAAATATTTTAGGGGGCGGAGCACATGCAGGTCCAGGTACTCCAGATATTCAAGAAATTTTGATTTGTGCAACAGGTTCAAAGACAATAGAAGAAGCCATTGAAACTAATTTAGCTGTGCATAAAGAATTACGTCGTGTTTTAGAAAAAGAAGATCCCAACTTCACGAATGGTAGAGGAGATGAAGGTGGATGGGCACCAAAACTAGAAAATCAAAAAGCATTAGAAGTTTCTGTAAAAGCTTGTGAGAATTTAGGATTTACTTTAGGAAAAGAAGTTTCATTAGGAGTTGATTTTGCATCGTCCACACAATGGGATGAAGAAAAACAAATGTATCTTTATGATAGAGCAGGATTTGAAAATTCTACTGGGGAACAAATTGATTTTGCAGCAGATATTATTGAGAAATTCAAATTGATTTATGCTGAAGATGCAGTTCATGAAGAAGCATTTGAAGACATGTCAGAATTGACTGCAAAATTTCCAAATGTTTTGATCACAGGAGACGATTTGACAGTAACAAACAAAGACATTCTAACCAGAGCAATTGATTCAAAATCATGTAATGCTGCTATTCTAAAAGTCAATCAAGCAGGAAGTCTTCATGATGCTTTAGAATTTGCAAATGAGGCAAATCAAAACAACATTAGATTAATCACATCACATAGATCAGGTGAATCAATAGATTCACAAATATCCCACATAGGGCTTGCTACAAAGTCAAAAATGCTCAAAGTAGGGGTAGTAGGTGGAGAAAGAGTAGCAAAACTAAATGAATTATTACGCCTATCAGGGCATGATTTAATACGCGGTATGGCAGAGATTTAAAATCGTCATGAGTGAACAAACAGAAACAATAGACATCAAAAAGATGGTTCTGTCTACAGGGATCAGAGTAGGAACTCAAGTAAAAACAAAATTCATGATCCCATTCATCACCAAAGCCAGTCCAGAAGGACTTTACATGTTAGATTTAGACATTACATTAGAAAAAATTCAAACCGCAGCCAAATTTATCAATAGATTAGGAACAGACAACCTTATCGTATGTTCAGGCAGACAATATGCAGAAACACCAATTGAGAAATTTTGTGAAGCACTAGGTTCAAAAAAACTTCTTGGAAGATTCATGCCAGGAACTTTGACAAATCCATCATTACCATATTACATTGAACCAAAACTAGTCTTCATCTCAGACCCACAAGTTGATGAACAAGCAATTATCGAAGCAACTAACGCAGGAATTCCAATCATAGGTATTTCAAATACAGATAATCTTACATCTAATCTAGATGTAATTATTCCAGCAAACAACAGAGGTAGAAAAGCATTAGCCACTGTTTACTGGTTATTAGTTCGTCAAATTCTCATTGAGAAAGGTCAATTAAAAGAAGATGAGTCAATGAAGTATGAAATAGATGATTTTGAAACAAAGATTTCTGAAGAGGAAATCGAATAAGTCAATTAGGGTTTTAGAATTCATTTGAAATCTAAAGCATCAGCACCAGGAAAAGTAATTCTTTTTGGGGAACATTTTGTAGTATATGGTGTAAAAGCACTTCTTTGTGCAATTGATAAAAGAATTACAGTTACATCAGAAAAAACCCAAAGTAAAAAAATTTCCATCAAATCAAATATCGGAAATTTAGAATTAGAGCCAAACAAACCTCTTTCAGAAGTTAATTCTCCACTAAAACCATTTTATTTTTTAGCAGATAAAATGTTACAGAATCAAAATGTAGGAATTGAGATTAATGTAGAATCAGATATTCCATTAGGAGTAGGATTAGGATCATCATCAGCATGTTGTGTTGCAGGAGCAGCATCAATAACAAAACTATTTGGAGATATTTCCAAAGAAAAAATTTTAGAACTTGCAATTGATGCAGAAAAAACAATTTTCCAAAATACTTCAGGTGCAGATTGTACTGTTTGTACATATGGTGGAATAATGGAATATGATAAAAAAAATGGTTTTTCTAAAATTGAATCAGAATCTAATTTTCATTTAATTATTGCAAATTCTAACATCGAACATTCTACTGATGCAGTTGTGAAAAAAGTAAAAGAATTCAGGAATAAAAATGAAGAAGAATTTTCTGAGTTATGTAACAATGAAACAAAATTAATTGAAGAGGTTTTGGAATTATTAAAAGAAAATAAGATCACAGAATTGGGTCAAAAAATCAATCTAAACCAAGAATTTCTTGAGGTCATAGGAGTATCTAATGAGAAACTAAGAGATATGATACAAGTAGGACAAAAATCATCTTTAGGCGCAAAGATTACAGGGGCAGGCGGAGGAGGTTGTATTTTTGCTTTAACAGATGAAAAGAATTTGAACAATACAATGAATCAATTCAAAGAAAAGAATTATGAGTGCTTTTCAGTAAAAATTGATCTTAAAGGACTGGATACTTTTTAATTGACTAGATATTTTGGAACAACATGATTCTGATTAAGTTAGGCGGTTCAATAATCACAAATAAAGAAAAACCATTGTCAGCTAGAAGAAAAACAGTTGAGAAGATTGCAAAAAGTTTGAAAAAAATAGATGAGTCGATTGTTGTTGTTCACGGTGGAGGTTCTTACGGACATTATTGGTCTGTAAAATATGATATGCATACCAAAGAAAAAAAATATGATCTTAGAGGAGTTGCAATCGTAAAAAACTCAATGATTGAATTAAACAAGATAATTTTAGATTCATTTTTAAAAAATAAATTAGCGCCATATTGTCTTCCACCAACAGACTTTATGGCAGGAAATAAACCCATTCAAAAAAAAATTAAAGAAATTACAAAAATTGCAAAGTCAGGTTTAGTTCCTGTAACATACGGAGATGCATTATGGTTTGGACAGAAAAAAACATACATTTTATCAGGGGATAAAATTATGACTCATCTTGCAAAGACCCTAAAACCACGATTGGTTATTTTTGCTTTAAATGAAGATGGATTGTATTCTGATTTAAAATCAAAAAAATTAATTTATGAATTAAAAGGAGAACGTCCTTCAATTTCTGAAAATAAGATGGACGTAACAGGTGGAATGACTAGAAAAGTGGAGGAGGCAACAAAAATATCAAAAATGGGAATGAATGTGTTTTTTGTAAACGGGAATAAATCTGAAAGAATTGTGAAAGCGGTTAAAAATAGGAAATTTGAAGGAACGTTGTTTAGAGGTAAAAGAAATGTCTGAGGAATTTGTTATTTTGGTAGATAGTGAAGATAATCCAATTGGAACAGAAGAAAAAGTAAAGTGTCATTTACCCAATGGAAAATTACATCGAGCATTTACAGCTTTATTATTTGATAAAAATGGAAGGCTAGTACTAACTAGGAGAGCAAAAGAAAAAATGTTATGGCCAGGAGATTGGGATGGAACATTTGCAAGCCATCCAAGAAAGTCTGAAACCTACGTATCATCAGGTGAGCGAAGGATGCCAGAGGAATTAGGAATTGAAGGAAAATTAGATTATCTTCATAAATTTGAGTACCATGTACCATACAAAGACATAGGTTCTGAAAATGAGATTTGTGGAACCTTGATTGGAGTTATTGATGAAGATACAGAACTAAAAGAGATAGAAGGAGAGATTGATGAAATTAAATGGATTTCTGCAAAAAACCTAATGTTAGAAATAAAAACAAACCCCAGAATTTATTGTCCTTGGATGCTAATTGCTTTAGAATTACTAGATAAATCCAACAAATCAATGCTTGAGAAACATGCAAATGTCTTATCTACATGGATGAGTAAAGAAGTCACTGAAAGTCTGTTAGAAGCAATCAAAACGCATCTATCAGATGAGGAATGGAGATTAGTAAATGAAAAAAACTAACCAAATTGAGAAAAATGCAAAGATAGTAAACAAATATCTTAATTCAAAATTAAAAGGAAATCCAAAAAAACTCTATGATGCAGCTGGACATTTGATAATTCATGGTGGGAAAAGACTAAGACCATACATGGTTTTGAAAAGTTGTCAGATTTTAGGTGGAAAAAATAGTAATGCAATTCATGCTGCAAGTGCAGTTGAAATGGTTCATAATTTTACATTAGTACATGATGATATTATGGATAATGATGAAATGCGTCATGGAGTTCCAACAGTCCATAAAAAATTTGGAATGCCAATTGCAATTCTTGCAGGGGATGTATTATTTTCAAAAGCATATCAAATTATCACTGATTCAAAACTATCTACAAATGCAACAACTCAATTAGTTTCTAGATTATCCAAAGCATGTGTAGATGTATGTGAAGGTCAATTATTAGATGTAAAAATGGCCGAAGAGAGAAAAATCCCATCACAATCAGAATACATCACAATGATTGGGAAAAAAACCGCAGCATTATTTGATGTATCATGTGCAATGGGAGCAATTTGTGCTACAAACAAAGCTAAAGATGTATCAAATCTCTCAGAATTTGGTAGAAATTTGGGAATAGCATTTCAAATTACAGATGATTTGATTGGAGTTATGGGTGATCCCAAAGTAACAAAAAAACCAGTTGGAAATGATTTGAGAGAAGGTAAAAAATCATTACCAATCTTAATGGCCATTAAATCAGCAAAAGGAAAAGATAAAAAAAATATTCTAAAAGCATTTGGTAATTCTAAAGTTTCAAAAAAAGATCTTATGCAAGCTGTGGATATAATTAGAACTCTTAGAATTGAAGAAAATGTTAGAGCACAGGCTCTAAAATATGCTGAAAAAGCTGAAAAATCCCTTGCAAAATACTCAGGTTCAGCAAAAACAGAGCTGATTACATTGTTAGATTTTGTGGTTAAGAGAAGTGTATAATTTTAACAGGTAGATCTGTATGGATGATAAATTAAGAGAAGAGATCAGAAAAATTGCCCTTCAAAATGCATTTGAACATGGGGGAGAAACAAGAAACAAAATAATTTTAGGAAAAATTCTAGGTACAAAACCAGAATTTAGAACTAAAGTAAAAGAAATTTCAATTGACATTTCAGAAATTGTTAACAATGTAAACCAATTATCATTAGAAGAACAAAAAAAAGAAATTGAAGAAAAATTTCCCGAAATTTTAACACCTAAAGAAAAAATCATAGAAAGAGAAGGACTTCCAGAATTAAAAGATGCAGAACAAGGAAAAGTAATAACAAGATTTCCTCCAGAACCAAATGGGTATCCACATATTGGTCATGCAAAAGCTGCAATAATTAATTCAGAATATGCAAAAATGTATGGAGGAAAATTCATTTTAAGAATGGATGATACAAATCCAGAAGCAGAAAGAATGGAGTATCATGCGGCTATCAAAGTTGGATTAGAGTGGTTAGGAATAAAATTTGACACAGTAAAAAGTACTTCTGATGATATGGAATTGTTTTATGAAAAAGGTATAGAATTAATTAATTCAGGTAAAGCTTACATTTGTACTTGTAAAAGAGACGACATTAGTAAAAATAGGAGAGAAAGAAAAGAGTGTAAATGTAGAAAAGGAGATCTCGAAAAAAATTATAAAAATTGGGAAAAGATGCAAAAGAAATTCAAACCAGGAGATGCAATTGTTAGATTTCGTGGAGATATGAAAGCAGATAATGCAGTGATGAGAGATCCTGTCTTGTTTAGAATAATTGAAGGTAAACATTACACATTAGGTGAAAAATATAGAATTTGGCCAAGTTATGATTTTGCAGTTGCAATGGAAGACAGTATTGATGGAATTACACATGCTTTTCGTTCAAAAGAATTTGAATTAAGAGAGGAGCTTATTGATGCAATTTTAGATGCGCTAGGCATGAGAAAACCACATCAAGGATTTTTCTCTAGATTAGAATTCAAAGGAATGCCAATTTCAAAAAGAATTATCAGACCTCTGATTGAAGAAGGGAAAGTTTCATGGTATGACGATCCAAGATTACCAACATTGGAGGCTCTAAAAAGAAGAGGAATCAAACCAGAAGCTATTAGGCAATTTATCATGTCATTAGGATTAACCAAAGCAAATACTTTAGCCCCATTTGATGCACTTGAAGCATTCAATAGAAAATTTGTAGATCCAAACAGCATCAGATTATTTATGGTAAAAAATGCAAAAAAATTATCAGTAAAAAATTTACCAAAATCATCAGTTGAAATTCCTAATCACCCAGTTAATGACATGGGTAAAAGAAGAATCGAAATTGATGAAAATTTTTACATTTCTGGAGAAGATGTAAAAGATATCAAAGAAGGAAAACAAATTCGGCTTTTAGGATTAGGGAATATTTTAATCACAAAAGTAGGTACTGAGTTTGAAGGCGAATTTGTAGATGGAGATCATACAAATATTCCAAAGATACAATGGGTATCTCAAAAAACAGCTCATCAGATTAAGATGATTATTCCCAAAATGTTATTCAATGACGAAGAATTCAATGAAGATAGTTTAGAAGAATTAGACGTTTATACAGAACCACACTATCTAGAATTAAAAGAAGGAGAAGAAATTCAGTTTGTTAGATTTGGATATTGTAGAAAAGATTCACAGAATCAAGCGATTTTTACACACAAGTGATTAAAAATGAAAATAGTTAGATTGGTTCATGGAAATAACGAAACATATGGTTTCGTTAAAGGAGCTAAAGTTGCTACAAAAGATGAAATCACAGATCTTACAGGAGTCCCAATCCCCCAAAATCTAAAAGATTTTCTTTTTGATGGGTGGTATGATGAAATAAAAGATAAGATTAAAGATTTATCATACAATGAAGATATTTCAAAATTTAAATTATTATCACCTATACCAAATCCAAATAAAATAATTTGTTTAGCTTTCAATTATGTTGATCATGCTAAAGAACAGGGATTACAGGCACCAGATGATCCCGCCTTAGTAATAAAACCTCGAACTACACTTAATAGCACAAATTCAGAAATTGTTTGTCCAGATTTTGTAACTCAATTAGATTACGAAGTAGAATTAGCCATAATTGTTGGGAAAAATTGTAAGAATGTTTCTATCAATGATGCACCAAATGTTGTCTTTGGATATATGATATTCAATGATGTTTCAGCAAGAGATATTCAATTCAAAGACAAGCAATTTACAAGAGGAAAGAGTTTTGATTCATTTGCACCATGTGGACCATGGATAACAACAAAAGATGAAATTCAAGATATACAAAATTTGAAGATGACAACAAAAATCAATGGCGAATTAAGACAAAATTCATCAACAAAAAATATGTTTATTAAAATTCCAGAAATTATTTCAAAAATTTCTAAAGTAATGACTTTGGAAAAGGGGGACATCATTTCCACAGGAACTCCAGCAGGAGTTATGTTGAACAAACCAAATGCAGTATTTTTAAAAGATGGAGATAAAGTAGAAATGGAAATTGAAGGTCTCGGTATTTTGAATAATGTCATTAAATTTGTAAAATCAGATTAATCCAAAGATTTCTTCATTAAATGAAATGATATTTTATGTTCCAATGAATTCAAAGTAGGTAATTTCTCCTTTGATAAAATTTGTATTCGTTCATAATTTTTGGTTATTGCATAATTTTGTAAAAAAAAGATTATTTGTAACGTAGAATCATTTGAGCCTGAAAATAAAGTCACAATCAAAGTCTTGTCAAAATGTTCAGAATCAGTTAGAATTGCAATAGAAGTATCGCCATCAATAGTAGATTTTATGATTTTATTTTCTCGATAAAATGTAGATAATGTATTTGTATCAAATGGAATCCATCTCCAAGATTTAACAAATTGAGGGAATTTTTGAGAATCTAAAAATTTTTCAAATGTAACTTTGTAATTTGAATTTGCATGAGGCAATAATGAATAAAAATTCCAAGTTTGATAAATTTCATAATCTAATGATTTGGCCATAAATAGAGATAAAGAATTTTCAAGGTCTATCAACATGTAAGAAGATGAAACATGTTTTTCACGTCCTATGGATTCTGCATGTTTTACCAAAGAGGATGCAATTTTCTGTCTACGAAAAATGGGATCAACTCTAATTCCTTCAATCCAAATTTGATTTTTTGAAAAAAATGCATGGCAAATTCCTACAGGGAATTTTTTTGCAAATAAAAACAAATTCCCTTCAGATAACCAATAATCCCAAACATCTTGTACATAATCCCCCCAAGAAAAAGTATCTTTACAGAATTTTAAAACAAATGTTTTATCGGAATTAATTGCATCTCGAATCATAGTATATGTAAAAACATTAGAAATAATTAGATTATAACTACAATGGAAAAAATTTCAGTACATAAAACGACAAATGTCAAACATGGTTAGATGATCAAAGTATCAATTGGTAGAAGAAGTATTCTAATTTCAAACATTGATGAAAATTATTATGTAATAAATGAATCATGTATTAATTCAAGCCCCAGTCTTTATGAAGGAAAATTAAAAGCTGAGAAAAATATATGAGATTAATATGCAACAAAATTCAATTGTTGAAATGGAAAATCAGTTAAATTTCCAGTAAAAATCAGTAATTTGACATCATATCAAGTTACAATGGAATCAGACAACATTTTGATAGAGATGTAACTATATACTGCTAATTTTTAAGAAAATATGTAAAATGGTAGATAATGCACAGAATAAACAATCTATGAAAGAAGCAATTGATACGCTAAATCAAATTATTTCTAGTAATTCAACTCCTAAAACAATAAAAAAATCAGTGACGGATTTAATTGTAGATTTGAACAATCCAGAATATTCATTATCAGTCAGAGCTGCCAATACAATAAGTCTCTTAGATGATGTTACACAAGATCCCAACATGCCATCATATGTTAGAACACAATTATGGCAAGCAGTTTCAAAATTAGAAAGTATAAGAGAATAAATTCCCTAATAAAAAAACAATAATATTGAAAATTGAAGAATATTTAGAGACACTTCCAGAAAACGTACTTAGTGGAGAAGATGTTCAATTATCAGAAAAATCCCTTAGAGAAATTTTCAAATTTGTGGATTTGAATGAAAATGATATTTTTTATCATTTAGGATGCAGTAATGAAAAAGGGATAGAAATTGCAATAAATGAATTTAAAGTAAAAAAAGCAGTGGGAATTGATAATAATTCAAAAAAAATTCAAAATGCAAAAGAAAACCTCGATCAGAAACAAATCCCAGGAGAACTGATTTGTGAAGATATACAAAAATCAGATTTGTCAGATGCGTCAGTGATTTTATTCTGGTTTACAGATGAAAATACTATCAATGAAATGTTAGAAAAATTTGAAAATTTGAAATCAGAAACAAAAATTATTACAATATGGGGACCATTAGCAGATTTCCTTCCAGATAAAGTAAATTTCCCATACATCATCAACAAATTTCCATTCAAAAAAGCTCAAAATATGCAAGAACAATTACTAGCAATTTTTGGTGTAAAATGTATAGATTTTGTAACAGCATGGGAATTTGCAGAAAGATATACAAAAGCTATCGGTGCGCCAGAAATAAAAAATGATAGATTTTTGACAATTATTCAAACATTAGTTATTTGGATTAATGCAAAACAATTAGGAGTTGCATGTGGTGAAGAAATCCCAGAATCAATTCAAACATATATCAAAATTATGAAAAACAATTTTGATATAGATTTTGAATATCTTTTAAAGGAGTAATTTGTGTAAACCTTTTATTTTGTTTAGATAATAATCTAATATGGAAACTAGAATTAACATCAATGTTTCCACAGTAGATTATGATAAAACAAGTAAAATTTTAACAAAACAATTATCTCTTTTAGAAGAAATGGTTCACAGTCAAGAAGATTTTGTTATGACAGATTCAGAATTTGCATTTGGTTGGCATTTTTTTGTTCTAAGTGTGAATAAATCACTTGTTCAAAAATTAATAGATGTGATGGGTCCAGATTTTGAGAAATTAAAAGGTAAAGGAATGGAGAAAAAGTTTCTAACATGGTTAACACAGAAAATCGATACAAAATCACCTCGATGTAAATTTGCCATAAAAGAAGAAATGGAATCAAGTAAATTTGGAATTTTCTAAATCTGAAAAAATGGATTCAACATCATACAAATTAATCATATAACATTAAATCTAATTCTTCTAGTCTACTATGCAAATTATTAACTGAACGATACACATCTTTTTCAGTTTTGGCTCCAGTACAAACTAATTTTCCAGATGCAAATAACAAAATCACAGTTTTTGGATCAACCATTCTATGAATAACTCCTGGGAATTGTTCAGGTTCATACATGCTTCTAGGTAAAGTTCGTGCTGCTTTTTCTAAGTGAATTTTTCCTCCAAGATTTATGGAAGATACAATATTCTGGATTGTAACAACTGCATCTTTTTTGATTTTAATTTTTTCTTTTCTAAGTTTTTTCACTACTGTCTTAACTGCTGTTCTTGCCATTTCTTCTGATTTTGAACCAGTACAAACCATTTTTCCAGTACTAAAAAGCAAAGTTGCAGTTTTAGGAGTCATTATGCGAAAAACAGCCCCTGGGAATTGTTCAGGATTATACTCGATATCAGGGATTTTTGCTTGAATGTCGTTAAGATCTAGTTTTTCATCAATTGTTGCAGATGCTACAACATTTACAATTTCAATTATTGGTTTTGTGCTTGGCAATGATAATTGAAGAAAATATACCTCATTTAAATAGATTCAATAAGAATAATTTCTCAGGCTTCCAAGCAAAACTATTATTTTTCACGATAAAATATTTCGAGGTATTGTAGACTGAAAATCGAATTATACGGGCCCTCGAGGGGAATCGAACTCCTGTCCGAGGATCCACAATCCTCTATACTAACCACTGTACTACGAGGGCCACAAAAATAAAAAAAAGCTCATCCTGTAATAATCTTTGATTTTTTGTTGAAAATAGGCTGTAGATTTATTATTAACTAGTTTAGAGGCACTACATGAAATGGTGGTGGATTGCAATGGCCGTTACAATTGGTCTGTCATATTACGGTGCAAGTAACTTACTTCCATTCAAGTAGCACCTCAAAAGTAGATTGAAACATAATCGATCGCTTTAAATTTGTAGTGACAGAGTATTTTTCGTCATGAGAAAAGGATTCATTTCTAAAAGGTTACGTTCTGGAAAAAAAATAGTAGAGGAGCCTATAGAAAAAAAAATTGAAACAATGAAGGCTGAAAACTTCGAATGGATAGATGTACAAAATCCAGACAGAAGTGATATTGAAGAATTAGCTGAGAAATATAATTTCAACACACTAAATATCGAAGATTGTATGACTAGATTTGAGCTCCCAAAATTAGATAGTTATGATGATCATTTCTTTGTAATTTTACATTTTCCCCCACTTGCACAAAAAATTGGAATCTCAAAAAATAGTCAATTATCAATATTTGTTGGAAAAAATTTCATAGTTACTGTTCACCAAGGTGATCTAAAACCCCTTGTTCAATTAGTAGATATTTGTAAAACAGATTCAGATCAACAAAGTAAAAATAGATTATTAGGAAAATCATCTGGGCTTTTACTTCATGAAATTATAGATGTTCTAGTAGATGATTTACTACATACATCTAGAAAAATAATTGCAAATTTAGATGAATTGGAAGATAGAGTTTTTGATGAAACAAAACCTGTTGCAAGAAGTATTGCATTACTTAGACGAGAGATTAACAGATTAAGAAGGATAGTTAACCCATTAAAGAAATTTGTAGTTGAAATTGCAAAAAATGTAAAAAGATTTTCTGAAGGAAAAGATGAAGAATTGGAATTATACTTTGATGACGTAATTGACCACATAGACAAAGTAATTGAAACATTAGAAGAATCAAGAGAAACAATGGAAATTTACAAAGATACTGACTTTGTATTAAGCACAGAAAAAACAAACAAAGTGTTAGGATTATTAACTATTATCTTCACTTTAGCAATTCCATCAACTGTAATTGGAACATTTTATGGAATGAATATTGATTTACCTGGAGGGTTAGGAGAAAGTTTAACATTCTTAGGCCCTCATACGATGTTCATTTTTATCATTCTTGCATCATCAATTCCAGCAATTATGATGTATACCTATTTTAGAAAATTAGGTTGGATAAGTAATTAGAACAAAAAAATAAAACTTTTTCACGAATACTGATCTCACTTTAAGTGAAAAAGAAATTAACAATATCAAGCAATATAATCAACAAACCAGAATTGAGTCCAATAATATCAAAGATAGTACCACCAATTCCAAAATTTTCAAATTTTTATGTAAAACATGCGTTGATTATGATGATAAAATTTGTTAAATATAAGATAATTTTATGATTCGTATGGTTAAAGTAAAAATCAGAACAGGTAGAGGTACAGGTACTATTGAAGTAGATGTAGCAGATCTCAAATTTTCAGGCGAAGAGTTTAAGAAAATTCAAGCTGAAAAGAAGAAAGCTGCCGGAAGTCGAATGGTTTCTACAGGTAGAGGTACAGGTAGAAGAAAACTATCAGATACCCCAGATCCAAAAGCTAGACCGGCTGCAAAAAGAACAAAACACATCAGATAGAAGTACAGGTTCTAGAAAAGGTAGGGAGTAGACTCCTTTTTTATTATATTTTTTGAGTTAATTAGATCTTAGTATCAGGATTTTTTTGTTTTAATTTTTCCCAATCTGAAAGGAAGTTTTCTAGTCCAATTTTTGTCAATGGATGATGTAACATTTTCTCTAAGACTGCAGGAGGTAATGTAACTACGTCTGCACCAATTTTAGCAGCATCAATTACATGTACAGGGTGACGAATACTTGCAAC
Source organism: uncultured Nitrosopumilaceae archaeon (assembly GCA_964511485.1). Classification (GTDB taxonomy): domain Archaea; phylum Thermoproteota; class Nitrososphaeria; order Nitrososphaerales; family Nitrosopumilaceae; genus Nitrosopumilus. Next base: position 19,195 of record CAZEFL010000010.1, read on the forward strand.
AAGTATTTCAGTTCCAAAATCATAATTGGAGAAAATTTCTTCAATATCTTTAATCAATCCCATCCCATCTTGGCCAATATCGTCTAATCTTCCAATAAATGGACTGACATATTTTGCACCAGACTTTGCAGCAAGCAAAGCCTGATTAGGTGAAAAAATCAAAGTAACATTTACAGGAATTCCTTCAGATGAAAGTGACTTACATGCTTTAAGACCATCAGGAGTCATAGGAACTTTCACTACAACATTATTTCCATATTCACGAAGACGTCTTCCTTCATCCATCATTCCAGAATAATCAGTACTAACAACTTCTAGACTCACATCACCTTGAATTATTTTTGTAATTTCCTCCATTGCATCTTTTGGATTTCCCTCTTCTTTTGACATCAAGGAAGGGTTAGTTGTGATTCCATCTAATAATCCCATATCATTGAATTTTTTAATAGATTCCAAATTGGCGGTATCAAGAAAAATTTTCATAATTTTTTACTCCTTATTTCTTTGACTTGTTTAACCATATTAAAAGATGTTATTCCATGTTTTTCTAAAAGTAAAGGAACTTCTTTGTCCCTAGCAGATTCTCCAAACATATCCTGAGCCCCAATTCTCTTAATCGGTACAGGATATGATTCAGAAACAGATTCTGCTACAGCCGAGCCCATTCCACCAAGAATATTGTGTTCTTCAGTAGTAACAATACATCCAGTCTCACGTGCTGCTTTTTCTAAAATTTCATGGTCAATCGGTTTTATTGAAAACATATCCAATACTCTACAAGAAATTCCCTCTTTTTGTAATAATTCAGCTGCCTCCAAAGCCATTCTTACAGTAATGCCACATGATGCAATAGTACAATCAGAACCATCTCTCAAAGTAATACCTTTTCCAATTTGAAATTCCTGAGATTCAGAATGAACTAAAGGAGTTTTTGATCTTGCCATTCGCATATAGAATGGACCATATTCATTTACCATTAAACGAGTTAATTTAGAAACAGCAATTGTGTCAGCAGGTATGAAAACTCGAAAGTTAGGGATTGCTCGCATGATTGCAATATCTTCAATTTGTTGATGTGAACCACCATCAGGCCCAACAGACAATCCACCATGAGATACAACTAATTTTACGTTAAGACCTTTTTTCCCCAATGGGGAAGGATATGCAATATTATTTCGAATTTGATCAACTGCTCTTCCAGGTAAAAATATTGCATATGTACTTGCAAAAGAAATTTTTCCCGAAACTGCCAATCCAGCAGAAACAGTAACAAGATTTGCTTCTGCAATTCCAACATTGAAAAATCTATTTGGGAATTCTTTTCCAAAACTTGAAGTTTTTAGAGAATCAGTAGTATCTGCTCCTAATACTACAACATTTGAATTGTCTTTTCCAGATTGAATCAAAGTTTTAGTATATTCTGAACGCATATCAGTCATTATTGGATCATTCAATGTATCCAGCCTCTCTTGCAATTTTTTTAATTTGTTCTTGTTTTTCGCCAACCACATGCAAACCAATCCATTTGTTTACTAAATCAGAACCTCCCAATTCATTTGATTTTTCAAGTAAGATTCTACGTCTAGATTTTAAAACTTCATCTCTAAATTCTCTTATGGCTATTCTAACATCTTGTTGACCAATAATTGCACCACCGCCTACAAATGCTCTAGCACCATCTGCAAATACAGAACCAATATTTTCAAGATTAACTCCACCATCAGCCTCAATATAACCTGAAAAATTATGTTGTTTCAAAACAGAGTTCAATCTAGACATTTTTGAATGGGTTTCTTCAATGTATTTTTGACCAGATTTTCCAGGAACAACAGACATTACAATCAATTGATCAAGAGAGGACAAGAATTTGTAAGACCATTCAGGCAATTCAGTTTCAGGATTTATTGCAAACCCAACACCAATTTGATTTTGTTTTAATACATCATGAATTTCTCCAAAACTAGATTCATCAGTTACTTCAGCATGAACAGTTACAATATCACTTCCTGCATCAACATAATTTTGAATATGTTTTACAGGATTATTTATCATCAAGTGAGTATCAAATGGGATAACAGTTAGTGGTCTCAATTCTTTAATTTTCAAATGATCAAAAGTTTTAGTGGGAACAAATTGACCATCCATTACATCTAAATGAATATAATCAGATCTACCAGAAACACATCTTTTAATTTCATTTTCCAGATTTGTCATATCACCTGCAATAATTGAAGGTGCTATCATGAATTGTGATTCAAGTTCAAGATTAATTATTGGAACCACATCAGAGTCAGGGGCCTTGCCATGCCATTGTGGGTTATCCTCCATATGTTCTAAAGATTTTCCTTTTACAGTTCTTGAAATTATCATAGTAGGTACGCCTTTAGTTCTATTTGCTTTTTTAATTGCAGCATCAATTTGTTCAACTCGATGTCCATCAATTTCAATTACATTCCAACCAAAAGATCTCCATTTATCACCTGTTTTCCAACGTGACGCATCTTTCCACATTTCAGAAAGATCATCACCTTCTAGTTTTTCATCAAGAGGCATTACTCGTTCAGTGTAAGAGTCTTGTTGAATGAAATTTCGGTCAAGAAAAACTGTAAGATTATCTACTTTGTATTTTGAAGCAGTCATTGCAGCTTCCCAAATTTGACCTTCGTCGGATTCACCATCACCAATTATTGTATAAACATGATAATCTTTAGAATCAATTTTTCCTGCCAGTGCAATTCCCACAGAATATGACAATCCAGTTCCCAAAGAACCTCCACAAAATTCAACTCCAGGACATTTCAAGTCTGGATGTCCTTGTAATTTACTACCAAATTTTCGCAGTGTCTCAAGTTCAGATTCTGGAAAATACCCAACAACTGCCATATTTGAAAATAGACCAGGAGCAGCATGACCTTTCGATAAAACTAGACGATCTCGATTTTCCCATTGGGGGTTTTTAGGATCGAATTTCAAATGTTTGTTAAATAAACAACCCAAAATTTCAGCCATGGAAAAAGAGCCTCCAGGGTGACCAGAACCAGCAGTATTCGTTGCTAAAATAACTAACTTTCTAGCTCTAAGAATGTTCTTTTTTATTTGATAATAATTTAAACCCAACAGGATCGTAGCCTCATAAATTTAATAAAAATCTATTTCTAAAAAAATGAAATTCAAAATTTCATTTTTATTCTGAAATTTTTATAATTTTTTGAAAAAAATGGATTAATTTTACAATAGTTTAATTACAGTGTGATTTCACATGCTGTAGATAGAAATGTCATTCGATAGAGAAAGAGAAATGTTTGATACAAAATGTGGCGATTGTGGAAACGATTGTCAAGTACCATTCAAACCAAAAGAAGATAGACCTGTTTATTGCAGAGAATGCTTCCAAAATCACAAACCAGAGCCAAGAAGTGGCGGTAGATTTGGCGGTAGATCAGGCGGTAGATTTGGTGGTGATAGAGGTTCTAGATTTGGCAGAAGAGACGACAGACCACGAGAAATGTTTGATGCAAAATGTGGAGATTGTGGAAACGATTGTCAAGTACCATTCAAACCAAAAGAAGATAGACCTGTTTATTGCAGAGAATGCTTCCAAAATCACAGATAATACTAGTGAGTAATTTTTTAAAAAACTCAAACTAGAATTTTATTAAATTTTTATAAAAGTTCATAAATCTAAATAAGACATTTAATTTGTATTTTTAATATGAAGATAAAAGTTGAGAATTCTGCAAAAAATACACAGATTCTGTGTGGGTTTGTTTTAGAAAAATCAAACAAAGTTCTAGGATTAAAGAAATTTGATGCTAAAACGTCATCAGCTATTAATCAATCTCTAAAAGACATGGAAGGAAAATTAGGAAAATTAAGTATCATTCCAATGCCAGGGGAAAAACCAACCCAAAGGATCCTACTTGCAGGAATTGGGAAAAAAGAGGACATAACAAGAGATACTATCAGATATGTTTCAGGCAAAATTGCACAAAAAGTAAGAGAGTTAAAACTAAAAGAATTTTCAATTATAACACCACCAAATTTAATCACTGATCAAATTTCATCAGTTTCTCAAATCACAGAAGGAGTCAAAATGGCTCTTTACAAATTTGATAAATTCAAAGCAGAAAAAGTAGAAAATTCACCAAATTTAACAATCATTGTTGCTAAATCAAAAAAAGTTTTACAAGCTATCAAAACATCTGAAATTATTGCAGAAGGTACAATATTTACTAAAAGTATTGCAAATTTGCCACCAAACGAATGCACTCCTACAACATTAGCAAATTTTGCAAAATCAATTTCTAAAAAAAATAAGATGAAATGTAATATTATTTCTAAACTTGAATTAAAAAAGAAAGGGTTTGGAGGAATAACAGCTGTTGGAGGAGGAAGTAAAAATGAACCAAAATTGATTGTTTTAGAACATAATAATGGTTCAAAAAATGAGAAGCCTATTGTATTAGTTGGAAAAGCTGTTACATTTGATACAGGCGGGATTTCATTAAAACCTGGACAAAGCATGGATGAAATGAAATTTGATAAATGTGGAGGATGTACAGTTTTAGGAATTATGAAAGCAGTGTCTGAATTAAAAATTCCAATTAACGTAGTAGGAATTATTCCATCGGTTGAAAATATGCCTGGAGGAGAATCATATAGACCAGGAGATATTATAAAATTATTTAGTGGAAAAACTGCAGAAATTTTAAACACAGACGCAGAAGGACGATTAATTTTAGCTGATGCATTGTCATACGGAGAAAAACATTTTTCTCCAAAAGCAATAATTGATTTTGCAACTTTAACAGGAGCATGTATAGTAGCATTAGGCAACAATGTAGCTGCAATTGTATCAAACAATGAAAAATTAACAAAGAATATTACAGATTCGTCTAAAAAAACAACAGAAGAAATTTGGGAATTACCATTAACACAAGACTACATGGATATGATAAAATCAGATGTTGCAGATATGAAAAATGTTGGGATTGGAAGAGCAGCAGGGACTATTACAGCCGCTGCATTTTTGAAAAATGCAATTAAAGATACACCATGGGTACATCTAGATATTGCAGGTGTTGCTTGGACTCAAGGAGCAGCTACAAAAGAAAAATCATACAATCCAAAAGGTGCCACAGGTTTTGGTGTTAGATTGATTTTAGATTATTTACAGAATTTGAGAAATTAATAGCCCCTACTATTTCTGTCAGGTTTTCCAACATTTGGATTTCTAAAACCATGTTTTTCCATCATATGATTCAAGAATCTAATATCATCAGAAAAAGATTCCATACAAATTGTACAGTTTTTCATGTATATCATATCAACCCAATTAATTCAATATTAAAAGATTGATTGAAAATTAGAAAATGCCAGCACTGTTGCTTCCCAAGGGCTCTCGCATCTTAGTAGCACAACAGCGACATCAGGTTTGACTTCCAAGTTCGGAATGGGATTGGGTCGCACCCTAACGCTATGGCCGGCTTGTTCATTGACGTTAGATTCTCATCTATTAACGTAACGCAGGGAATTATTCCACTCAAAATAGGTATAAAGCAAAGAAAATACCGGATTACGACATGACACATAGAGTTGGCGTTTTAGATCAAGATCTATGCCAGCCACAAAAATGTGGTTTGGAATGCATAAAATACTGTCCAGTTAACAAATCAGGAGCCGATTGCATCATTCTAAATGAAGAATCAAAAAAAGCACAAATTGATGAAGAGATTTGCAATGGTTGCGGAATATGCGTTAAAGTATGTCCATTTGATGCAATAACAATTGTTAATCTAGCAAGTGAATTAGCAACAGACAAAATTCATCAATATGGACAAAACTCTTTTCGATTATTCAAGTTACCAACTCCAAAAAAAGGTGAGGTGGTAGGATTGCTTGGAAGAAATGGAATGGGAAAAAGTACAGTAGTAAATATTCTATCAGGTAATCTAAAACCAAATCTGGGAAGATTTGAAAATCCTCCAGAATGGGATGAGATTTTAAAATATTATAGCGGAACAGAACTTAAACAACATTTTGAAAAAATTGAACAAAAACAAATTCGTGCTTCAATTAAACCACAACAAGTTCATCATATTGCACAAGCATTTGAAGGAACTGGAAAAGAGCTTCTCGAAAAATATGATGAGAGAGGAGTCTCAAGAGAAATAATCAAAGAACTAGGATTAGAGAATTCCATGGAGCAGAGTTTAAAGGAATTAAGTGGGGGAGAGTTACAAAGAATTGCAGTAGCTGCAGCTGCATCGAAAGATACTGAATTTTATTTTTTTGATGAGCCATCATCATACAATGATGTTTTTCAAAGAACAGGAGTTGCACGAGTAATTCAAGGTTTGGCAAAAATTGGAAAAAGTGTCATGGTTGTAGAACATGATTTAACATTACTAGATTTTCTTAGTGATTATATCGAAGTTTTGTATGGTGAACCTGCAGCATATGGTATTGTGTCAAGTATTTTATCTACAAAAATTGGAATCAATGTTTTCCTTGATGGTTATTTACCAACTGAAAATGTAAGATTTAGAGATAAAAAATTTTCATTTGATGTATCGTCATCATCTACAGATATTTTTCAAGAAGGGAGCGAAGTCATAGTATATCCAAAACTAGAAAAAAAATATGAGACATTTTCAGTATCAATTGAGCCTGGACAAGTAAGAAAAGGCGAAGTTTTAGGCATAATGGGGGCAAACGCTCTTGGAAAAACCACCATGATGAAAATGATTGCAGGAGTTGAAAAGCCAGATTCTGGAAATATTAGTAAAAAAATTAAGATAGCTTACAAGCCACAGTATCTTCAAAATGATATTGATGTAGATGTAATTTCATTATTAGATAAAGCGAATGGTAATCCAGTTGAAGAAAGTATGGAGGAAGAACAGATTCTTGATCCATTAAAAATTAAAAAACTTTACAATAAATCTATCAGAAATCTTTCAGGAGGTGAACTACAAAAAGTGGCAGTAGCATCATGTTTACTTCAAAAAGTAGATGTTTATGCACTTGATGAACCATCTGCATTTTTAGATGTGGAAGATAGAATTGCAGTAGCAAAATTTTTACAAAAATTTGTTCGCTCATTTGGAAAATCAGCAATAGTAATTGATCATGATTTACAATTAATGGATCTTGTTTCAGACTCAATGGTAATTTTTGAAGGAGAATCAGGAGTAGAAGGCAAAGCAACATCCCCAATGTCAAAAGCAAATGCCATGAACAGATTTCTAAAATCATTAGATATGTCATTTAGAAGAGATGAAAAAAGTCTCAGGCCTCGAGTAAACAAACTTGAAAGTAGATTAGACAAAAATCAAAAAACATCTGGAAACTATTATTATAAAAAATGACTAGAATGCTGAAAAAAGCATTAGAAAATGTATTAACATTAGAAGAGAATAGTAAATTGATTTCAGCGTTTGATCAAATCGGGGAAATTATAATTGTAAGAATTCCTGATTCTTTACTCTCAAAGAAAAAAATCATAGGAGAAACTTTACTTAAAGAAGTAAAAATTGCAAAAAGTGTTTTTTATCAAGCATCAGATGTTGAAGGGGATTTTCGTACAAGAAAATTAGAGATTTTGGCGGGAGAAAATAATACAGAAACAGAATACAAGGAATTTGGATGTAAATTTACTGTAGATGTAGAAAATGCATTTTTTTCACCTAGATTATCAACAGAAAGAGAAAGAATTGCAAACTTGATTCAAGATGGAGAAATAATTACCAACATGTTTGGAGGAGTTGGAATGTTTTCCATAATGGCTGCAAAGAAAAAGAAATGTACAGTATTTAGTTTAGACATCAATCCAATTGCATCAAAATTATGTGAAAAAAATATTGAACTAAACAAACTTGCGGGAAACATAATTTCAATAAATGGAGATGCATCAGAAATCATCAAAGAGCAGTTAATGGACAAATCAGATAGAACTTTGATGGTATTACCAGAAAGATCTGATGAGTTTTTAGAATCAGCAATCAACACAACAAAAAATGGAGGAATTATTCATTATTATTCTCATATCCATGCAGATAAAAAATCAGATGCAGGAAAACTTTCAGAAGAACATTTTCTTCAGATTTCACCAATACAATCAGAAATTCTAACCTCAAAAATTGTAAGGCCGGTTGGTCCTAGATATTATCAAACTGTAGTAGATGTTAAAATTTCTAAATAAACTAGTCATCAGATGTAATTGATGCAGATGAAGATTTTGTTGTTGCCATCACATATCCAATCCATGCAACAACACCAAGAATTCCTCCAGCAATCATTAACACAGATAATTGTAATACAATTGGACTCCATTCAGAAAGCATTAACAAGTATGCATAAAGGAAAAAACCACCAATGCAAAGCATGAAAATAGCAATTCCCATTCCTTTACGTTTATCCATGGCAAAAAATTTTTTGTGAGTTATTTATTGGTTTAAACTAATCTAATTCAATTGCCATAAGATATGCATCTTCGCCATCTCGATAATATGCATTAAGTTGTTGTTTTATAATAAATCCAAATTTCTCATATAGTCTTACAGCCTCATTATTACTGCATCTTACTTCTAAATAGAATTCATCACATTTTCGTAATTTAACACCATTTACAGATTCCTCAACAAGTGCATTTCCTATACCTTTTTTTCTATATTCATCAAGAACTGCAATAGATACAACATGACCTTTTTTGACAAAACCTAATTTCTTAAAATTTGAAAATCCAAATTCCGTTTTGCACATAATATAGCCAACATGTTTTCCTGCAATTTCAGCAACAATAAACGCCTCAGGCAATTCAGCTAATAGGGATTCATAAAAATAATCAGAATAGTGTTCAGGAAGAGTTTTCAGATTAATCTCCATTATAGATATCAGATCGCTTGGTTCTGCTCGTCTAATGTTACAGTCGCCAAGGGTTTTTAGAATAACTTGCATAAAATACGATACAAGCATCAATATTTAATTTTAAACCAAAAGACCATTAATAGAAAGAATAGTTTAAAAAAATATGGATGAAAACTCACAAGAAGGGGTTATTTCATTAGTAAATTCCATATTTGATGTTAGCGATTTTACAAAAACACAATTTTCATTGGAGTTTAGAATTGAGGATTTTGAATTTAAATCAAAATTTGAAGATTTAGCAAGAAAATTAGAAAATATGAGTTTTGCTTGCAAATTAGAAAAAATGAATGATGGAAAATATATCATCATTCAAAAATTTACTCCAAAAAAACAGAGAAAATGGATGAGTTCATCATGGACTCCTCGAATTTTGTTTGCTGTTGTTATTTCATTTGTAATGATTGATGGGTTCTATAGAACATCTGGAACAAACTCAGTTGTAGAAATTGGAGATCCTTTAGAAATGGCAGGAATCTACACATTATCATTATTAGGAATTTTAGGAATTCATGAATTAGGTCACATTGTTGCTGCCAAAGCACACGGATTAAAAACAACTTGGCCATTTTTTATCCCAGGGTTACCTGTAATTGGAATTCCAACATTTGGTGCTTTTATTCAATCACGAGGATTAACAATTAACCGGGAAATATTATTTGATGTAGCAATTGCAGGCCCCATTGCGGGATTAATAATTGCAGTGATAGTTTCAATTTATGGGGCATATACTGCACCAATTTTAGATCAAGACATAGCTGCAGGAATGTTTGCAGACTCTAGGCTCACGGAATGGGGAATGGGTGAGCCATTACTAATGACTGCTAGTTTGGCATTATTTGGTAAAGGAGTACCAGGGCATGAAGTAATTATGACACCAGTAATGTTTGCAGCATGGATTGGGTTTTTAATTACATTTCTGAATTTACTTCCTGCATGGCAATTGGATGGAGGACATATGGCTAGAACATTACTTGGTCCAAAATTACACAGATATGCAACTTATGGAAGTATGATAATTCTTGTTTTGTTAAATTATTGGATAATGGCAATATTGATTTTTATAATGAGTTCAAAAAATCCTAGTGCATCACCACTTGATGATGTATCACCGCTTTCAAGAAATAGAAAAATTGCATATATTGGAATTATAGGATTGGCAATTTTATGTGCACCATTACCGACAGGTTTTTTGCCAAATTTTTTACCTTAGCAAAAGTCTAGCGCCATCTGTAACTACTGCAACTTTTTGTTTTACACCTTGAGTCTTTAGAACATAATCCATAGAATATTTTATACCAGGTAAAGAAATCATATCAAGTTTCTTAATATAAAACTCAGGAAGTATTGAAATTAATCCAATTTGGAAATTCTTTTGAATTTCTGAGAGAAACAATAGATCTTCCATACCACTAATGTATTTTGTAGGATTTCGAAGTTGTTCTAAAGTTAATCTGCCTTCAATGTATTGTTGAATTGCATCAGAACCTAAACCACCTTTACATTCTGCCACTAAAATTGCAAGACCGTTATTTTTGATTGCATTTGAACAATTCCAAAGTGAAGAAAGTGATTTTCCCAGAGTGTCATTACTGGCATCTTTTCCAGTGCTGAGAATCATTGTTTTATGTTGTCCTACATCTTTGATTGAATTATTTTCTAAAAATTTTGTCGTAGAAAGTGTTTTCGACGGATGATCAATAGTAAAATCAATAATGCCTTGTGAATTTGCAATAATTTCAATTCCCTGAATTTCAAAATTATCGGAAAATTTTTTTGCTTCTTGCAGACTTTCAGGATATTGTCCAGACACTGGAAGATTTCCATTTCTTTTTGCGTATGCTGAAAGCATAGAATCAATACCAAACTTTTTGATTAAGCGTGTAGAAATTGTTTCATAACCAAATAATCCATCAAATTCCATTTCACCCATAAAGATTAGGTTGGAATTTTCCATATTGACATCATCAAATTCATTAATTGAGCTTCCTTCAGGTAAACCTGCTTTGACCAAATTTAGAATTTTTTTATCCGTTAAAATTTTTGGAAATGGTTTAGATTTTTGTTCACATAAAGTGAAGATAGATGAAATTATTTTTTGAATAGATTTTGAATTATGTAAAACTACAAGCTCCATCGGTTTTGATAAATCAAGAGTATTGAGTTTTTCATTGATTTCTAAATCATCTAAAACCTTACCATCAGAATCAATTTTTTGTTCTAAATTCTCAGCTTTTATGTCCAAAACGACATCCGTAATTCCATAATTCAACCAGATTTCAGGCATAATTCACACTCAATACAAACCAAAATAAATACAATGTAATTAAATTTGATATGGAATTTGTAAAAGAGTTTGCAGTGTTTTTACATCAAAAAGGCATTCTAAAATTTGGAGATTTTAAACTTGCAAGTGGAAAAAAGAGCTCATACTATGTAGATTTAAGATTAGTACCAAGTTATCCTCATGAGTTCAGAGAGATGATTAAATATCTAGAAAATGAGATTATACAGGATATTGGACTAGAAAAATTTGATTCAATTGTTTCAGTTCCAACAGGAGGATTGGTAATTGCATCAGCACTAGCCATAGAAACAGTCAAACCCCTAATCTATGTTAGAAGTAAACCAAAAGATTACGGCACATCAAAATCAGTTGAAGGAAAAATTCACGATGGAATGAATGTAGTAATGATTGATGATGTTGCGACCACAGGAGGTTCAGTTGTTAATGCAATAAAATCTCTAAAGGAAGTGAATATTTCAATTAAAGATGCATATGTGATTGTCAATAGAATGGAAGGTGCCAAAGAAGCTTTAGCGAAATTGGGAGTAAAAATGCATTCTGTTTTAGACATATTACAAATTTCAGAAATATTATACAAACAAAATATCATTGATGATGATATTTTTGAAAAAGTAAAAAAACAAATCAATAAATGAATTCTGGCAGCTCAGACAAATGCCTTCCAATCATCATTCAGATATAACTCTGATTCTTCATTGCGACCATTAAGTTTTGAAAGTGCTTATTTTAAAACTAATTGAAAATAAATGGGCCCGAAGGGCTTCGATCCCTTGGCTCACCGGTTATGAGCCGGTTACTCTACCAAGCTGAGTTACGGGCCCTAAGCAAAAGGATTTTTTCTTAGGTATAAAATGTTATGAGGTTAACAGTATTCTTCAAAACAACTATCTAACAACAAATTTTGAGCAGAAAGAGATTTGTCTGCAATTTCAATTAAGTTATTTGAGTCAGTTGAAGATTTTTCTAAGATATTTCTCCATGCTGCAGCGTGTCTAATGTCAGCCTCAGTATGAAGTTTGAAATACTCAGTTGCTTCATGATTTGTTAAACCATAAAATTCTGCCAATCCATCAAGTTTTGTTTGACTGATTTTTGGGATTTCTTTTTCAAAGGCATACATTGCACATGATCCACCTTCATAAGTATTCATTAATTTATTCAATTCAGAAACAGCTCTGAGTGTTTTTGGTAATCCAGTATAAGTGGTTAGTTCATCTTCAGAAATTCCAAGTTCTCCTGCAAATGCAATCCATGGTTGAATATGATCAGATTCTTCTTGCTGATTTTCAATTAACTCATTTATTACACCGTTTGGTGCTTTTTCAATAATTGGAGCCATAAAGGTAGGAACTGCCTTAACAAGTTGAAAATATTCTTTTGAATAACCAGCCAAAGATTCCCTTGTCAATTTTCCGTCAGACCATGATTGGTAAAATGGGTGTTTCAATAAACTTCGTTCTTCAATCATTTCATCAATTTTTTTAACTAAATTCATAATTCATCTCCAAATTTACCGATAAAAAAATCTTTGGTGTTTACAAAAGATTTTATGATCTAAAAAAGAAATTTTTATGGGTTCCAGTGGTGTAGACCGGTCAAGCATTTTGCCCTTTCAAGGCAAAGATCCCGGGTTCAAATCCCGGCTGGAGCACCAAGATTTATTTACTTAATGGGGAAATTTTTTCATTAGACTATCTTGGACAGAAAAAATATTGAGATCAATCCTTTGCTTGAAACATATGGAGAATATATCAAAAAAATAGATCAAGCTTTAGATAAAGAGTTATCATTATATTCAGAATCAGAATTTATCGAGCCTCTAAAGTATTCATTAGAAGGTGGAAAACGAATAAGACCAATTATTTTGACTTTAGCTGCTGAAAGTGTGGGTAAAATTGATGACAATACATTTGCAGCATCTTGTGCTATTGAATTCTTGCACATGGAATCAATCATCCATGATGATATCATAGATAATGAAACTATGAGAAGACAAAAAGATCCATTTCATATTAAATTTGGGTATAATACAAGTGTTTTAACGGGTGATTTTGTTTTAGGATTGATTCTTGCAATATCTTCTAGGTTAGATAATGCAAGAATTACAAAAGATTTGGCCTCAACTGCAATGTTAATGAGTGAAGGTGAAATGATTGAAAATAGATTAGAAACTAGTGATGATGTTACATTTGATGATTATCTCAAAGTTATAGAATACAAAACAGCAACAGCATTTGAAGTTGCAGCAAGAGCAGGTGCAATTATTGCAGGAGGGAGTGAAGAACAAATCGAATCATTAACAAATTATGGAATTAATCTTGGAATTGCATATCAAATAAGAGATGACTTGTTTGATTGGAAAAATGAAGATAAATTATTCAATATATTGATTAAGAAAAGTTCGGATCCAAGAGATGTATTCAATAAAATGGAAGAATTGTTAAAAGAATACGCTGAAAAAGCACGAGTAGGATTAAGAGGAATTCCAGATAATGATGCGAAAATAAATTTAGAAAATTTAATTAAATTTACTTCATTTAAGACATAAGACCTAAACTAATAACTGGAGTTGCCAACTCTACAAATTTGATGAGTGGTTCTGGATAAACACCAAATCCAACTAAGAAGATTATAGATGCAATCATAACAGCAATTACTGATTTTGGTTCTTTGACTCTCTTTTCTGTTTCTCCTTCAAAGTACATCTTTCTTGTAATCCAACCATAGTAAGCAAGAGATAATGCACTGTTTAAGACACCAGCTATAGCAAGCCATGGAGCCCACCAAATTACAGAACCAGCATCTAATGCACCACCAAATAACATCAATTTACTCCAGAATCCAGAGAGGGGGGGAATTCCTGCAAGAGCAAATAATGAAATAATTAGACCTAGAGCGGTAATGGGCATTCTTCTTCCAAGTCCCTTTAATTTATCGATATGAGTAACTGCTAAAGTTGTAACTATTCCTGCAATTGCAATAAAAGCGGCACCTTTCATTACTGCATGATTCATAATTTGATACAAAGAACCTTGCAGACCAAGTGAGCTATGTGGTGCAATTGCAAGACCAATCAAAATGTATCCAGCATGAGCAATACTAGAATACGCCAACATTCTAGAAAGATTCTTTTGCATAATTGCAGCGACATTACCAATAGTCATTGTCATTACTGCGATGATTCCCAGAGCTACAGTCCAATCAAGGTGCAAAACGACCATTCCAAGAATAACAATTCTAATCGTCGCGGCAAATCCAGCTTTCTTAGTAGCTGCCGCAAGTAAAGCGGTAATTGGAGGAGGTGCACCCTCATAAGTATCAGGGAGCCATTGATGGAATGGAATAAGTCCCATCTTGAAACCAAATCCTGCAATAAACATTCCAACAGAAAGTAATGCGATAGGTAACAACGAAGGATCAAGTGTAGAATATCCTTGGATTACTTCACCAATGTTTGTAGAGCCAGTTAATCCATAAGAAATTGAAATTCCGTAAACTATGATTGCAGAAGATAATGCACCAAACAAGAAATATTTTAGAGCTGCCTCATTTGATTTTGGATTCTTTTTCATAAATCCAACTAAGACATATGTTGGAATACTCATTAATTCCCATGCAACAAATAACATCACCAGATCTGTAGAATATGCAACTAACACCATACCAATGGTTGCAAGTAAAATTAGTGAATAGTAAACAGCAGGAGAGTTATGTTTTCTCATATAATTAAAAGAGCCAACAGTTGTGAACAGAGCAACAATTAACATTGCAATTGCAAAGAATCCACCAAAGGCATCATCAACAATTACATCTTCAGAGAAAAGAGCAGATGCGGCTACATTATCATTAATGAATTGATATCCTACATAACCCATGGATACAATTAATGCGGCAAATGCAATTACTGCATAAAATGAATTAGAACCCTGTTCTTTTCTTACAATACTAATAATTGGAAGAAGAATACCAACAGTTCCTAAAATTGCAATTAATACTAATGGAGTTGAAGTAATTTCTAACATTTCATAACACCTACATCAACAATATCAAAACTACGAATAATAGTCCTGCTCCAAATACGAATAGATATGATTGCGATACACCAGTCTGAGTTCCTTGGATTACTTTAGCACTCCATGCAGTTGCTTTTTGAACTCCAGCATTCATACCATAATCGATAGCTGTCTTTTCAAAGTATCGAAATACACCTCTTGATAACCATAATGGGGCTACAACAAAGCACCAGTAAATAATTGCATTAAGATACCATCTGTTTAAGAAAAGTTTGTGAATTGAATAAAAGAAAATATTTGAATTTACAAATTTTATAGGATCAACCCATCTACCAATGTAAAAGATGTAACCTAATCCAATACCTGTAGCAAATGCTACTAATGAAGAACCTAGTGCAACAGGATTAAGTCCTTGTAAGAATCCTGGCAAAATGGATGCGTCTTCAGTTACATGTGCACTATGAATACCAAATGAATGTTCCAAGTAGTCAGTAAACATATGATGAAGTCCTTCTTCAGCAGATAATCCGATTAAACCAACTCCAATAGTTAGAACAGCAAGAATGCCATATGGAATCCACATTGAAGGTGATGCTTCATGAATATGATGTCCTTCTTCTTCCATCTTTTCAATATGTTTGCTCTTGTTTCCAAAGAACACCATTCCAAGCATTCTTGTCGTATAAAATGCAGTGATAACAGCAGTTAGAACAGCAATTATGTATAATGGCAATGCCCAATCATTTCCAGATTCATATACAGCAGCAAAAATTGCATCCTTACTCCAGAAACCTGTTGTGATAAATGGTGCACCCATCAGACCAAGACCTGCAGCCCACATGAAAGCATAAGTTTTCTTCATGTGTTTTTTCAGACCACCCATATCGGTCATAAATCGAGAACCTACAATATGCAGAAGAGATCCTGCTGCCATGAACAATGAAGCTTTAAACATTGCGTGTGAAATTAAATGGAAAAATCCAGCAGTATAACCATCAACATATTGATGAGATAATCCTGCTACACCTAATGCCATCATCATATAACCAATTTGAGAACCAGTAGAATATGCAAGAACTTTCTTGATTTCAGGATTTACCATGCCTTGTGTTGCTAACAATAATGCAGTGATTGCACCAACCCAAGCAACAATTTCAAAGAATTGATCAGCCATTATTCCTGCTGCACCTAATGCAAATACAAGTGGACCAATTCTTGCGACCAAAAATACACCTGCCTTGACCATCGTTGCTGCATGAATCAATGCAGAAACTGCAGTAGGTCCAGTCATTGCTTCTAACAACCATTCGTTTAATGGGAATTGTGCAGACTTGCCCATTGCTCCACCAAATAGTAAAACAAATGCAGGGACTAAGAGTCCCTGAGCAGCCATAGTAGTAGCCCAAGTAGTATCACCAATTAATTCTTTAAAGCCAAAAGTACCTGCAAATAGAAATATCAAGAGCATTCCTGCAATCATCATTACATCACCAACTTTGGTCATGATGAATGCCTTCATACCTGCATGAGTTGGGGAATAGTAATCTAACATTCCAAGAACAGTACGTCCTTCAGTACCAACATGATCCTTCTTTTTATCACGATACCAAAAGCTAATCAATGCATATGACGCAAGTCCTACACCTTCCCATCCAAAGAATACTTGAAGTAAATTGTCAGATAATACAATTAATTGCATTGAACCAATAAAGAACATCATCCAGAACCAAAATCTTGGAATATCTTTATCGCCTTTCATATATCCAGTACTGTAAATCATAATGAGGAATGAAATCCAACCAACTACATTTGCCATGATAATGGAAAGTGGATCTGCTAATACACCTCCTTTAAGACCAATTGATTCTATCCACATTACTTGATGATGGAGTTCATGAGCTTCTAATGCAACAGGGATCATAGTTGCTGCAGATAGTGCACTCATCAAGGCAAATCCAACTGCAACAAATCCTGTTGCATGTTTAGATAGTTTTCCAATTCCTGGAATAATCATAGCTGCAGCAAATGGTAAAATCCAAACCAACCATGCACTTAAAGTTCCAATTTCAAATCCCATTAATTCAGTTGCCATAATCTAAACCCCCAACACTCCATTCATGTACGGAATTATTGTTTTGTAGAAAATGTCTGGATAAATTCCAACTACAATTGAAAATCCTGCCAATACCATCATCGGGGCAGTCATATACCAACTTCCTTCTTTCACATTTTCAAGATGTTCAGGAGTTTTTCCAAAGAATACTCGTTTTAGCATCCATAGTAAATATGACATTGTAAGTGCAGTTGCAATAAGACCCAATCCAAAAGTAACAGCTCTAAGTGTAGAACCTTCTTCAATTGCAGTCTCTAATGCGCCATAAAAGAGGACCCATTCGCCCATGAAACCACTGGTTGGAGGAACACCCATTATTGTTAATGCACCAATTACTGCACATACTGCAGTTATTGGCATTTTTCCTGCCAATCCACCTAGTTTAGTGATACTTCGAGTACCAACTTTAACAATAATAATTCCAGCCATCATAAAGAGAATACCCTTTCCAATTGCGTGAGTCACATACATCATTTCTGCACCAGCAAGACCCAATGCAGACATTGAACCAATTCCAAACAAAAGATACCCCATCTGACTAATACTAGAATATGCAAGAAGACGTTTCAAATCATCTTGCATAAGTGCCATTGCGCCACCATAAATCATTGTAACAAGACCCCAAATGTGGAACCAAATTGAAAGTTCTGCAAATGTAGATGGTAAGAATTCAACAATTAATCTAAAAATTCCATAAGCACCAATTCCAATCATAGCTGGAGACAATAATGCACTAATTGGTGTAGGCGCAGAACCGTGAACATAAGGCAACCAGATATGGAACATAAAGACTGCTAATTTGACACCAAGACCAATTGCAATGGCAATGGCAGAAATCATTACAATATCTTGAGGTATTTCAGATTCTTTGATATCTGCAAAATCAAAACTTCCAATTGTAAGACCTATCATCAAAAAGCCAAGTAGTAAAACAACGGCACCAGCATGAGTCCAAAATAAGAACATTAAACCAATCTTTCTTCTTGGACCATCTCCCCAAAGTGCAACTAAGAAGAAACCAGGAATCAACATCACCTCAAAGAAAATATAAAATTCGATCAAGTTTGTAGATAGAACTGTTCCAAGCATTCCCATTGCAAAGACAAGATAAAGTGCAAAGTAAAGTCCAGATTTTGCATTTACATAATTTGAAAGTGAAGAGGCTTCAATAACAGAAGTTTGGCCACTTCTAGATGGGGCAATATTTTGTTCTTCTTCAAATTGTTCATGGAATTTATGAATCATGTATGGTTTTGAGTAAAGAACCAAAATGGTAGATAGGACATAAATCATTATTGCAAATGGTGATGCTAAACCATCTAACAAGAAACCAAATTCTCCAAACAATGAAGTCCAAGGATAATGTTCTTCCACAGTTCCAGAAAGTGCAGCGTTAATTACTAGAATTGTAGTATAGAGTAAAATTGCAAATGTGAACCACATGGCAGGTGTAGGACCTACTTTTCTTCCAATAATGTAAGCTACTGGCGATAATAAGAGGGGCAGGAAAACTGCCTGTAATAATGCATATTCCATTATCCTTTCAAGCTCCTAAAGTCTGCAATATCGACATTTTGATACATCCTATATGCTACAATAATTAATGACAGTCCAACTGCTACTTCCGCAGCTGCAATTGCAATAGAAAACAAAGCTAAAGTTTGACCACCACTATGAGGCAAAAATCTACCAAATGCAACAAGGTTAAGATTTGCAGCATTAATTATTATTTCAACAGCAAATAACATTCGGATAAAATTACGCTTTACAGCTAAACCGTAAATTCCTATTCCTAATAGGGCAACTGAAACAAGTGTAAAATCAACTAGTTCGCTGGTCATTCTCCACATCCTCTCGTTTTGCCAATACTAAAGCACCAATAACAGAACCCGCTAAAATTAATCCCATTAAAATCAATGCAGGCCAATAATAGATTACAAAGTCTGCACCAATATCTCTAAAATCAACAGGTGGTTCATCAGTTGTTATTGTTTTAATTCCAGAATCTAAGAAAACAGCACCTAATGACACCATTACTACAAGCATTAATCCAATTCCTGCAAACTTTCTTCTCTTGTCTTCAATTTTTTTGAATATGAGTTCTCTTTTTACCAACATTACAGTAAATAATATCAAAACAGCAATAGAGCCAACATAAACCGCTAATTGGAACAATGCAACAAATGGTGCATCTAATAAGAAAAAGAAACCAGCAATTCCACCAAGAGTTCCCATCAAAGCAATAGAACCATAAATCAATGATCTTAATTCAAGTGCAGCAATTGCTGAACCAATGGTAATTACTGTTAATGCTAAAAATGCTGCATCAGCCATGTGTCGCACCTCTAGAAGTTATTTGTATTTCACTATCCTGTGCAACATACGGTTTTACCTGAAGTTGAGCAGGTGTATAGATTAATCCTTCTTTAGAAAAGGAAGATAATTCATAATCATTTGTCATGTATAATGCGTAAAATGGACATGCATCAACACAGAGTCCACAAAAAACACATTTACCATAATCAATTTGAGGCATAATTGCTTTTTTATTTTGTTTTTGTTCTTCTGGTACCTTTACCATGGCAATTGCTTCAGCAACACCTTCACATGCAATAGAACATAATTGACAACCAGTACAATGATCATGAAATAACATATGACGTCCCTTTAATCCAGCAATTCCAACACCAGTTGAAGGATCAAATTGATAACCATCGCCAACAAATTTTAGTTTCTCTTCAGGATAACGTAAAGTAAATCGCTTAATTGCCATATGTTTAATTCCAGAATTCAGTGCGCGGATAATTCCAGTTGCAGTTCCCATTATTGCAATCCTCCCGGTCCTAACACTCCAGCGTAAAGCAATCCCAGAGCAATAAAGATGTTAACGAAAGCAAGTCCAATTAATTTTGTCCAACCCAGATTCAACAATATATCAACTCTTACTCTTGGAAATACACCTCTTGGTAAGATAATAAAGAAAATCACACCTACTGTTTTGAGAACAAACCATAGTGTTCCATTAAGCATTTCTTGAGAAAATACTGGTAATCCAGGAACTTTGAGGGTTACCGGACCCATTGTAATACCATCAGTAATTATTTCTGCAGGGAAAGGAGGTACAATTGATGGACCATTCCAGCCACCGAGGAATAATACAACAAACAATGCTGCAAACGCATAAAGTTTGAGATAAGTTCCCAATTGAACAAGACCATACATCATTCCAGAAAGTTCTGTTAACCATCCAGCTACAATTTCACTTTCAGCCTCAGGTAAATCAAATGGAATTCTTTCTAATTCTGCAAGCATTGTAATAAAGAAAACAATGGCACCTACTGGCAAAAATACTATCCATGGAAAACTAGATTGACTTGCTGCAATTTCAGATAAATTAAGAGTTCCAGTTAAAATTACAACTCCCAATAAAGACAGAATTAATGGGATTTCAAATGAAACCATTTGGAATAAAGCTCTAATTCCTCCAATGAAGGGGAACTTACTATTTGCAGACCATGCTGAAAGAATAGTAATAATTGGGAAAAATCCAATAACTGCAAATACAGCAATCAAACCTAAATCTACATCTGCAACTACCCAACCTGGTGCAACTGGAATTAATGCAACAAATGCTGCTGCAGCTCCAACAAAGATTACTGGAGCAGCCCAGAAAATTGGTTTATCAGCCTTTGCAGGAATTATAATTTCTTTAGAAATTAATTTCAGACCATCTCCCATTAATTGTAAAATACCTTCAAGTTTTCCACAATAGAAAGGACCGACTCTTAATTGTAATTTTGCAAGCATCTTTCTTTCAACAAAAATTGTTCCAGCAGCTAACAATGCTGCAAAACCAAATCCTGGAAATGCCATCACCCTAAAAATATCAGTTTCCATAAATGACTGAATTATAGGAAGTGTTCTAGTTGGATCCGCTAACCATGAAAGTGCCAAAAATGGTGTAAGTAATTCACCATGAATGACAGGCATTTCAATAAAGAATAAAACCATCATAATTGCAGGAATACCAATTAAGTTTACAATTAGAATAATCCAGAAAACATTATCAAGTAATGATTTGATGAACTCACTTAGTTTGAATTTTGGTGCAATTACAGACATTTACCTATCTGCCTCCACTGGCCAATAATTGAGACTCCAATATACTGATGGCATGTTGCCAAGTTTTTCTCCTTTGAGAAGATATGGTAGTGCAATCAAATTTCTAAATGAAGGAACACTTAGTTTTAGTCTATAAGGTTCCACTTTGCCATCAGAGACAATATAACAACCTAAAGAACCCCTGCCAGATTCTACACGCTTGTATACAGTAGCAGGTCCTTTTGTTTTTGGATTTGGTTTTAATTTCGTTCTGACAGAACCGGACTTTGGCATTTTTTGTAGCGCTTGTCTGATAATATTACAGCTTTCCATCATATCGAGCCATGGAATTCTAGATCTTGCATATGCATCACCTTCTTTCATTACATTGGTGTGAATATCTAATTCATCATAAACATCATAAGGTTCTTTGACTCTAAGATCATAATCAACCCCACTTGCACGAAGAACAGAACCAGTTGTTCCAAGTCTAATTGCATCTTGTCTAGACAAGACTCCAGTATCTGCAGTTCTTGAAATAAGAATGGGGTTATCATAAAACACTGCGGCGTATTCTTTGATACGTTTTTCAAAATAATTTACTTGACGTAAACAAACATCTTCAAAATTTGGCGGTAAATCATTTCGAACTCCACCTGGAATGAAATGAGCATGTGTAACTCTTGCACCACTCATTTTTTCCATAAGATCAATTAAAAATTCTCGATCACCTGCAGGCCACATAAACATTGTAGAATGGCCTAAGAAGATTCCATAAATTGCAAGCCAATACATGATATAGATACATCTGTTAAGTTCAGATGCAATTACTCGAATATACTTTGCACGTTCAGGAACTTCAATTCCTAAAAGTTCTTCAGCTCCTAAAACATAAGGATAAAGAACATTACAAGAATCATGAATAACTGGTCTTTCTAAGTGTGGAATATTTGTAATGTAGTTTCGGTATTCTGCCATTTTCTCTTCTCCACGATGAACATATCCCGGATCTGGATCACATGCAACAATATAATCACCATCAATTTGGACAACAATTCTCATGTGACCAGAACCTGGATGTTGTGGTCCAACATTCAGAGTCATAATTCGTTCATCAACTTTTTGGAGTGCTAATCCTGGCATTATTTCAGTCATCTCTATCGCCCTCTTGTGTCAAAGTCCTTTCTAAGTGGAGGTAAATCTGCCCAATCTTCAGGTAACAATAATCGTCTATTATCAGGATGTCCTTCAAAGAAGACACCAAACATTTCAAAAATTTCTCGTTCATGAAATTCTACACTATAAAAAATATCTCTAAGAGTAGGAAGTTTAGTTGCATCTTTTCCAGGAATAGGATTTTCTTCTCTTTGAGCTCTAGTAGCTAAAACAAGAACTTGTCTAGATAATGAAGAATCAGAATAAGAGCCTATATGATAAACAACTTCAATTTCTTTGTCTTGAGGAAAATCTACACCAGAAACGGACTCAACATGATCAAAATTCAGTTCATCACGAATAAATTCAGCAACATCATATACATTCTCACTACCCACATTAATTCTGACCCTGTTTTCTTTTACAAAGGCAACTTCAACTTTATCATCAAACTTTTCAGTAATTTTATCAGAAAGGCTTTTCTCAAATTCGGGCAACTCAATTGGTTTTTCTTCAGGTTTTTTTGCAGGAGCTGGTTTTCCCTCAGATTTAACCTCTTCTGATGCGACAGTTTCAGTACTCATTATACAAACTTCCTCGCTTTCATCCTCTTGATTTTTTCTTGTAACAAAATACATCCTTGAATTAAAGTTTCAGGTCTAGGTGGACAACCTGGAACATAAACATCAACTGGAATTACACCATCAATACCTGGAAGAACATTGTATGAATCAAAATATAATCCTCCAGTAATTGCACAAGCACCCATAGCAATTACATACTTGGGTTCAGGCATTTGATCATAAACTAATCTAAGACGTGGTGCCATTTTACGTGTGATAGTTCCCTGAACAACAACTAGATCACATTGTCGAAGTGAACCAAATGCTTCAATAATTCCAAATCTTTCAACATCATATCTTGGACTAGAGGCTGCACCAAATTCTACACTGCAACATGCTGTTTCAATATGCACAGGCCATAAAGACCAAATTCTTCCCCAATTGATTGCATAACCTAATGGTTTATCAATTGCTTTTTCTAAAATATCACCTAACTTACCTACAAAGACATTTGCATTTTCTGGGGTAATCAGATCTTTAAGCAATATTTCTCAACTCCCTGAAAATATTTTGTACATAAATAACTACCAAATTCTTCTTCTCCCTGATTGATACAATGCAAATGCCATTGCTCCAAACATTATTGCCAAGAATCCCATCATCGGTAAAGTTGCACTTTTTGGAAGTTCCAAAATAGCACTCCCCCATGCATATAGAAAAATTGCCATTACATCAAAAACAACAAACATCAGAATATAGGGATAATACTGCATCATGAAATGGGTTCTTCCTTCACCAGATGGTACTTGACCACATTCCATTGGTAAAAATTTCACAGGATTGCTTCGTTTTCTAGGAGAAATCATTCTGGAAATAATTAATGCGGGAGCCATTGCTGCTACGGCAAAGCCGAACATCAATACAACGGTACTATAATTGCCCGCTAGTTCCCCGACCAATTTAGCTTTTCACCCTGATTTTTGTATAAAAAGCTATGCCTCATTGTTTCGATCTAGTTTTGAAAAAGATCATTTTTCTAAAGTACTTTATAGAACACTAAGAAAAAGCATCCATGTCTTTAAACATTGGGGATGTTGCTCCTGATTTTGAACTTCCAGATACAGAATTAAAATTGAGGACTTTGGATGAATTCAAAGGAGGAAAAATTGTTTTATCATTCATAGTTGCTGCTAGTTCTCCAGTGTGTGAGGCAGAATTATGCACATTTAGAGATTCTTGGCAAGAGATCTCAGATCTAGGAGCACAAGTAATTGCCATTAGTAATGATGGCCCATTTGCAAACAAAGCATTTGCAGAAAAAAATAATTTCAATTTCCCACTTTTAGGGGATTATAACAGTAAAACAATAAGAGATTATGAT